>JAUHYW010000128.1 GCA_030426085.1 bacterium | reverse complement strand
ACGGCCGGCAGCCGTCCTCGTCGCAGATGAAGCCGTCTTCGACCTGGCACAGATCGTCGCAGCCATCGCCCGGCTCGCCCCCGCCGTCATCGCAGCCCTCGCCCGGGTTGAGCACCCCGTCGCCGCAGACCCCCGGGGGCAGGCAGCCCTCGATGGTCACCGTCAGATCGTAGGTGTTCTGGGCGAGGTAGACCCGGGCGTAGACCGTCTCCGGGTCGACGCCGTCGGCGGTGTAGGTCACGCTCTCCTGGTCGCCGAAGCCCCGGCTGCCGTCCAGCTCGTTGCCGTCGGCGTCCTGCAGCACCATGTCGACGTCACCGTCGGCGCCGGCGAAGTCGATCGTGACGTCCAGCGTGCCCCCGGCGCAGACCTCGATGGCGTAGAAGTCCTGGTCGCCCCGGCACAGCACCAACCCCGGGTAGACCCCGGGCTCAGCCGGGGTCGCCTCTTCACGGCTGTCGTTGGGCTCGTTGCCCCCGTCGTCGCACCCGGGGATCTCTTCGCAGAGGTTGTTCTCCAGGTTGCAGGCGGTGTTCGCCGGGCAGTCGCCGTCGGCGTCGCACTCGAACGGCCGGCAGCCGTCCTCGTCGCAGATGAAGCCGTCTTCGACCTGGCACAGATCGTCGCAGCCATCGCCCGGCTCGACCCCGCCGTCATCGCAGCCCTCGCCCCGGTTGACGACGCCGTCGCCGCACACCCCGTCGTCGAAGGTGACGACGAGCTGGAGAGCGGGCACCGCTTCGTCCCGATCCAGCTCCTCGACCTCGACTTCGTAGGCGCCGGCCTCGAGGTCGGCCTCGATGAGCGCGCAGAAGTCGACCCCGTCGTCATCGTCGAACGCGAGCTCGACCCGGTCGCCGTTCTCGTCGAAGCCGTACAGCCGCATGGCGAGGTCACCCGGGCAGCCGTCGGCGCCGGTGGTCTCCAGCGACACCCCGGCGGCGCCGTCGATGTCGAGGGCGAAGAGGTTGTAGCCCCCGACCTCGACCCCGCCGTCGTAGGTCCCGCCGGCCGACACGTCCACGTCGATCCGGTAGTCGGTCGTCAGCGCAGCCAGCTCGCGGTTGCCGAGGCCCCGCGAGACGAGCACGTAGTCGCCCGGCGCGAGGTCGTTCACCTCCAGCAGCGAGCAGACGCCGATCCCGTCGTCGTCATCGCTCGCGATCCGCGCGCCGCGGTTGCCCTCGGCGTCGAGCGGGAACAGCTCGAGGAAGGCGTCACCGGGGCAGCCCCCGGCGCCGTCGCTGTTCTCGGCGCGCAGCCGGGTCGGGTCGTTGTAGACGGTGAAGAAGATGTTGTCGGCGCTGCCCTCGGCGAAGCCGCCGTCGATCGAGTCGACCGGCACCACCGCGGCGAAGTCCTCGATGGTGCACAGCGCGTCGCAGCCGTCGCCGTTCTCCTGGTTGCCGTCATCGCACTGCTCGCCCTCGTCGAGCTCGCCGTTGCCGCACGGCTCGCAGCCGAGCACCTCGATCTCGAGGTCGTAGTCGGTCTCGCCCTCGGACTGCACCAGGACGAACGCGTCCTCGGCGCCGATCAGGTTGGTCGCCTCGCCGGTGGCCACCCCGTCGGGGTCGGTCGGCTGGAGCACCTGGGGCACGACGTCGCCTTCGAAGCCCATGATGAGCACCATCGGCACGTCCCGGCCGGCGGTGAGCGTGGCCCGGACGGCGCCGTCGGGGCACACCGCGACCGTGAAGCCGTCCTCGGGGGGGCCGTCCGCCGCGCAGATCGTCAGATCTTCGTAGAGGTCGGGCAGCAGCGCCGCCGCGTCGGGGCCCTCGAACTCGTCGGGCACGCAGACGAACGGCTGGCAGAACGGGTCGTCGGCGCAGTCGTCGACGTCCTCGCAGTCGGTCAGGCCGTCCAGATCGTTGTCGATCCGGTCGTCGCAGACCTCGGGGGGCGGCGGCGGGGCGCACTCGCCCTCGGTCACCGTCAGGGTGAACTCGCCGTCGCGGCCCTCGGCGAAGCCGTCGACGAACACGTAGTAGGTCGAGGCGGCCACCGCGTCGATGCTCAGCGCCGACCGGGTGCCGCCCGCGATCGCGAAGTTGTCGTCGTTGCACGCGATCTCGGCCGCCGGGTCGTCGCAGGCGTCCTGGCGGACGTACAGCACCGTGTCGAACGCCGAGTCCCGGGTCGAGAAGCAGTAGGTCCCATCGGCCGGGGCCTGGAACGCGATCACCGCCTCGGCGCTCAGCGCCTGACCCGGATCCACCGTCACGCAGTCGGGGTCGGTCTCGACGTGGTTCGCCGGCTGCCCCTCGGTGTTGCCCTCGACCACACCCGCGCCGACCAGCACCGTCGGCGCCTCGCACGAGCCGACCGGCTCCGGCGGGCACGCCTCGAGGTCGTCGGCGCAGTCGTCGTCGTCGCAGTCGATCAGGCCGTCGTCGTCGTCATCAACGCCGTTGTCGCAGATCTCGACCGGCCCATCGCAGCCCTCGACCTCGACGAGCAGGTCGTAGACCAGGTCGGGCTCACCGTCGATCACGAACGCCCCCTGGGGGAACGGCGTGTCATTGACGATCTCACCGGTGGCGACGCCGCCCTCAGACTCCTGAGCCACCCGCGGATCGTCCTCCTCGAAGAAGCCGAGGTTGAGCACCGAGGCGGCCGCCGGGTCGTGGGCGACCGTCACCCGCAGCGTACCGCCGGGGCACAGGTCGACCAGGAACCGGTCGGGGCCCTCGAGATCGGCGGCGCACAGGGTCAGCCCCTCATAGGCCCCCGGCTCGATGACGACCGGCTCCTCGGCCTCGAACTCGTCGGGCACGCAGCCGACCGGGTTGCAGAACGGGTCGTCGCCGCAGTCGTCGACGTCCTCGCAGTCGGTCAGACCGTCGCCGTCGTCATCCTCGCCGTTGTCGCAGATCTCGGGCGGCGGCGGCGGCGCGCAGGGGCCCTCGGTCACCGTCAGGGTGAACCGCCCCTCGCGACCCTCGCCGAAGCCGTCGACGATCACGTAGTAGGTCGAGTCGGCCACCGCCTCGATGTCCAACGCCGAGCGGGTGAAGTTGCCGGTGATCGCGCCGTTGTCGTCGTTGCACGCGATCTCGGCCGCCGGATCGTCGCAGACGTTCTCCCGCACGTAGAGCACGGTGTCGAACTCCGAGCCGGCCATCGAGAAGCAGTAGGTCCCGTCGGCCGGCGCGGTGAACTCGACGACCGCCTCGGCGCTGAGCGCCTGGCCCGGAGCCACCGTCACGCAGTCGGGGTCGGTCTCGGTGAAGTTCGCCGGCTGACCGCTCGTGTCGCCCTCGACCACGCCCGGCCCGACCAGCACCGTCGGCGCCTCACACGAGCCCACCGGGGCGAGGCAGGCGGGATCGAAGGCGCAGTCTTCGTCCTCGCAGTCGGTCTGCCCGTCGCCCTCGTCGTCGATGCCGTTGTCGCAGATCTCGACGAGGTCGCAGAAGAAGTCGACGCACGACTCACCGCCCTCGCAGTCCTCGTCGTCGATGCAGTCGCCGATCATCTCGCAGGTCGAGCCGCCCTCGCACTGGTCGAGGTAGGCGTCGCAGCGCAGCGAGAAGGCGTAGACCCCGTCCTCGTCGGCCCGACCGGCGTGCGCGCCGGCCGCCTGACCGTCGGGGCAGGTCTCGCGGGCGGCCTCGAGGCCGGGGGCGCCGAGCGCGTCGCTCTCGACCGGCTCGCCGAAGACCAGCCGGCCGTCCTCGAGGCTCACCGGGCTGCACAGCAGGCTCACGCCCGCCGGCAGGTAGGCCACGTAGCCCACGACCGCGTGATTCGGCGGGCAGACGACCCGGGCGTTGAACTCGGCGTCGGCGACGCCGACCGGCCCGCTGTCCCCGTCGGGGTCGAGCACCAAGGTGGCCCCGCCCAACTCGAAGTTCGCGCACAGGGCCCGCATACGCTCGATGCCGAGCCCGACGGCGGCCTCGGCGCCGTAGATCACCTCGCCCGCGCCGCAGTCGTTCTCGAAGGCGTCGCCGCCGGGGGCGATGCCGTTCTCGGGCAGCAGCGCGCCGGGCTCGCTGCGCACGTCGTCGTCGAACAGCCCGCCCACCTCGGCGCAGTCGCCGGTCGCCTCGTCGCAGGTGTAGCCCGCCTCGACCTCGCAGGCGTCCGAGCAGCCGTCACCGGCCTCGGCGTTGCCGTCGTCGCACTGCTCGCCGCCCTCGACGTAGCCGTCGCCGCACTCGGGGGCCACGCAGGCGCCCAGGCGGCAGGTCTCGCCCTCGGCGCAGTCGCCATCCGCCCGGCAGGCGCAGGGGCCCTCGGTGACCGTCAGCACGAAGTTGCCGGTGCGGTCGAGGTGCCCGTCGACGATGATGAAGGCCTCGCCGTCGACATCGAGCTGCAGCTCGGAGTCGAGGCCCAGGCCGTCGTCGTCCGAGCAGCCGAGCTCGCTCTCCTGACGGGCGCAGTCGCTGCGGGCGTGCAGCTTGGTGTCGTAGTCCGAGCCGTCGGTCGTCACGCAGATCGGGCCGGTGTAGCCCTCGGGATCGAAGCGGAAGACGACGTCCTGCGAGGCGGGGGCGCAGCTCCCGCCGAAGTCCGCGCCGGCGCCGACGGTCGTGCCGGTGACGACGCCGAAGCCGATGGTCGGCGGATCGAGGCACTCACCGGGCACGTCGATGCAGGTGTTCAGGCTGCAGATCTGCTCGCCCTCGCAGTCCTCGTCGACCCGGCAGTCGGCCTCGGTGCAGAGGTTGTCGAGGCACAGCTCGCCCTCGTCGCACTCGTCGTCGCCCCGGCAGTCGCCGGGCGCGCAGGCGCCGTCGAGGCAGATGCTGCCCACGCCGCAGTCGCCGTCCTCTTCGCAGGGGATGATGCAGTCGTCCTCGTCGACCTCGCCGTCGCAGTCCTCGTCCAGACCGGTGAAGCAGTACTCCCGGGTGGGATCCTGCTCGGTGGCCGGGCAGACGACCTCGCCGGTCCCGGTGTCGCAGACCGCGACGCCCGTCGAGCGGCACAGGCCGATCCCGACCTCGCAGGCCACGCCGACGCCGGGGGCGTCGTCGACGATGCCGTTGCAGTCGTTGTCGATGTCGTCGCAGGTCTCGACGCCCGGCTCACCGGGCTCGGCGCCGCAGACCAGCTCACCCGCGTCGGGGTCACACACCTGCACGCCCCGGGCGAGGCAGGCGCCGTCGCCCGCCGTGCACGGTTCGCCGGCGCCGGGCACGTCGTCGATCATGCCGTCGCAGTCGTTGTCCATGCCGTCGCAGATCTCGTCCTCGGGCAGCCCCTCTTCGGCGTCGCAGACCACCTGGCCGCTCTCCAGATCGCAGACCCGGGTGCCGGTCGCCGCGCAGGCGCCCTGACCGACCGTGCAGTCCTCACCGACGCCGACGGCGTTGTCCGCCTCACCGTCGCAGTCGTTGTCGAGCGTGTCGCACAGCTCGGTGCCGGGCATCCGCTGGCCCTCGCACTCGCCGTAGCCGGTGCCGTCTTCGAGGCAGGTCTGGGTGCCGCCGACGCAGACGCCGACCCCCTCGGTGCCCTCGGGGCCGCCGTAGCACGGCTGGGTGTCGCCGGGCACGCACACGCACTCGACGTCGGCGGCGTTGTCGGTCTCGCCGTCGCAGTCGTTGTCCACGCCGTCGCAGATCTCGTCGCCGGGGGTCACCGCGCCCACGCAGGCGCCGAAGGTGCCGTCGGTGCAGAGCTGGATCCCGGCGGCGCAGGCGCCCACGCCCTCGGTGCCCTCGGGGCCGTCGTAGCACGGCTGGGCCAGATCGCCGCCGAGCTCGCCCTCGTCGGTGCGGCCGTCGCAGTCGTTGTCCATGCCGTCGCAGATCTCGTCGGTGGGCATGGCCGCCGGCTCGCAGACGGTGTCGCCGTTCGCGCAGGCCGTGGTGCCGGCGCCGCAGACGCCGAGGCGACCGGTCTCGCACGCCATGCCGACCGGCACGTCGTCGTCGACCTCGCCGTCGCAGTCGTTGTCGATCCCGTCGCAGACCTCGTCGGTGCCATCGCCCGGGACGGCGTTGCACTCGACGCCGTCGCCGGCCGCGTTGCAGACGTTCCACCCCTTGTCGACGCAGGCGCCCTCGCCCCCGGTGCACGGATCACCGAGGCCCTCGAAGCCCTCGTCGACCTCGCCATCACAGTTGTTGTCGACGCCGTCGCAGATCTCGGGCGGCGCCTCGCAGGCCCCGAAGCTGTCGCCCTGGCAGGTCTGCGTCCCCAGACAGCCCCCTTCGACGACACACTCCCGGGTCTCGTCGCCGCTGCACTCGGGCAGCGCGGCGTCGATCACCGGCTCGATCTCGTTGTCTTCGGTACAACCCACTGCGACCCACGCGAGAAAGGCGCAGATCCACGATACACGTGCACTTCGCGTCACGATCGTTCTCCCCCGGACGATTCGATCCGTCGACTACGGACAAGCCGACGGGAGCAATCCGCTGGCAGTGAAACACCAAAACGGGATCGGATTCAACGAACCGTTGATCTCTGCGGGCAACTCTTCGCCGTGTATGAGGAATACTGCCTACGGGCTACGGAACGGGGCCCATCCGGTGGATCGGAGACCCCCGGGCGGCCGCGATCCGAGCCGTCGGGGGCGCGTCAGCAGCCCCGGTCGGCGCCGAGCACCTCGAGGATGCCGTGCTCCCGGACCGAGGGGATCACCGGGAAGCGAGCGCGCAGGCGGGTGGGCGCGTCGGCGGTGACGAACGGCAGGCCGACCGCCTCGAGCATCGGCACGTCGCCGGTGCTGTCCCCCACCGCGGCGCAGGCGGCGGGATCGGCGCCGAGGGTGCGAGCGACGTGGCGCACCGCGTCCCCTTTGTCGATGCCGGCCCGGGTGATCGTCACGAACCGGGCCCGGGACATCGCCTGGCTGTCCCCCCGGGCGGCGAAGCACGTCGAATCGACGGTGTCGGCGAGGTCCTCGGCCAGATCGGCGTCGTAGACGATCCACTGCGCCTTGACGATGTGCCCCCCCTCGGCGAGGGCGAGCAGATCACCGACGCGGCCCTCGACGTCGAGCAGGCGCAGGTGCCGGGCGTGCACCGCGGTCACCGCGTCGACCCAGATCGCGTCGGGGGTGTACAGCTCGAGGGTCAGCCCCTCCCGCCGGGCCCGCTCGACCATGGACCGCACCGCGACCACCGGCAGCGTCTCGGCCCGGGCCACGCCCCCGTCGCCGTCGAGGATGACCGCGCCCCCGTGGAAGATGTGGGGCAGCGTGGGGCCCAGCCGGCGGGCGATGCGGCTGGCGAGGCCCCCGCTCGGGCGGCCGGTGCAGACGCACAGGGCGGTGCCCCGATCGCGGGCCGCGTCGAGCGCGGGCCAGACCTCGGGGTGCACGTCCCCGGGGGGGCCGATCAAGGTACCGTCGAGGTCGAGGAAGATCACCGGCGCAGCCATGGGATGCACTGTATCGTCCCCGCGCAACGCAAACCAGCCACACCGCCGAGGCGGCGGCCACCCGGCCCCGCTCGGACGGACCCGGCCGGGCTCGGGCGCGCTCTGTCACGCCCGCCCGCGACGCCCCGGCCTCCGCGTGACAGCCGGCCGTCGCGCCGTCACACTCGGTGACACGGCGCTTGCGCGGGGGCCGGGACAAGGGCCACACTGCGTCGGGTGGAGCCCACCGATCCCATCGCCGCCGCGGTCGCCGCCGCCCGGGCCGAGCTGCTCGACCCGGGGCTGGCCAACCCCCTGGTGCGGCTGCGCATCCCCGCCTCGCGGGGGCTGGCGGTCGTCGACGAGCGCGCGGCGGCGGTGTGGCGCATCCTGGTGAGCGAGGGGCGGGCGATGGACTTCCTGCCCGCCGAGGCCCACCCGGCGGGCGATCCGCTGGCCCAGCCCCAGCGTACGGGCCCGGCGGGGCGCCACGTCGACGACCACCTCCAGACCCCCTACCGCTCCCCCGCCCTTCAGCGGCGGCTGGTGAACACCGCCCACGCCGCCCGCACGCTGATCGAAGAGCAGGGCCACAACGCGCTCGCGCTGGCGCTGGGCATGCTGCACTGGCGCCACGGCGACACCGATCTGCGCTCGCCGCTGCTGCTCGTCCCGGCGATGCTCGAGCGCACCAACGCCCGCTGCCGCTACACCGTACGCCACAGCGAGGAGGACATCGGGGGCAACCTCTCGCTGGCGGCGCTGCTGCGGGCCGAGCACGGGTTCGATCTGCCGCTGCCCGACGTGCAGGAGGGCTTCGATCCCCAAGCGTGGTTCGACGAGCTGGCCCCCCGCATCGCCCGGCGGCCGGGCTGGCGGCTGGCGCCGGACGAGATGGCGCTGGGGCTCTTCGACTCCAAGCGCTTCCTGCTGTACCGCGACCTGGACCCCGCCGGCTGGCCCGACGGCGGCGCCCCCCACGCCCACCGCGTCGTGCGGGCGGTGCTCGGGGGGGGCTTCTCGGCGGGCGAGGACACCCCCCTGCCCGAGCAGACGGTCGACATGGCCAGCCCGATCGAGGTCGTCGACGCCGACACCTCGCAGTCGGCCGCGCTGCAGCTCGTCTCCGGGGGGCGGGACGTCGTCATCCAGGGCCCGCCGGGCACCGGCAAGTCGCAGACCATCACCAACCTGATCGCGCAGGCGGTGGCCCGGGGCGAGCGGGTGCTGTTCGTCGCCGAGAAGATGGCCGCCCTCGACGTGGTGCACCGCCGCCTGGAGCGGGTCGGCCTGGGCGCGGCGTGCCTCGAGCTGCACAGCCACAAGTCGCGCAAGAAGGCGGTGCTCGCCGAGCTGCGCCGCACGCTGGATCTCGGCCCGCCGCGGGTGCCGGCCGACGCCGACGCCGAGCGGATGGCGCTGATGGCGGTGACCGGGCGGCTCGAAGGCCACCATGTGGCCATGGTCCGCCCGGTCGATCCGTCGGGTATCGCTCCAGTGCACGCCATCGGGCGGCTGTCGATGATCGAGGGCGCCGCCGACCTGCCCCGGCTGCCGTTCGGGCCGATGGCCGGCTGGCGCCGGGCCGATCGGGTCGGCCGCCGGGAGCGGGTGGCCGAGCTGCAAGCCCGGGTCGCCGCGCTGGGGCCGCCGGCCGAGCACCCGTTCACCGGCAGCCGCCGCACCGCGCTGACCCCGGTGGGCGCCGAGGCGGTGGGCCGGCAGCTCGCGGCCGCCGAGCAGGCCACCCGGGAGGCGATGGCCGCCCACCGGGCGCTGGCCGACGCCCTGGGGCTCGAGCCGCCCGATGCCCCCCACCACGCCGACCGGCTGCGGCGCGTCGGGGGCGCGCTCGACGCCGCGCCCGATCTGGGCGGGGTCGACGCCGCCGACGGCCGCTGGTCCCGCGAGCGGGCGTCGCTGGAGGACGCGCTGGACGCCGCCGAGCGGGTCAACGCGCTGCGCGCGCCGTGGGCCGGGATCCTGCTCGACGAGGCGTGGCCCGAAGATCTCCTGGCCGCGACCCCGGCGGTCATCGAGGCCCGGGGCGCGATCAAGGCGCTCTCCGGGGCGTGGTGGCGCTGGTTCTCGGGGCGCTGGCGGGGGGCGAAGGCCACCGCGGCGATGCTGCACGTCGACGACCTGCCCGATGATCACGGGGCGTGGGTCGAGGCCCTGACGGCGGTGATCGAGGCCCGCCGGGCGCTGGACGATCTGGCCGCGCTGTCCCCCATCCCCGCCGCGCTGTTCCGCACCCGGTGGACCGAGCGCCACCCCGCCGCCGATCGGCTGCGGGCGATGTTCGAGTGGCTGGCCGACGTGCACGCCCGGGTCGACCGCGGCGAGTGGCCGTGGGCCGTGCGGGGGCACATCGGGCGGGGCTGGGATCGGGCGGCGGTCACGGCGACCGGCGCCCGGGCCCGGGCGACCGAGGTGGCCCGGGTCGCCGCGGTCGAGGCCCTCTCGGGAGCCCTGGGCTGGGGCGGCCCGGCGCTGATCGATCTGCCGTTCGGCGAGATCCTCGATCACATCCGCCGCTGGCGGAGCCACCTCGACGCGCTGCCCGACCTCTGCCGCTACAACCGCCTGGCCGGAGACGCCCGCGCCGAGGGGCTGGACGACGTGGTCGATCTCGCCGAGCGCTGGCCCGACGCGGGGGCCCGGCTCGTCGACGCCTTCGACGCGGCGTGGTACCGGGGCATCCTCGAGACCGCCCGCGCCGAGCGCCCGCCGCTGGCCGACTTCGACCGGGTGCGCCACCTGCACGCCGTCGAGCGCTTCCGCGCGCTGGATCACGCCCGCTTCGCCCACGACCGGGCCCGGGTCGCCGCCGCCCACCACGCCGGCCTGCCCCGGGGCGACGCGCCGGGCCTGACGCTGCTGCGCCGCGAGATGGAGAAGAAGACCCGCCACGCGCCCCTGCGCCGGCTGTTCGTCGAGGCCGGCGAGGCCGTGCAGCGCATCAAGCCGGTCTTCTTGATGAGCCCGATGTCGGTCGCCGCCTACCTCGCCCCCGAGGGCCCCCGCTTCGATCTGGTCATCTTCGACGAGGCGAGCCAGGTCCGCCCGGTGGACGCGCTCGGCGCCCTCGCCCGCGCCGAGCGGGCGGTGGTCGTCGGCGACAGCAAGCAGATGCCGCCGACCCGCTTCTTCGAGCGCCTGCTCGACAGCGGCGACCTGCTCGACGGCGAGGACAACGTCACCGCCGATCTCGAGAGCGTGCTGGGCCTCTTCGTCGCCGCCGGGGCCACCCCGTGCATGCTGCGCTGGCACTACCGCAGCCGGCACCCGTCGCTCATCGCGGTCAGCAACCACCTCTTCTACGGCGACGGCCTGACGCTCTTCCCCAGCCCGGTGCGCGACCCGGCGGCCGAGGGCGACCTCGGCCTGTCGTGGCGCCACCTGCCCGACGCGATCTACGAGCGGGGCGCGAGCCGCACCAACCCACTCGAGGCCGATGCGGTCGCCGAGATGGTGCTGGCGCACGCCGCGCAGACCCCCGAGCGCACCCTGGGCGTGGTCGCCTTCAGCACCGCCCAGATGCAGGCCATCCAGCAGGCCATCGAGCGGCGGCGGCGCACGGCCATCGACGGGGAGGCCTTCTTCGCGGCCCACGTGCACGAGCCGTTCTTCGTGAAGAACCTGGAGAACGTGCAGGGCGACGAGCGGGACGTCATCCTCATCTCGGTGGGCTACGGGCGCACCGCGGAGGGCAAGGTGTACCCCCAGTTCGGGCCGCTGAACCTCGACGGCGGCGAGCGCCGGCTGAACGTGCTCATCACCCGCGCCCGGCGACGGTGCGTGGTCTTCACCAACCTCGAGCCCGAAGAGATCGACCTCTCGCGCACCGGCGCGAAGGGGGTCGCCGCGCTGCGCACCTTCCTGGCCTACGCCCGCGACGGGCACCTGAGCACCGCCGCACGCCGGGGCGAGACCGAGGCCCCGTTCGAAGAGGCCCTGCGCCGGGCCCTCGAAGCCCGGGGCCACACAGTGCACCGCCGGGTGGGCGAGGCGGCGCGGGGGGACGGCTGCGCGGTGCCCCTGGCGGTGGTCGACCCCGAGCGGCCGACGCGCTACCTCATCGGCATCGACTGCGACGGCGCGCTCGGCGCCCGGCGGGCCCGGGATCGCATCCGCCTGCGGCCGGCGGTGCTCGCCGGGCTGGGCTGGCACCTGCACCGGGTGTGGGCCGCGGCGTGGCACCGCGACCGGGCGGGGGCCCTGGCCCGCATCGACGCCGCGATCGCCGAGGCCCGGGAGAGCGAGGTCGAGGAGCCGGTCGCCGAGCCCCTGCCCCCGGTGGCCCGCGATCCGGGCGCCGTCCCCCGCCCGGAGGGGGTCGAGCTGCCCGACTTCGCCCCCTACGACCCGTGGGCGGGGGCGATGGCCGGCGACTTCGTCGCTCTGCCGCCGGCCGAGGCCGACGCGGTGGTGCTGGCCATCGCCCGCCACGAGGCGCCGCTGGCCCGGGCGTCCATCGCCCGCCGGATCACGCAATGCGGCGGGGCCCGGCGCTGCGACCAGAAGGTCTACGACGCGGTCGCCCGGGTGGTCACCCGGCTGGCGGACAGCGGCGCGCTGCGCACCGCGGGCCCGTTCGTGACGCTGCGCGGCGGCGGGCGGCCGACGCCCCGCAACCGCAAGAGCATGTATCGCTGGGAGCGCGCCAGCCGCCAGATCCCCCCGGCCGAGCTCGAAGCGGCGCTGATCGACACGCTGCGCCGGGCCCGGGTGCTGCCCGAGGACGATCTCATCGCCGCCGGCGCCCGCCGCCTGGGCCTGCCCCGCAGCGAGGCCGACCCCCCGCGGTCGGGCCCCTGGGAGAGCGCGCTGGGCCAGCTCATCGCCGACGGCCGCGCCCGACGCCACGACACCGAGGTCATCTGGGAGGGCGCCTGAGCCGCCCGGGCATCTCGCCCGGCCGAGAACCCGCGAGGTGTGATACCGATGCGGGCACACCGCCCCGGAGGTCGCGTGCCGCCATTCGTCCGCCGCTCGCTCGTCGCCCTCGGCGCCCTGGCCGGGCTCGCCGGCCTCGCCGTCGGCGCGCTGCAATGGGCCCCGCTGTACCGGCTCGCGCCCCACGCCCCCCGCGACCTCGACCACCTCTTCGGCGAGGCGCCGCTCGTCGTCGCCCACCGCGGCTGGTCGGCGATCGCCCCCGAGAATACGATGCGGGCCTTCGAACGGGCCGCGTCGATGGGCCTGCCCTTCGAACTGGACGTGCACCTCGCCGCGACCGGTGAAGTGGTGGTGCTGCACGACGACACCCTCGACCGCACCACCGACGGGCGGGGCCCGGTCGCCGAGGCCGACCTCGAGGCGCTGGCGAAGCTGGACGCCGGGGCGTGGTTCGACGCCGCCTTCACCGGCGAGCCGCTGCCGACCCTCGACGCGGTGCTGGCCCGCTTCGGCGGCGAGGTGCTGGTCGACATCGAGCTGAAGACCACCCCCCGCAAGGCGGCGCTGGCCGAGGCGGTGGTGGCGGTGGTGCGCAAGCACCGGCTGGTCGAGCGGGTGATGGTCAGCTCGTTCGACCCCTACCTGCTCGGCGAGGTGGCCCGGGTCGAGCCGGGCATCGCCCGGGGGCTGCTGGTGGGCAGCTTCGAGAGCGCCGATCTGGCGTGGCACGAGAAGCGGGCCCTGCGCAACCTGCTGCTCAACGGGGTCGCCCGCCCCGATCTGATCATGCCGGGGCACGACATCCTCACCCCCGAGTGGCTGGCGTGGCTGCGGGGGCAGGGCTACCGGGTCATGGTGTGGACGGTCGACGAGCCGGCGATCATCCGGCGGTGGATCGAGGCCGGGGTCGACGGGGTGATCACCAACGCCCCCGACCGGGCGCTGGCCCTGCTGGACGCCGCGCCATGAGAGCATCGCCCGGCCTCTGGCTGGCCACCGCCGCGCTCGTGACCGGCTGTATCGACGTGCCCGACCGCCGGGGGCAGAGCGGCGATCAGCCCCCGGCCGACGCGGGCGCGCCTCCCCTCGCGGCCGACGCCGACGCCGACCCCGACCTCTTCCGGGGGCCGCCGCCCGACGCCGACTTCGACGTCATCCCGCGGGACGCCGAGATCGACGCGGCGCCCGACGCGGGGCCCGACGCCGCCCCCGACGGCCTGTGCCCCGCCCCGTGCCCGGCCGACGAACAGCTCGCGGCCTACGCCCCGCTCCAGCGCCTCGACGCGGTGCACGTCCTGCCCGACGGATCGGTCCTGGTCGCCGGCCCGACCGACGACCTGGACGGCCTCCTCACCCTCCTGCGCAGCCGCGCTCTGAATCCGGCGCACATCGAGCTGCCCGTCGAGGAGCTGCCGGCGGCCGGCGTCGGGGTCCAGCCGGTGCTGCTGCACCTCTCGCCCGACCTGTCCGAGCTGTGGACGCTGACCCGCCTCCCGGCGGCCGCGACCGGGCCGATCGTCGCCATCCGGGCCGGGCCCGACGGCGGGCTGTTCCTGGTGACCCGGCACGGGACCGGCCGGGTCGAGGCCAACGGGGGCGCGGCGCTCGACCGGGGCTACGC
The DNA here is from genome assembly GCA_030426085.1 of bacterium. Lineage (GTDB taxonomy): Bacteria > Myxococcota_A > Bradymonadia > UBA7976 > UBA1532 > JACKDM01. Next base: position 1,811 of record JAUHYW010000128.1, on the reverse strand, counting down.
CGTGATCGCGCTGCGGGCGCCGCCGAGCGCCGACGACCCCGACGTCACGCAGCGGGCGCAGCTCGTACCCGCCGCCGGCACCTACCAGGAGGTGCCCCCGGCCGCGTTCGGCCCCGACGGCTCGGCCGCGGTCGTCCTCGGCAGCGCGAACCCCCCGGCGATCAGCGAGATCCGGCGCCTGGCCCCCGACGGCACGACGCAGGTCATGCCCGGCTGGCGGCACCACGTCACGGCCGGGGCGCCGGTGTTCGGGGCGCCCGCCGGCGCGGCGTACAGCGTGCTGCCGCTGACCCTGGGCGACCGCTGCACCCTGCGCACCGCGATCGGCGAGCCGGGTGCGCTCCAGCTCTACATCGAGTCGACCCCGGACGGCGCCGGCGGCCCCCGCTTCGGCCAGCGGCCGTTCGACGCCTTCGCCCGGGAGGCCTGCCCGCCCCCGCCCGTCCTGAGCCCGCCCACGGCGGGCGGCCACGGCTGGGGCATGTCCCCTGGCCTGCCGGCGGACGTCGGCGGGCTCGCGCTGGCCCCCGACGGGGCCCTGGTCGTCGGCCTCGACGCTCAGGCCCGGGACGCGGACGGCAACACCGATCGGGTCCCGGCGGTCGTCGCCTACGCCGCCGACGGCGCCCTGCGCTGGTGGCAGCGGCTGCACCCCGACGCCGTCGAGCTGAGCCCCGAGGTGGTCGCCCCGGTGGCCGCGACGACCGACCAGGACGTCGTCGCGCTGGCGCTCGACACCACCGACCCCGACGATCCGGCGGTCGTGGTCGCCGCCCGGGGCGTCACCGCCGACCTCCATCCGCTGTGGGATCACCCCGACGGCTTCCAGGGCCTGCCCCGCCCGGGGGCCGCCGGCCCCAGCACGGTCGGCTGGATCGGCCGCCTCTCCATGACCGACGGGGCGCTGGAGGCCGCCACCTGGATCTATCGGGTCAACGCCGATCCCACCCCCGATCGCATGCGCTCTGGTCGGCTGCGCTGCTTCATCGACGAGACCCGGGTCGCCGCCGCGCCCCAGCCGGTGACCCTCGCCCGTGGCCGGCTGGCCATCGGGCCCGCGGGGCAGGTCGCCGTCGCCGGCTTCGGCGTGGGGCTGTCGACGACGCCCGACGCGCTACAGCCGAGCGGAGCGCCGATCGAGTCGCCGTCCACCGCCTTCGTGCGCATCTACGATCGCGACCTGAGCACCGTGCTCTACGCCACCGCCGTCGGCCCGGAGCAAGCCGACGGGCTGGGCATCAACGTGCAGATCACCGATCTGGCGTTCACCCCCGAGGGCCACCTGCTGGTCACCGGCACCCAGGTCGCCGCGGGCGGGGGCGGCGCGCTGCCCACCCGCGAGGTGCCGCCCTGGGCCCGGGCCGAGTGGCCCGCCGAGGTCCAAGCTGCCGAGCGCAGCCGGGGCTTCGTGCTGCGGCTGGTGCCCGACCCCGAGTGCAGTCGCTGAGGGCGTCGCCGGCCGGTCGCTCGGGGTAGGTGCCGGGTGCTGGGCGCCGTGTCCGGGCCTCGTGGGCTTTGGTGGGGTGGGCGTGGGTGTGATGGCGGTGGTGGGTCGAGCGTTGGTCGGCCGGCTATCCCGGGGCCAGCCTCGTGGGCTTCGGTGGGGCGGGCGTGGGTGTGATGGCGGTGGTGGGTCGCGCAACGGTCGGCCGGCTATCCTGGGGCCGGCCTCGTGGGCTTCGGTGGGGCGGGCGTGGGTGTGATGGCGGTGGTGGGTCGCGCAACGGTCGGCCGGCGGTCCCGGGGGGTCCCGGGCTCATCGGCGACGCCGACTTTCGCCCGGCATCCCCCGGGGCCGGCCTCGTGGGCTT
>JAUHYW010000162.1 GCA_030426085.1 bacterium | reverse complement strand
CGTGGAACTCGATGTACCCGCCGTCCGACCCGTCGTTGAAGATCATCTGCGCCGCCGACCGCGTCTGGAAGAACTTGTGGTCGTTCTTCCCATCGCCGTTGCCCGGCCCCGGCGGCGCGTCCTGCCCGTTCCACAGCGTGCCCACGATCCACGGCTGGTGCAGGTCCCCCTGCTCGAACAGCACCAGCACCTCGTCGCCCAGCTCCGGCCGGATGAAGTTCCCCCGGCTGTACCCCCCCTGCTTCGCCGCCACCCGACACCAGTTGCTCTGGATGCCCTCGCCCAGCCACTTCAGCTCGACCTGGAGCCGCCCCTGCTGCTCCGGGTCGTTGAGGCTCGTGACGATCCCGATCGCTGCGCCGGGTGTGCGCTTCGTGCTCATGTTCGTTCCCGTCCGGTCCGCGGCCGCAGCGGCGTGCTGCTCGTCCGGCCCCCATCGACGCCCCACTCTACCGCCGATGGCGGCGCTGAACCACCACCCGTTGCCTCCAGAGAGCGCGGACCGCCCGCGCCTCAGCCGGGCGGCGCCGACCGCGGCCGGCCCCAGTCGCCTTCGGTCGGCCGCCCGCAGACGTCCCGCTCGTACTTCAGCTTCGAGCCGTCGGGCAGCACGCTGGCCACCACCAGCCCGAACGCGTCGTAGCGATGGCGGGTCGTCGCGCCGTCGTCGCGCTCCTCGACCATGTCGCCGAAGTCATCGAACACATATTCGCGCTCGATGGCATCCGGCCCGACCTCGGCCACCACCCGCCCCGCGTCGTCGAAGCGCCGCAGCGTGCGCCCCCGGTCCCGGGTGTCGTACTCGTATTGCCGCTTGCCGCCCCCGACCCGCGTCTCGCCCACCAGCCGCCCACGGCGTCCAATTGAACCATCACCTTCGGGCGCGCCGGTTCACATGACCCGGGACCAGCACGCGCGCATCTCGTCCTTCTCCCAGAAGTGCCCGTCCATCTTGTCGACCGCGAAGGTCAGCGCGCCGGGGATCAAATCGTCGGCCTGCCAGCGAGGGCAGTCGGCCATGACGGACCAGAAGTAGGGGTTGCTGCCGTCAGCCAGACGAGGAGGTCGGAAGACGGGGCCTTCGGGGTAGTGCGTCCGGATATGACGGCGCGCTGCGAGGAGCGCGTCGCGGACCGAGACCTTCGGCTCCCGATAGGACGGCGGAACCAACATGGCCTTGCCGCGACAGGCGCTGATCAGGGCGAGCACCCGCCGGCCGGTCTCCAGGTCGACATCCACTCCCGCAAAGCCCTGACCAGCGGCCGACCACCGCTCGGCAGAGCCGGGCTCGTTCTCCAGATCCGCCGGGCCTCGGGCGCTCGCGCCCGGCGCCTCTCGGCACGGCGAGAGGATATAGACATCGAATCGTTCTTGACCGTTCATCATCTCCCCTGGCTTCGGCCTATGGCTTCACGACGGCCTTGCCCGTGCCATCCGCCCGGGTGAAGACCGTCTCGAACTCCGAACGCGGCAGTGTGTACGCGTCGCCGCCCGGAGAGGGCCACGGATCGCGGACCGACACATGCGTATCCGTGATGTTGTCGACGACCAGCGCGTGGGCCCCCCCGTCCTTTCGAACCGTCACGATCGCCGGACCACCTGAGTCGATCGCCGACTTCAGGCCGCCCACCGTGACGTCGTCTCTGTAGGTGTAGCCCTTGACGTCGTAGGTCTCCAAGACCCCGGGGACGTCTGAGAGCTTCGCCCCGTTGTTCGTGTTCAAGTCGTTTGCAATCATCGACTCGCTGATGGGTCTGTCGTGACCAAACATCTGGAAGGTAGAGACGCCATTGTCATCCATGATCATACGCGCACTTGCCGACACGCATGTCTCCAGCGTCTCTTGCCCGTGGAGAGTACCCGCGGGATCGTAGTCGCCCTTGTTCTTGCTCTCGACGAAGCCCTTGGCGAGATCTGTGTCCCGGCGTGGCGGCGTGCCATCAGCGGGCTCGGTCCCCTGCTGCTTTGGCGGGGGCGTCGCGTCCCCCGGCTTCTGCGTGGTGTTGCTGCCGTCCTCGGTGCTCGGCTTCTTGGCGTCGTGCCCCAGCCCGAGCGGGTCGGTGAAGTGGATCGGGTCGCCGTCGGTGTAGGCGTAGAGGTTGCGGTTGCCCGCGATGCCCAGCGGGTCGGGCGTGAGGTAGCGGCCCCAGCCGGGCGCATACCATCGGAAGCGATTGAAATACAGACCCGTATCGGGATCGGCCCACATGCCCTGCAAGCGCAGGCGGGGGTCGAAGTCACCCGCCGTCGCGGTCACCGCCCCATAGGCGTCGTACTCGGCCCAGAAGCTCAGCCGGTCGCCGTCGGCGGCGGCCACCACCGCCCCGCGGATGTCGCCGTGCAGCCGGTGCAGGGCCGTCTTGCCGTCGCGGTCGATGACCCACGCCGCCCACGGCGTCCAATCGCGGGCGCCCAGCCGCAGATAGCGCACCTTCGTGCCATCCGCCCGGTCTTCGCCGGCCAGCACGTCGCCGGCCCAGATGAACGTCGAGCGGGTGACCGGGCCTTCGATGGGATCACGCACCCGCTCCACCAGCCGCGAGAGGGCGTCGTAGCGGTAGCTGTAGAAGGTGCCGTCGGGCGTCTCGACCTCGGTCAGCCGGCCGACGTCGTCCCACCGATAGCGATGCACGCCGTCCGCCGCGTGCCGCCGGGTGATGCGGCCCCGCTTGTCGTAGTCGACCGGCCCGTGCGTATCGCGCAGCAGCCGGTTGCCCGCGCCGTACTCGGCCTCGGGCAGCCGGCGGTTGCCGTCGGGATCCACCGTGCCGGCCAGCCGCCCGTCCAGGTCGTAGCGGTGGTCGTGGTGATAGCCCCGCGCGCTGCCCCCGCCGCTGCGGCGGAAGTCCTCCGCCGTGCAGCGCCCCAGGTCGTCGATGTCGGCCGAGTACGCCGCCATCCCCCGGCCGCCGCCGTCCCGCACCGACCAGCCGGCCCCGCCGATCCAATGGGACGTACCATCGGGCCCGGTCCAGGTCTCGCCGTCGTCCCCGTGCTCGATGGTCCAGACGCCATCCGGCGCCTCGATGCGCACCGGGCGGAGCTTCTCG
>JAUHYW010000035.1 GCA_030426085.1 bacterium | reverse complement strand
CTCCCTGCTTCGGCATCTGGGGCGGCGGCTTCGGGATCACGACGACATGGATGAGCGGCAGCGTGGGCTTCGGCTGGGGCCTGTAGACGGTCGGCGGGGCGCGCGCCGTCGGCCGTTCCGCGTTGTGCATCGGGGGGGGGCAGCAGGGCAGGCGGTAGGTGGTGGATCGGGCGGGGGTTGGTGTCGGCGACGGGGCGTGGGTCGGTGGGACGGCCGGAAGCGGGAGCAGGTCGGGCGTGGGGTGGGAGCAGGTGAGTGCGGGTCAGGGCAGGCGGGCGGGCAGCGGGTCGGGGGTGGCGGGATCGGGCGGCGGGGAGCCGGCGCGGTCCAGCTTGAAGTGGGTCCAGGCCAGATCGCCGAGGATGTAGAGCAGGGCGCCGAGGACGTAGGCCGACTCGGCGGTGTATTGCTCGTCGTACCAGCCGATGGTGAGCTGGCCCACCTGGGTGACAAGGGCCATCGCGAGCAGGGCCAGGGCGTAGCGGAAGTGGCGCAGGGCGAGCGGGGCCAGCATGACCACGAAGCAGTAGTAGTAGCAGGTCAGCTCGAAGACGCCGACGATCATGACGGTGGAGAGGGCGGTCAGCTCCCAGTCGGCGAGGCGGCGGCCGGTGTAGCCGAGCAGGCCGAGGAAGGCGAGCAGGATGAGGGCGTGGGCCCAGCGGCGGCTCTCGAGGGTCGATTGGCGCCCGACCTTCCAGACGGCGAAGGGGTCGTCGAGGTCGTTGTCCCGGGTGCGCCGGGCGACGGTGCGCGGGTGATAGCTGAGCAAGGTCGGCAGGCCCATGTGGTTGGTCAGGGGCGTGCTCTTGTGCTTGAAGGAGTTGCCCAGGAACTCGCGGTAGGCGTCGAAGCCGCCCACGACGGGCAGGCTGGCGCCGACGAGCAGGACGAGGGCCGCGGTGCAGCCCAGGATGAGGCGGCGGTGGCCGGCGGCGAGGGTCCGGTGGCGGATGGCGTTGTACGCGATCTTGGCCGAGACCCCGGCGATGAGCGCGCCGGGGAAGACCCGCAGGAGCATGGCCCAGGTGATGCCCGCGCCGCCCAGGGCCTTGTAGCCCCGGGCCATGAAGCACATGCCGGCGACCGACATGAAGAACCACGGCACCCGGCCGAAGCTGCCGCCGGTCCAGAAGTAGGCCCAGGGGTAGCCCGCGCCCCAGATCACGATCGCCAGGGCGCACGCCCGCAGGCCGAAGGCCCACCAGATGAGGGCGAAGGCGCCGGCGTAGAGGGCGAGGTCGATCGAGACGAGGGCCCCGATGCGCCGTTCGAACGCGCGCCGGTCGGCCTGGAATCGGGCCTTGATGGCGGCCCGGGTCTGTTTGTCTTTGCCCCGCAGGTTGGGCCGGGTGTCGATGAAGTCGTCGGGCGGCACGTCGAGCGGGGCGATGTGGGTCAGCGGGTGGCCGATCCCGATCCAGACCGGGCTGGCGTTGAAGCCGTGGTCCTTCATCATCTTGGCCCACCAGCTCGAGCCCATGTAGCTGCGGAAGAGGCGGGTCTCCTGGCGGAACTCGGCCCACCGCTCGGGCGAGAAGGCGGCCCGACACGCGTCGTCCCGGTCGAGGTGGGGTTCGGCGGGGCCCAGCGCGTTGTCCCGCAGGTCGCGGATCTGGCGGTCGTCGAAGGTGTGCCGCCGCCCGTCATCGACCTCGGCGATGGCCGAGCACTGGTAGATGAGGTGGTAGCGGTTCTCGGGGAAGTACTTGCCGCCGACGTAGTAGTGGAAGGTGTCCCAGTAGTGGATCACCCGGCTGCCGTGGAAGGTGCCGAGGTTGATCCAGGTGAACGCCGAGGCGAGCACCAGCGCGCCGAGCAGGCCCCGCTCCCAGGCCCGGCTGAGCGGTGAGCCCTCGGCCGGCTCTTCGCCGCGGGTGCGCGCCAGCCACGCCAGCAGCGCCACCAGCGCGCCGAGCGGGACCCAGGCCCAGCCGCTCAGCCCGCCGTGCTCCCGGATCGCGGCGCCGAGGGCCAGCCCCAGCGCGCCGACGCCGCCGATGGTCGCCAGCAGCCGCGGCCGGGGGAAGCCCCGCCCGGCGCCCAGGATGGCCAGGATGACCAGCCCGCCCAGCGCGGCGAGGCCCATCTTGTACCAGGCGATCCGCACCTTGCGCGGCACGCCTTTGCTCGCCTTGCCGTCGGGGTCGCTCTCCTTCAGCGCGGGGGGCCACAGCGCCGGCGCCTCGCAGTAGGCCTGCACCTCGCCGAGGCTGTAGGCGCCGTCCCCGTCCCCGAAGCCCACCCGCAGGTAGCGGGCCGTCGCGTCGAACCCCTGCCCCAGCCGGGTCCGCAAGCCCGATCGGGGGTGCTTGGGCACGGTCCAGATCGGGTCGTAGCGGACGCCGTCCAGCGAGCCTTCGACCCGGTAGGTGTCGTTGTTGTCGCCCTGCACCAGCAGCGCGCCGATACGGGTCGGACGGCCCAGATCCCACTGCGCGTGGGCCGCGCCGCCGCTGAGGATCGCCGATCGCTTGCCGTTCCACGGGCTGCCGTCGCGGTCGATGGCCCCGTCGACGAGCCGCTTGCCGCCGCGCAGGCCCTCGCCGGTGGGGGTCTGGTCGGCGAGCAGGTTGCCGGTGGGGCAGGCCGGCGCCTGGGCGGACGCCGGGGCGGCGAGGGCGAAGGCGACGGCGACGGCGAGGGCGATCGGCGCCAGCGCGATTGAGGATCGTCGGATGCGCATCACCTGCTCGGGGCCAGCGATCGACGGCGGCCGATCGCGGCGGACGATAAGCCAGGGGCCCCCCCGCTGACAAGCGCCGGGCGGGCGCCGACGCCAGGGGCCGGCGGCCGATTGGATCGTTGCCAGTGGCCAGCGGGTCCGCTAGATATGGGACTCCGGTCTCGGCGCCCCGGGGGTCGCCGTCGTCGGACGACCCGAGCCATGGAGGGGACGGTTTGAGCGCGACGGCCGCGGATCTGGGAGCGTGGGAGGACGTGCCCCGTCGGCGCCCCGACGTGGACGTCACCGCGGCTCCGATCGACAGCAAGGCCGCCTTCGTGCTCACCCGCATCGACGGGCTGACCCCCATCCTCGACATCTGCGCGATGAGCGGCTTCGGCCAGCGGGAGACCCTGGGCATGCTCGTCGAGCTGTACGCCCACGGGCTCATCGAGGTGCAGCCGGCCGACGGCAAGCGGCGCCCGATCAAGCTGCGCGACCGCGCCGGCCGCGAGCGGCGGGCCGCCCAGGCGGGGCGCGATCGGCCGAACCTGCCCGACTTCAACGGGGTCGAGCCGGCCGACGTGCACGCGCTGCGGCGGGCGGGGCCGCTCTTCCGGGTGCCGGGGCAGCCGTTCGCCGAGCCGGGTCAGGGGCGCTACGGGACCCACCGCTTCGACAAGCGCCGGCTGCTGGTGCGCAACGCCCTGACGCTGGAGCAGAAGAAGGAGATCCTCTTCCTCGCGGCCAACCTCGACGCCCTGGACCACTTCGAGTTCTTCGGGGTCGAGCCCACCGCCGAGCGGCGGGCGATCAAGAAGGCCTACTTCGCCTTCAGCAAGCGCTTCCACCCCGACACGGTCTTCCGAAAAGAGGTCGGCGACTACAAGGCCCTCATCGAGCGGATCTTCAAGCGGGGCACCGAGATCTACGAGTCCCTGTCGAGCGATGCGGCCCTGCGCGAGACCTACGCCCGGGCCATCGAAGCCCGGGACGCCGCCTACCGCCGGTCCCTGGAGGGCGAGCGGCGCAAGCAGGAGGGCGAGCGGCGGGAGAAGCTCAAGGCCGAGGCCGAGCGGCGCAAGGTCGCCCTGCGCGAGCGGCTGGCGAGCAACACCCGCCACCGGCGGCAGTCGACGGTGGCCAACCCGGTCGCCGAGCGGCTCGAGCGGGCCGAGCGGTATTACAAAGAGGGCATGGCCCACTACCAGAGCGAGAACTTCATCCCGGCCTCGAATACGCTGCGGCTGGCGGTCTCGTTCGACCCCAAGAACGAGCACTATCGGCAGGCCTTCGAGAAGGTCAACGAGCGGGCCCGGCAGGTGAGGGCCGAGCAGTATTGGAAGGCGGGCTACCTCCAGGAGTCGGTCGGCCGGCCGCGGGAGGCGTTGCAGTCGTACCTCGAGGCGATCGAGGCCTGGCCCCGCCACGACTACTGCGCCCACGTCGCCGAGCTGCTCGTCGAGCACACCGGCGACCTGCGCCGGGCGGCGGACCTCGCCGAGCAGGCGGTGGCCGCCGAACCACAGGAAGTGGACTATCTGGTGCTCCTGGGGCGAATCTACGGTGAGGCGAATTTGGCGAAGAAGGCGCAGGGCGTCTTCGAACGCGCGCTCGAGATCGATCCGAAGAACGACGACGCGAAGCAGGCGCTCAAGAGCATCAAGCGCAGGTAGAGCAGACAAGTAGAGGGAGGCCGCCGCATGGAGCGGATCATCGGCATCGACCTGGGGACCACCAACTCCTGTGTGTCGCTCGTCGACGGGGGCACGCCCGTCGTGCTGCCCAACAAGGGGGGCTACAAGACGACCCCCTCGGTGGTGGCCGTCTCGGAGAACGGCAAGCGGCTGGTGGGCCACATCGCCAAGCGACAGGCGGTCACCAACGCCGAGAACACGGTCTACGCGGCCAAGCGGCTCATGGGCCGCCGCTGGGGCTCACCGGCGGTGCGCACCATGGTCGAGTCGATGCCCTACACGGTCGTCGAAGGGCCCAACGGCGACCCCCGGGTCAAGCTGCGGGAGCGGGTCTACTCGGTGCCCGAGATCAGCAGCATCATCCTGCAGGAGATGCGGCTGGTCGCCGAGGAGTACACCGGCGAGAAGATCGAGAAGGCGGTCGTCACGGTGCCGGCCTACTTCAACGACGCCCAGCGGCAGGCCACCAAGGACGCCGGGCGCATCGCCGGGCTCGACGTGGTGCGCATCATCAACGAGCCGACCGCCGCCGCCCTGTCCTACGGCTTCGGCAAGGACGTCGACCGCACCCTGGCGGTCTACGACCTGGGCGGGGGCACCTTCGACATCTCCATCCTCGAGATCTCGAGCGGGGTGTTCGAGGTGCTCGCCACCGCGGGGGACACCTTCCTCGGGGGCGAGGACTTCGACGGCCGCATCGTGATGGACTGGCTGGTGCTGGAGTTCGCCCGCGAGCACCAGATCGACCTCCGGCGCGACAAGATGGCCCTCCAGCGGCTGCGCGACGCGGCCGAGAAGGCCAAGTGCGAGCTGTCGAGCGCCCGCGAGACCGAGATCAACCTGCCGTTCATCATCTCGACCGGGGGCAGCGACGCGCTGCACCTGCAGAAGACGCTGACCCGCGAGAAGCTGGAGTCGCTGACGGTCGATCTGGTCGAGCGCACGATCAAGATCTGCAAGAAGGCGGTCGAAGAGGCGGGGCAGAACATCGACGACGTGCTGCTCGTGGGCGGCATGACCCGCATGCCCCTGGTTCAGCAGAAGGTGCGCGAGTTCTTCGGCATCGACCCGCTCAAGGGGGTGCACCCCGACGAGGTGGTGGCCATCGGGGCCGGCATCCAGGGGGCGGCGCTGCTCGAGGACGCCCAGCACGTCCTGCTGCTCGACGTCACGCCGCACTCGCTGGGCATCATGGTGCACGGCGGCCGGTTCAGCGTGCTCATCCAGCAGAACACGACCGTGCCGACCTCGAAGAGCCACATCTTCACCACGGTGCGCGACAACCAGACGTCGGTGAAGATCCTGGTGTTGCAGGGCGAGAGCCAGCTCGCCAAGGAGAACGAGCTGCTCGGCGAGTTCATCCTCACCGGGCTGCGGCCGGCGCCCAAGGCCGAGGTCGAGATCGAGGTCACCTTCGACATCAACGCCGACGGCATCGTCTCGGTGAGCGCCAAGGACCTCGAGACCGGTCAGGAGCAGGCGATCACCGTCACCGCGACCTCGGGGCTGAGCGAGGAGGAGATCGAGCGCATGGCCGCCGAGAACCAGGAGTACCTGGTCGACGTGCGGTCCTCGGAGGAGCTCGAGCAGCAGAAGCTCGAGGCCCAGCGCACGATCTCCGAGATCCAGAAGATCTTCCCCAAGGTGCAGAGCCTGCTGGCCGGGTCGGACTTCGGGCAGGACGCGCTCGCCAAGGCCGAGGGCGTGCTCGAGCGGGCCCGGCGGGCGATGGACGGGGATGATCTCGCCGCGCTGAAGACCTCCAACGAGGCCCTCGGGCGCACGCTGAACATGTTCAAGGGCGTGGTCCAGAAGATCGGTTGATGGCGATATCCGGCTCCGATGACGGCCAGCGCGCGCAGGAGCTGCTCGAGAAGGGCGCTGGTCTGTACGAGGAAGGCAAGCTCTACGAGGCCATCTCGTGCTGGCGTCAGGTGCTCGCGATCGATCCCGACAACGAGATCGCCGCCGAGTATCTGCGCTTCATCGAAGACAACTTCCAGATCGGCATCGACACCTTCCTCGAGCACCACCGGGAGCAGCCGGGCGGCGCGCCGGGCACCTTCGACGGGGACGACGACGACATCGCGGCGGCGATCGACGACTCGATCAACGCCATGCTCGACGAGAGCATCGAGGAGCTCGACTGGAGCGAGCTGCTCGACGACGCCTCGGAGCCGGTCGAGCCGCCGCCGCCGTCGGAGGTCGCCGAGGTGGACGAGGCGTTCTTCGCCGACCTCGACCCGAGCAGCCTGAGCAGCGACCCCGGGGCCGAGGCCGAGGCGTGGGGCCGCTCGCTGCGCAGCCCGGCCTTCGGCTCCTCGCTCAGCACCGGCGGGGGCCTGCTGGCCGACGGCAGCCTCGAGATGATGCCCGACGCCGATCCGTTCACCCTGCCCACCGAGCGCTTCGCGGTGGAGTACGCCCCCGGCGAGAGCGAGATGGACGTCGATCTGATCGACGGCCCCCAGCTCGACGATCCGCTCGCCGAGTCGATGGATCCGGTGCCCCGGGTCGAGTCGGGGCCGCCCGCCGGCCAGCGCCAGCGCGACCCGGCGGCCCCCAAGCGCCGCGACCTCGCCGACATGAGCGAGGACAGCATCGACAGCATGCTCGACGAGGACTTCCGAGCCTGGGAGCAGGGCGCCGAGTCGAGCCCGCCGGCCGACAGCTTCGAGCTGCCCTTCGATCACCCCCGCGGGAGCCCCAACGGCGGGTCCACGCCCGACGCCCGGCCGGCCCAGCCCCCGCTCGACGCCCGGGGCACGCCGGTCGAGCGGCGGCGCAGACCGAGCATGCAGGGCGACATGGGCAACCGCCGGGAGCACCCGCTCCAGCGGACGACCGGGCCCCTCGCGGCGGTGGATCCCCGCGTCCGGGCCGAGACCGGGGTGCAGCGGGCGGCCCGCACGACCCCGCCGACGCCCGTCCGCATGCCGCCCGAGGCGACCCCCGAGCCGGCGCCCCGGCCCAGCTCGATGCCGCCGCCGCTGCCGCCCGAGGCCCTCGCCGAGCACCCGGATCCGCCCCGGGGTGTGCCCAAGGCGCAGGCCCGCAGTGAGGATCCGACGGACAGCGCCGAGCGGCGGCAGGCGGCCGACAGCATCGAGCGGCTGCGGGCGAGCGAGGCCGAGCGCGCGGCCCCCGAGCCCGAGCCGGACACCGACCTCGACGACGACCTGCGGGCCCTGCTGACGGCGGGCATCGCCGAGATCGAGGCCGTCGAGCGCCCGGCGACCCGCCCCCGGCGGCTCATCAGCGCTCCGCCCCCGGGCACCGACCTCGACGCGCTCATGGTCGACGCCCGCCGCCGGCAGCAGGCCGACGACTTCTCGGGGGCCATCGCGCTCGTCGAGCAGGTGCTCGCGGCCAACCCCCAGCACACCGAGGCCCGGCGCTACCTCGAGGCCAACACCGACCGCCTGCTCGCGATGTACCGGGCCCGCCTCGGCAGCCTCGGCCGCATCCCCCGGGTCAAGCTGCGCCAGCAGGAGATCGTCTGGCAGAGCCTCGACCACCGGGAGGGCTTCATCCTCAGCCAGGTCGACGGCCGCACGAGCTTCGAAGAGATCGTCGACATCTCGGGCATGCCCGAGATCGAGGCCACCCGGATCCTCGCCCGGCTTGTGGACCACGGGGTGATCGGATAGACATTCCGGAAACCCCGGACGACCTCGACCTCACGACAAGGACCCGACCGCATGTCCCAGATCGACAAGGTGGTGCTCGCCTACTCCGGCGGGCTCGACACCAGCGTGATCATCCGCTGGCTCATCGAGAAGTACGGCTGCGAGGTGGTGGCCTACGCCGCCGATCTCGGCCAGGGCGAAGAGCTCGACCCGCTCGAGGAGAAGGCGAAGAAGACCGGGGCCAGCAAGCTCTACATCAGCGACCTGCGCGAGGAGTTCGTGCGGGACTACGTCTTCCCCGCCATCCGGGCCGCGGCGCTGTACGAGGGCTACTATCTGCTCGGCACCTCGCTCGCCCGCCCGATCATCGCCAAGCGCCAGATCGAGATCGCCCGCGCCGAGGGCACCAACGTGGTCAGCCACGGCGCCACCGGCAAGGGCAACGACCAGGTCCGCTTCGAGCTGACCTACTACGCGCTGATGCCCGACGTGCAGATCATCGCCCCCTGGCGGGAGTGGGATCTCAACAGCCGCATTGAGCTGATCGACTACTGCAAGGCGCACGACATCCCGGTCACCGCGACCCTCGAGAAGCCCTACAGCATGGACCGCAACCTGCTGCATTGCAGCTATGAGGGCGGCATCCTCGAGGATCCGTGGGCCGAGCCGCCCAAGGACATGTTCCTGCTCAGCGTCGACCCCGCCGACGCGCCGGACCAGCCGGAATACGTCGAGATCGGCTTCGAGGCGGGCAACCCGGTGAGCATCGACGGGCTGCGGCTGCCGCCGGTCGAGCTGCTGACCAAGGCCAATGAGATCGCCGGCCGCCACGGCGTCGGCCGGGTCGACATGGTCGAGAACCGCTTCGTGGGCATCAAGTCCCGGGGGGTCTACGAGACCCCGGGCGGTACGCTGCTGTACCACGCCCATCGGGCGGTCGAGCAGATCACCCTCGACCGGGAGACCCTGCACTGGCGCGAGGCTCAGATCCCGCTGTACGCCAAGCTGGTCTACAACGGCTTCTGGTTCGCCCCCGAGCGGCGCATGCTGCAGCGGGCCATCGACGAGATGCAGAAGCCGGTGACCGGCACCGCCCGGCTGAAGCTGTACAAGGGCAACTGCACCATCGTCGGCCGCAAGAGCAACCAGAGCCTGTATCGCCCGGACATCGCGACGTTCGATGAGATGAAGGCGACCTACAACCAGGCCGACGCCGAGGGCTTCATCCGGCTCAACGCGCTGCGCTTCACCTCGGGGCCGAAGGGCATCGGCGGCTCGTTCGAGGACGAGTTCGAGTAGGCCCGGCGCGGGATCCCTCGAGCGACCGGTGGCGCCGCGTGGCAGCGGTGGGTCGCGAAGGTACGCCGCGCACCGACGCGGCCGGTAGGTGTGTTAGAACCATCCCAGGACAGGATGGAGCGCTCGGGTTCGGGCTTCCACGACATGGGGGGTGCGCATGAACGGCCTGCACGTCGGAGGGCCCGCGATACGCGCGTGGTCCGGGTGGCTCGTCTGGGGCGTCTTCGGCCTCGCGGTGTCGAGCGGCTGCGAGCCCGGCGCGATCGACCCCGAGGCGCTCGGCGAAGCGATCGAGTCGACGGGCGGGACCTGCGACGCCGACGGGGACGGCGTCCGCGCGATGAAGTGCGGCGGCGGAGACTGCGACGACCGGGCGCCGGGGGTCCGCCCCGGCGCCGCCGAGACCTGCAACGGACAGGATGACGACTGCGACGGCCGGCCCGACGAGGGGCTGGGCCTGGGCGAGCCCTGCGCGGCGTTCACCGGGGCGTGCGCCGGGCGCGGCGTGCGCGTGTGCGGCGCTGGCGGATCGGTGATCTGCGACGCGTCACCCGGCGCGCCCGGCCCGGAGGCGTGCAACGGCGTCGATGACGACTGCGATGGCATCACCGACGAGGGCTTCGACCTCGGCGCGCCCTGCGAGGTCGGCGTCGGGGCGTGCCACGCGGCGGGCGTGATCGTCTGCGGCGATGGCGCCGCCCGATGCGACGCCGCGCCGGGTGAGCCCGGGGTGGAGACCTGCGATGGCACCGACGATGACTGCGATGGCGCCACCGACGAGGGCTTCGACCTCGGCGCGCCCTGCGAGGTCGGCGTCGGGGCGTGCCACGCGGCGGGGGTGCTCGTCTGTGGCGACGGCGCCGCCCGGTGCGGCGCCGCGCCGGGTGCCCCCGCAGCGGAGACCTGCGATGGCACCGACGATGACTGCGATGGCGCCACCGACGAGGGCTTCGACCTCGGCGCGCCTTGCGCCGTCGGCGTCGGCGCGTGCCACGCGGCGGGGGTCGTCATATGCGGCGATGGCGCCGCCCGGTGCGACGCCGCGCCGGGTGAGCCCGGCGCGGAGATCTGCGATGGCATCGACGATGACTGCGATGGCGCCACCGACGAGGGCTTCGACCTCGGCGCGCCCTGCGCCGTCGGCGTCGGGGCGTGCCACGCGGCGGGGGTCGTCGTCTGTGGCGGTGGCGCCGCCCGGTGCGACGCCGCGCCGGGTGAGCCCGGGGCGGAGATCTGCGATGGCATCGACGATGACTGCGATGGGGTCACGGACGAAGGCTTCGACCTCGGCGCCTCCTGTGACAGCGGCGTCGGCGCCTGCCGACGGACGGGGCGGCGGGTCTGCGCCGACGGCGGCGGGGCGGCGTGCGATGCGCGGGCCGGCGCGCCGGGGGTCGAGCTGTGCGACGGGATCGACGGCGACTGCGACGGCGCGGTCGACGAGGGCCTGGGTCGAGGGCTGTCGTGCAGCCGCGGGGTGGGTGCCTGCCGGTCGGAGGGGGTCTTCATCTGCGCCGCCGACGGCGGCGTCTCGTGCGACGCGCGCGCGCTGCCGCCGGGCGAAGAGCTGTGCGACGGGATCGACGGCGACTGCGACGGCGCGGTCGACGAGGGGCTGGATCTCGGGGCGCCGTGCACCGCGGGCTTCGGCGCCTGCGCGGCCGAGGGGGTCCGGGCGTGCGGCCCCGACGGGCGGCCGCGCTGCGACGCCGAGCCGGGCCTGCCCGAGCCCGAGCGCTGCGACGATCTGGACAACGACTGCGACACCCTGGTCGACGAGGTCTTCGCCTTCGCGCTCGGCGCGCCCTGCGCGGTCGGCGACGGGGCCTGCCGGGCCGAGGGCGCGCAGGTGTGCGGCGCGGACGGCGCTCTGGTGTGCGACGCGCCGGTGATCGCGCCGGTCGAGGACGTCTGCGACGGCCTGGACAACGACTGTGACGGCGGGGTCGACGAGGGGATCGACCTCGACGTCGATCCGGCGCACTGCGGCGCCTGCGGTCGGGCCTGCCCCGAGGTGGCCTTCGGCACCGACGCCTGCGACGGGGGTCGCTGCCGCCGGGCGTGCGCCGGCGACGGCGACTGCCTGCACGAACAGCTCTGTGACGTCGTCGGCGGCCGGTGCGTCGTGATGACCCCCCACCTCGCGGTGCCCGCCCCGGCGCCCTACCGGCTCCGCTCCTTCGGCTATGAGCTGGGCCTGAGCGATGGGCTGCTGGTGGTCGGCGACGAGCGCATCGAGGGCGTGGACGGCGCCCCCACCGGGGGCGGGGTGTGGGTCTTCGAGCGGCGTGACGGCTGGAGCCGCTCGACCCGGCTGGCGCCGCGGGGGGCCGGGCGCAACGACCGGGTCGGGGCCAACGTCGCCGCCACCGACGACCTCGTCCTGGCGGGCGCGACCGGTGAGGCCGGCGACGCGAGCAGCACGCTCGACGCGATCAACGACGACGCGCCCGGCGCCGGCGCGGTGCATGTCTTCGCCGTCGGGCCCGACGGCTCATGGTCCCAGGTTCAGTACCTCAAGGCGCCCGAGGCCGATCCCAACGACCAGTTCGGCGACGCGCTGGCGGTGGTGGGCGACACGCTCTTCGTCGGGGCACCGGGCCACGACGGCGCCCCGGACAGCACGCTCGACGCGCGGGTGAACGGTGACGATCGGCTGGGGGTGGTGTATGTCTTCCGGCGGCAGGCGGACGGCGGGTGGCGCGCGGTGGATCTGATCCGGGCCGACGCGCCGGTCCGCCGCAGCGCCTTCGGTCAGACGCTGTCGGCCGCGCCGGGTCGGCTGGCGGTGGGCGGCGCCGAGACGGTCTGGGTGTTCGAGCAGGATCCGAACGGCCGCTGGGTCGAGGCGGCGCAGCTCGAGCGGCCGCCGGTCGAGGCGGCCACGCTCGACGCGCCGCTGGCGATCGCCGGGGATGTCCTGGTCATCGGCGACCCCGACGCCGATACGCCGCTGCCCGGCTCGGGCGCCGCCCGGGTCTACGCCCGTGACCCGGACGGCGGGTGGGGGCTCGACGCGGTCATCACGCCGGACGATCCGGGCGTCCGCGACGGCTTCGGCGTCGCGGTGGCCGCCACCCCGTCCCGGATCTTCGTCGGCGCGCGCTTCGAGGACGGCGGGCCGCGGGTCGCGAACGGGTGGCCCGACGACAGCACCGAAGACGCCGGGGCGGTCTACGCGTTCGAGCGGCGGCCGGAGGGCTGGGCGCAGACCCGCTACATCAAGGCCCCGGTGCCCTTCTCCGGCGAAGAGTTCGGCAGCGGGCTGGCGGTGGCCGGCTCGACGCTCGCGGTCGGGGCGCCGAACGCGCCGGTCCCCCAGGAGGGCGAGAGCGCCGGCGAGCGGGGGGTGGTGCACGTCTTCGACCTGTCGGCGCCGTTCGACGGCGCGATCTGCGCCGGCGGCGGCGAGCCCGGGGCCGAGACCTGCGACGGGTTCGACGGCGACTGCGACGGGCTGGTGGACGAGGGCTACGACACCCGCGCCGAGCTGAGCCACTGCGGCGCGTGCGGCGCGGTGTGCGGGGCGGCCGATCCGGCGCGCGACGTCTGCGTGCACGGGTCCTGCCGGGCGGTGTGTGCGCCGGGCCTGCCCTGCCCCCCCGACACCTACTGCGGCAGCGGCCCGACGGCCGGCTACTGCCCGCTTCTGCACGGGGCCTACCTGAAGCAGCCGTTCGTCGGCGCCGCGTTCGGCCGGGCGCTGGCGATCTCGGGGGACAGCCTCGCGGTGGGCGCCTCGGACGATGGGAACGCCGACAGCACGCTCGCCGAGCCGAACACGCTGGCCAACGCAGCGGGGGCGGTCTTCGTCTACGATCGCGCGCCCGATGGCGGCTGGGTGCTGGGGTCCTACCTCAAGGCGTTCAACGCCGCGCGGGGCGCCTACTTCGGCTGGGCGGTGGCCATGGACGGCGACCTGCTCGTCGCCGGCGCCCCGAACGAGAACGGCAGCGCGGAGAGCACGCTGGAGGCCCCCGACAGCCGGGCCAGCTCGGCCGGCGCGGCGTATGTCTTCGAGCGTCAGCCCGGCGGCGGCTGGTCGCAGGTGGCCTACCTCAAGGCGTCGAACGCGCAGTCGTACGACGCCTTCGGCTCGGCGGTGGCGGTGCACGACGGGGTGGTGGTCGTCGGCGCGCCGGCTGAAGACGGCGGCTCGGGCAGCACCGTGGAGGCACCCGATGAGGCCAGGTCCAACGCGGGGGCGGCCTACGTCTTCGAACGGGACGCCGACGGCGTGTGGGTCCAGACCGCCTATCTCAAGGCGCGCTTCGCCAGCGGGTCCGATCGCTTCGGCTCGGCGGTGGCGGTATACGACGGGGCGGTGGCGGTGGCCGCGCCGGACGACGACCTGCGCGCCGGCTCGACCCTGGAGGGCAGCGCGGGCTACGCTGGCGACGCGGGCGGGGTCTACGTGTACCGCCGGGGGCCGGACGGCGCGTTCGCCGCCGAGGCCTACCTCAAGGCGAGCAACGCCGAGTCCTACGATCACTTCGGCGCGAGCCTGGCGATGCACGGCACCTGGCTGGTCGTCGGGGCGCCCGAGGAGGACGGCGGGCCGCTGAGCACCGCCGAGCAACCCGACAACCGGGCCAGCCGCGCGGGGGCGGTCTACGCCTTCGCCCGGGGCGACGACGGCGCCTGGGAGCAGATGGCCTATCTCAAGGTGGACGAACCCGGGCCCGACGACCACTTCGGCGACTCGGTCGACGTGTTCGAAGACACCGTGATCGTCGGCAGCCCGGACGAGGACGGCTCGGCGGCGAGCACGCTCGAGGCGCCGGACGACGCCGGCGATCGAACCGGGGCGGCCTACGTCTTCGTGCACGACGAGGCGGGCTGGACGCTGCGGCGGTACCTCAAGGCCGACGCCCCGGACACGCTGGACCACTTCGGCGCGGCGGTCGCCGTCGGCGCCGCCGGGCTGGCGGCGGGCGCGCCCGACGAAGACGGCGATTCATCGAGCACGGTCGAGCGACCCAACGACCATGGCTTCAACAACGGCGCGGTCTACACCTTCGAGCACTGAGCGCGCGTCGCCATCGAGCCCCCCGCATGGGGTATCGTGGAGGCAGCCGACCCGGAGGAGGCCCCATGCCGACCTCGGCCCGCAGGCGCACCCGCGCCCCGAACACCGTGCCCTTCCCCGTGCGCGACCGGCGCTTCGACCTCTCCGACGTGCCCCGCCACTGGCACCCCGCCGGGCCGGCGGTCAGCCGGTTCTTCGACAACCTCAGCCTGTTCTTCCCCCAGGGCGAGGCGTTCTTCATCCGCAGCGTCAAGGCGTTCGCCCGCGAGCTGGACGACCCCGCCCTCAGCGACGCGGTGCGCCGGTTCTACGGGCAGGAGGCGTTCCACGGGCGCGAGCATCGGCGCTACAACCGGCTGCTCGCCGGCCAGGGCATCCCGGCCGACGCGATGGAGGGCCGCGTGGCCCGGCTGCTGGACAGGGTGCAGCGGCGGGTGCCCAGGCGGTGGCAGCTCGCCGCGACCTGCGCCCTGGAGCACTTCACCGCCTCGCTGGCCCACGGCGTGCTGACCGACCCCCGGCTGCTCGACGGGGCCCACCCGACGATGGCCGGGCTGTGGCGGTGGCACGCGCTGGAGGAGTTCGAACACCGGGAGGTCGCCTTCGAGGTCTACCGGGCGGCGGGCGGCACCCCCGCCGAGCGCAACCTCGTGATGCTGGCCACGACGCTCATCTTCTGGGCCAAGGTCGTCGAGCATCAGGTGCGGCTGATGGGGCATGACGGCATCGCGGGCGACGTCGGCGAGTGGCGGCGGCTGGTGCGGTTCCTCTTCGTCGAGCCGGGCACCCTGCGGCGCCTGATCCCGACGTGGCTGGCGTGGTACCGGCCCGGCTTCCACCCGGCCGATCTGGGCGGGGTCACCGCCTGAAGTGCCCGGCTCAGAGCGCCTCGGCGGCCTCGTCGAGCAGCGCCCGCAGCTCGCTGGCGTCGTCCATGCGCTCGTCGGGGTCGACCGACAGGTTGGGGGCCAGCACCGCGTCGAGGGCTTCGAAGCGGGGGTTCTGCTCGGCCAGCGCGGTCGGCTCGAGCGCCTTGCTGCGGCGCACCGCGAGGCGGCTGGGCGGCAGGTCGCCGTAGGGCGGGTGGCCGGCGAGCATCTCGTAGATCAAGGCGGCCGCCGAGAACAGGTCGGCCCGCTCGTCCACCGCGGCGCCGCCGATGCGCTCGGGGGCCACCGGGCTGCCCATGCCCAGGACCGGGCGCCCGGCGCCGGCCTCGCGGTGGTGCAGGCGGGTGGTGCCGAAGCCGGTGAGCTTGACGTGGTCCTCGACCCCGAGGGTGGTCACCAGGAAGACGTCGTCCGCGCTGAGCGCCCGGTGCACGATGCCCGCGCCGTGGGCCGCTTCGAGGCCGGCGAGCATGCGGTCGCCGAAGCGCAGCGCGTCGCGCGGGTCGAGGCGGCCCTTGCGCTCGAGCCGGGTCCGCAGGGTCTCGCCCCGCAGCGGCTCGGTGACCAGGAACGGGGTGCCCTCGCCGAGCCCGCCGACATCGTAGACCGCCACGACGTGGGGGCTGCCGGTGGCGGCGACGGCCACCGCCTCGCGGAGCAGGCGGGGCGCGTCGGCCGAGGCGACGTGGTTGTTCAGCCGACGGATCTCGACCCGCCGGGCGCCGAGCGGGCGGTCGTAGGCCACGTAGCGCCCGTCGAGCCCGCCGCCCCGGCTGCGGGCCACCTCGTAGCGCTTGCCCAGGATGCGCCCGGCGTGCGCGTCCCGACTGGCGGGCGCGCCGAGCAGGCCGGCCACCTCGCCCAGGTCGTCGAGCAGGCCGTCGAAGTCGGCGGCGGTGGCCCCGAGCTGCTCGGTGAGCCGGCTGACGTAGGCTTCTTCTTCGGTGCCGAGCACGCCGTCGGCGTCGACCACCCGCCCGATGAGCGTCAAAAAGGCCCGCCGCCGCCGGGTGCGCAGGGGGTCGTCACCGGGGCCGAGACCCAGCCGGGCGCAGGTGATGGCCGGCTCGAAGCGGCCGGGGTCGAACCCGTCGAAGTAGCGCCGGGTCTCGGCGGTGAGGGTGTCGCCCGAGGTCAACGCCGCCGAGAGCCGCTCGAGCGCCCGCCGCTCGGCGACGGCGAGATCCCCGTCGGACCATGCGGCGCCCAGCAGCAGGTCGAGGCAGTCGAGCAGACGGGCGTCGTCGAGTCGCATCCAGGTAGCCCCCCGGCGGTGGTGCTTCGCCATTCTCGGTGTCGGGGCCCCCCGCGCGCAAGGTGGGCATGCCCCCAGTGGGACGCGTCTGCGGCCGACTTCAGGCCCGGGTGATCGCCCCCAGCGCCGCCGCCGCCGCGTCGAGCTGGTCGTCGCTGATATAGGGGGCCGGGCCCAGCCGCAGCAGGTCGCCCCGGGCGTCGGCGAAGATGCCCTTCGATCGCAGCGCGCCCACCAGCGCCCCCGCCCGGGGGTGGCGCAGCGCGATGAAGGCGCCCCGGGCCGCGGGGTCTCGGGGGCTGGCCAGTTCGAGGCCGTCGAGGGCCGCCACCAGCCGGCCCGTCTGGTGGATCGAGAGGGCCCGCAGCCGCTCGGGGGTCAGGCCCTCGCGTTCGAAGAACCCGATGACCGCCGCCGCCCGATAGTGGCTCGTCGGATCGTAGGTGCTGCCGGCGAAGCGGTCGGCCCCGGTCTCGCCGTAGCCGATGCGGGCCGCCTGCTTGCCCGCGAGGCCGGCGAAGTCGCTGAACCAGCCGGTGTAGATCGGGCGGTGCGCGCTGTCGGGCGGCACCCGCAGCCAGCAGTTGCCCTCGCCCCACTGGGCGTATTTGTAGCCCCCGCCGCAGACGAAGATCGGGTCGGGGCCCAGCGCCTCGAGCGGCTGGGGCACGGCGTTGTAGGCGTGGTAGGCGTCGAGCAGGACCGCCGCGCCGACCCGCTGGGCGGCCGCGACCGCCTCGGCGAGCCCGGGCACGATCGCCGAGGTGCGGAAGAGGACCGTCGAGGCCAGCAGGCCGACGGTGTCGGGGCGCACCGCCCGCGCCATGCGGCCGGCGAGGGTGGCCAGCGGCTCGACCGGCACCCACTCGATCTCGACTCCAGCCTCGGCAAGCCGCAGGAGCTGCCGGCGCATGCTGTGGAACTCGCCGGCGGTGCTGACGAGGTGCCGGCCCCGGCGCCAGTCCAAGGCGCTGAGGAAGCGGGTCACCAGCTCGTGGGTGTTCTGGCCCAGCGCGATCTGATCGGCCTTCGCCCGGGGCCCGAGGCTCCGGGCCACCGCCCCCCGCACGATATCGGCCTGCGCCGCGGCCCGGCTCCACTTGTCGTCGACGTGGGCCGCGGCGTCTTCGAACGCCCGCATCACGCCCTCGGCGGCCACATCGGGCCACGCCTGGTGGCTGTGCCCGGTCAGGAGGATGCGGCCGTCGCGCACGAACCGGCGGTAGTGCTGGCGCAGGGCGGCGGGGTCGATGGGGGTCATGGCGGGCTCTCCGCTGGGGGCGTCGGGATCGATGTACCCCGTCGGCGCCTGTCGCTCAATCGATCCAAAAACCCTTCGAAGTCGACGCGGCCAGTTGTGTAGGGTGCCCCGGTCCGAATCCCGAAAGCGACATCGAACGGGTCCGCCCCCAGTCAGGAGTCCAGCGTATGCGCCGTCTCGGCATCGCCCTCGCCGCCCTGTGTCTGATCGCCCTCGCCAGCCCCCGCCCGGCCGAGGCCCGCAAGGTCAAGGTCAAGCTGGCCACCGTGGCCCCCAAGGGCACCGCCTTCCACCGCATCCTCGAGGGGCTCGCCGCCGAGTGGGCCGAGGCCAGCGGGGGGCAGGTCAAGCTCAAGATCTACCCCGGGGGGGTCGCCGGCGACGAGACCGAGGTCATCCGCAAGATCCGGCTCGGCACCCTGAGCGCGGGGCTGGTCACCAGCACCGGGCTGGCCGAGATCGACCGGGCGATCAACGCCCTCCAGATCCCGATGGCGTACGGCGGGGCCGACGAGCTGGACTTCGTGCGCAGCCGCATGGAGCCGTCGCTGGAGAAGACCTACAGCGACAAGGGCTTCGTGGTGCTGGCCTGGGCCGAGGCGGGCTGGGTGCGGTTCCTGTCGGTGAAGCCGATCATCGAGCCGGCCGATGCCCACGCCCTCAAGATGTTCATCAACGCCGGCAACCCCGAGCAGGTCGAGGTGTGGCGCTCGGGCGGCTTCAAGCCGGTGCCGCTGCCGGTCACCGAGATCACGACCGCGCTGCAGACGGGGCTCATCGAGGCGGTGCCGACGACCGCCCAGGGGGTGATGATGCTGCGGTGGTACGAGCACGCCGGGCACCTCACCGACGACCCGTGGTCGCCGCTGGTGGGCGCGCTGATCATCGACCGCAAGGTGTGGGAGACGATCGACGAAGGCGTGCGGCCGAAGCTGATGGCCGCCGCCCGCGCCGCCGGGGAGAAGCTGCGGACCGAGGTCCGGGCCAACGAGACCGCGGCGCTCGCCGAGATGAAGAAGCGGGGGCTGTCGCTGCACGGGGTCGACAAGGCGACCCGGGCGAAGTGGAAGACCATGGTCGACGGCATGCGCGACCACCTGCGGGGGCCGTATGTGCCCCCGGCGATGTGGGACGAGGCCCAGCGCCACCTGGCCGCCTATCGGGACATGGGCAAGTTCACCGACGGGGCCGACGAGTAGCGGCCACGTCGCTCACCAGCCCACGGTGGGCGGCGGGATCGGATCGACCGACTGCGCGATGAGGACCGGATCACCCGGCTCGAGATCGGCGCCGACCACCGACGCGTTGCCCGACAGCGTCTGGCCGTCGAAGACCTCCAAGGTGCCGGTCACCCGCCACTGCTCGCCCGTCGTGCCGGCCTCGGGCAGCTCGCCGTCGACCACCACCAGCAGCGCGTCGCGGGCGATGACGTCGTCGTCCTCGAGCACGAGCGCCCCGTCGGCCGCGTCGTCCTCGGAGTAGCCGACCACCGTGAGCTGGCGGCCCTCGTAGATCGCGGGGCTGTCGAGGATGTCGTCGATGGTCGCGGTCGCCATGCCGGTCTGTGGCCGCTCCACGGTCGACGCGTCATCGATCAGCAGCGCGGCGAGCGCGAGCAGCGCGGCGAGGAAGCCCAGGCCATAGATCACGGCCCGGCGCCGGCTGCCCGACTTGGGGTCGACGAGGGGCGGGGCGTAGTCCTTGGAGGTGCGGCGGGCGAGCCGTGCGTTCTGCCGCCGGTCGCGGCGGTCGCCGGTCTGGGGGGAGAGGGTGGGCTGCGTGCCTTCCATGGGGACCTCCTCGGTCGGTTGTGCCCCAGATCGCAGCATGGGCCATGCCATGGGCCGGGATCGGGCGTGCCACGGCAGGATCGCGTCGGATCGAGGATGGGCGGGGCAGAGCTCCCCGGGCGGGGGCTCTGGAGGCGGCAGGCCTCGAAGAGAAACCGGCCGCGGCTCCGAAGGGGAGCGGCGGCCGGTGAGCGCGCGGCGCGGTCGGCCTCAGGCGGCCCGGATCGCCTCGGCGTCGATCTCGGTCTCGAGCAGCTTGAGGTTCTTCGGGCGCAGGGTCATCCACACGAAGTCGTAGATGTCCCACATGTCCCGGGGGTGGTGCTCCGCCTCTACGAGCCGCTTGCGGATCGCCTTGGCCATGTTGAGCACCCGCTGATACTTGCCGGCGTTGGGCACCTTGCCGACGACCAGCCGGGGCGCCATCCACGCGGCCTGCTTGCGGAAGACCGAGCGCTTGACGGCGATGTGCTCCTCGGGGTGCACCATCGCCGGGACCGCGGTGACCAGGGGCCAGGTGGCCCGGTCCTCGGGGTTGTAGTCCAGCGCGGCCACGTAGCGGGTGAAGCGGTCGAAGTCGTCCCCTTCCCCGTGCAGCAGGTGGTACAGCGCCCGGGCGAAGTCGTCGCAGTGCGCGTCGGGCATATCGACCAGCGGCCGGCGGTCCCGCTTGCGCACCACGGTGCACTTGCCGAGCAGGTCCAGCACGCCGTCCCGCACGCCGACGCCGTTGCCGGCGTCGATGGCCAGCTCGAGGGCCTCGCGGTTGAGCAGGGTGCGGGCGTCTTCGATGAGCGGCTCCCGCTGGCGCTTGCGGCGGCGGGTGTCGCGGCGGATGTTGGCGATGTAGCGCGGGTCGTCGAAGCCCTGGGGGTGCAGGTACTCGAAGACGGCGATCTGCTCGGCGAAGCTCACCCGATCGGTGCGCTTGACCGGCTTGATGGTCTTGCCGTCGTCGAGCTGGGCCGAGAGCTCCCCGGCGACCCGGGTGGCGATGTCGAGCGGCTTGTCGACCGGCTCGAGCAGGTGGTCGAAGCTGGCCGCGAAGGCCCGCATCCGACCGTCCTGGAAGAGGTAGCGTCCCTTCTTGGGGGTGCGCTTGGCCAGGATGGCGAGCCCCCACTGGGGGCGCTTGCTGTGGCTGTAGAGGGTCGGCAGCTCGTCTCGTTCCATCGATGCTCCATCGGGTCGGGGCCCGCGCGAGGCGGGCGTTCACGCGGCCGGGTGCGCCTGATGAGCCGGGGCAGTCTCGACTCTGACCGGGGAGGGCTCCAGCGAAGCGCCGAGCGGCGCTCGCGAGCCGACTTCCGAATGTCGGGGCGCAGGTCCCCCGAACGGAGACCAGGGCGGCACGCAAGTTGTATGCTACCGATTTGACTGCGTTTTCTCAAGTCCTTAGAGGAGAAACTTTTCGCGTGCGACTCTTCGGCGGGCCTCCGCCGTGGCTCGGGCGGCACCCGGGCGACACCCGCCCGCCGCCCCCTCGGCGTCGGCGGCTTCGGGCCCCAGGCGGGTTCAGAGATGGCCTTCGATGGTCGAGCGGGCCACCGCGTGCGGGGTGCGGATCAGCTTCTTCTGCTTGTCCTGCCCGGTGGGCAGCCCATTGGGCAGGATCCACTCGTCGTAGCCGCCGCTGCGGTTGGCGAGGAAGAGGTGCGGGTGGTCGGCGAAGTCGCTGTCGCCCTTGAACTTCACGTAGTAGTAGCCGCCCTCGCGCACGACCTCGCTGCCGGGGTGGTGGCTGTCGGTCAGCACCACGATGTCGCCCTGCTCGCCGTTGACGACGGCGATCCAGTAGTCGCGCTTGTCGCCCCCGAGGCGCAGCACATGGTGGCCGTTCTTCGTCTTCAACATCGAGAAGTCGCCCTGCCGCTGTAGCGTATTGCTCATCGGTCCTCCTTCGTCGGGGATGCCGATGGGATGAGCCGGGCGGAGGAGCGGTGACGATCGGGCGGCGGACCCGGGCGGCGGGCTCAGGCGGCGGGGCGGGCCATCGAGACGCTGTGCGCGCCCGCGCCTCGCCCCAGCCGGGCGTCGAGCCGCTCGGCGACGAGGCGGGCGAGCGCCATGATGGTCACCTGGGGGTTCACCCCGATGGTGCCGGGCATGATGCTGGCGTCGGCGAGGTAGAGGCCGGGCACGTCCCACATCTGGCCGTCGGGGTCGACGACGCCGTCGTGGGGGTCGGCCGACATGCGGCAGGTGCCCATGAGGTGGGCGGTGAAGTACTCGGTGTCCTCGACCCGCGGCGGGTCGGCGTAGAGCTTCTTGATCGCGTCGGGCGACTCGATGACCGCGTGGTGGTGGAAGGCGGTGTAGACCTCGCGGGCCCCTGCGGCGAAGTACAGCTCGGCCAGCCGGGCGGCGGCCCGCACGAACTTGCCCTGGTCGACGTCGGTGACGTCGTAGCGCACCAGCGGGATGCCGAACGGCAGGGTCTTGATGTAGCCCTCGGCGAAGTCGTCGACGAGCACGCCCCCGGTGGCGATGTGGCGGTGGTCCCGGCGCAGCTTCTCGGCGAGGCGGCTGCCGAAGATGGGGAACATGGCGGTCATGAAGCCCAGCGGGATGGCGCCGGGGGCCAGCAGGATGCCCTCGTCGATGAACTCGGTGCACTGGAACGCCTGGTGGGTGCCCCGCAGGCTGTTCACCGGCTCGTCGAACAGCGCCGCCACCTTGACGTTGGGGTGGATGGTGAAGTGCTTGCCGACGTGGCCGCACTCGCGCCCGAGCTTGTTGCGCTGGAGCAGCAGCGGGGTCTGCACCGCGCCGCAGGCGATCACCACCGCCCGGGCCCGCACCGTGAAGCGGCGCTTCTTGTACGGGTCGAGCAGGGTGCCCGAGACGCCGACCGCCCGGCCCCGACGGGTCACGATCTTCTCCACCCGGGTGTGGGTGTGCAGCCGCCCGCCGGCGGCCCAGAAGCGGGGCAGCCAGCTCTGCAGCGTGCTCTGCTTGGCCCCCGAGGGGCAGCCGGTGACGCAGTCGTTGCTGCCGACGCAGTGCACCTGGTTGCGCCGGTTGCGGCTCAGCTTCCAGCCCAGCGCGGTGGCGCCCTCGTAGAACCGGTCGTTGACCCCACCGTGGCTGCCGGGGTCCTGGTGGCGGGCGTTGATCGTCTCTTCGACCTCGGTGAAGTGGCGGTCGAGCGCCTTGGCCCCGAGGTCGACCAGCCCCCGCTCGCTCCACTCGTCGAGGATCTTCTCCGGCGTGCGCCAGCACATGCCGCCGTTGACCACGGTGGTGCCGCCGACGCACTTCGCCTCGAGGTAGGGCACCGGGCTGCGCCCGAAGGCGACGGTGCCCCCCCCGTCGCGCATGATCTTGCCCAGCATCTCGGGGATGTTGGCGGTGTACGCCTCGGTGGCGTAGTGCCCGCCCTCTTCGAGCACCAGCACGTCGTGGCCGGCCTCGGCGAGCGTGGCGGCGACGGTGGCCCCGCCCGCGCCGCTGCCGACGATCACCACGTCGCAGCTCAGGTAGAGGTCGCCCCGGGTGTGGTGGGGCTCGACGATGGTGCGGGGCGACATCAGCCGGCCTCCTGCCCGGCGTCCGGGCGGTGGTGCGCGCGTTCGTCCTCGAACAGCAGGTAGGTCTCGGGGGTGACCTCCGGCGCGCCGCCGAGCGGGGTCGGCGGAGCCGGGGCCGGGCGGCCGGCGTCGAGCTGAACCAGCCGATCGCGCAGCGCCTTGCGGTCCCGGCGCCACGCCCGCCGGGGCAGGCCCAGGAACTGCTCGACGTCCTCCCGGCTGTAGGCGCTGAACGAGATGAGGGTGCCCAGCAGCATCGGCAGCATACGCACCTGGGGCACGGGGTGGTCGGCGAGGCGCTCGATGCGCTCGACGACCCGGGCGTGCTCCAGGCTCGACAGCGGCCGCAGCCCGTCGAGGGTCAGCGGGCCGCCGGCGAACTCCAGCCCGGTGAGCATCAGGCTCAGGCCGATCTGGTTGAACAGCGGCATCTCCCGGACGAGCGCCTCCACCTCGTCGAGCACCTCGTCGGTGAGGTCCTTGTCGAAATCGTCCCACCGGGGCACCATCGCGGCGACCAGCGCCCGGGCGGTCCGCCGCAGGCGGCCGGGAAATACGAAGTCCTTCATCGGTACTCCCTGACCCCCTCGGTGGGATCGGCGGGCACGTCGGCGTCGCACGCCCGATCGGCGCGGTCGCGGGGAGCGAGCACCGCCCGCTCGAGCGCCCGGGCGTGACCCATCCAGGCCTCGACGACGCTCGACGGCACGCCGTGATCGCGCAGCGTCTCGAGCAGGATCCGGTTCCGACGGTGGAAGTGCCCCCGGCGGATGTCGTGGGCCGCGTGCGCCGCGCGGATGCTGCGCCCGGTGTAGGCCACCGGGGCCCCGAACATCTTCGCGGTGAGCTGGAACTCCAGCTCGACGAGCCGGGCCGGGTCCTGACCCGCGAAGAGGTAGCCGATCATCGGATCGGCGAAGACGCGGGCGTAGAAGTCCTCGAGGACGGCCCGCAGCGGGCCCTCGCCCCCGATGTCGGAATAGTGCGACATGGCGCCAGGGTAGAGACGGCCGGGGGTCGGCGCAACCGATCGGGGCCGCTCCCCGGGCGCCCGACCGGCGCGGAGTGCGTAGATGCACCGGGTGCAAGCCGTTGCACTTCGAATCGCCCCGGCCGGTGCCCTAGACTGCGCACTTTCGTCAGTCTCATACCTGCGCCCGACCGCCGATTCCCGCATTTCGTGGAGGACGCCCATGCTCCGCTCGCCTCGGTCCACCCGGCTCTCCGCCGCGCTCGCCGGCCTGATGCTCGCCGGCCTCGCCGCCCCGGCGGCGGCCCAGAAGAAGAAGGTGGAAGAGCCGCCGCCCGTCGAGACGGTGCGCTACAGCTACGAGAAGTGGTCCCGGGCCGAGCCGGCCCGCTACGTGCTCGTGCCGACCCCCACCCGCATCAAGAAGGCCGACCTCGCCGACCGCACCCGCCAGCTCTTCAAGGCGCTCGTGGGCGCCAAGCGGGGCAGCTACGGCGACGCCCGGCTCGCCTTCCAGGACGATTACGCCGACACCGGCCACGTCTACGTCTGGCTCGACATGGCCAAGGCGCAGTACCACCCCATCGTCATGGCCGAGACGGTCTACACCTTCACCGAGAACGGGGCGACGAAGGTCATCTTCCCCAAGAAGGCGGCCAACGGCTGGAGCCGGGCCGACGTGCCGTTCTCGGCCTACGTGCTGACGGTGCCCCTGTGGCAGGTGCTGCCCCCCAACGGGCTCTCCGGCGCGCTGGCGCAGCTGCCCGACGGGTCGCTGATGGCCAGCGACCAGGCGATCGAGCGCATGCAGAAGGGCGACGACGCGCTGCTCGGCGCGGTGTGGGGCTACGTCGAGCAGGGCGGCGCGCCGGCCCTGGCGGCGGTGCAGGCCGCGCCGCTGCTGAAGATGCCCGAGCTCGAAGCCAAGCTGGTCTCGGTGCTCGACTCGGCCGACGCCGGCATCCGCCGGGCGGCGCTCGAGGGGCTGGCCGGGGCCGACACGAAGACGGTCAACACCGCGGTGCGCAAGGTGATGGACGGCGACCCCGACGCCGGCCTGCGCGACGTGGCGGCGAAGATGCTCGCCGTGTCGAAGGACAGCACCTTCTCGACCGCCGCGCTGTACCACAAGCTGCGCAGCCAGGACGCGGCGCTGGTCGCCGAGGCGGCCACGGCGCTGGGCAAGAGCAAGGAGAAGGAGGCCACCGAGCAGCTCGTCGGCGTGCTCGACCACGAGGCCGAAGCGGTCCGGGCGGCGGCCGTCGCGGCCCTCATCGAGCGGGGCGACATCAAGCCGCTCGTGAAGCGGCTGGGCGACGAGAAGGTCGACGCCGCCCGCCGGGTCGAGGTGGCCCGGGCGCTGCTGGCGGTGAAGGACAAGCGCGCGGTGCACGACGCGCTGCTGTTCCTGGCGGTGAAGGGCAGCGGGCAGGACTCGGCCGACGCGGCGGTGGCCCTGGCCGGCTACGACAAGCGGGAGACCTACGGGGCGCTGGGCGATGCGCTGAAGCACGCCGAGGCCGACACCCGCACCGCGGCGGCCGCGTCGCTGGCGAAGCTGGGCAAGCCGGCGGGCCTCGCGCCGCTGGCGGCGGCCGATCTGGAGGACGCCGAGACCGGCACCGCGGTCCGCGACGCCATCCGCACGATCTACGCCGAGCAGTCGCTGGACTTCGTGCTCAAGGGCACCGAGAACAAGAACCCGGTGCTCAAGCGGGAGGCGGTGGCCACCCTGGGCACGATGGTCAAGAGCAAGGCCGGCAAGAAGAAGCGCAAGACGATCATCAGCACCTTGCGGCCGCTGAGCGAGGCCAAGGATCCGCTCATCCGGGCGGCCTCGGCCCGCAGCTTCGAGGACATGGCCGGCGACGACGTGCGCCCTGACGTGATGCGGCTGGCGGCCGACAAGGCGGTCGAGGTCCAGCGGGCGGTGGCCCGCACCCTGCGGGCGTTCCCCGGGCCCGAGACGGTGAAGTTCCTGCTCGACTACATGGGCCGCCAGGATCCGGTGGTGCTGGCCCACGCGGCCGAGTCGCTGGGCGTGCTCAAGGAGAAGGAGGCCCTCAACCCGGTCATCGAGAAGCTCAACCACGATGACGTGCGGGTGCGCCGGGCGGCCACCGGGGCCCTGGTCGAGATCGGGGGCACGCTCGACAAGCGCATGCCGCTGCTCTCGTTCTTCTCCGAGCGGCTGTTCGACAGCGACGGCGACGTGCGGCTCAAGGCGGTCGAGGGGCTGCGGCTGGTCAAGGATCCGCGGACGGTGACCGCGATGGCGGCGCTCATCCAGGATCCGGTGCCGGCGGTGAAGAAGGCGACGCTGCGGGCGATGGCCGATACGGGGCACGTCTCGGCGGTGGACGCCATCGCCGGCGCGCTCGAGGACGACGACGCCGCGGTCCGCCGGGTGGCGATCGACGCGCTGGGCCAGCTCAAGAAGAAGGAGGCGGTGAGCGTGCTCGAGGCCTACGCCGGCAAGGAGAACGACAAGACGCTCGCCGCCGAGGCCAAGAAGGTCATCGCGGCGCTCAAGAAGGGCGGCTGAGCCCGCCGCTCGGCCCGCCGCCGCGTCCCACCACGCCTCGCGCCGCCGCTCCGGACCGCGCCCGGACGCCGTCCCGGGCGATCCTACGCCGCCGCGGACCCGCCGGCGGGCACACCGCGCGACCCCTACACCGCCGAAAATCGACCGACGGGCCATGTCGCCGCGACCCGACGCGGCCGACGGCCCGCTTTCGAGACATGCCCGCCTCACCCATCGCCCCGCCGGCCGCGACTTCGAGACATCGACGTGACACCAGCCGCCGCGCCGGGCCCGCCCTCGGCGTCGCGCCGGCAGGGGGGTCGCCGACACAGGCCCGCCGACGGGATGTGACCGGCGAGTGCAACGCCGCCGCAGGCCCACCGGCGGGATGGATCCGGTCGGGGTGACGCCGACGCGGACCCGTCGACGGGGCGTGCCCGGCAAGGGCATCGCCGGCGATGCCTCGACTTCGAGACATGCACGTCACAGGAGTCGCCGACGCGGGCCCGATTTCGAGACATCGACGTCGCAGGTATCGCCTTCGGGGCCCCGCCCTCGGCGGGTGCGCGTCGTGGGGGTCGCCGACGGGGGCCCGACGTCGAGGCGCGCGGCGCGCAGGGTCGGCGGCGACGGGCCCTCGGGCGGGCCTGTCGTCGCGTAGGGTCACGGCGGCGTGCCCCGCCGGCGCGATCTGCGCCGCGTTCCCCCGGCGGGCAGATCCCGTCGACGCGATCGGGGCGGCGTAGGGTCGACCGAGAGGACGGGCCGCCGGGGTCGGCGCGGCGTAGGGTCACGCGAGAGGACGGGCCGGCGGGGCCGGCGCGGCGTAGGGCCACGCGAGAGGGCGGCCCGGCGGGGTCGGCGCGGCGTAGGGTCACGCGAGAGGACGGGCCGGCGGGGTCGGCGCGGCGCAGAGTCGGCCGAGAGGACGGGCCGGCGGGGTCGGGTCGGCCCAGGGTCGGCGCCCCTGACCCGGATTTCAGGGCTTGCGGTCGCGCAGGCGCCGGCTGCGGGCCTCGACCTCGGCCCCGAAGTCCCGGGCGCTGCGGCCGCTCTTGCGCGGCTGGCTCTCCAGCGGGCGGGCGGCGGTGACGTCGTCCGGGTCGTCGACGATCTCCACGTCGTCCAGGCTGATCGCGTTGGTGCGCATGGCGACCTCGTAGGTCTGCTCGTCGTCGACCGGGGTGACCACCCGGGGCACCGGGCGGGCGTCGGCCGCGGGCAGCGCGTCGTAGGCCGCGGGGGCGACGTCGAGGGGCTCGAAGTCGCCGCTCTGCAGGATCTCGGCGGGCTCGCCATCGAGCGGCTCGTCGACGCTGTCCGGCGCGGGCTCCGGGATCTCGCGCATCACGTCGTGGGCCCCGACCCGGCTGTCCCCGATGCGGTGGATGGCCGGCTCGGGCGGGGGCGCCGAGGTCGAGCCGGTGCGGATGGGGCTGAGCGCCGCGGTGCGGTCGGGATCGGCCCCGGCCGGCGGGGTCGGGCCCCGCTGCATCAAGTCGGGGTCGATGCGGGCCTGGGACGCCCGATCGCGGATGCCGGCCGGATAGGGCCCGGTGCTGCGGGCGATGGAGGCCCGCGGGCGGGGGCCGTGGGCCCGGGGCGACAGTGAGATCGAGGCCCGCGGCGCCGGCGCCTGGCGGGGCCGGGGCGTCGGCTCGATGTCGCGGCCCGGGTTGGAGCCGTCGGGCGAGAGGCTGTCGTAGCTGCCGCTCTCGGAGGCCCGGCTCTCGGGGCGCGGCCGGCCCGGGCTCGAGCGCAGGCTGTCGTCGGCGTCCGCGGCGCGGCCCTCGGGGCGCAGGCTGTCGTAGCTGCCGCTGTCGGACGTGCGGCTCTCGAGGCGCGGGCGGCCGGCGGGCTCGGGCCCACGGGGCGCCGGCTTCGGGGTCGGCGCCGGCTCCCGGATCGGGGCGTCGTCCACCGCGATCGTCGCCGACGGGGGGGCGGGCAGCGGGGTGTCGTCCTCGTCGAGCAGCGGCTCGGCGGGCGGCGCGGTGCCCAGGTCGCTCATCCGCATCGCGCCGGTCGGCTCGTCGTCCAGCACCAGATCGGGATCGGGCGTCGCTCCGCCCACCGAGGCGTCGGCCGGCTCGTCGAGCGTGGGGCGCTCGACGGTCGGGGGGCGATCGGCCGGCTGGGCGTGGGCCTCCAAGGCGCGGTCGATGGCCGCCCGGGCGGCGACCGAGGCGTCGTCGGCGTCGGCCGGCGCGCGCTCGGGCGCCTCGACCGGCGCGGGGGCGGCCGAGGTCGGGTCGAGCGCTCGGGGCGGCGACGACGGGGGATCGGCCGGTGGCGTCGCCTCGGCGGCCGGGTCGGGCTCGCTCACGATTGGCTCGTCGGCCACTTCGATCGAGGCGTCGGGCTCGGGCACCTCGCTCGGATCGGCTTCGGCGGCAGCTTCGGCGGCGGCTTCGGCGGCGGGCTCGGCGGTCACCTCGGCGGCCGGAGCCACCGGCGGCTCCGCGGGCGGCTCGGCCTCCGGCTCGCGCTCGACCGCCGGGGCAGGGGCAGGCTCCTCGTCCCGCGGGGTGGGGCCGGTGTCGGAGGCCCGCCGCTCGCCGGGGGCCCGGCTGTCGGTCCGCCGGGGGCGATCACCGGCCCGATCGGGGTCGGTGTCGGCGCTCACGCTGCGCGGCGGGCGGCTCGACACCGCCGGGGCCGGCGCGGGGTCCAGCTCTTCGGGCATCTCGCCTTCGGGCAGGCCGGGCAGCGGCCGGGGCGGCTCGAGGAAGCCCGGAGCGCCGCGGGCGTCGAGCAGCGCCGCGATGGCCTCCGAGGCGAAGACGGCGTCGAGCGCGTCGGCGATGGTCGCCATGCGCCCCTCGAGGTCGTCGCGGGCCATGCGGTCGAAGATGTCGTCCACCGCCTCGGGCAGCCCCTCGATCACCGCGCTCGGCAGCGGCGAGCGCCGGCCGGGCAGGTCGCCGACGAGCATCTCGTACAGCAGGATGCCGAGGGCGTACACGTCGGCCGCCGGCGTCGCCTCCTCGCCCCCGCGGAACAGCTCGGGCGCCATGTAGCCCAGCGACCCGTAGCCCACGTAGGCCCGGCGCACCGTGGAGCCGTCCCGCTCGGCGATGCGGGTCAGCCCGAAGTCGCTCAGCTTGACGTTGCCGGTGCGGTCGAGCAGCACGTTCTCCGGCTTGAGGTCGCGGTGCACGATGCCCTCGGCGTGGGCCGCCTGGAGGCCGAGCGCGATCTGGATGAAGTAGCGCAGCGCCACCGGCGGGGGCAGCGGGCCGTCGACGAGCAGATCCTTGAGGTTGCCGCCGGGGGCGAGCTCCATCACGAAGTAGGGCGGGGTGTGGTTCGGGTTCTGGTCGAAGATCTGGACGATGTACGGGCTGACCAGCCGGGCGTGATCGCGCACCGCCTTCTCGAAGCGGCGCACGACCGCCTCCCGCTGGTCGGGGCGGAAGACCTCGTCGATGGCCTCGAGCATCTTGATCGCGACCGGCCGATCGACGCTGAGCAGGCGCCCCCGCCAGACCCGGCCGAGGCCGCCCCGGCCGATGCTCTCCAGGCGCAGGTAGCGGACGTCGAGGCGCACCCCGGTCGAGGGCCGCTTCTCGGGGGCCTCGTCGACGAGCTGATCGCCGAAGTGGTAGCGGGCGTCGTCGGCCAGCCCGGCGAGCTGGGCTTCGCGCCCGGCGGCGGCCGCCTCGCCGGCCTTGGTCAGCGTGAGCAGATCGGCCCGCCGGTCGAGGGTCAAGAAGCCGTAGCGCTCCAGGAACTGCACATACGCCTGGAAGCGCAGCGCCAGCGCCCGCTCGACGAGCCGGCGGATGTCGCTGGCGTACGGTCGCCGGCCGGCCGCCACCTCGTCGCGCACGGTGCGCATCAGCAAGCGGGCGTCGTCGACGACGCGGGCGGGGGTGGTGACCTCGGATGCCATCGTTGCTCCTGGTGACCGGAGGGGGCGTGCGCCCGGCCGCGGACAGACCCGGCCGATCGAACGCTACTGCGGGTGCGGTGCCCGATCAAGTTCACGCCCCGGCTCGGCGGGGGGGCGCAGATCGAGGGTCCAGTGCACCGTAGACCCTTCCCGGGTGGCGGCCAGCCGCAGCCGGCCGAAGCGCGCGCCGAGGGCCCGCAGCGCGACCACCCCGCCGCCCGCCTCACCGGCCGCCGCCAGCGCGTCGGCCAGGGCCTGTGGATCGAGGTGCCCGGTGACGATCGGACCTTCGGCGGCGGGGCTCGGGGCCAGCCGATCGACCAGCGCCTGGTGGGCCCCCGCGCCGAGGCCGAAGATCAGCGCCCGGGCGTCTCCGCTGCGGTGATCACCGAAGGCGACCGGCATCGGCCCCGGCCGTACATGCACCTCGGGGGCCGGGCGCAGCGTACCCCCGCCGAGCGGGGCCGGATCGACCGGGTGATCGGGCGGCACCCGCACCAGCCCGGCCAGCGTCGGCACCGCCTGCCCCTCGACCGCGGCCGCTCCGGTCACCGCCGCCGCCAGCCCCCGGCTGCGATCGGGCCAGCCGTCCCCCGGGCCGGGCACCGGCAGCCGGGCCGGGCGGGCGAGCCCGGGGGCCACCGCCAGCGCCACCAGCCCCACGACCAACGGGTGCCCCGCCGCGCAGCCGGCGATCGTGGTCCAGTCGGGGGCCAGCGTCCGGTCGAACGCGTCCGGATCCACCGCCGCCTGGATCGCCGCCGGCAGGCCGTCGAGCGTCGTCAGCGGCGTCGGCCCGGTCGCCGCCCGCCACCCCGCGCGGCCCCGGGCGGTCAGCCGGACCTCGGCCCGCAGCCGCGGCCGGCCCTCGGGCGCGTCGAGCGCCGCGGCGACCCGCTCGGCGTGCCCCGCGGCCCGGGTCCAGCGCTCGACGCACAGGCTGAGCACCTCGGCCGCCGCGGCCCGCACGGGCGCCCCCTCGGGGCCGGGCGGGGCCCGGGTCAGGGCCGCGGCGGCCTGCAACGCCGACTCCCAGGCGGCCAGACCGGCCGGCATCACGCCCCCGGCCAGCGGCGCGGGCGGGCTCTCGGGCCACGGGATCTCATCGATGGCCAGCGGCTCGACCGGGCCCCCGGGGCGGGCCGGCAGCGCCACGTCCAGCGCGGCTTCGGCCCCGTCGGCGGTCCGGTGCACGGTGAGGGCGAGGCGCAGGCCGGCCGGATCGCGGGCCCGCCAGCGGGTCGGGGGGGTCGCGGGCTCGAGCTGCCAGCCCATGCGCCCGGCGATCCGGTCGAGGCCCGCCCGAAGCCGGCCCTCTGCCGCGACCCGCCCCACGATGCGGACCCGCCACCCGGCGAGGCCGTCGAGGTCGACCGGGGCGCCGGTGAGCGACCCCAGCAGGGCCCGCCCCAGCGCGGGACCATCGGGCGCGGCGAGCCCGATCCGCAGCGGCGCGGCGCGGTCGAGGCCCCAGCCGCTCCAGCCGTCGCGGGCCCCGGGCGCCAGATCGGCGATGCGGTCTTCGAACGCGCCCCGCGCCCGGCGCAGCGCGGCGCCGAACGGGCCCAGCGCGGTCTGATCGCCGACCCGGGCGTCGAAGTCGGTCAGCGCCCGGTCGAGCAGCGCGGGGCGGATCACGACCCACGCGGCGAGGCCGGCGGGCGCGCCGGGCGGGGGGGGCAGCGGAGCAGGGGGCGGGGCGCCGGCGCAGGCGACGAGCGCCAGCGCGGCCAGCGGGGTCAGCCTCAACGGCGACGCAGGGCGGCGAGGGGCACGAGCAGTATCCACAGCCAGCCGGCGGGCGCCTCACCGGGCGCGGCGCGGCAGTTGAAATCGTCGTCCTTCGCCTTGGGCGGGTCGACGATGGTGAAGCCCACCGGCAGCGTCTTCGAGCTGTTGTTGGGGTTGACCACGGTCACCGCCCGGTCGCCGAGCGCGGCGTCCGAAGCGACCTCCAGCTCCCAGAACAGCGTCGTATAGAACGGGTTGGCCGAGTCGCGCACCAGCCGGGGCGGGCTCAGCGGGCGCAGGCCGCCGCCGGGGATGAGCATGCCCGCGCCGCAGGCGAACGCCTGCCCCTGCACCGCGACGGTGACCGGCGCCCCCCGGACGACCTCGTCGGGCACGACCCGGTCGATGCCGGCGATGCTGGTGTACGGGTCGGGGCAGTTGCCCAGATCGGTGACCGCGCCCCCCTGCCCCCGGCCGTCGACGATGGTCAGCAACCCCCGGGCCTCGGCCCGGGTGCCGTTGGGGTTGACCACGGTGACCGTCACCGGCCCCGGGGTCGCGTCGGCGGCGACGTTGAGGAAGTTGCGGATGCCGCTGTAGCCCGGGTGGCTGCGGCTGTCCTCGACGACCTCGGGCGGGGCGAAGGGCTGGATGCCGGGGTGGTCGAACTCGACGGTGGCCCCGGTGGTGAAGCCCTCGCCCCAGATCCACAGCGCCACGTCCCGCCCGGAGAACGCGCCCGGGGGCGAGGCGCCGGTGATCGAGTCCACGTCGGCGTCCCCTTCCCGGGGCACGGGCACGCTGCCCGGGGGCACGATCTCGAACAGGTCGCGCCCGGTGGCGGTCGAGCCGTCGGGGTTGGTGACGGTGATCGCCACGAAGCCGGTCGCCGCGTCGGGCGTCACCCGCATGAAGTACTGGATGCCGTCGGCCTGCCCGTTCTCGCTCTCGGCGTTGCGCAGCACCTCCACCGGCAGGCTGCGCCCGTCGACCATCGCCGGGCCGAGGCCGGGGTTGTCGAAGGTCACCCGGGCGCCGGCTTCGAACGCGCCGCCGACGATCCACAGGTTCACCTGGTCGCCCTGCTCGGCGTAGTTCGGGCTGGCCCGGGTCACCCGGTCGACCGTCGAGGGCGGGATCTCGGGGGCCGGGGGGCCGCCCTCGACCGCGGCGAGGATCTCGACCAGCCCCTGCCCGATGGCCGACGAGCCGTCGGGATCGGTCACCACGACGTCCCGCAGGCCGGGGGTCGCGCTGGCGGCGATGCTGAAGTAGAGCGCGATGCCGTCGCCCTGGCCCCCGTCGATGCGCTGGGCCTCGGGCACCCGATCGGCGGCCTCGACGGTGATGCCGTCGCCGCTGAGGGTCGCCTGCACCCCCTGGGAGAAACCCTCGCCCACGATCCACAGCACGGCGTCCTGGGTGCCGGCGTACTGGGTCTTGCGGGAGGCGGCGGTCACCCCGTCCACCGCGAGGGTGGCGGTCGGGGCGAGCAGGAGCGCGGTGAGAGCGGCGAAGACGTTGAGTCGCATCGGGGTCTCGGCGGGCCGGGGAAGCAACGGGCGACCCGAGGGTAGCAGCGCGGCGGGCGCCGTCGCCACCGGAGGCGACGGCCTCCCGTCACTCGGGCAGCGTGCGCACCAGCCGCAGACCCCAGGTGCGGTTGCCCACGTCGGGCTGGCCCCAGGTGCGCGCGGCCACCCGCGCGGAGGCGTTCGAGTTGAACCAGCTCCCCCCGCGCAGCACCCGGCCCTGGCCCAGCACCAACTGGGCGCTGCCGTCGACCGGGGCGTCCGCGTAATCGCCGAAGCCGTCCTCGGTCCACTCGGCCACGTTGCCCGCCATGTCGCACAGCCCGCGCCCGGTGTCCCCCTGCGGCGATCGGGAGCACACGGCGTCGGGCGCGTTCTCGCCGCAGCCCCGGCGGGTCGGGTGCACCGCGGGGTCGAAGATCACCGCCCGCTCGCAGGTGCCGTCGGCGTCCCCCCAGGGGAAGAGCCGGGCCGCGCCCCCGTCGCGCGCGGCGTACTCCCACTCGGCCTCGGTCGGCAGCCGGTAGCCGGCGCAGTCCAGGCCCACCATCTGCACCGACGCGCACTCGAGGTCGGGGCCCGGCGGCGCGTCGTTGCAGTCGGCGAGCGCGTAGCACTCTTCGAGCCCCTCGACCCGGGAGCGGGCGTTGGCGTACAGCGCCGCGCTCCACCAGTCGACCTCGGTCTGGGGGAGGTCGAGGTCCCGAGGGTCGCCGGGATCGGTGAACATCAGCGTCGACCACTGGCGGCGGGTCACCTCGGTGCGCTGCATGGCGAACGGCCGGGTGATGGTCACCTCGTGCGGCGCCTCGTCCTCGTCCCGCCCCGGCTCGTCGAGCGGGCTGCCCATCACGAAGACCCCCGGAGCGAACGCCACGAAGCCCACGCACTGCCCGGCCCAGCACGACTCGCCCGGGGCGCACTCGACCCCCACGCAGGCGTCGCTGCACGCCCCGTCGCTGCACGTCAGGCCCTCGGGGCACGCCCCCCACTCGTCGACCCGGCCGTCGCAGTCCTGATCGATCGTGTCACACAGCTCGTCGGTCGGATCGAGCAGGCGGGGGCAGAGCGCGCGCCCGCTCACGCAGAGGGTGGCGCCCGGCTCGCAGATGCCCGGCTGGCCGGAGCTGCACGGGGCCCCGTCGGTGTCTTCGTCGACCGCGCCGTCGCAGTCCTCGTCGGCGCCGTCGCAGGTCTCGGGCGTCGGCGGGGTGTCCGGCACGCAGGCCAGCGCGCCCTCGACGCACGCCACGGTGCCGTCGACGCACGGGCCCACCAGCGCGGTGACGCAGGCGCCGCCCGAGGTCTCCTCGTCGATCACCCCGTCGCAGTCTTCGTCCACCCCGTCGCACCGCTCGTCCATCGGCGCGCCCGGCTCGCCGACGCACACCAGGGCCCCCTCGAGCCCGCAGCGGATCTCTCCCGGGGCCGCGCAGGCCCCGACGCCCACGGCGCACGGCGCGCCGATCCCCGGCTCGCCGGCGGCCGGCGCGCAGTCGTACGCGGTGCGGGCCAGCCGGAAGCCGGTGCCCGCCCGGCCCACGTCCGCCCGGGCGCTCATCCGCTCGGCCACCCGGGCGAAGCGCCAGTCGAGGAGCCACCCGCCGCCGCGGACGACCCGATCGCGCCCGCCGAGCGTCTGGGCGCTGCCATCCACCGGGGCCGGCCCCAAGGCATAGTCATAGGGCTGGTAGACGTCCTCGACCCACTCCCGCACGTTGCCCGCCATGTCGCACAGCCCCTGGGCGGTGTCGCCTTGCGGCGAGCGGGCGCAGACGGGAGACGCCCCGCCCCGCCCGCAGCCGTCGCCGCCCGCCGCCGGCTCGTCGAGCACCGCCCGGCGGCAGTCGGCCTGCGCCTCGCCCCAGGGGTACCGATCGGGCCGCCCCTCGCTGCGGGCGGCGTACTCCCACTCGGCCTCGGTCGGCAGCCGGTAGCCGCTGCACGCCACCCCGGACGACTCCACGAAGCAGTCGTAGCTGCGCCCCCCGCGGCCGGTGGGGCTGCCATCGCAGAACGACAGCGTGTAGCACGGCACGAAGCCCTCCGCCGCGGAGCGCACGTTGGCGTAGGCCGCCGCCGCGGCGAAGGTCACCTGCTCGACCGGGCAGTCGTCCCCGCAGGGCGAGACCCACGTCGGCACGCCGGCCATCCACGCCCGCCAGCGGCCGTGGGCGGTCTCGGTGACGGCGATCTCGAACGGGTGGGCGATGTCGACCCGATGGGGCAGCTCGTCGGCGCCGCGCCCCGGCTCGTCGGGCGGCGAGCCCATCGTGAAGCCGCCCGGCTCGAAGCGCACGAAGCCCTCGGGGGCGAGGGGGTCGACGCAGCGCCCGCTCCAGCACTGCTCGTCGGCCCCGCAGACCACGCCGGCGCACGGATCGAAGCAGACCCCGGCGGCGCAGCGCTCGCCGAGCGGGCAGGGCGCCGCCTCGTCGATCAGGCCGTCGCAGTCGCCGTCCACCCCGTCGCACAGCTCGGGCGTCGGCTCACCCACCGGGGCGTCGCACACCGGGCCCCCGCCGTCGGCGGCGCAGACCAGCCGGCCCGCCGCCGCGCAGAGCCCGAGCCCGGCCGCGCAGTCATCGCCCAGGGTGGGGAAGTCCTCGTCGGGGGCGCCGTCGCAGTCATCGTCGACGCCATTGCACAGCTCGCCCACCGGCTGGCCGGCGGCGGCCCCGCACCGCGCGCCGCCGTCGTCGGCGCAGACCCGCACCCCATCGGCCGCGCAGGCGCCGACGCCCGCCGCGCACGGCTCGCCGAGGCCGAAGCCTTCGTCGACGGACCCGTCGCAGTCGTCGTCGACGCCGTTGCACAGTTCATCGGTGGGATCCCCGGCCAGGGCGTCACACGCCGCGGCGCCATCGGGCGCGCAGACCCGCACCCCCTCGACCGCGCAGGCCCCGCGGCCGACGGCGCAGGCCTCGCCGAGCGCGAAGCCTTCGTCGGGGGTGCCATCGCAGTCGTCGTCGATGCCATTGCACGCTTCGTCGGCGGGATCACCGGGCGCCGCGTCGCACCCCGTCGCGCCGTCGCCCGCGCAGGCGACGACGCCGGCGGCCGCGCACGCGCCCACGCCGACCGCGCACGGCTCGCCGAGGCCCAGCCCCTCATCGGAGGCGCCATCGCAGTCGTCGTCGGTGGCATTGCACACCTCGTCCGTCGGCTCACCCGGCGCCGCGTCGCAGGCGGCCGCGCCATCCGGTCCGCATACGAGCTGCCCCGCGGCGAGGCACGCCCCCTCGCCGACCGTACAGGCGTCGCCGAGCCCGAAGCCTTCGTCAGGGATGCCATCACAGTCATCGTCGATGGCATTGCACGCTTCGTCCGCCGGCTCACCCGGCGCCGCGTCGCAGGCGGCCGCGCCATCCGGTCCGCAGACGAACCGCCCCGCGGCGAGGCACGCCCCCTCGCCGACCGCGCAGGCGTCGCCGAGCCCGAAGCCTTCATCGACGGCACCATCGCAGTCATCGTCGATGGCATTGCACGCCTCGTCAGTCGGCTCACCCGGCGCCGCTTCGCAGGCGGCCGCGCCATCCGGCCCGCAGACGATCCGCCCCGCGGCGAGGCACGCCCCCTCGCCGACCGCGCAGGCGGCGCCGAGCGCGAAGCCTTCGTCGACGGTGCCATCACAGTCATCGTCGATGGCGTTGCACGCCTCGTCCGCCGGCTCCCCCGGCGCGGCGTCGCAGCGGGTGCCCGCGCCGTCGGGGTCACAGACCCGGGCCCCGTCCGCCGCGCAGGCGCCGGCCCCGGCGGCGCAGGGGTCGCCGAGGTCGGCGAAGTCCTCGTCCACGGCGCCATCGCAGTCGTCGTCGGCGCCGTCGCAGCGCTCGGGCCGCGCGCCGCAAGCGCTCCAGACGCCGTCCACGCAAGCCCGCTGGCCGACGCAGCCGCCGACGAGGGGGCACGGCTCGACCGCGCCGGGCATGCACTGCGAGGCGGCGTCGGGCTCAGGCGCGGCGTCGGGCTCGGGCGCGCTGTCGATGTCTGCGTCGGGTTCGGACGCGGCGTCGGGCTCGGGCGTCGCGTCGGGATCGGGCGTCGCGTCGGGATCGGTGTCGGGCTCGGTCGCCCCGTCGAGGGCGGCGTCGGGTTCGGGCTCGGGCGCCCCGTCGAGGTCGGCGTCGGGTTCGGGCTCGGGCGCCCCGTCGAGGTCGGCGTCGGGTTCGGGCTCGGGCGCCCCGTCGAGGGCGGCGTCGGGATCGGGCGCGGCGTCGGGCTCGACCGAAGCGTCGGCCGCGGCGTCGCCCCCACCGATGACCAGGGGTGGATCCTCCGCCGCTGGCGTGCAGCCGACCGCGATCAGGACCCACAAGCCGATACCGACCGACCGCCTCCGGCGCATCACCATCTCCCCCCTCGGTGCGTGGCCCGAGCATTCATCCCGGATTCGGGCGACAGTCTACCGGCTCGGGGGCGGTGGAGGCGAGGCGGGCGGCGCGGCGGGCGGCGCAGCGGGCGCCGGCAGCAGCCCCCGGCGGGCGGCGACCGCGTCGAGGGGTTGCGGGTCGAGCAAGCCCCGGGCCCCGGGCGCGTCGCGCAGCGGGGGCAGGCGCTCGGCGAGCTGATCGGTCAGCCGCAGGAACTCGAGCTGGCGCACCTCGGGTACGATGCGGGCCCGCAGCGACGCCTCGACGTCTTCGAAGCGCTGCCGCTTCTCGGGCACGATCTCGGTGAGGCGCACGATGTGCCAGCCGAAGCGGCTGGGGAACGGCGCGGCGGGCACCCCGACCGCCTCGATGGCGAACGCGGCGTCCTCGAACTCGTCGGCGAAGCGGCCCCGGGGGGCGAAGGTGCCCAGGCTCTGGGCCTTGACCTCGAGCCCCGGCGGCGCGGCGTCGGCGAAGGCCAGCCCCCGCTGGCGGAACTCGGCCGGGCTGCCGGGGGGGTCGGCGAGCAGCGTCGCCCGGATCCGCTCGGCGAAGGCCCGGGCGGCGTCGTCCAGCCCGCCCTCGGGGCGCTTCGTATCGGGGCCGGTCACCAGGATGTGGTCGCCCTTGCGCAGCTCGGGGTGGTCGAAGAAGCGCCGGTTCTGCTCGTAGGAGCGGCGCACCGTCTCCCGGGGCAGCGCCTCGGCGGTCCACGCCGGCTCGAACTCGCCCCGCAGCCAGGCGGTGGCCGCGGCCCGGTCGCCGGCCGCGCGCACGTCGGGGTGATCGGCCAGCCCCACCGCGCGGGCCTCGGCGGCGAGCAGCTCGAAGTCGATCAGATCGGCCAGCGCCGCCCGCGGGCTGCGGTCGGGGTGCTCGGCCAGATAGGCCGCCAGCCGCTCGGCCTCGATGGTGAAGCGCCCCCGGGGGCCGTCGACGGTGGCCACCGGCCGGGCGAGCGCCGCGCCGGCCACCAGCAGGGCCACCAGAGCC
Organism: bacterium; assembly: GCA_030426085.1. Taxonomy (GTDB): domain Bacteria; phylum Myxococcota_A; class Bradymonadia; order UBA7976; family UBA1532; genus JACKDM01. The sequence goes on along the minus strand of JAUHYW010000035.1, from coordinate 51,929 downwards.
GGCAGGGCCCGCCTCACGCGCGCTCCTCGTCCGAGCGGCCGGCGAGGGCGACCAGCTCGAGCCCCAGGTGCCCGATGGCCGCCGCGGCGAAGACGAGCAGCGCGCCGCCGACGTAATCCCGCTCGCCGAGGGCCCGCAGGGCGAACCACAACAGCGGAGCGGTGCCCACGAGGGCCAGCAGTCCGAAGGTGCGCAGGGTGGTGTGCACGAACTCTCCCGGCGGGTTCAGGCGCGCAGGGCCCAGTAGAGCAACATCGACAGCCCGAAGACCAGCCCCAGCAGGACCGCCCGCTCGGTCGACCCCCGCCGCGGGCGGCGCCCCCGGGCCAGATCGGTGGCCATCGCCAGCCCGACCAGCGTCCCCACCAGCGCCAACAGCGCGCCGGCCTGCCCGGTGCGACCGGGGAAGCCGCCGTCCAGCGCCCGGGCGACCGGCGGCCAGAGCGCGATCCCCAGGGCCGGCGCGGCGACCAGCAGAGCCCCGATCCAGGGCAGCGGGTCGCGCTCGGCCTCGCTCACATGGCCCGACTCCAGCGCCGACCAGCGCATCGCGGCCCGCTCGGCGTCGGCCCGGCGCGTCGCCCGCAGCCACCACGACGTCACCACCAGCCACACCGCCATCACGCCGATGGCCACCGCGCCGGCCGCCCCTTCGAAGGCCGCGGTCGGCAGCCAGTAGCCGGGCACCGCCCAGCCCAGCGGGGCCCCGACGAGCAGCAGCGGGCCGCTCGCCCGCAGGATGCCCAGGATCGCAGCGAAGGCCCCGAAGCCGCCGGAGACCATCAACCACAGCGACCCCTCGCCGTGCAGCGCAGTCGGGGCGACCACCAGCGCGGTCTGGGCGGCGATCGCGGCGCCGAGCACCGACAGCCGGCTGGGGCGCCGGGGCGAGGCGCCGGCGATCGGGGCGGGCGTACTCGGCGGGGGCGGGCTCAGGGCAGCAGCGTCCACTTGTAGATGTAGCGCTGGGTGCCGCGCAGCAGTTCGACCTCGAGGCTGTCGGCGTCGCCGACGACCTCCCACGCCCGCATGAACTGGTCGGGCCGCTCGACCGGCTCCCGGTTGATCTCGAGCACCACGTCGCCCGGGCGCACGGCGGCCCCGTTGACCAGCGGCGAGTCGGCGGCGAAGCCCTCGATGCGGAAGCCCATGAAGCGCTTGCCCTTCATGTGCGGGGCGACCCGCAGCGAGGCGATGAAGCGCTGGGGGCCCTGGTCGAGCACCGCCTTCAGCCGGGCCCGCTCCAGCTCGCCTTCGAGCACGATGGCCGGGGCGGGCTTCGCCTGGGCGGCGGCGGGGGGCGCCCCGAGCGCGAGCAGGGCGGCGCCGGTGAGCAGGAAGTAGAGCGTCTGGGCGTGCATGATTCGGCGGCCTCGGCGGGGATGTCCCCCGCACTGTACGGCGAGCCGGCCGTCGCCGTCGAGCCGGCCTCCACCCCCGATCGAACAACTCCCATAGCCCCACACGGAGAACGCCACGCCACAGAAAGCGCGCAGCGTTATTGATGACGGCGGCTCATGACGGCATGGTGTGCCCCGAACCGACCCGAGACCAGCATGAGGATGTGGTCATGAACGCAGCGAAGCTCCTCCTGCCCGCCATCGCCCTCGGCGCCCTCGTCGTGGGCTGTGGACCGTCCCGGCCCGTCTTCAAGGGCGACGGCTACCACGACCCCGAGCGGGCCTATCAGATCATCTCGGTGGATGGCAGCGGCGCGCTGCTCTCGCCGACGAAGTGGTCGCTGACGAACTACGAGAACGTCGACGGCCGGGTGGGCAGCCGCAAGGACACCGCCGAGTACGCGGTGTGGCAGCGGTTCGACACCACCGGCGACGGCAACTTCGACAGCGAGATCCGCCAGCCGCTCTACGACGTGCTGCTCGTCAGCCGCGAGGGCCCGGCCAAGATGTGGCTCCGCACCGAGCCGGTGCCCAAGGACAAGGCCGGCCTCGAGCTCGAGGCGCTCGCCCGGACCTACATCGAGGTGGCCGGCAAGAACGGGACCCTGCCCGCGGCCCTCGGCAAGCCCTTCAAGCACGGCGGCACCCCGTGGGCCATCCGCGAGGTCTCGGCGATGTCGGCGACCATCGACGGCGAGGCGGCCTACGAGATCACCTTCGACTACGCCGCCGACGAGGCCAAGCTCGACAGCGACGCCACCCGGGCCCGCGTCGTCGCGTCGCTGCCCGGGTTCACCACCCGCTTCGGCAGCCTCCAGCGCAAGACGGTGCTGCTCGCCACCTACACCAACACCGTCGACGCCTTCGACGCGGGCGTCGACGACTTCGAGAACCTGCTCGGCCGGGTGGCGTTCCTGACCCACGAGGAGGTCGTCAAGTCCCGGGCCGACGAGCTGTTCCAGTGCCGGGGCACCAGCGACGAGATCACGGTCAACGTCGAGCTGGCCGACAACTGGACGGTGGCCCGGGCGGTCGACAAGAAGGAGGGCGAGGTGGTCGAGGACGCCGGGCGCACCTGCGCGTCGGTGATCCTGGCCGACGCGCCGTTCCGCCGGACCGACCCCAAGTCGTTCGAGGTGCGGCTGACCCCGGGCCCGGTCCCGGTGCCCGCCGGCAGCTTCGAGCGCGACGAGCCGGCCCCGCCGCCGCCGCCCGCGCCGGCGGCCCCGGCCGAGGGTGAGGCCCCGGCCGAGGGCGAGGCCCCGGCCGAGGGCGAGGCCCCGGCCGAAGGCGTCGAGGGCGCCGCCGCGCCGGCCAAGACGACGGAGGCCAAGAAGAAGGTCCCCGCCAAGGCCCCGGCCAAGCCGGCGACCCCGCCGCCGCCGCCGCCCGAACCGGCCCCGTGAGGGAACGCTCACGCGATCTCTGACGAACGGCGCCCCGCGGGGCGCCGTTCGTGCTTCGAAGCGCCGGTTCGACGCCGGCCGATCAGTCTTCGGAGCGCGGCAGGGGCCCCGACTTGCGCCGGGCCTGCCGGGCCCAGAAGTCGTCGACCCGCTGCCAGTGGTCGGGGTGGGCCCAGATCTCGCCGAAGATGGAGGCCTCGAGCCGGCCGTGGGCTGCCCGGTCGAGGTCGGCCTGCACCACGAGCTGCTTGGTGGCCGCGACCGCCCCCGGGGCGCCGGTGGCGATGTCGGCGGCCAGGGCCAGGGCGTGCTCGACCACCGAGGTGCCCTCCGGGGCCACCGCGTCGGCGAGGCCGAGGTCGAGCGCCTCGGGCGCGGTCACGTCCCGCCCGGTCCACAGCAGCGACAGCGCCCGGCTGCGGCCCACCAGCCGGGTCAGCCGGCGGGCGCCGCCCCAGGCGGTCGTCACCCCGAAGCGCCGGTGGCGCAGCCCGAAGACCGCGTCGTGCCCCATCACCCGCAGGTCGCAGGCGAGGGCCACCTCGGCCCCGCCGCCGAAGGCGTAGCGCTCCACCGCGGCGATGACCGGCACCGGCAGATCTTCGAGCCCGGCCAGCACCGCCTGCATGCGGGCGGCCATCGCCTGCCCCTGCTCGGCGCTGCGGGCGGCGCCCAGGTCGCGCAGGTCGCCGCCCGCGATGAAGCGACCCCCGCCGCCGGCCAGCACGACCCCCCGCACCTCGCCCTCGCGGGCCAGCGCCTGCACCGCCTCGGCCAGCGCGTGCATCGTGTGCCGGGCGATCGCGTTGAGCGCCCGGGGCCGGTCGACCACCAGCAGCGCCAGCTCACCCCGGCGCTCGACGCGCACCTCGTCCACCTCGCTCATCGGTGATGCTCCAGCCGCAGGCGGGCCTGCTCGACGAGCAGGCGCACGTCGGCGTCGTCGTGGTGGGCCAGGATCGAGAAGAAGTCGCCCACCCGGGCCCCGCCGACGACGCTCAGCGCGTCGATGACCGCCCGCAGCAGCTCCCGGTCGCGGGGGTTGGCCAGCGCGATGAGGGCCTCGGCCGCCCGGTCGTCGCCGATCTCGGCCAGCGCCCCGATCATGCGGAGCTGCGCGTCGCGGTCCTCTTCGATCTGCACCCGGGCAGACAGCGCGGGCACCGCCGCCGGAGACCGCAGCATGCCCAGCCGCTCGGCGGCCGCCCGGCGGACCAGCGGGTCGTCGGCCCCCACCGCCTCGATCAGCGCCGCCTCGTCCTGGCCCAGCGTCTCGACCTGGGCCTGCACCTGCCTCGCGGCGTCCGCCGCCGCCGCCTCGACCCGCGCGGTGAGCGCCGGGCCCAGGGCGGCGGCGTCGGCCCCCTCGAACGGCGCGGCGCTCTCACCCCCGGCGAAGGCGTACAGCGTCGGCGCGCCGTCCGGCGGGCGCAGGGCCAGCTCGATGGTCCACACCGCCTTGAGCTCGCCCGGCCCCACCTCGGGGGCGATGCCCGCCTCGCCCACCCGGCCGTAGACCGCGCGGCCCTCCACCTCGACCGCCCAGTAGCCCCGGGGCAGCCCCGCTCGCTCGCGGGCCTCGCCCCAGGCGCCCCAGATGCCGAGCGGGTCGGGCGGATCGACAGCCAGTCCGGCCCCGGTCAGCGCGCCGGCCAGGAGCTCGGCCAGCCGAGCCGGCTCGAGGGGCACCGGGCGGGTCTCTGCGGGGGTCGCGTCGGCCACCCGCAGCGCGGTGATGCGGGCCGCCGGGCCGGCATCGACCGGTGGCGGAGGGGGCTCGGCGCAGGCGGCGATCCCCAGCGCGAGCGCGCCGGCGAGGAGCGGCACCCGGCGGGGGCGGGGTCGGTCGTGGGCGTTCAGGGCAGGGCCTCCCGGGCGGTCGCAGCCCACGTGGGATACCCGTGGGCCCGGAACAGTCGCTCCGCCTCCCCCAGCTCGACCGCGGCCCGGGCCGGATCGAGCGGCGCGGTGTACTCCCCCCGGGCCAGCCGGGCCCGGGCGGCGAAGAACGGGCCGTGCAGCAGCGGGGCGAGGGCCTCCAGCCGCTCCAGCAGCGACTTCGCCGGGCCCCGCTGCTCGGCGAAGACCGCGATCTGGATCTGCTTCTCGAGCACGTCGAACAGCAGCTCGGGCAGCCCGGCCCGGCCGGCGGCGCGCCCGGCCGCTTCGAGATCGGCGGCGCACGCCTCGAGGTCGCCCGCCGCGGCGGCGGCCATGGCCAGCGCCTGGTGGGCGTGCGCGGTCAGCGCTGGCCCGTAGCCGTCGGCCCCCACCGCGCGTCGGCAGCGCTCCACGACCGCCGGGTCGAGCGGCGCGTCGCCGGTCCCCATCGCCCGCACCGCCCGCAGATCGGCCAGCCGGGGCTCGCCGGGCACCTCGCCCGCGCCCAGCCGGCCGACGTCGTCGAGCCGCGCGATCAGCCGCTTCGCCAGCGTGGGATCCAACGCCGGCCCCGCCCGGCGCAGCGCGGCCTCGGCGGCCACCGGCCCGGCCTGATCAGCGGTGAACGGCAGCGCGCGGGCCTCGGGGCCGGCGTTCCACAGCGCGGCCAGCCGCTGCCGCTCGGGGTGCATCACCCGCCCCACCTGCGCCGGCAGGTAGCCGGTGCGGGCCAGCCGGTCGAAGTCCAGCAGGGCCGGCGGCGCGCCGGGGGTCATCGCGTGGTGGTAGATGCGCTCGGCGAGGCGGGCGTCGGTCCAGCGGGCGCGCAGCCCGGGGTCGAGCGGCTCGGCCTTCGACCCGGCGGCGTGGCCGTCGAGCACCAGACAGCGCCGCATCACCTGCCCCGCCAGCCGCGGCGCGTGGGCGTAGAGCGCGCCCAGCACATCGAGCCGCTCGACCACCAGGGCGACCCAGGTCGCGCTGCGGGCCAGCATGCCGGTGCGGCCGTCGAGCGCCTCGAGCAGCCCCCGATCGGAGGTCAGCCCGTCGACGACATACAGCGTGCGGTTGAAGTGGCTGCCCTGGTGCCCCGAGATCGCCGGGTGCACCGGGCGGGCGGTCGAGGTCGGCGCCGCCTGGACCTCGACCCCGTCGATGGCCACCCCCTCGACGAAGCGATCGCGGGCCGCCGGCCCCGAGCACAGGACCAGCGCCAGTCGGGGTTCGGCGCCGGCCCGCAGCAGCCAGCGGGCGAAGGCAGTGAGGTGGAAGTCCAGCGCCCGGCCGTAGCCGTCGGGCACCGGCGCCGGCCAGGGCGAGCGCAGCAGCACGGGTTCGGACGGCGCGCTCACGGGGGCCTCCACCTCGACCTGTCGTTGGGCCTGTGGTACCAGATCGATGACGGGGGGCAAAGGTCGCCGTGCGCGCGGCCCGCCCGAGGATGGAGAAGCCGATGCGTCCACCGATTCTGTTCGCCGCGCTCGTCGCCGCCTGCCTCGCCGCGCCCGCCCAGGCCCAGGAGCCCGCCGAGATCGCCGGCAAGCGCAGCGGGCCCTACCTCGGGGTGCAGCCGGGCATGAAGGACCTCGCCCCGGGCAAGAGCGCCGTCAAGAGCAAGGGCGCCATCCGCTTCGTCACCTGGGTCGGCTTCCAGATGGCCGGGCAGGGCGGCCGGGTCTTCATCCAGAGCACCGAGCCCCCGGAGTACACCATCGTGCCCGGCGAGCCCGACGAGGTGGTGCTCGAGCTGCAGAACAGCCGCCTGCACAGCAGCAACGACGGCCGCCCGCTCGACACCGGCTGGTTCCCCACCGCGGTGCGCTCGGTCGACGCCCAGCGGCTCAAGGGCAACAAGGTGCGGGTGCGCATCGCGCTGCGCGAGATCGTCGGCTACGATCTGCGGCAGGAGGGCAACTACCTCTTCCTCGACTTCCGCCCGCCGACCACGCCCATCCAGCCGCCGGCCCTCGAGACGCCCGAGGCGCCGACCCGATAGCCGACCGCGACTTCTACACCGACCCCAGCGGCGCCCGTACCCCGCTTCCGAGCGGGAGAGACACCCGACATCACTGCGAGAGGAGAACGCATGCGCTTCGTGTGGTGGGCCCCCCGCGCCCGGATGGCGGGCCCGATTGCGCTGGCCCTGGCGGCGCTGACCGTCGGCTGTACCCAGGAGAGCGGCGGCGACCCCGAGCCCGAGCCCGAGCCCGCGGTCGACGGCGCCATCGACGCCGCGCCCGACATGGCCCCGGTGCCCGACATGGCCCCGCCGCCCGATATGGCACCGCCGCCCGACATGGCCCCTGCCGACCGCTGCCCCGCCGCCTGCGAGCGCCTCGCCCTGTGCGCGGTGGAGCGCTGCGAGGGCATCGGCGCCGACGAGTCGCCCACCGTCGAGCTCGCCTGCCGCGAGCTGTGCGCGATGACCCCGCCCATCGCCAACGTGATCAACGGCGCCGACTGCGCCACCGCGGTCGACTTCGGCCGCGACCGGCTGCCCGGCCTGTTCGACGAGGCGGCCTGCGGCGGCATGAGCATCGAGCCCGACCCGCTGCCCGACGACATCCCCTGCCCCTTCCCCTGCGCGGCCGGCGAGCAATGCCTCGGCGGCTACTGCGTGCGGGACGACGGCACCTGCGACACCGACTACCACTGCCGCCCCGACCGTGAGATCTGCGGCGACGACGGGCAGTGCCAGCCGGCCCAGTTCGCCGCCTGCCAGGGGGTCAACGACTGCGCCGACGGCTTCGAGTGCCGCTACTTCGACCCCGACCCCTTCGCCCCGGGCACCTGCATCCGGCCGTGCGACCGCGACGGCGACTGCCCCTTCGGCGAGGAGTGCAACGTCGCCTTCGGCAACCTGTGCTACCCCGCCATCTGCGGCCCGGGCACCGGGAACGGCACGCTCTACGAAGACTGCATGGTGGGCGCCAACACCGGGAGCTGCTACCCGCTGACCGAGGGTCAGGCCCAGCAGGGCCAGCCGGGCTTCTGCATCGAAGGCGGCACCGCCGAGATCGGCGCCCCGTGCGACAACCAGGCCGAGACCCGCACTCCCGAGGACGCCGCCCTGCGCTGCGTGCCCGGCGGCATCTGCTTCGGCGACGCCGACAACCCGATCGACCCGTCCGACGTGCCCGACAGCGTCGGTGAGTGCGCCCGGCTGTGCGACCCCCGCGACCCCGACGCCACCTGCGTCGGCGACGAGATCTGCCTCGACTTCTCCAACGCCGACGACCCCGAGACCCAGTTCAACGAGCGCAACCACCTCGGCATCTGCTACCGCACCGACTGCGACGCGCTCGACCCCGAGGCGTGCCCCGAAGAGGGCGAGGCGTGCCGGGTCCTGACCGCCGCCAACCGCGCCGGCCGGTGCGCGCCTACGGGTAACGTGCCGGTGGGCGAGCCGTGCTCCGAGGAGATGCCCTGCGCCGGGACCGCCATCTGCGGGGGCAACAACCGCGACCAGCAGGTGTGCATCGCCATGTGCGACCCCGAGGCCGCCGGCGCCTGCCCACCGGACCAGTTCTGCTACCGCGAAGACACCTGGAACGTGGGCTTCTGCATCTACCCGCCCGAAGGCGAGCCGCTGCCCGACATGGGCCCGCCGCCCGAGGCCGACATGGGCCCGCCCGAGGCCGACATGGGCCCGCCCGAGGCCGACATGGGCCCGCCGCCGGCGCCCGACAGGGGCCCCGAGGGCATGTAGCCGTCTACCAGGCCGGCGCCCGGCGGTACTGCCGCGACTGCTGGAGGAACTCACCCCCGGCGAACTGCTGGGGGCTCAGCTCGCGGACGTGGCCGTCGTCCATCTCGAGGATGCGATCGGCCACCTGGGTCACCATGTTGCGGTCGTGGGTGACGAAGAGGCAGGTGCCCTCATAGCGGGCGAGCGCCTCGGTCAGCGAGCGGATCGCCTCCAGGTCGAGGTGGTTGGTCGGCTCGTCGAGCACCAGCACGTTGGGCTTGAGGATCATCAGCCGGGCGAGCAGCAGCCGCACCGTCTCGCCACCCGACAGCACCTTCGTCGGCTTGAACGGCTCGTCCTTGGTGAACAGCAGCCGCCCGAACAGGGCCCGCAGGTCCTCCTCGTTGGCGTCCTCGTTCCAGCGCCACAGCCAGTGGTGGGCCGTCTCGTCGCTCTTCTCGATCATCTCGTGGTGGTCCTGGGGCATGTAGCCGATCTGGCTCTCGTAGCCCCACTCCACCTTGCCGTCGTCGGGGCGCAGCTCGTCCAGGAGCATCTTGACCAGAGTGGTCTTGCCCGCGCCGTTCTTGCCGACGATCGCGATCTTCTCGCCCCGGAAGGCATTGAAGTGGAAGTCGTCGCAGACGACCGCGTCCTCGAACTGCTTCGACAGCCCGTCGATGGCCAGCACCTGCTTGCCGCTCGGGCGCTTCATGTCGAAGCGGATGAACGGCCGGGCGATGTTCGAGCGCTTGAGGTTGGCCAGCGCCCGCTTCTCCTTCTCGAGCTGCTTCTCGCGGCTCTTGACCTGACTCGCCCGCGAGCCCGCCCGGAAGCGCTGAACGAAGTCCTGGAGCTGGCTGATGCGCTGCTGCTTGGCCGAGTTGGCCATCTCGAGCGACGAGCGGGCCTTGGCCTTGGCCTCGACCATGTCGTCGTAGTTGCCGGGGTAGACGATGATCGTCTCGTAGTCGATGTCGGCGATCTTGGTGCACACCGCGTTGAGGAAGTGGCGGTCGTGGCTGATGACCACCAGCACCCCGGTGTAGTCGAGCAGGAAGCCCTCGAGCCAACGGATGCTGGCGATGTCCAGGGCGTTGGTGGGCTCGTCGAGCAGCAGGCTCTCGGGCTTGCCGAAGAGCGACTGCGCCAGCAGGACCCGGACCTTGTCGCCCCCGGTCAGCACCGACATCGGCTCGGTGTGCAGCTTCTCGTCGATGCCGAGCCCCTCGAGCAGCTCGCCCGCCTCGGGTTCGGCCATGTAGCCGTCCTCCTCGGCGATGACCATCTCCAGCTCACCGAGGCGGATGCCGTCCTCGTCGCTGATGTCGTCGCCCTTGGAGAAGATGTGCTCCTTCTCGGTCATCGCCGCCCACAGCGGCGCGTTGCCCATCATCACCACGTCGATGATCCGGTCGTTCTCGTGCAGGTAGTGGTCCTGCTTGAGCACGCCGATCTTCTTCGGCCGGCTGACGTGCCCCGCCATCTGCTCGAGCTCGCCGGTGAGGATCTTCATGAAGGTCGACTTGCCGCTGCCGTTGGGCCCGGTCAGCCCGTAGCGCTCGCCCTCGTTGAACACGACGTTGACGTTCTCGAACAGCACCTGAGGGCCGAAGTTCATGCTGACTTCGTTGACTGAGATCATCGGAACGGACTCCGTCGGCGTGGCAGGGGGTCGAAAAAGCGGCGCACCATACCAGAGCGCCCGTCGACGTCACAAGGCGAGCCGCGTCGCCCTTCGACGTGCCCGAAGGCGTTGCAGCGTCAGGGCAAACAGCCACCCGGGGCGGAATGGGGCCCACAGAAATCTACCCGAGCCGCCCGCGAGCATATAAGGTCGATCGGCACCCGGACCCGAGGCCGATGAGGAGAGCATGAAGGGCGCGATTCGATTTCTGCTCGAGAACTCGCTGTTCCTGATCTTCGGCGCGATCGCGGCGCTGATCTGGGCCAACACCGACTTCGAGTCCTACCACCACTTCGTCGAGCTGCCGCTGGCCCACGTCGACTGGATCGGCCACGCCGTCTTCGACAAAGCGGGCAACCTGATCGAGCGGCACCTCACGCTGCACTTCCTCGTCAACGACATCCTGATGGCCTTCTTCTTCGCCATCGCCGGCAAGGAGGTCTGGGAGGCGACCCTGCCCGGGGGGCCGCTGAACAACCCCAGGCAGGCCGCCGCGCCGCTGATCGCGACCATCGGCGGCATGGCCGGCCCGGCGGGGGCCTACGCGCTCGGCGCGATCGTGCTCGGCAAGTGGGCCGTGCTCTCCAACGGCTGGGCCATCCCCACCGCCACCGACATCGCGTTCAGCTACCTCGTCGCCCGGCTCGTCTTCGGCAACGGCCACCCGGCCATCCCGTTCCTGCTGCTGCTGGCCATCGCCGACGACGCGCTCGGCCTGATCATCATCGCCATCTTCTACCCCTCGGGCCCCATCGAGCTGGTGTGGATGCTGCTGCCCGTCGGCGCCATGCTGCTCGGCCTCGGCCTGCGCCGTATGCGCATCTACAGCTTCTGGCCCTACCTGCTGCTGTGCGGCCCCATGTCGTGGATCGGCTTCCACTGGGCCAACCTGCACCCGGCCCTGGGCCTGCTGCCGATCATCCCGGTCATGCCCCACGCCCACGTCGACACCGGCCTCTTCGACTGGTCGAAGATCGACCGGGAGGACACCCTCAGCGCGTTCGAGCACTGGTTCAAGAACCCCGTCGAGCTGATCCTGGGCCTCTTCGGCCTGTGCAACGCGGGGGTGATGTTCGCCGCCGTCGGCGACGCGACGTGGCTGGTGCTGCTCGGCCTGCTGGTCGGCAAGCCGGTGGGCATCGTGCTGATGGGCGCCCTCGCCGGCGCGCTCGGCTTCAAGCTGCCGGCGGGCATGAACATGAAGGACCTGCTGGTGGTGGGCTTCGCCGCCGGCATCGGCTTCACGGTGGCGATCTTCGTCTCGAGCGTCGCCTTCGACCCCGGCCCGGTGCAGGACGCGGCCAAGATCGGGGCCCTGCTCTCGTTCGCCGCCGCCATCCTGACCTTCGCCTCGGCGAAGATGGTCGGGGTGCAGAAGGTCGAAGGCGGCGGCGGAGGCCACGGGCACTAGCGCACGCAGGTGGGCCCCGCTACCCGATCTTGTCGGCGAGCTGGCGCCGCATGAACCCGATCAACCACTTCGGCGCGATGCGGTCGAGCACGTCGAGCAGGCGGGCGTCCTTGCCGATGAGGATGTGCAGCCGATCGCGCTCGACGCCATCGAGCAGCGTGCGGGCCGCAGCCTCCGGCGCCAGCGGCTTCAGCGGAGCGTCCGCGGCGTCCTGCGGGCTCAACGCCCCGGCCCCCGAGTTGCGCATGATGTCGGTGGCCACCGCGCCGGGCAGGGCCACCGAGACCCTGACCGACGTCTCGAGCAGCTCGGCGTAGAGCCCCTCGGTGAGCAGCTTCACCGCCGCCTTGGAGGCCCCGTACATCGTCTGCCCGGGGAAGGGCACGAAGCCGCCCATACTGGACACGTTGACGACGTGGGCCTCGGGCCGGGCCTGCAAGTGGGGCAGGAACGCCTTGGTCATGTGGATGACGCCATACAGATTGACCTGCACCATGCGGTCGATGACGGCGTAGTCCAGCTCGGCGAACGGGGTGAACGGCTGGATGACCCCCGCGTTGTTGATCAGGCCGTCGACCGCGCCGTGGTGGGCGACCACCGCCTCGGGCAGCGCCTCGACCGCCGCCCGATCGGTGACGTCGGCGGTGTGCAGCGAGAGCCGCTGCCCGGCCGCCGCGATAGAGGCGGTCTCCTCGAGCCCCTCGGGGCGCCGATCGACGCCCGCCACCCGCGCGCCGCGGGCGAGCAGCGCGACCACCAGGGCCCGGCCGATACCGCCCCCGGCGCCGGTCACCACCACGATCTTGTCGGCGAGCTTCATGTCGTCGGCCTCCGCACGGCGGGCGGCGACCTCACCCCAGGATGCTGTAGCCGCCGTCGACGTTGATCGTCTGGCCGTGGATCATCGACGCCTCGGGCGCGCACAGCCAGCGCACAGTGTGGGCCACGTCGCCCGGCGTCGCCAGCCGCCCGGTCGGGGTGCGCAGGGTCGCGATCTCGATGAGCTGATCGCGGTTGGGGAATTGCTTGAGCGACCAGGTGTCGATGACCCCCGGCGCGACGACGTTGGCGGTGATGCCCAGCGGGCCCAGCTCGGGGGCGAGGTTGCGCACCGCCGACTCCAAGGCCGCCTTGCTGGTGCCCACCGCCGTGTACTGCGGGATGGCCCGCACCGCGCCCAGGCTCGACAGCGCGAGGATGCGGCCCCCCTCCCCCATCAGCCGGGGGCCGTCGTCCTCTTGTAGGAGCCCCTGCACGAGGAAGAAGAACGAGCGGGCGTTGATCCGGTGAGTCCAGTCCCAGTGGCGCATCGACAGCTCGACGGCCGGCTTGAGCACCCCGCTCGCGGCGTTGTGCACGAAGATGTCGACCCCACCGAGCACCTCCCGAGCGGCGTCGATGACCTTCTCGGTGCTGCCGTCCTTGCCGAAGTGGGCCCGGATCGCGTGCGCCGTGCGCCCTCGGGCCTCGATCGCGGCGGTCGTCTGCGCCGCGCCGTCGTGGTTGCTGAAGAAGGTGAACAGGACGTCGGCCCCGGCCCCGGCGAGCGCCTCGGCGATGGCCCGCCCGATCTCACCCGAGCCGCCGGTGATCAGAGCCTTCCTTCCGCTCAGGTCGATCTGCATGACGCCCCCTTGTGCGCGTGACGGATGTGGGCCCGACAGGTATCGCTTCACCCGGCTCGGGTCAATCGGTCGCTGTCCCGCGCGGCCGACGGGGCACACCGACCGGCGAGCGCCCGCGCCGCAGACCCACGGATGTCGGCGGCCCGGACCCCGGCCCGGCGGACATCGCCGGAGAACCGGATGCCCTCGCCAGCGCTGGCGCGAGCGGCGCGGGGAGCCAGGGGGACCCGCCGCCCGTGGAGCGGGTTCGCGAGCGACGCGGCGGCGAGCAGGGTGAAGCCGAGGGTGGTCAGGCCCGCAGCAGAGCGGCTCCGCTGAGGACCCACGCGAGCCGGCGCGATGCCGTGCGGTCGGCGACGAGCGTCAGTCGTTCAGCGCGAACTCGTACTCGTACCCGATGCTCGCCCCAGCGATGAAGTCGGTCCACGGGTAGAACGGGTCGAAGAAGCCCTGGGCCGAGGCCCGCACGTCGAGCCTGATCGCGCCCCGGGTATTGGGGACGAACAGCCGCGCGGTCAGATCGGCGCCGCCCTCGAGCACCCAGATGGGCTCGGCGACGAGCGTCCGACCGTCGTTCTCACGCTCTTCGAGGAGCAGGCCCGTGCCGGCGAAGACCCCGGCCGACAGCTCAGCGAGCGGGAACTCGGCGAAGATGAACTGGTATCCCAGCGCCAGGCGGGGCATGTGACCGCGCCGCTCGAGCAGCGACCTCTCGGGCAGATCGGGGTTCTCCTCGACCATCTGGGGGGTGACGCCCTGGTACTCGCTCGAATCCCAGTGGGAATATCCCATACGCCATGTGAGCTGGTGCTCCCCTCGGCCATATACCCCGCTGACTTCGCCGCCGGCCGTCACCCGGGTCTCGGACGCCGCCAGCGTGCGCCCGTAGAGCGCCGCCTCGGTGGTCAGCGCCAACGCCACGGTCGTGTAGTGCTGGGGGTTCCAGGTCCACGGGGGGTCGCCCACCGGGACCAGCGTCGACGCCGATAGGGGGCTGTGCAGGACCAGATGCGGGGCGTCGTCGTCGGCCCGCGTCAGCTGTGTGGGCCGGGTGTGGCGCTCCTGCAAGGCCTCGAAGCCCCGGCTCATCGCCTGGAAGCGGTACCAGACCCGGGGGCCGCTGTCGGGGACCTCGGCGAGCGCGAGGAACTTCGTGTCGCGGGGCAGGAAGACCACCGCCGGGTCGTCGCCGTCGGGGTAGAGCGCGGCGTAGGGCTCGTACAGGCTCGATTGCAGCTCGTAGCGGGTGGCCCGGGGCGGGGCGAAGGTCACCGCGGCCGCGCCCCGCCGCCGATAGTCGACGAACGCCTCGTCATCCCGGCCCCCGGGCGCGAGCAGCCGGGGCACACTGCCCCCGGGGCGCTTGCTGACGATCGAGGGCAGCACCTGCTTGAGCTCGCCGTAGGTGATGCGCCCGTCGCCGTCGAGGTCGGCCGCGCCGATGGCGGCGCTGCGCACCGCGTAGCTGAAGACGCCGCCCGAGGCGACGCTCTCGTAGGTCACCTGGCTGCCGCTCGTCGCGAGCAGCGCGCCCACCGAGGCGTAGCGGCCGATGAAGTCGGTGAGCATGCGGGCCTCGACCTGGGGGGGCGCCTTGAACACCCGGTGGGTGTAGCGCAGGCCCCGGGCTTCGAGCAGAAACGCGCTCTGGCAGGCGTCGACGATCAGGTGCACCCGGGTCTGCTCGCCGTCGAGCCGGGCGAGCAGCTGCTGTTGCAGGAGGCGGGTGGTGAGGATGCCGTCGTGGCCCGGGGCGGTGGTGGCCGGCACCTGCGGCTCGAGGAAGAGATCGGTGCGGGTGTGTGACCCCACCCGCCGCTTGCGGCCGTGCCCGGCATAGTAGATATACACATCGGCCCGGCCGTCGAGCGCGTCGACTGCGGCCTCGATGGCGTCGACCGACGCCTCGATGTCGGCCCAGGTCGGCGCACCGACCGTCGTACCGTCGCCGGCGAGGTCGCTCCGCACGTCGCTCGGGGGCAGGTGCACGTAGCGGTGTCGGGGGCCGAGCGCGCCGAAGAAGGCGTGCATCATGGCGACGTCGCTGTGCACCGCGCGCAGCTCGGGCATGCCGGGGGCCCGGGGCTGACCGATGCTCAGGGCGAAGACCGGGCGGGGCTCGGGGGCGTCGACCGCGGGGGTCGTATCGCTCGGCGAATAAGCAGACGCCGAGCCTCCGCAGAGCAGCGTCATCGCGATGACCCACGGCGCTGAGCGCCACCTCGCACGCGTCATTCGGGGTTCCCTTCCTCGTCGCGGACTCGTATCCCGAAGCGCTGCACCAGCCGGTCGGGGCCGACCCAGCGCATCGGGGCCCAGGTGCGCCGCATGGCGTCCAGCGGCAGCGCAGTGTCGCTGAAGATCGCGACGACCTCCAGCGGGCCGTCGGGTACGTCCAACGGGCCGTCACCCAGCCAGCATGCACCATCTCCGCAGCCGGTGGTCACCCGTTCACGGGTCATCACCAACGACATGCCCCGCGGACCCTGGCTCGTGTGCAGCACCTCGACCCGGCCGTCGGCTGCCCGCGTGAGGACCGAGAGGTGACGGAAGCCGGCGCCCGGCTCGACCCGCACGAACACCCCCAGGTTCTCTTCGGGGTGGTAGCGGCACGGGTTGTGGCCCTTGAGGTGGGCGGGCAGCGGCAGGCCGGTGTTCGGGTCGCCGATGGTCTTCGCGTCGAGGAGCACCACGCCGTCGCAGCGCCGCTCGGCGGTGAGCACCGTCACCTCCGCCCATTCGGTGGTCATGGTCCGCATCGGGCCGACCGGGGGGCCGCCCCGGCCCTCGCCGTCGGGCACCTGCCCGAGGCCGATCGCGGCCAGGATCACCGCCGCCGCCGCCGCCAGCACGGGCCACGGGCGAGGGGCGGGCCGGCGGCCCGGGGCGTCGAGGACGGCCGGCGGCCGCGCGGGCTCGGCGGCTGGCTGCGCGGGCTCGGCCGGCGGCTGCGCGGGCGCGGCCGGCGACAGCACAGGCTCGGCCGGCGACAGCGCGGGCTCGGCCGGCGACAGCGCGGGCTCGGCGGCTGGCTGCGCGGGCGAGGCCGGCGACTGCGCGGGCTGGGGCGGCGCCAGCCCGAGCCGGTCGACCAGGGAGGGCTCGTCGGGTGCGGACGCGTCGATTCGGATCGCGGCGGCGTACAGCCGGTCGCGGGCCTCCTGCGGCAGGGCGTCGACGTCGATGTTCGAGGGCGCCAGATCAGAGAGCAGGAACGCCACCTCGTTGGGATCGAGCGCCATGCCGGCCGCCTCACCCGATGGCGCAGGCGGCGGCCGGATCAGCCCGTCCCCGACGATGCGCAGGGCGGGTGGCTTGCGCCGCTCGGTGCGCGCGACGCGGTCTTCTTCGGCGAGGGCCTCGGCGGCGCGCTCGAGGGTCACGTCGAGCAGGCCGGGGCGCATCCGGTCGTGGGCGGCGTCGCGGCATGCGGCGCATCGCTCGTAGTGCGCGTACAGCTCGGGGAAGACCTCCAGGCGGTCCTGCTCGATCGCTTTGAGCACGAGCAACGTCCTCCTGCACACCGGCGTCTTCACGACTTGAACCTCTCGGCCCAGATGCGGATGCGATCCAGGAACCGATAGATCTGCTGCCGCGAGCGCCCGGTGCGCCGGGCCAGCTCGGCGATGGAGAGACCCTCCAGCAGCCCCTCGAGGATGCGGGCGCCGTCCTCGTCGCCCTCCCCGCCGAAGGTCTCGAGGATCTCGCGCAGCAGGATCCGACGGTCCATCAGGGGAGCCTCGTTCACCGTGCGCTGTTCGAGGGGCGCCAGACCGAGCGGGTCGGAGGAGGAGATCACCCGCCGATCGTGCCGCCGCCGCTCCGACTCGAGGATGTCGTTGGCCCGCCAGATCAGCTTGGCCCGCAGGAACGAGACCATGTTCGCCGGCCTCTCGAGCGAGAGGCGGAGCGCGGCCAGATTCATGGCCTCGGCCATGGCCTCGGTGTCGGCGATCATCTCGTTGAGGGCGTCCCGCCGGGCGCTGCGCTCGGCCAGATCGCGACAGGACAACAGCCCCGCGAGTTCGCTCTCGAGCAGGGCTTTCAACTCGTCCTGGCATTGGGTCCGCTCGACGGGTGTGCCCCGCAGCGCGGCGACGTATCGAAACAACTCGCGGCGATATTCCTCGAGGCGCCTGGACCAGTCGCCCGATGCTTCGAGCGCGATGAGAGTATGCAGGAGGCTGCCGGGGGAACGCACCAACTCGACCTTGGGGGTGGTTCGATTCGTGAGTCCGGCGCGTGTGTCATGAGGGGATCGCACCGATGGGCGAATCATGGCTTCGGGCTGAGTGAGTGTCAACGCTTCGTACACCACCGGTTCTCACGACCTTGAGCGCCTCGCTGCGCGCCGACGTCGCGTTCTGGCTCAGGTTTCCGAGAGGACTAGGGAACGAGAGCCCCAGAGTGTCCGGTGGCCGATCGAGTTTTCTTCGGACTTCGCTGTGATGCCCGCTCACCGAATGCGCTGGACGGCCCGGCCGGAGGTCACCAGCGATGGCAGGAGGCGGGCCGGCTACGAAGGGCCGGAACCCGCTGAGCCCGATGTTTACGCGCGCAAACGGTTTTGCTGGCGTCTCGGGCGTGGCAGTAGGGTGGCAACCAGAACGCCAGTGAAACCGCTGATAACCGTCTGCGGACCACCAGAAAAAATTTCGCGGACGCGGCGCTCTTCCCCGTGAAGGGCGGCCGGGGTACACCCGAAGAGCAACATTCGATCGGAGGACCGATGCCCACCGCCCCCCTGTCCGCCGGGCTGCTCGCAGTCGCTGGCCTGTGGCTCGCCGGCTGCGGCGCCTGCCAACAGGTCGCCGCCCACCGGGACGCCTTCCGCAGCGAGATGAACCGGGCCGCCCCCGATGGCGCGCCCCACATCCGGCTGGCCATCCCCGGCGCGATGGTCGAGGGCTGGACCCGCAAGGCCATCTCGCGGCTGCCGGACGTGCCGGTGAACCTGCCCGGCCTCGGCGATCTGAGCCGGTACGTCGACGCGCTGGGGCTGGCGCCCCGGCGGATGCGGGTCGCGCTCGACCGGGGCGATTCGGCCCGGTTCGATCTGGATCTCGACGTGAAGTCGGGCGGCCGGGCCCTGTTCGGTTTGCAGCTCGGCGCGGTGGCCCCGGTGCGGTACGACGCGAAGAAGGGCACGCTGCAGATCGCGCTGCGGGCGGACATGTTCGAGAAGATCGCGCCCCGCATCGACGACGGCGCGGTCGATCGCCTGAGCAGCGCCCTGCTCAGCCCCGTGCCGAGCATGCTGCGCGGCACGCTGCGCCCCACCGCCCAGCGGGTGGCCCGGGAGGGGGTCGCCTACCTCGCGGCCCAGGCGTACGGGCTGCTGCGGCGGCAGGTCCTGACCCCGCTCGGCGAGCTGGCCCGCTTCGAGTTCGCCCTGCCCGACGTGCCGCTCCAGGGGCTGGCGCTGGCCACCGAGGGCGGGCAGTGGGTGGTCGACGCCCGGCTGCCCTTCTCGGCGGCGGGGCTGCCCACCGGGCGCATGGGCAAGAGCAGCGGCTTGCAGATGGCGGTGTCGACCCAGGCCCTGGCTCAGCTCGGCAACTGGGCGATGGGCCGGGGCGAGATCCCGGCCCGCTACACCCGGGAGGGCAAGGCGGCCAAGGGCGGTGAGTTCGAGGCCGGCTTCGGCTGGCAGAGCGGCGCCCGGCCGCTGAAGGTGCACCTGTGGACCGCCGAGGTGCCCCAGACCGGCATCTGCCTGCACGCCCGGGCGGGGGCCGATCCCCGGGTCTCGTTGAAGCAGGGCAAGCTGAGCGTGGGCTTCGACAACGGCACCATCGAGGAGATGACCGGGCCGCCGCTCATCTCGAGCGCGCTGGGCCTGATGGGCATCAGCACCGAGGCGTTCGCGTTCACCAGGACCCTCGCCACCAAGACGAAGATCAAGCTGGGCAACGACTCGGTCGGGGTCGAGGTGAAGGGGCTCGAGCTGTCGGGGGACATGCTGAGCATCGATCTGGCGGCGGGCGGCGCCCCGGGGAGCTGAGCCCGCTCGGCCTCAGCGGGCGCGCAGCTTCAGGCACACCTGCCGCGGGGCGCACAGCCGCGCGGTCATGCCCTCTTCGGCCAGCGGGCAGCACCAGCTCTCGGGGCACTGGCTGTCGGCGGCGCACGTCACCGAGCAGATGCCGATGGCCTCGCCGAAGCCGGTCAGGCACTCGGGCAGGTCGGCCGGGCAGTTCGGCGTCGCCGCGCAGCCGGTGATCAGGGCCTCGGCGGCGACCTTCTCCTCTTCGACCTGCCACGTCTTCCACCAGAAGATCCCCATCAGCCCCAGGCCGACGGCGAGCATGATCACGAACGATGGGCGCATCGGGTCCTCCCGCGGGTCCGGCTCATGGTGATACGGATCGCCCGCGCGCGCCAGTCCGAGTCATTCGGTGAGTGAAACACAGTCACCGCGTGTCAGCAGGGGTCTTCGGAGCCATCCTCCGACTGGGATTGCAGGTGCCATACCGGCTCAGCCCTCGGCGGGCGGCTCGGGCGGCTCTTCGGGGCGGGCGACGCCGGCGAGGCGGCCGAGGCGCAGCAGCTCGGTGAAGACCCCGCCGAAGAGGCTCAGCTCCTGCTGGTCGGGGTTGGCCCGGTCGAGGATGCGCCGCGCCCGGCGGGTGAAGGCGGCCGGGCTGCGGCCGGGGGGGTAGCCGAGGGCCTCGACGACCCGCTGTACGTGGCCGAAGAAGGCCTCCCGGGCGGCGGCGGGGGTCCGGGGTCTCTCGACCCGCACCGGGGGTCCGCTCTCGCCGGGGGTCGGGCGGGCGAGCTCGTAGCCGACGCAGGCGACGGCGTGGGCCAGGTTCATCGAGGGGTACCGCTCGGCGGTGTGGATGTGCACCGTGGCGCTGCACCGGTCGACCTCGGGCTTCGTGAGCCCGGTGCGCTCGGTGCCGAACAGGATCGCGGTGGTGCCCGGCCCGGCGAGGCGGGCTGCGAGGCCGGCGACGGGCCACTCGGGCGGCGCGTCGGGGTCCCGGGTGCGGCGGCTGGTGCCGATGACCCGGTCGCAGTCGGCGATGGCGGCGTCGACGTCGGGGTAGGGCTCGAACCGGATCGTGCGCACCGCCCCGGCGGAGTAGGCGTGCACGTCCTCCGGCTCGAACGGGGTCTCGCTGGCGACCCGCAGCCCGCCCAGGCCGAAGTTGGCCACCGCCCGGGCGGCGCCGCCGACGTTGCGGGGGTCGGTGGGGTGGCACAGGACGAAGACGATCGATCCGAGGTCGCTCATGGGGGCTCCGCTGTCGGGCGGCGGGCACCATACCCGATCGACGCGGGGGGCGCGGGCTCAATCGGGCTCGATGGGCCGGCGGGGGCCCGGCTCGGGATCAGATGAGAGCCCACACCAGGCCGCCGATGACGCCCACCGCGATGGCCAGCCCGATGACGGTCACCAGGGCGGGCCCCTCGGATGGCGCAGGCGGCGGCGGGGTCGGCGGGGGCCCGTCGAGGAGCGGCTGGAGCACCATCGGCGGCGCCTCGCCCCGCATCACCGCGTCGATCGCCACGAAGGCCTCGCCGGCGGCGGCGGCGGTGGGCGGGCGGTCGTCGGGGGACTTGGCCAGCAGCCGCAGCAGCAGCACCTCGAGCGCGGGCGGGAGCTGCCGATCGGGCGTCAGGTGCACGTTGGGCGGATCGGGCACCTGTTCGAGCACCGCGCTGACCGTCTTGCCCGTCGCCCGCCGCCGGGTCAGCGCCTCGTAGAGCACCACCCCCAGCGCGTAGAGGTCGGCCCGGGGGTCGACGTCCCGCCCCTTGCACTGCTCGGGGGCCATGTAGCGCAGGGTGCCCAGCCGCTGGCGCTTCTCGTCGGAGCGGTCGCCGTCGAGCATCGCGGCGATGCCGAAGTCGACCAGCTTGACCCGGTGCCCGCCGTCGGGTCGGGTCTCGAGGAAGATGTTGTCCGGCTTGAGGTCGCGGTGGATGATCCGGGCCCGGTGGGCGGCGTCGAGCCCGGCGCAGACCTCGATGGCGATGGCCACCGCTTCGTCGGCCGGCAGCGGCGCCCGCTCGCGCAGCAGCGCCTTGAACGTGCGCCCGTCGAGCAGCTCCATCGCGATGTAGGCCGCCCCCTCGTCGCTGACGTCGGCGTCGAAGACCGACACCACGTTGTCGTGGCTCAGCCGGGCGGCGGCGATGGCCTCGTCGCGGAAGAGGCGCCGCTGCAAGGGGCTCTCGAGAAAGCGGGGGAACAACACCTTCAGCGCGACCCGGTCGCCGACGAGCACCCGCCGGGCGGCGAAGACCATGCCCATGCCGCCGACCCCGAGCACCTCTTCGATCTCGTACTTGCCGTCGACCACCCGCCCGATCCAGTGGTCGGGCAGCTCGTCGGGGATCTGGGCCTGCCCGCAGCGGCCGCACAGCGTCGCGTCCGCCGACAGCGCCGCGCCGCAGTGCACGCAGGGGGTCTGGGAGATGCTGCTCACCGAGTGCTCACGCGGCGTGTTTCCGGTCCCGCAGAAGTTCTGCCATTATATGCGCCGATCAGGCCATGGAAGGAAGGTCCACCGTCGCCACCTGCCCCGCATGCGCGGCGATCGTCGCCGAGTCGAGCCCGATCTGCCCCGCCTGCGGCTTCGACCGCAGCGGTGGCCCCCAGCCCTTCGAGCGGGGCACGGTGCTCGAGGGGCGCTATCGCATCGACGTCGAGGTGGGCCGGGGCGGCATGGGCGTCGTCTACCGAGGCACCGATCTGACGCTGAGCCGCCCGGTGGCCATCAAGGCCATGCGGATGTCGGGGGCCGACGCGGGGGTGCTCGCCCGGTTCATGCACGAGGCCCGGGCGCTGGCCAGCGTCGAGCACCGCAACCTGGTGCCGGCCTACGCGATCGGCCAGGAGTCGGGCGTCTATTACATGGTCATGAAGTTCGTCGAGGGGCGCACCCTGGACGAGATCCTGCGGGTCGAGGGCCCGCTGCCCGAGGCCGGGGTGCAGCAGATCGTCGCCGAGGTGTGCGACGCGCTGACCGCCCTGCACGCGGTGGGGCTGGTGCACCGCGACCTCAAGCCGGGCAACGTCATGGTGGGCGACGACGGGCGCGTCACCGTGATGGATCTGGGCATCGTGCAGCAGATCGAGGACGACGCCGAGGGGGTCGAGGCGGCCTCGACGGTGGGCACCCCCCGCTACATGCCGCCGGAGATGTTCTCCGCGGGCGAGGTGGACGGCCGGGCCGACATCTACGCCCTGGGGGTGATCGCCTTCACCGCGCTGACCGGCCGACCGCCCTTCGATGGGCCGACCCCGATGTCGATCCTCTACCAGCAGGCCCACAGCCCGCCGCCCGACCTGCGCGAGGTGGCCCCGGGGGTCTCGCCCCGGGTGGCGGCGGCGGTGCACTGCGCGCTGGCCAAGGATCCCGCCAACCGGTTCCCCGACGCGGCCACCTTCGCCGAGGCGATGACGACGATCGACGAGGCCGGCGGCGGCTGGAGCCTGCAAGCGGTCGGCGCGCTGCTGGCGGTGATGCTGCTCGTCGGCGGGCTGACGGCGATGCTGGTCGTCGACCGGGGCGCCGCCCCGCCGCCCGACGCGGCGGTGGCCGACGCGGCCCCCATCGTGGACGTCGCCCTCCCCGACGCGGCGGTGGTCGATGCCCTGCCCCCGGACGTGATGGTGCTCGACGCGGTGATCCCGATGGTGAAGCTGGAGGTCACCTCGCGCCCGTCGGGGGCGACGGTCTATGTCGACGGCGACCGAGTCGGCCGCACCCCGCTGACGATCGAGCGGCCCCAGGCCGAGGGCCGGGTCAAGGTGCGGCTGCGCAAGCGCAACTACGTGGGCAAGACGGTCTCGGCCCGGGCCGACGAGGACGATACGGTGCACGTCGAGCTGGAGGAGCAGTTCGAGCTGGTGCCGTGAGCGGTTGCCGTGAGCTGGTGCCGTGAACTGGTGCCGTGAGCGGGTGCCGTGAGCGGGTGCCGCGAGCGGGTGCCGCGAGCGGGTATCGTGAACCGGCGCCTCAGCCGGCGTCCGAGGACAGGCCGGCGTCGGGCGCAGAGCCCATATCGGGCGCGGGGCCCATGTCGAGCTCAGGGCCCATGTCGGGCGGGGGTATGTCCGCGCCCCAGTCGGGCTCGGGGATCGGCTCGGGCTCGAACCCGGGCATCGCCTGCCGCCGCAGCCGGTCGCCCGCCGGGTCGCGCTCGACCCAGACCACCTCTTCGATCCGCGCGTCGAAGCCGTCGACCGCGATGTCGGCCTCGGCGATGGGGCGCTCGTCGCCGGTCAGCAGGTCGAAGCGGCGCAGCGAGATCCCGTCGCCTTCGTCGAGCCACACCAGCGCGTCCCCCGCGAGCCGGGGCGCCCGCTGAGGGCCGGGCCGGGCCACCGGGCGGAAGCCGCCCCGGAAGTCGACGACCCACAGCACCGGCTCTGCCCCGCCGCCGCTCCACGCGATCCGATCCCGGGCGGCGGTCGGCGGGCCGGCGTTCTCCTGCCCGGCGGAGGCGTCGATGATCTCGAACGTGCTGCCATCTGCCAGATCGACCCGGGCGACGCGGGCCTCGCCCTCGAGCCACTCGCGGACGGCCATCGCGCCGTCGACCCCGGGCGGCGTCGGGTCGCTGAGCGCCCCGTCGACCGCCAGCCGGGGCGGGTCGGCGAAGTCCCAACGCAGCAGTGAGGGGGTGTCGCGCACCACCCGGTGCCAGAAGACGGCCTCGTCGGTCACCAGCGGCGGGCCGATGTCGTCGGCCAGCGCGACGATCGCCGCCGCCTGCCCCCCGTCCGGCCGGTACCACAGCGTCGCGAGGCAGGTCAGCGGGCCGCCGGGCGCGTCGACGCACGGCTGCTCGCCGGTGACCTCGAGCCAGGCGATACCCGCCGGCCCGCAGTGGGGGTGCATCGGCCGGGCCTCGGGCCCCCGCAGCGTCTCTTCGACCGGGCGGCTCGGCCCCACCGGCCCGTAGCGCTTCAGCGCGCCGTCCTCGATCACCACCAGCGCCCCGTCGGGGCAGACGGCGGGCATCTCGAGCCGGGCCCCGGGCGGCGCGTCGACCCGGCACTGCTCGTCGATCCGGCCGTCGCAGTCGTCGTCGACCCCGTCGCACAGCTCGTCGGGCAGGGGGTCGAGCGCGTCGGACTGCCCGGCGTACACGCTGCACGTCAGCCGGGTGGGGTCGTCGACGGCGCACTCCAGCTTGCCGCCCCGCCCGCAGATCGCGCAGCCCTCGCCGATGAGCGGATAGCCGTTCTGCGGGTCGCCGTCGCAGTCGTGATCGACCCCGTCGCACCGCTCTGCGGCCAGGGGGTTGATGTCCGGCGCCCGGTCGTCGCAGTCGAGCAGGGCCGGATCGGCGTCGCAGCCGGCGACGAAGCAGTCCTCGTCGAGGTCCTCGCAGCCCTCGTCCCTCACCAGCCGGCGGGTGAGCGGGCAGCGGTCGTCGGCGTCGTCGAGGCACAGCCCGTCGCTGACCAGCACGCAGTCGGGAGGCGGCTCGGGCTCGGGGTCGACCCCGCCCTGGTCGGAGGGGCCGTCGGCCGAGCCGGCGTCGTCCGCGGCGCAGGCGCACAGGGCGAGCAGCGCGAAGAACGCCAGGGCCCGCAAGGCCGCCCACCACAGCGGGCGCGGGCGGCGAGGGTCACTCGAGGCGCGCATAGGCCACTCTCCAATCGCCGAACCCGGCCGGCTCGGCCCACAACAAGTAGGTCTGCGAGAGCCAGGGGGCGCGGGCGTCGCGGTCGGTCGGGGCCCGGGTGACGGCCGAGGCGGCCGGGGCGGTGAAGTCGACGTGGTGCAGGGCGTAGCGCACGCCGCCCGAGGCCAGGTAGCTGACCACCGCCAGCCGGTGCCCGTGGGCCGCCAGCTCCACCGGGTTGGCGTCGGCCCGGGGGGCCTGCTCGGGGTCGATCGAGAGCCGCCGCCCTTCCAGGTACAGGCTCTCGAGCTCGGCCCGGGGGTCGGCGAAGCGCCACCGGCGGATGTGATTGCCCGGCGGCTCGGGGCGGGGCTCGATCCACAGCAGGCCGTCGTCGGTGGCCACCAGCCGGGCGTCGGGCGGCAGGGCGCTGTCGAGCGTGCGGGCCCGCCGGGGCGTGTCCGGCTCGCACGAGGGCCCCTCGAGCACCACCACCCGGGTCCGCCGGCTGCCCACCGGCTGCTCGAACCACGCGACGAAGCCCGGGCCCAGCACCGGCCCCCACTGCGCCCGATCGGGCGCGCCGCACTCCCGGGCCCGGTCGGCGCCGTCGTCCCGCTCCTCGACCACCACGACGCCCGGCGGGCTGGCGCCGACGGTCTCGACGAACGCCACCCGGCCCGCGTGATACGCCGGATCCCACTGATCGAAGGCGCCCACCCGCACCGGCGACTCGGTGGCCCCGGCCAGATCGACCCGCACGAGCTGCCGTCGATCGTCGGCGCCGAGGCGGCGGGGCAGGTAGACCACGCCCTCGCCCATCGCGTAGCGCCCGTCGATGCGGACCCGGCCCTCCGAGATGCCGTCGCCCGAGGTGTCCCAGGCGAGCTGGAGCGCGTCGGGGGTGGCGGCGGTCCACAGGCGGGCGTAGGGGGTGCAGGCGGATCGGGGAACGTGCAGGTCGCCGGTGGACGGCTGCTCCGGCTCGAAGGTGCCCTCCTCCTCGCCATCGAAGCAGTCGGCCCCCGAGCCGAACGGCACCACCGTCGGATCGGCGTCGGGGCCCTGGTCGGGGACGGCGTCGGGGGCGGCGTCGGGCTCGGGCTCGAAGGCGTCCGGCTCGGGCTCGAAGGCGTCCGGCTCGGGCTCCTCGCGCTGACCGACGACGCAGCGGTGGCCGTCGGGGCACCACTCGCCGGACGGGCAGTCGTCGTCGACGGCGCACTCGCCCTTGTCGACGTCGCCGAAGATCAGCGAGCAGCCGCCCAGGCAGACGGCGAGCGCGGCGACGAGCGGCAGGTCGCGCATCAGTCGTCCCCCGCCAGCGCCGACCACAGCCAGCCGGTCGCCATCGACAGCGCCCCCCCGACGAACATCACGTCGGCGGCGAGCGCCAGCCGGTCTCGGCGCTCGACGAGATCGTCCAGCGGCTCGCCGGCGGCGCGCTTGCTCTCGTAGCTCTGGATGTCGCTGTGCACCCCCAGGGCCCCCACCCCGGCCAGGGCGCCCAGCCCCAGCATCACCCCGCCCGAGATCCAGGCCACCCGGGGCCCGACCCCGGGGCCGGCGTCCGGCGGCTCGGGGAAGGGCACCGTCACCTGCACCGGGCCGCAGTCGGCCCCCTCGCAGGGGGCCACCTCGATCTTCATCGTCACCACGCCCAGCGTGGGGTGCATCGCCTGGAGCCCGTAGCGCCCCGAGACCCGATACAGGCCGACCGGATCGACCGGCTCGCCCTGCACGACCAGCTTGGCGATGCTCACCGGGCGGTTCTGGTGATCGACGCCCACCACGCTGATCGGGCGGGGCAGCTCGATCGCGACCCGGTGCAGGCCGGCGCAGCCCTCGGGCGGGGGCACGTCCACCGTCTGCTCCACCGGGCCGTGGCCCGGCGCGGTCGCCCGGATCGTGCGCGCCCCCCACGGCCCCGGCCCGGCGCCCTCGACCCGGGCGTCGGTCGGCCGGGTCGAGACCTCCAGCGTCACCGGGCACCGCTCGAGCGCCACCCGCAGCGGGCCGCCGGAGGGCGGCGGGGTCACCGCCCGCGGCACGTAGCCCGGGGCCTCGACGGTCAGCGCGGCCTCGACCGGCGCCATCGTCGGATCGACCGCGCCATCGGGCCCCTTCACGGTGATCGACTCGACCGCCGCCTCGCCGTCGACCGCCTCGATCTGCGCGGTGCACACCGCCGGATCGGGCACCGGCAGCACGCCCCCCGACACCTCGACCGCCTCGCCCGCCGCCCCGCACGGGCCGACGTGCTCCACCCGGTACCAGCCCGGCCGCAGCGAGACCGAGGCGCCGTCCGGGCCGCGGGGGAGCTCGATGCCGACCGCGCAGGCCTCGCCGGGGCACACCGCGGCCCAGGTCTCGGGGTCGGCCGGCGAGATGCGCACGGTGCCCGGCGGCCCCCCGGGCACGGCCAGCGCCACCGGGCGGCGGCCGCGCAGCCAGCCGGGCACCTCGCCCAGCCGCTGCCAGGCGGTGCGCAGGCGGCTCTTCGGCTGGCGCCCGCTCATCGCGGCGGGGGCCAAGGCCTCGGCCCGGGCGAAGTGGCGCACCGCGGCGGCAGCGGCCGGGCGGCGGCGTTCGCTCGACGCAGAGAGAAAAAACGCTGCCGAGCCGGCGACATACGCCGCGCAGGCCCGATCGGCGACGCTCAGGGAGTCGAGGCGGGCCACTTCGGCGGCGGCCGGCAGCAGCGACTGCCAGGCGGTGGGGTCGTCCGAGCGGGCGAGGCGGTCGGCGAGCCCGGTGACCGCCGGGGCCTCGGCCCGGTCGCAGGGGGTGCGGGGCGCGGCGAGGGCCGCGGCGGGGTCAAGGGCGTATGTAGCAGCGAGCAGACACACGATGGGCCGGATCATCCCCGTCCTCGGTTCGGCGGACCAGCGTCAGCGACACCCGCAGCCGCTCGCCCGCCTGCCGAGCCTGCTGCACCGCGCGTGCCAGCGCCGGGCCG
This sequence comes from bacterium, assembly GCA_030426085.1. Lineage (GTDB taxonomy): Bacteria > Myxococcota_A > Bradymonadia > UBA7976 > UBA1532 > JACKDM01. The sequence continues at coordinate 24,277 of JAUHYW010000035.1, read as the reverse complement.
CAGCCCCCCGCCTCGCACGCGCCCGTCCCATACCCGCGCATCTTCCACTGCGCCGTCAACACCCGGTCACCCGCCCGCCCCCGACTGCAGTTCACGGTTTCGAACGCCGGCGGGTCGTCGCCCCGGGTCAACAGCACCCCCAGCCCCCGGATCGGGGTGGCCTCGGGGCGGGTCGCCCGCAGCCGCTCCAGCCGGTCGAGCGGGACCCGCAGCTCGCCGCCGAGCGCCGTCAGCCCGTCGGTGGGCACCCCGTCGGCCAGCCACCGCCGCAGATCGTCGGGCGCCGCCTGCCACCGCTCGCCGGCCTTCACGTCGGGCTCGGGGGGCGGCGCGGCGGCCAGGGTCATGTCGAGGGCCAGCGCGGCGAAGGCGTCGGCCGGCGTATCGGCTCGGTAGATCAGCCACTCGCCCTCCCGGGCCCGGCTGGCGGCCGGCCGAGCAGGCAGCGGATGCGCCGGGCGCTCGAACGGCTGGGGGCCGGCGTCCACGGTCACGTCGGGCGCGGCGTCGGGGGCCATGTCGGGCGCCGCGTCCAGCGCCGCGTCGACGACCGGCGGCGGGGGCGGCGGCGCGTCGCGCCACACCGCGATCCCGCCCGCGACGGCCAGCAGCGGCAGGATCAGGAGCCACCGCCGGGGGCCGCGGTCCGGCGCCGAGACCGGGGGCACGCTGGAGACCGGCGCCCGGACCGGGCCCGCCGGCAGCCGCGACTCTTCACCGCCGAGCGCGGTCGGCGTCGGCGCCGCCACGATCGGCCCCGAGACGGGCGCGCCGGTGTCGGCCGTGCCCAGCGCGCTGGCCGCCGACGCCGCGGGCGCCCGGGGCAGCGCCGTGCCCGGCCCTCTGCCGGGCAGCAGCGTGCCGGCCGGCGGCGCGGCGCCCGATCCGGCGACGGGCGCGTCGTCGTGCAGCGGCCGGGGGTCGATCACCTCCAGCGCCGCGCTCACCGCCCGAGCGTCGGGGGGCCGCTTGTCGGGGATCAGCTCGAGGCAGCGGTCGACCAGCGTCACCAGCGGCGCCGGCAGCAGCGGGGCCACCTCGACCAGCGAGCGCACGCCCCGGTCGAGCAGCACCGCGAAGATCTCCTGCTGGGTCGTGCCCGGGTTGGCCCGCTGCCCCGAGAAGCACTCGTAGAGCACCGCGCCCAGCGAGAACACATCCGCCCGGGCGTCGACCTTCAGCCCCCGGAGCTGCTCGGGCGGCATGTATTGCAGCGTGCCCATCATGCGCCCGGTCTCGGTGCTCACCTCGGCCTGCTCGGCCTTGACCAGCCCGAAGTCGAGCAGCTTGACGAAGTCCGACCGCCCGCCGCGCTCGACCAGCATGATGTTGTCCGGCTTGAGGTCGCGGTGCACGAAGCCCCGCCCGTGAGCCACCGCCAGGGTCGCCGCGATCTGCCGGCCGATGGCCAGCGCCTCGCCGTCCGACAGCGGACCCTCGGCCAGCCGCTCGGTCAGGGTGCGCCCCTCGAGCAGCTCCATGACCAGGAACGGCTCCCCCCGCTCGGGCGAGAAGCCGACGTCGTAGACCTGCACGACGTGGTGGGTCTCGGCGCACAGCGCCTGGGCCGCGCGGGCCTCCTGCACCATGCGCAGGCGCAGCTTCTCCCGCTCGGCGGCCTTGAGCCCCGGCGGCAGCGCCAGCAGCTTCAGCGCCCGGCGCACCTTCAGCCGGGTGTCCTCGGCCAGGTAGACCTGCCCCATGCCGCCCGCGCCCAGCCGCCGGACCAGCCGATAGCGCCCGCCGTCGAGCAGCTCCTCGACCTCCAGCGGCGCCCCGCACCCGGGGCAGAAGGTGGCCACCGAGTCGCTCACCGGCGCGTCGCACGCCCGGCAGGTGCGCCGCCGCTGCTCGAGGTCGGTCAGCAGCGCGCCCGAGGTGCTCGCGCCCAGCCGCCACGGCCCCTCGGCCGCCCGCTCGACGAAGCCGGCCAGGCTCTCGACCGTCAGCTCGTCCCGATCCTCACCCGAGGTCGCCCGCAGCACCGCGTCGAGGAAGGGCGTCGGCCCCCGCACCCCGCGCAGGGCCTCCGGGCTGTCCGCCGGGCCCGCGCCCAGGGCCCAGGCCACCCGCTCGAAGACCTCCCGATCGGCCGGCGCGTCCAGGATGACCCCGGCCTGCGGCGGCAGCTCGGCGGCGATGTCGGCCAGCGGGACGGCGGTGCTCTCCAGCCGGTCGAGGCGGGAGTCGCGGCAGCAGAAGAAGCCCTGGCGCACCGGCCCCGACAGCAGAATCAGCGCCTCGCCCGCCTCGGCCAGCCAGCCCAGGCGCTCGAGCAGGTTGGCCCGCCACGGCCGGTTGTGATCGGCCGGCTCGTCGTCGAGCAGCAGCGCCACCTGCCACCCGCCCGCGCTCAGCCGGCCGCCGATGCGGCGCACCGCGGCGCAGGTGCCCGGCCGCTCGCCCAGGCGCACGTCGAGGCCCCGCTGCACCCCCACCAGGAGCGCGCGGCGCGTCGCCGGCCCGGACTCACCTCCCGAGAGTGCCACCACGCCTCCGTGTCGGACCGGGCGAAGCTACGCCAACCGCGCCCGGGGGAGCAAACCCGCAGGCCGCGGGCTCACCAGACCCAGGTCACGCCCTTGCGCCACATCGCCGACAGATCCATCGACATCGCGATGATCCAATGGCTCAGCGCGCCCAGCCAGAACGAGCGATGGTGCAGCGCCAGCGCGCCCAGCACCAGCCCCGCGGCCACCGCGCCCAGCGTCTCCGAGATGGGCTTGCCCAGGTGCCCCAGCACGTAGGGCATCACCATGAAGCTCAGCGCGTTCCACCGCAGCTCGCGGGCCACGCCCAGCAGGATGAAGCCCCGCCAGAACGCCTCCCCGCTGCTGTAGAAGGCGAACGCCGCCGCGGCGTACACCACGAACGCCCCGCCGAGCATCACCCCGTCGGCGATGCCCCGGCGGCACCAGGGGTAGGTCCGCAGGAAGGCCGGCTGGCTCGACGCCCAGATCACCGCCGGGATGACCAGGGCCACCAGCCCGGCGTAGATCCACCATCGGTCGAAGGCCCGCTCGAAGCCGTAGCCGTAGTCCACCGGCCGCCGCCCGAACAGCGCCCGCCCCGCGATCAGGGGCAGCGCCATGCGGAAGAGCACGCTCGAGCCGACGAAGAAGAAGTACGGCTGCAGGCCCCGCAGGCCGCCGTAGGGCGGCGGGTCGCCGATCCAGATGCGGTAGCCGCCGACGCGCCCGTAGAGCCAGAAGACGCTGAGCAGGGCCGTCGCCACCACCGGCACCAGCAGCGTCTCCCGCCGCAGGCGCCACGGCGCCACCCCCCGCAGCAGCCACAGGCCGCCGAAGAAGACCAGCAGCCCGACCCAATACAGCGCGACCACCGACTCGGCCCGGCCCAGCGGGATGAGGTGCCGCGCCCGATACCACAGCACCGTCGAGCCGACCGTGTAGCCCACCATCAGCGCCATCAGCGGCCACGAGAAGACCGCCCCCCGGTGCGTCGGCGCCCCGGCCGCGCCGGGGGCCTCCAGCGGATCTCCCACTACTTCATCCGGGTCTTGATGAGCTGCTTGGCCGCCTTCGTCACCGGGCCCGGCACGCCTTTGCTGCGGGCCACCGCCCGCAGATCGTTCACCCGCAGGTGGTTGAGGAACCGCATCGCGTCGCCGGTCGGCGTCTTGGGGTTCATCACCAGGGCCAGCTTCATCTGGTAGTGGCGGATCCACTTCTTGTTGGTGGCGATGTAGCTGATCACCTCGTCGAGCAGCGCCTTGTTCTTGGCGTAGATCATCGCCTCGGAGTCGCTGACCGCCGGGCTGCGGATCACCGCCCGGGCCACGATCTTGTTCGTATCGCGGATGAGGATGCCCCGCTCGGTGGCGTTGCCCATCATCGCCAGCCGCACCTTCTGGGCCACGTTCAGCTCGCGGATGCGCCCCGCCGCCGAGCTGCTGCGCTTCTCCTCCTCGGGCTCGGGCTCGGGCCGCTTCGCCTCGCGGGCCTCGGGCGCCTGCTCGGCCTCGGCCGCCGCGCTCTCCTCGGCGAAGGCGTCGGCCACCTCGGCCAGCTCCTCCTCCGAGCGCCCGCCGAGCCCGTCCAGCGCCGCCTGGGCCGCGGCGAACTTCGCGTCCGCCGCCCGGGCCTCGTCCTCGGTCTGGGGCACCTCCCCGGCGATGGCGGCCACGATCGCCTCGTACTCGGGGATGTTGGGCAGCGCCACCCGATTGCGGGCGGCGAAGTCGAGCATGCGATCCACCGACGAGGCCCGCATCGCCCGGTTGAGGAACAGCGCCTCGATCAGCCCCGGCGCCTCGAGCAGCCGGGCCTGGTTGTTGGCCAGCAGCTCCAGGATGGGCGTATCGCCGCTCTCCCGGGCCACCCGGATCAGGGTGTCGCTGTCGACCATCTTGTTGAGCACGACCGGCTGGAGCACCTCGCGGGTGTCCATGAACAGATCGGCCAGCCAGTCGAGCACCACCGGCAGCAGCGGCTCGGCGGCGATGGAGCGCAGCGTGCCCGGGGGCAGCCCCTTGACCGTGCGGGCCGCATCCTTCGCCAGATCGCCCCCGTCCCGCGCGGCGATCTGATACAGGGCGCACACCTGCACCAGCGGCTTCATCGGCACCATGCCCCGGGCCACCATCGACTTCATCGGGGGCGGCGCCTTGGGGCTGACGAACCGCTGCACCTTCTCGGGGAACTTCGCGACGGGGATCAGGCGGTCTTCGGGCAGGGCCACGGCGGCTCCTCTGCGGTCGGCGGTCTCGGGGGACGGATCGGAGCCTACCCGACGCCCCCCGAAAAAAACACGCGCCGTCTGTCGATCAGGGCCGCCCCCGCCCGTCGCCATTGCGAACCCGGGCGCCAGCGGCGATGGTCGCCGCCGCGTCCACCGACCGTCAGGAGACAGAGACGATGCGCGTCATGGTGATGATCAAGGCCACCCCCGAGTCCGAGGCCGGCGCGATGCCCGACGCCGCGCTGCTCGCGGCCATGGGGCAGTACAACGAGGCGCTGATGAAGGCCGGGGTGCTCATCGGCGGCGAGGGGCTCCACCCCAGCCGACGGGGCAAGCGGGTGCGCTTCAGCGAGGGCCGGGCGCTGGTCATCGACGGGCCGTTCGCCGAGACCAAGGAGCTGATCGCCGGCTTCTGGATCTGGCAGGTGGCCTCGATGGACGAGGCCCTGGAGTGGGCCCGCCGCTGCCCCGACCCGATGCCCGGGGAAGAGGCCGAGTTCGAGATCCGACCCATCTTCGAAGCCGAAGACTTCGGCGAAGAGTTCACCCCCGAGGAGCGCGCCCGAGAGGCCCGCCTGCGGGACGCGCTCGAAGCCCGCGGCCGCTGACCCGGGCTCAGCCACGGGCCCGCAGGAAGGCGACCGCCTCCCGATACCCCCGGCGCTCATCGTCCCCGTAGCGCTCGAGGAAGGCGCCCGCCGACGTCGGCACCCCGTACACCCGGGGGGTCCAGTCGGCGACGAACCACCAGACCTGATCCTCGACGAGCAGGAGCCCTTCCACGCCGCCCGAGTCGGGGCCCGCGGTCAACCACTCGGCCGTCGCCCGCTGCTTCAGCGCGTGATAGTCCGGCCCATCAGTCCACACGGCCACCCCCTCCCACCGACCCAGCGTAGCGCAGACCGGCGTCGGCGGCCTCGATCACCGACGCCCGGCGGGGCTATCCTGGATGGCACACCGGGGGGAGGTCGCCGATGAACCGTCGAGCAGGGCACCTGGCGCTCCTGTGCGCGCTCACCGCCCCCGCGTCGCTCGCCCTGCCCGGCTGCGGCGGAGGCGGGGGGTACGCCGAGGAGCGGGTCGTCGTGCGCCGGGGCTTCCGGTTCCTGCTGCCCGAGGGCGAGGGCTGGGTCGTGCGGGAGAACGCCGAGAATCAGGCCTACGCGCTCGTCGCCCGCCGGGGGATCTCGACCTTCGTGGAGACCATCACGGTGCACGCGGGGCGACACCCTTTCCGATTCGGGGACGCGGTGGACTTCGGCGACCAGATGTCGCGCATGGTGAAGCGCGGGTTCGAGGACGAGCGCTACCGGGTCGACGAGCTCGACGTGCGCCTCGACGACCGCTTCGGGCCCCTGTGCGTGCGGCGGTGGTCGGTGGTGCAGGACGCCGAGGCTCAGGGCGTGGCCAGCGTCATCCCGCTCGAAGTGCGCACGCTCGGCTACACCTTCGTGCTGCCCGCCGATCGGGGCCGGCTGGTGCACCTGGAGTACGCGGTGCGGGGCACGGCCGCCGAGGTGGCCGCCGCCGACTGGCGGTCGAACGCCGACGCCTTCCTGGCCGGCATCACGCTGCGCGGCGCGCCTTGAGCCCCCTCGAGGGCGGGCTCATCAAACGCCCCGCCCGTCCTCTCCGTCCGGCTTCGACTCGGCGTCCGGCTTCGACTCGGCGTCCGGCTTCGGCTCAGCGTCCGGCTTCGGCTCGGCGGCCTTCACCCCGGACAGCCCCTTCAAGCCGCCGGTCAGGCCGCCCTTCAGCCCGCTGAGCGGGCTCTTGCCGCCGGAGAGGCCCTTCAAGCCCCCGGTCAGCCCGCCGCCCTTCAGCCCACCGAGGCCGCCCAGCCCGCCCAGCGTGCGCTCGGGCTTCGAAGCCGGGGGGCTCTTCGGCGCGTCGGGCACGGCCGCGAACGGCGCGGTCTCGCCCTTGGGCGCCGGCTCGGGCGGGGTGGCCGCGGGCGCCGCGTCGGCCGGCGGGGTGTCGACCGCCGCCCCGTACGGCGCGGTGCCGGTGTCGCTCTCGGGCTCCTCCGGCTCGGGCGCAGCGGCCTCGCCGGCTTCGGGCTCGGGCGCAGCGACCTCGGCTTCGGGCGCAGCGGCTTCGGGCTCAGGCTCGGGCGCAGCGACCTCGGCTTCGGGCGCAGCGGCTTCGGGCTCGGGCGCAGCGGCTTCGGGCGTAGCGGCTTCGGCCTCGGGCTCCGGCGCGTCGGCTTCGGGCTCGGGCGCTGCGGCTTCGGCCTCGTCCGCCGGGCGGACCGGCTGGGCGTGGCCGATCAGGCTCAGGCTCACCTTGCGCTCGACCGCGTCGATGCGGGTGATCGTCGCGGTGACCGCCTCGCCCGCCTTCAGCATGTCCTCGGGGTGCTCGACGTGCTCCATCGACATCGCGCTGATCGGGATCAGCCCCTCCAGCCCCGGCTCCAACTCCACGAAGGCGCCGAAGTCCTGGAGGCTGGTGACCGTGCCCTCGATCGTCTGGCCCACGGTGTAGTTGCGGATCAGCTCCGAGGCCAGATCGGCGTGCAGCTGCTTGATGCCCAGCGTCGCCCGACCCCGCTCGGGCTCGATGCCGAGCACCATCACCTCGACCGGCTGCCCCGGCTGGTAGACGTCCCGCGGGTGGCGGGTCATCGGGCCCCACGAGAAGTCGTTCTGGTGCACCAGCCCGTCGAGCCCGTTCTCGTCGTCGAGGCTCACGAAGATGCCGAAGTCGGCCACCCGGGCGACGGTGGTCTCGACCGTGCTGCCGATCGGCAGCCGCTCGGCGAGCGCCGTCCACGGGTTCTCGGCCGGATCGAGCAGGGTCAGCCCCAGCCGCTTCTGCTCGGCGTCGACCCGGACCACCCACGCGTCGACCGTCTCGCCCTTCTTCACCACGTCGCCCGGGCGCTGCACGGTCTTGCCCCAGGCCATCTCCGAGATGTGGGCCAGCCCCTCGATGCCGTCGGGCAGCATGACGAACGCGCCGAACTTGGTCAGCCCCACCACCTGCCCCGACACGGGGGTGCCCGGCGGATAGCGCTCCTCGGCCTGGCTCCAGGGGTCGGGCAGGGTCTGCTTGAGGCCCAGCGAGATCTTCTCCGACTCGGCGTCGTAGCGCAGCACCTTGACCGTGATCACGTCGCCCACGTCGACCACCTCGGACGGGTGGCGCAGCCGGCGATAGCTCATGTCGTTGATGTGCAGCAGCCCGTCGGTGCCGCCGATGTCGACGAAGGCCCCGAACTTGACCAGCCGCACCACCTCGCCCTCGACGAGCTGCCCCGGCTCGAGGGTGGCCAGGGTCTGGGCCTTCAGCTCGGCCCGGTCGGCGACGACCGGCGCCCGCTCGCTGACGAGCACCTGCCCCTTCTTCTCCCGGATGCGCTGAACCCGCACCTCGAAGGTCTCGCCCAGCAGATCGGCCGTCTCCCGACTGCGACGGGGGGCCAGCTCGCGGCGGGGCAGGGTCGCCTTGATACCGCCCACGTCCACCGCCAGATCGCCGCCCCGATCGGCGATGACCGTCGCCGACACCGTCTCGCCCGATCGGCGCAGCTCCTCCAGCCAGCGCCACAGCGCCAGCCGGACCGCCTTGTGCCGGCTGAGGCCCACCGGCTCGGCGTCGGGCGCGTCGACGTACAGCTCGACCTCGCTGCCCGGGGTCGGGGCCTCGGCGAACTCGTCGCGGGGCGCGACGCCCCGGGTGCCGTCGACGTCGACGAGCACCCCGTCGTCGTCGGCGGAGACGATCCGCCCCCGCACCAGCGCGCCGGCGGTCAGCGGGCGGGCGTCGAGTCGGGCTTGCAGTTCGGGCAGGGTCAGCAGAGTCTCGACGGCGGCGGGCGTGCTCTCGCTCACGCGCTCCTCCTGCGGTCACGGGCGTGAATGGGGCGGTCTAGCACACCTGCCGACATCGCGCCACGGTGACCGGCCCCCCCGAAGCCGCGAAAGGACGACGACCATGGACCCCGAACCCCGGCCGAGCCCGATCGCGCTGCGCGTCGACGGCCCCATCGCCCGCGTCCGCCTCGACCGCCCCGACCGGCTCAACGCCATCTCGGCCGAGATGCCCGGCGCGCTGCGGGCCGCCGTCGAAGCCGCCGACGCCGACCCCGCGGTGCACGTCATCATCGTCGAGGGCGCCGGGCGGGCCTTCTGCGCGGGCTACGACCTCAAAGAGTTCGCCGAGCAGGGCACCGGCGCCCAGGCGATGCCGTGGGACCCGACCCTCGACTACCGGATGATGCGCCGGTGGACCGACGACTTCATGAGCCTATGGCGATGCCACACCCCGACCATCGCCAAGGTGCACGGCTACGCGGTCGCCGGGGGCAGCGACATCGCGCTGTGCTGCGACCTGGTGCTGATGGCCGAGGACGCCCGCATCGGCTACCCCCCGGCCCGGGTCTGGGGCTGCCCGACGACCGCGATGTGGGTCTACCGGATCGGCGCCGAGCGGGCCAAACGCATGCTGTTCACCGGCGACCTGATCGACGGGCGGGCGGCGGCCGACATGGGGCTGGTGCTCGAGGCGGTGCCGGCCGACGCGCTCGACGCCCGGGTCGACGCGCTCGCCGAGCGCATCGCGGGGGTGCCGAAGAACCAGCTCATGATGCACAAGCTCGTCGTCAACCAGGCGGTCGACCAGATGGGGCTGCCCCAGGCCCAGACCCTCGCGACGCTCTTCGACGGCGTCACCCGCCACTCGCCGGAGGGCGTGTGGTTCAGAGAGCACGCCGCAGCCCACGGGTTCGCGGCGGCGGTCGCCGTGCGGGACGGCGGAGGCCCCATCCCGCCCGCCGACGAGCCCGCCTGAGCGCCCGCCGACCGCCCGATGGCAGGAGCCGGCGAGGGCGGCCCGGCGCGCGGCCCCCGATAACGGCCCCGATGGCAGGGAGCCACCCTTTGAGTTGAATATTTGCGTGTGGTATCCTACCGGCCGCGCATGGCGCCGTGTGACGAATCCGGATCGACTCCGCATCCGATTCGACGCCCGGCTCGACCGAGCCCACGGCCGCGCAAGTAAAAGGCCCCCGCCCGATTGTCGGCGTGGGCCGCACATCACCGACTCTGGCGTCCGACCCGACGACGAGGCTACTGCATGGAACACGCCGAGGGCCTTCCCACGCTCTACATCCACTCCAAGCGCCCCGAGTGGGGTCTGGCCATCATGGCGCGGGCCGGACGCAAGAAGAACCGGTACTTGTTCCAGGACGGCCGGATGCGCGCGTTCCCGGCCAAGTTCTGCCACTTCATGGAGCCGGCCGACAAGCCGCTCGATGTCGCCACCCGGGTCGCCCGGCAGCTCGCCTCGCAGCTCGACGGGCACTCGTTCGAGAACCCGCCGGCGCCCAAGCCGAGCCGCAGCGACAAGGTCACCCTCGACGACCAGCTCAAGATCTTCATGAAGCTGTTCCCGCTCGGCTTCCAGGATCCGGAGTACATCAAGACCATCCGGGGCCACGACAAGCGCCGCAAGCGCCACCGCGAGCCGGCCATCGAGGACGCCCGGCGCATGCTCGGTCAGGCCCGACTCGAGATGCTCATCGAGAACGGCGACGGCGCCGCGGTGGTCACCACCGTGCGCGAGGTGCTCGACGCCACCAGCCTGTGCAGCACCCGGGACAAGTCGGTGCTCGTCGACCTGCCCGAGTCGCTCTACGACGACTTCGCGGTGGCCGTGCGCGACCTGCTGCACGGCGAGTCGGCCTTCTTCGACCGGTTCACCCGGTTCATGGCCGTGCTCGACCACGACCGCTCGGGCAAGGTGACCTGGCCCCTCGCCACCGCCCTGCCGGCGCTGATGGAGCCCGCGACGCACGTCGTGGTCAAGCCCAGCGTCTTCCGCAAGCAGGCCGAGTGGATGGCCCCCCGGCTGCCGTACAACAAGCTGCCCAACGCCGGGCTGTACGAGCGGTTCCGGCGCATGGCCGAGGCGGTCGGCGAGAAGCTGACCGAGGCCGACCACCCCCCGCGCGACATGTTCGACGTCTACGACTTCATCTGGTCGACCCTGCGACCAAAGGCGCTCAAGCTGCTCGAAGAAGTGACGGAAGACGCCGCCTGACGGCGGCCCGCCCGCCGGGGGCGTCCCTCCCCGGCACACCCGACCCCGTTGGGGTCACCGCCGCTCCGGCGGCGTTCAAATGACACCCGAGGGCTCTCGAAGCCGACGCACACCGCATCGTCGAACTCGAATGGCGAGAGTCCTCTCACTCTGGAGGTTCCCATCCGACGACGACGTCTCCGCCGCCCCCCCACCCCTCAGTACGATCACCGCGTCAACGACCACATCCGCATCCCCAAGATCCGGGTGGTGGACGAAGACGGTGAACAGCTCGGCATCATGACCCCCGACCGCGGCCGGCTCATCGCCCGGGACCGCGGCCTCGATCTGGTCGAGGTCGCGCCCAACGCCCGCCCGCCGGTCTGCCGGGTCATGGACTACGGCAAGTTCCGCTACGAGCAGAGCAAGCGCAAGTCGGCCCAGAAGTCGCAGACGCCGCAGCTCAAGATCGTGCAGCTCCGGCCCAAGACCGACACCCACGACCTCGAGACCAAGCTGCGCCGGGCCAAGACGTTCCTGCGCAAGGGCGACAAAGTGCGCCTGGTCATGCGCCTGCGCGGCCGCGAGCGGGGTCTGGTGCACCGCTGGAAGGCCCAGATGCGTGAGCTGGTCGAGGGGTTGGGCGATCTCGCCCGCACGGCCGGCCCGCCCCAGGCCGAGGGTCGCGCGGTCTCGATCCTGCTCGAGCCCGGCGAGGCGGCGTCGTGATGTGAGGGGCGCGTCCTCGGACGCGCGGAGCTTCGAAGTGGCCCGGTGGATCGACGATCCATCGGGCCGCGCTCTTTTCGAAGGTCGGGGAAGGCGGGGGCTCCGGCTCGACGGCTGGAGCGGAAGGGCTCAGCGGCCGGACCGGAACAGGAAGGGGTAGGTCACCACCACCGCGCCGCCGCCGCGCACCGCGGGGAACTGCCAGGTGCGCATGCGCTGGGCGATGCAGCGGTCGATGCCCGGCACGCCGAGGGTCGAGTCGAGGGCCACCGCGGTCAGCACCCGCCCGTCGGCGCCCACCATGAACTTCATGCGCACCTTGCCCTCGAGGTCGGGGTGCGACTGCAGCTCCTTCTCGTAGCAGTAGCGCACGGCGTTGCGGTTGCGGCGCACGACCTTCTGGATCTCATCCCGGCTCAGACCGCCGATGACGTCCGGCTCCTGGGGGATGACCATCGGCAGCTTGCTGGGCTTCTTGGGGATCTTGCCCCCGGGTACCCGACCGTAGCGGGGGTCGTCCTTGGCGCCGCGGGTGGCGATGCGAACCCCGACGCTGGGTCCGCCGCTCGGGCCGGGGTGCAGGCCGGGGCCGCCGATCTGGTTCAGCGTATCGCCCCAGCCGCCGAGCGCCATCGCCTGCCCCCGGTCACCGCCGTTGAGCCCGTCCAGCGCCGCGTGGGCCGAGGCGCCCAGGTCGCCGCCGGGCATCAGCCCGTCGAGCGCCTCCCCCACCGCGTCGGCGGTGTCCCGGGCGATCTGCTTCTTGACGGCCCGCTCGTCCTCGGTCTCGCCGGGAGCCGGCGCGCCGTCGTTCCCGGTCGGCACCGGCTCTTTGCGGGTCCACGTCGTCTCCACGTCGCCCCCGCCGGCCTCGTCGACGGGCTCCTCCGGGATCTGACTGGCCCAGTCCTCGATGGGCTTCTCCTGCTCGGCCATGAGCTCGATGTCGACCCAGCGATTCTCGAACTCGAAGCCGTCCATGTTGAGGCTGCCGGCCTGCACCGGCACCGAGAAGGCGATGGCCAGCACCGCCGCATGCAGCGCGGCGGCGGCGCCGAAGAAGCGACGGCCGTCGCGATCGAGCAGGTTGAGCGAGCCCCGGGGCACGTCCGCCGCCCGGCGCACGAGGCCGAAGAGCAGCGCGGTCTCCCCCAGGTCGACCCGGGCCTTCTGGCCGGGCACCAGCCGCAGGCCGCCGGCCCGCTCCACCGGGTGCACCGCGCCATCGACCAGCACGCTGGCGGTGACGCCGGGCAGGATGTCGACGCGGGCCCGGCCGTCGGGGTCGAGGCCGGCGAGGGCGTGGGGCAGATCACCGGTCAGCGCCGGATGATCCAGGGGCAGGTCGGCGTCGTCGCTGCCGATCGTGAAGCGCTCGCCCGGGGCGAGGTGCCGTACGTCCAGCACGGTGCCGCGGAACAGGGTGATGATCTCCAGGGCGGTGTTCGGGATGTTCATCGGGGCCTCCTCGGGGCGCACGGCACCCGCAGAGACCCTCGCCGGGATGGGCGGGGCGGTCGGCGGCGCGCCGGGCGTTGCTCGATGTCGGGATTCGCGGGGTCCGACAGAGCCCGGGGGGCGATGTTCCGCGGCGGGGGAATTTATTCGACCCGCCCGGCCGGAAGTGGGGCGGGGCGGGCCGGATGAAGGGGGGCGTGCGGGCGGCTGAGGCGCGCCTCAGAACTGGCAGCGGATGGACTGCCCGAAGCGGGCGCTCTCGGCCCGGCTGTCGTCTCGATCGGGCCAGATCTGGGTCCAGAGCTGATACACCCCCGCCGGGCGACCCTGATCGCGGATGGCGCTGCACAGGCGGCTGGCGCCGAAGTACCCGTAGAGCGAGTCGGGGCCGGCGGTGTCGCCCGGGCCCTCGCGGTACAGCCACGCGGCGACCTGCCCGTCGCTGCCCTCGGCGACGAGGAACTGCAAGTAGTTCGACGCGCTGGCCACCCGGCTCCACTCGACGAACAGCCAGCCGTCCTGGATGAGCGTACGGCGCACGGTCGGCCGGTCGCCGGCCGGGGGGTTCACGTCGGGCGGGTCGACCTGGCCCCCGCCATCGCCCGCGCCGCCATTGCCGGCGCCGTTCGAGCTGCTCCACGCGTTGGCCTGGGCCTCGAGCGTGCCCCGCATGGCGACCACGTCGCCGAAGATGTCGCCCCGGCTGCTGTAGCCGCTGGTCACCCGGAACACCGCGCCATCGGCCCCGAAGACCGTCGGGCCGCCGCTGTCGCCGGGGCACGAGTTGTTGCTGTTCTGGAAGGCGAACGCGATCTTCTGCTTCTGCCCGGTGAACTGGTCCCGCCCGGCGCGGTTCTGGCAGCCGTAGCCGTACCAGGTCACCGCCTCGCCGGTCTGCGGACGCCGATCGGCGAAGGGCACCGGGGTCGCGATGTTCGCCGGCACCGCGTCGGTCAGCCGCAGCAGCGCGATGTCGTCGGTGCCCGGCCCCACCCGGGCGTACGAGACCATGCCGTCGACGTCGAACGCGTAGCTCTGACTCTGCCCGTGCTCGACGATGAACTGCGCCAGCCGCTGCCCGGGGCGATCGGCCGAGGCGTAGTCGACGCAGTGGGCCGCGGTGAGCACCACCGTGGGGCGCACCAGCGTCGCGGTGCACAGCCCGGTGGCGGTGCGCAGCATGCCCGCGGCGGGGAAGTCGAAGGTCAGCCGCCCGTTGATGATCTTCTCGGCGAGCGCGTCGCCCGGCGATCCGATCTGCGCCTCGTCGCCCTCGCTCCAGTCGAGGCTCTCCTCGGCGGTGGCGCAGGCGGTCAGGGCCAGGGTGAGCAGCAGCAGGAACAGGCGGCGGGACATGGCGAGCCTCCGAGCGTGTCGTCGGCTCGATGCAGTATCAAGATGCGTGCCGGTCGTGCCGGGGACGCTCGGGCATGGTCGGGTGGGCGTTCACGGGGCGGCGTGGGGTCGGTGGGACCCGGCGGTGGGACCTGCACAGCACGCTGACCGGTCTCGGTGAGACCCGAGGGGCTCAGCGCTTGGCGGGGTCGACCGCGGCGGTGGAGGCGGGGCCGACGACGAGGTCGGCCAGGATCTCGAGCCCCTCGACGGCGTGCGGGCTCAGCTCGTCCTTCTTCTTCTCGTCCTCGACCTCGTCGCCGTCGGGGTCGGCGTCGTCCTCGAGCAGCTCGGCGATCCTGGCCGGGCCCTCATTGGCGTCCCGCTTGGCGATGGCCTCGCGCACCTCGTCGAACGCCTTCGACGCGGCGACCCGCACTTTGGAGGCCGCCGCGAGCGCGGCGATGGTCGCGTCGTCCACCGGCTGCCAGCGGGTGCGCTCGTCGTCGCCCTGCACGTCGTCCCCGGCGAACGGTGGGATGGTGCGGGTGGGCAGCGCGAACTTCTGGCTCGCCTCGCCGACGTCGTCGTCGTCGAAGACCGAAGGCAGCACGATGTCGGCCTCGACCCCCCGGCTCTGGGTCGACTTGCCGCCGGGGCGGAAGAACATCGCCGTCGTGACCTTCAGCGCGCCGAGCCCGGGGGGCAGGTTGACGATGTTCTGCACCGAGCCCTTGCCGAAGGTCTGGCTGTCGCCGACGATCACCGCCCGGCGGTAGTCCTTGAGCGCGCCGGCCACGATCTCGGAGGCCGAGGCGCTGCCCCGCGAGGTGAGCACCACCAGCGGCCCGCTCCACTGCACGTCGTCGTCCTCGTCCTCCAGGATCTGGGACGGGGTCGCCGGGCCGTCGATGCCGACCATCGGGCCCTCCTTGAGAAAGAGCCCGGCGATGTCGACCGCGCCCTGCAGCAGCCCGCCGCCGTTGCGCGACAGGTCGAGCAGCACCCCGTCGGCCTTCTTCTCCCGGGCCTCGCGCAGCAGCTTGCGCACGTCGCGGGTGGCGTTGCGCGACGCCTTGCCCCGACCGCCGCCGTAGAACGAGGGCAGGTCGAGCACCGCCAGCTTCAGCGTGCGCCCGTTGCGCTCGACGTCCTGCCAGCGCAGCTTGGCCGCCTGCTCCTTGAGGTCGATCTTGTCCCGGGTGATCACGAAGTCGTGGCTCTCGGTCTTCTCGCCCTGGCGCAGCACGCTGAGCTTGACCTTGGTGCCCTTCTTGCCGCGGATGAGCCGCACCACGTCCCGCAGGGCCATGTCGATGACGTCCACCGGCTCGCCGTCGGGCACCTGGGTGACGGCGATGATCTTGTCCTTGGTCTCGAGGCCCCCGTGCCGGTCGGCGGCGCCGCCGGGCACGATCTCCTGGATGGTGGTGTAGCCGTCCCGGCTCTGCAGAACCGCGCCGATGCCCTCGAGGCTGAGGTCCATCGAGATGCGGAAGTCCTCGAGCATATCGGCCGAGAAGTAGGTCGAGTGCGGGTCGAGCGCGCTGGAGAACGCGTTGAGGAACTCGGTGTAGACGTCGGCCTCGGTCTGCTCCGAGACCCGGCGGGTGATCAGCTCGTAGCGGTGGATGAGCCGCTTCTTGGCCTCTTCCAGCTCGGTGCCGGCCCGCACGTAGTTGGCGAGCTGGAAGTGCAGCAGCCGGTTGCGCAGCTCGGCCTGCTCGGCGTCGGTCTTGGGGCGGGGGCGCTTGTCGGCGTCGAGCTCGAGGCTGAGGCTCTCGTCGATGGTCAGCCCGGGCGCCGAGAGGGTGCGCCGGGCGAACGCCTCCATGTCGGTGTGCCACTCGAGGCGGGCCTTGCTGATCGCGTCGAAGCCGTCGCACCGGCCCCGCCGCACGTCGCGCACCAGCGTCGCGACCTGATCGACGAGCGCGGTGTACTCGGCGTCGAGCAGCAGGGTCTTGGTGCCGTCGAGCCCTTCGGCGAAGAGCTCCACGATGCGTCGATCGAAGTCGTCGTCGGCCTGGCGCACGGAGACGTGGTTCTCGAAGTAGCGGTTCATCAGGCTGGGCAGCGTCCAGCAGATCAGCGGGCTGGAGCTGGCCTCGGCGCCTTTGGCGGGCGCCCCGGCGAAGGCCGGCGCCGCCCAGAACAGCGTGGCGCAGATCAGCGCGGAGAGGGCGGGCAGGCCGGTGAGCAGGCGTGGCATCGTGTTCATCCGTTTCGTCGGCAGGTGCAGGGAGCGGTACGTCGGCGCATCAACGTGCATAACATATCGATGGGTCGATCTCTGCCCGGTGACACGTAAACGGTCTTCGAGTTCCTGCCGGGCCGGACCCGGGACTTTTGGAACCTTTCAGATACGCAGGCCGCGGGTCCGGGCTAGGGTGGCGTCACACCCTCGATCCTACGGCGTCAACGGGCAAGGCGCCGTGGGATCGGGGGTGTGCCTCTTTCGAAGCCCCCGCCGCCCGGGCCCGCATCTCCTCGATGGCGTCGACGAACAGATCCAGCCCGGCCTCGGCGTCGAGCGCGGCGGCGTTGAGCCGGCGGCGCCAGCGTTTTGCGCCGGGCACCCCGTTGAACACGGTGAGCAGGTGGCGGGTGACGTGGTGCAAGCGCCCGCCGCCTTCGATGTAGCGGGCGGCGTAGGGCACCATCGCGTCGAGCGCGGCGAAGGCGTCGGTGGGCTCGACCGGCTCGCCGAAGACGCGCCGGTCGGCGTCGGCGAAGATAATCGGGCTCTCGTAGGCCGCCCGCCCGATCATGACCGCGTCGATGTGGCGCAGGTGCTCCAGCGCCTCGTCGAGGGTGCGAACGCCGCCGTTGATCTCGATCGGCAGGTGGGGCCGCTCGGCCTTGAGCCGGTACACGTCGGCGTAGCGCAGCGGCGGGATCTCCCGGTTCTCGCGGGGGCTGAGGCCCTTCAGCCACGCCTTGCGGGCGTGCACCGAGAAGCGATCGGCGCCGGCGGCCGAGACCACGTCGACGAAGTTCAGCATGTCGTCGTAGCGATCGAGGTCGTCGATGCCGATGCGGTGCTTGACGGTGATCGGCAAGTCGACGGCGGCCCGCATCGCGGCGACGCCCTCGGCGACGACCTCGGGGTGGGCCATCAGGCACGCGCCGAAGCGCCCCCGCTGCACCCGGTCGCTGGGGCAGCCGACGTTGATGTCGACCTCGTCGTAGCCGTAGTCGGCGGCGATCCGGGCGCACTCGGCCAGAGCCTGCGGGTCGTCGCCGCCGAGCTGCAAGGCGAGCGGTCGCTCGAACGGGTCGAAGGCCAGATGTCGATCGCGGTCGCCGTGCAGCAGCGCGCCGGTGGTGACCATCTCGGTGTACAGCAGCGTGCGCCGCGTGAGGTGGCGCAAGAACGTGCGCAGGTGGCGGTCGGTGCGCTGCATCATCGGCGCGACCGACAGCGGGCGCAGCATGCCCCGGGGCCAGGGGCCGCGCGGCGTACCCGGGGCGCTCGGCGCGCTCGGCTCAGTCTCGGACGGTCGGCTCATCGGCGGTGAAGATACTGTAGGTGGCCTGACCGATGGCAAACGGCGCCCGGCGCTCGCCGTCGGCCGGCAGCCGCTCGGCGTAGGCCTCCATCCGGCAGAAGACGACCCGCTTGCCCCGGCGCACGACCCGGGCCTCGGCGAACAGATCGCGGCCGACCGGCCCCGGGCCGAGGTAGTCGATGCGCAGGTCGATGGTGCTGCACCGGTCGCGGTCGGTGGTGAAGGTGCTGAACGCGGCGACGCCCCCGGCGTTGTCGAGCAGCATCGAGGTCACCCCGCCGTGCAGCGCCGGCCGGATGGGGTCGCCCACGAGGTGATCGGCCCACGGCAGCCGCAGCACGACCCGCCCCGGCTCGATCCCGGCCACCTTCAGGCCGAAGTGCCGGTTGAACGGGATGCGCGCCTCCATGAACCGGGCGATGCCGGCCAGCAGCGTCTCGCGGTCGGCCACGCTCAGCGGTCGAGCAGCCGGGCGAGCAGCGGGCCGTTGCCCTGCACCGCGGTGCGCTGCTGATACAGCTTCATGCCCCGCAGGCCGCCGAGCTCCTCGCCCCCGCCGGCCCGGCCAGGGCCGCCGTGCAGCAGGTGGGGCATCACCATGCCCGGCCCGTACGCCTTGTCGGCGATGCGGCCGTCGGTCACCACGATGCGCCCGTGCCAGCCCGCGAGCCGGGGGATGAGGTCGCCGAGCGCCTCGCGGTCGTCGCCGTAGATCGAGCAGACGAGGCTGCCCTGCCCCCGGCGCACGCCCTCGGCGGCGTCGTCCAGATCGGCGTAGGGCAGCAGCGTGCTGACCGGGCCGAAGACCTCCAGCCGGTGCACCGCGTCCCCCCCGGTCGCGCTGGCCGCCTTGAGCAGCAGCGGGGTCACGAAGCAGCCGCCGCCGTCGACCCCGATCAGCGCGCCGCCCTCGGGCTCGCCCCAGGCCACCTCGGCCTCGGCCATCAGCGCCGCGATGCCTTCGCGGGCGCTCTCGAGCTGGGCCTTGCTGGCCAGCGGCCCCATGCGCACCTCGTCCAGCGCCGGGTCGCCGACCTTGGTGCCCGCCAGCCGCTCGCCGAGGTCTTCGATCACCTCGTCGAGCATGTCCTCGGGCACGAAGATGCGCCGGGTGGCGGTGCACTTCTGGCCCGCCTTCTGGGTCATCTCGCGGTGCACGTCGCGGATGAACGCGTCGTAGGTCGCGTCCTTCGCGTCGGGCAGCAGCACCGTCGCGTTGAGGCTGTCGGCCTCGACGTTGACCGGCACCCCGGTCGCCAGCACCCGCGGGTGGCGCCGCATGCGCTCGCCGGTGTCGGCGCTGCCGGTGAAGGCCACCACGTCGCCCCACTCGAGGTGATCGAGCAGATCGCGGGCCGAGCCCACCACCAGCGACAGCGCGCCCTTGGGCAGCACGTCGGCCTCGGTGACCGCCTGGACCATCGCCCAGGTGAGCATCGCGGTGGCGGTGCCCGGCTTGCTGATCACCGGCATGCCGGCCAGGATCGCGCAGGCCGCCTTCTCGGCGAGGCCCCAGGCGGGGAAGTTGAACGCGTTGATGTGCACCGCGACCCCCGGCTTGGGGGTCAGGATGTGCTGCCCCTGCAGCCGACTCGACGCGCCGATCGTGATCGGGTCGCCGTCGAGCAGCACCCGCTTGTCGCCGAGCTGCTTGCCGAGGCCGGCGTAGTACATCAGCGTGCCGGTGGCCCCGTCGATGTCGAACTTGGCGTCGCCCCGGGTGTTGCCCCCGTTGACGCGGCCGACCTCGATCAGCTCTTCGCGCTTCGCGTGGATGGCCTTGCTCATGGCCTTGAGCAGCGCCCCCCGCTCGGCGAAGGTCAACGCCCGCAGCGCCGCGCCGCCCACCTCGCGGGCGTGGCGGAAGGCGGCGGCCAGATCGAGGCCGTCGGTGCTCGCCCGGGCCACGACGACGTCGCGGGTGGGGTCGTAGAGCGCCGCGCCCTCGCCGTCGCCGGCCTGCCAGCGGTCTTCGAGGTAGCTCGACAGCGAGGTGATGCGGGGGTCGGTCACGGCAGGAACTCCAGTCCGGCGCGGGCCCGCTCGAGGTCCTGCACCGTGTCGATCTCACGCCACTCGCCCTGGATGGCGAGCACGCCCATCAGCTCGCCCTGGGCCGCGGCGTGGTTGAGGATGTCGGTCAGATAGGCTTTGCGCAGCGTCGGCGCGTCGCCATAGGGCTGCTTGTCGCCCCGGGTCAGCGCCTCGAGGTACAGCGCCCACAGCTTGGCCACGAGCGGCGCGGTCAGCTTGCCCAGGCCGATGAACTCGCCGAAGGCGTCGTCCGGCCCGACCTTCTTGCCGACCCGGGTCACCGCCCCGTGGGGCGAGATCTCGCACAGCTCGGCCTGCTCGATGGGGTGGTCGGTGCGGCCCTCGTAGACCGCACGCCACGCCCGGTCGACCACCAGGGTGCCCGGGGCGTGGCTCTCGACGAGGGCCTGGATGATCTCGGGGGCGTAGACGATGTCGCCGTAGCTGACGATCACGTCGCCCACGAGGTGCGGCCCGGCGCAGAACAGGCTCATGAGGATGTTGTTGGTGGCGTACTCCGGGTTGGCGACCACCCGGGCCCCGGGGGCGACGATGCCCCGCTTCTTGTAGCCCCCGATGACCACCACGTCGTCGACGCCGGCCCGCTCGAAGGCCTCGAGCTGATGATGCAGCATCGGCTTGCCGGCCACCTCGACCATGCACTTGGGGCGGTCGGCGGTGTGTGGCCTCAGCCGGGTGCCCTGTCCGGCGGCGATGACGATGGCTCTCATGGGGAACTCCCGGCGTCGGGCGGTGCGAAGCGCCCGAGACGCAGCAGCACGATCAGCGCGGTCCGGCCGACGTAGAGCAGGTGAACCGCGGCGTAGGCATACAGAAATATGTCGAGCCGATCCACGATGGCGAAGATCGGCAGGGTCGCGGGGTACTGGCTGATGAGCCGGGCGAGCATCTCCAGCGGCCACAGCGGCGTCGACCGCGAGCGGGCGGCCGCGGCGGCGGCCCCATGCCGCTGGCGGGTCGTGCCGGTGGCCTGGGCGTACTCCGGCGTGCGCAGGAAACGGGTCGAGGCCAGGGCCCAGCCGATCACGATCAGCGTCGCCAGCCCCGCGTACAGCGCGTGCACCCCGCCGCCGTCGTGCCAGTACCAACGCAGGGCGAGGGCCCCGACGAGCAGATAGGCCTTGAACTCGTCCATCAGGAAGTCGAGCTCGCCACCCACCGGCGAGGTGCGCCCGGTGAGCCGGGCGAGCTGCCCGTCGACGCAGTCGAAGATGTAGGCCAGCTCGATGCCGACGATGCCCAGGACGAGGCCCCAGAACCCGGGCATCGCCGCGAGCAGGGCGCAGCCAGCGGTCGCGATCACCATCGAGAACAGGGTGACCTGATTGGGGGTGATCGGGGTCCGGGCCAGCACCGCGACGATAGGCGCGGCCAGCGGCCGGGCGAGGTACAGGTTGAAGAGGGAGTCGGCCGGCTTGAGGCTCTGGCTGTAGATCCGGCGGATCTCGGCGAACACGGCGGCTCCGGGGGTGGCGTAATCGGGTCTCGATACCGCCGCGGGGCGCCAGATGCACGGAAAATCCGCCCCGACCGTCAGGCGCCCTGGCGGGCTTGGAGGCTGCCCAGCGCGTCGAGCACCTCTTCGAGCGCGAGGGCGTCGTCCGACTTGGGGGCTTTGGTCAGCAGCTCGTCGACGATGACGAGCTGGCTGCGCATCGTGACCAGCAGCGACTCGAAGAGGGCCCGTCGGGCGGCGGCGGGCAGCTTCTCGACCGCCGGCTGGGTCAACTCGAAGACCCAGGTGGCCCCCCGGGCGACCGCCGACGCCCCCCGGATCCCGCCCCGGATGAGGACCCCGGTGCCCAGCAGCGAGCCCGGCCCGATGGTGGTCAGCTCATAGGCCCGCCCGTCGCCCGCGTCGCGCAGGATGGCCAGCGACCCGTAGCCCACGACGTACAGCGACGCCCCGGGGTCGCCCTCGAGGAAGAGCGCGTGCTCGTCGTCCACGTACCGGGCCCGGACCACGTCGGCCAGGGCCTGGATCACCTCGTCCTCGGCGTCGAACAGCCCCGGCAGCTCGCGCAGGCTGGTGTGGATGCCGGGGGGCATCGTCGGCCGGGACGACCCGGTGATGCGCTTCCACAGGCGGGTCAGCGCGGTGCCCAGCCCCCGCCGGGGCGCCGGGAGCTGCCCCTGGGTGCGCTCGACGAGCTGGGCGTCGGCCGCCTCGACCCGCTCGGCCATGGCCAGCAGCGCCGACTCGACCAGCGCGTCGTAGGTCGCCGGCGCCGTCCGCTTGAGGCCGAAGAGCGTCGGGCGGTCGATGAGGTGCAGGGTCGTCTTCTCGACGGCGACCACGCTGCCCATGCGCACCTGCCCCTCGGCGAAGACCGACGCCTCGCCGACGAGGCTGTCGGGCTCGATGCGGGCGACGGGCCGGTCGTCGATGACCACCGCCAGCGCGCCGTCGGCGACCCAGGCCATGTCGTCGGCCGGGGCCCCCTGCTCCCACAGCGTCTCGCCGGCGTCGAGCCGGCGCACCGTCCACCCTTCCCGGGCCCACTGGTCGGGGGTGCGCTCCCGGGCGTCCTCCCACGGCCGGACGACGCCCTTGCGCCGCCCGTGCCCGCTGTGGCTGACCGCCCGCTTGCCCGGGCTCTGATCGCCGGACCAGTAGAAGGGCAGGAGCGGGATCTCGGCCGACGAGAAGCCCTCGTCGCCGAAGTCCAGGTCTTCCTCGTCGTCGCGTCGTCGGTCGCTCATCCGTGCGTGACTCTCCCCTGAGGGCAACCAGCCGCCCCACGGCGGCGGCTCAACGATAGCGCAACGGAGAGGAATGGTCGATTCGCTGTTGCGCCGGCCCACCCGAGGCCGTCTCGGGACGATCGCAGATCCTGGCGCATGGAGAAATCGCGATCTGGCAGGCCGATCAAGGTGCCTGGCCGATCTGGCCAAGGTGCCTGCCCCGATCAAGGTGCCCGGTCCTCGATCCGAATCAAGGTGCCTGCCCGAATCAAGGTGCCTGGCACCTCGGTCCGGTCCGGTCCGGTCCGGTCCGCACCTCGGTCCCACCTCGGGGCGCGATCAAGGTGCCCGATCAAGGTGCCTGGCACCCCGGTCCCGGTCCCGGTCCCGGTCCCGGTCCCGGTCCCGGCACCCCGGTCCCGGTCCGGTCCCGGCACCCCGGTCCCGGTCCCGGCCGGCCAGCCGAATCAAGGTGCCTGGCACCTCGGCCCCACCTCGGCCCTCGGTCTGTCCTCGATCCGAATCGAGGTGCCCAATCAAGGTGCTTGGCACCTCGGTCCGAATCAAGGTGCCTGGCACCTCGGTCCCGGTCCCGGTCCCGGTCCCGGTCCCGGCACCTCGGTCCCACCTCGGGGCGCGATCAAGGTGCCCGATCAAGGTGCCTGGCACCCCGGTCGGTCCGGTCGGTCCGGTCGGTCCGGTCGGTCCGGTCCGGTCCGGTCCGGTCCCGGTCCCGGTCCCGGTCCCGGTCCTGCCCGAATCAAGGTGCCTGGCACCCCGGTCCGGGTCCGGCCCGGTCCGGTCCGGTCCCGGTCCCGATCCCGGTCCTGCCCGAATCAAGGTGCCTGGCACCTCGGTCCCACCTCGGCCCTCGGTCTGCCTGATCAAGGTGCCCACCTCTGCCCGATCAAGGTGGCCGGCCGGCCGGCCGACAGCCTCGATTTCGAAGCCCCACCCGATCGCCGCGGCGCCGACAGCCTCGATTTCGAAGCCCCACCCGATCTCCGCGGCCCCGACAGCCCCGATTTCGAAGCCCCACCCGATCGGCGGACCGCCGACAGCGCCATTTTGGACGGGGCCCGCGCCTCCGGGCGGCCCCACAGCCCGATTTCGGACGGGCCACGCGCGTCCAACCCGCGCCATAGCCCCGCGATCGACCGCGCGGACCGACGGCCACGCAGCGGCACAGGGCGAGCGGCGGCCTTCGAAGCCGTCGACGGGCCTGTACCACGGCGTGAAAGCGGCCTTCGAAGCCGCCGACGGGCTGTGCCACAGCGCGAAAGCGGCCGTCGAAGGCGCCTCCATCGAGCACGATCGCCCGCGCCGCGGCCTCCGAAGCCGCCCGCGGGCCGTGGCACACGACGGCGGACGCCCCGGGCGCGCGCGCTCGGCCCTGTCTCATTCGACGCCGACCCGTGAGGCGCCCGATCGCGGCGTGTGCCGGGGTGCCGATGTCGGCCGGGTCGTCCGAAATGGGCCAGTCGGCGGTCCGCCGATCGGGTGGGGCTTCGAAATCGGGCTAGTCGGCGGCCCGCCGATCGGGTGGGGCTTCGAAATCGGGCCAGTCGGCGGCCCGCCGATCGGGTGGGGCTTCGAAATCGGGCCAGTCAGCGCCGCGGAGGGCGGTCGAGGGACACGTTCACGGGCTGTGGCATAGCGCGGGCTGACGCCCGCAACCCAAGGGCGATACTCAACCGCTGACGGGAGAACGAACACGGCGCCGCTCGGGTAGAGGTCAGGTTGCGACATCCAACGACCACCCGAGGCGGCACCGTGAA
>JAUHYW010000034.1 GCA_030426085.1 bacterium | reverse complement strand
CCGCCGACAGCACCTGGGGCGAGCCCCCGCCGGTCGGCTCGGGCAGCGCGCCGAGCTGGCTCAGCCGGGGCTGGACGTGCTCGGCGATCAGGTGGGCCTTGACCCGCTCGATGACCCCGATCACCGCGCCCGAGTCGGGGTCGTGCACCGCGTCCCCCGGCTCGAACACCGCGAAGACATCATCGACCCGCACCCCGTCGCGCAGGCCGAGGTCGACCACCAGCCGCCCGCCGGGCAGGGTCTCGAGCACCCGCCCCACCCGCTCGTCGGGCTCATCGGCCCGCGGCCCCTCACTCGATTCGCTCATCGATTCCGCCTCCGGTGAATCATCTGGCCCCGCATGACGATATACCCCAGGAGCGCCCGGGCGATACCGGGCGTATCGGTGGCGGCGCCTGGCGGCACATTGTCGGTTGAATCGGCATGACGCGCTGCGGCAAACTCCACCTTCTCAGCCGGAGGACGCCCATGAAGGCCCGCGCGCCATCCCTCGCCCCGCTCGCGCTGCTCGCCGCCCTGCTCGCCGGCGCCGCCCACGCCGGGCCGCCCAAGCTCTCCGCCGAACAGCTCACCGAGCTGCGCGACGGCGAGGTGCTCGTCATCGAGCGCACCCCGACCAACGACGAGGGCGTCGCCGCCCAGGCCATCGGGCTGGTGCACTTCCCCCCGGCGAAGGTGTGGCCGGTCATCACCGACTGCGCCAACTACCACAAGTACATGCCGCGCACGGTCAAGAGCGCGGTGCGCGGCGAGACCCCCGGGGGGCACCTCTGCTTCATCGAGATCGACATGCCCCCGCTGTTCGACAACCTGTGGTCGCTGGTCGACGCCAAGAACACCGCCAACCCCGACGGCAGCTACCGCCGGCACTGGCTCTTCAAGAAGGGCACCTACCGCCGCAACATCGGCTCGTGGGAGCTGTTCCCCTTCGACGGCGGGCAGAAGACGCTGCTGGTGTACACCATCGACGTCAACCCCGACGTCAGCCTGCCCGACTGGGTCATCGCCAGCGCCCAGACCGGCGCCCTGCCCGACCTCTTCGAAGCGGTCAGCGACGAGACGAAGCGCCGCCGCTGAGGCCCCGCCCCGCCCCCGGCCCGACACCCGCCGACGGACCTTGCTCCGACCCCCCGATCCGTGACAAGTCTGCCCCTCGCACGCAGCGGGGAGGAGACGCGATGAAGGCATGTACCTGGCTGGCGCTGTGGACCGCCGGGCTGGCCCTGGCGACCACCGGATGTGACGACGGCGGCGGCGGCGGGTCCGACCCGGCCGACGCGATCGTCGTCGGGGGCGACATGGCCCCCGAGCCCGAGCCGGACATGGACCTCGAGCCCGAGCCGGACATGGCCCCCGAGCCCGAGCGCGACATGGCCGTCGAGCCCGACGCGGCCCCCGACCCCGAACCCGACATGGCCCCCGACCCCGAGCCTGAGCCGGAGGACCCCGAGGCGGCCGTCGGCGAGTGCGGCGAGCGGGCCGACGAGAAGTCGGTCAACGGCTGGCTCTACAGCGACCTCGACGCCAGCGACCTGAGCGTCTACGCCGCCGCCTTCGGCATGGCCGACGCGATCTACGAGGGCGACCCGGTGCGGCTGCTCGGCGCCGACGGCGAGCTGGCCCCCGAGCGGTGCGACGACGGCAGCTACCTCTTCGCCAACCTGGACGAGGGCACCTACTTCTCGTACGCCGAGCCGGCCGACGGCGAGGTGTGCAGCCGGCGCAACTGCCCCGGCCGCTTCGCCCGGGCGGTGGTCGCCGGGCAGGCCAAGATGGTCACCTTCGGCGACAGCATCGCGGTGGTCGGGTCCGACGACCCGTTCCCCGGCCGGTTGGCGGCGCTCTTCGAGCCCATCGCCGACGTCGAGAACGTCAACGTCGCCATCCCCGGCTCCACCTCGGAGACCTGGCTGCCCGACCGGGCCGCCTTCGGGCGCGACCTCGCGCCGCACCTCGCCGACGCCGATCTGATCGTGGTGACCCTCGGCGGCAACGACGTGCTGGGCTACATCGGCAGCTTCGGCGGCATCCCGGCCGACATCCCGGCGGCGATCGAAGGCGCCCGGGACGTCGTCCGGCAGGTCGTGGCCAACTTCGAAGTCATCCTGGCCGAGATCCGGGCGATCAACCCCGACGCCGACGTCGCCTACATCCTCTACGCCGACTACACCCAGGCCACCGGCGACCCCATCTGGGGCCTCGTGGGCGCCTTCCTCGGGCGGGAGACCCTCCAGGACATCCTGGCGCTGGCCCGGGACTCGCTGCCCCCCGACCCCCACCTGGTGCTCGTCGACATGTTCGGCGCCGCCGAGGGCCTGCCGCTGCACGAGCTGCTCGCCGACCAGGTGCACTTCAACGAAGAGGGGCACACCTTCTACGCCGAAGAGGTGTTCACGACCCTCGGCGGGGTGCTCGTCGGGCCCAACCCGCTGTTCGAGGGCAGCACCCCGCTGGGGCTGCGCCGCAGCTACGGCTTCCGGGCCGCCGCCGAGGCGCAGGCCGAATGAAGCACCTGCTGCCGGCTGCGCTCATCAGCGCGGCGCTGCTGGCGGCGTGTGACGACCCCTCCCCGACGGCCGATCCGACCGCCGCCGCCGACGCCCGCCCCGCCGCCGACACCGCGCCACCCGACACCGCGCCACCCGACACCGCCCCGGACATCGGCCCCCCGCCCGACGCGACGCCGGACATCGGGCCCGACGCCGCCCCCGTCCCACCCGACGCCGCCGCCGACGCCATGCCCGACGCCGCCGTCGACGCCATACCCGACGCCGGCCCTCCGCCGCCGCTGTTCGATCGGGCCCTCATCGAAGACATCGCCGACGCCGACTGTCGCTTCGAAGACGCCCGCCAGAGCCTGCGCGGGCTGACGCTGCTCGACGTGTGGTCGGTGAACTATCGCAGCTACGAGGTCATCGACGGCGCGCTGAGCCCCATCCGCGTCCGGGCCTTCGCCGCCCGCCCGGCCGGCGCCGCGGGCATCCCGGGCATCGTGCAGGCCCACGGGCTGGGCGGCTTCGCCGAGCAGAGCCACGCCGAGGGGCCGGCCGCGCTCACCGGGGCCTTCGTCATCGCCTACACCGGCCCCGGCGGCGGCACCACCCCGGCGAACACCAGCGAGGGCCGCCCGGCGGGCTTCGACGACGGCTACCGCATGTTCGACGTGCTCGACGACCCCCGGGGGAGCTGGTTCTGGGCCCACGGCGTGGCCGCGATGCGGGCGCTCACCTGCCTCGAGAGCCACCCCGCCGTCGACCCGCTGCGCCTGGGCATGACCGGCTACAGCGCCGGCG
Source organism: bacterium (assembly GCA_030426085.1). Classification (GTDB taxonomy): domain Bacteria; phylum Myxococcota_A; class Bradymonadia; order UBA7976; family UBA1532; genus JACKDM01. The sequence continues at coordinate 89,038 of JAUHYW010000034.1, read as the reverse complement.
GGGTCGCCACGCTGATGGTGGCCGGGGTCGACCCCCGGGTCGTCGCGGCGGTCCCGCTCAGCGGCACCGGCGCCTGGGATCGGGCGGTGCGCTCCCCGACCGCGTGGCAGCACGGGCTGCTCGCGCAGGCCGGCCTCGATACGCAGAGCCCCGAGTGGGCCGCGCTGATGACCCACCTCGACGTCGCCGAGCTGGCCCGCGACGCCGCCGGCGCGGTGCTGATGGTCAACGGCAGCACCGACGAGTTCTTCCCGCTCGACGCCCACCGGGCCACCTTCGACGGGCTGCCCGGCCCCGGGCACCGCACCAGCATCAGCGGCAATTACGACCACGGGTGCTACGCCATCAGCGGCGGCGAGCCGGCGGGGGCCATCGAAGAGCGGGCGACCATCCGGGCCGAGGGCGGGCAGCGCATGTGGTTCGCCCACCACTTCGGCACCGACCCGACCTACGCCACCCTGCCCGCGGCGCCCACCGCCGCGATCGAGGCGGTGGGCCCGGTGACGCTCGCCACCGCGCAGATCGACACCCCGCCGACGCTGCGGGTGCGCTCGGTCAAGTACTGGTGGAGCAGCGACGGCGGCCTCTTCTTCGGCGCCGTCGACCTCGAAGACCAGGGCGGGGGCCTGTGGACGGGCCCCATCCTGCCGCCCGAGCCGGGCACCGTGTGGTACGTCGACGTCGAATACCAGACCCTCGATCCGCTCGGCGCGCAGCGGTTCTCGCTGTCGACGCCGCCCCACATCCCCGACGGCTTCGTGGCCACCATCCGGCGCAACGACACCTGCCTGCCCCCCTGACCCGGCCCGACCCCCTCAGCCGGGGAAGGCCCGGGCCATCAGCCCGAGCACCGCGTCGGGGAAGCCATCGGTCTCGCTGGGGTGCTTCACGCATCGGGGCAGGTTCGCCGCGAACGCCGCCGAGACCGCCGACGGGTGGAAGGCGTCGCTGCCGGGCACGAGCAGCGCCGGGCGATCGAGATCACCCAGCTCGATCGGATCATCGAACGGCTGGCTGCCCGACGCCAGCAGCGCGGTGTGGTGGGTGACGGCGTGCACGTCGAACCCGGCCGCCATGCGCCGGGCGAGCAGGCGCACCGGCGGGGGCAGCGCGTCGTACATCGGCAGCAGCACCTCGACCCCCTCCTCGATGGCCCGCCGGGCCTGGGCGTGCATATAGCCCAGCGCCTGCGCCTGCTGCGGGCTCAGCCCCACCGCTTCGCCGCCGTGGGCCGGGGTGACGAACAGCAGCCCGGCGACCCGCCCGCGATGCCGCAGCGCGAAGTTGGCCGCCACCCCGCAGCCGGCCGAGACCCCGCCGACCACCGCCCGCTCGAGCCCCAGGTGATCCAACAGCGCAGCGACGTCGTCGCCCAGGCGATCCCAGCTCTGAGGCCCGTAGGCCACCGAGCGCCCGCAGCCGCGCAGGTCGGGCGTGATCAGGTGCAGGCGATCGACCACCGGCGCCGTCCGCCACAGCGCGGCCCGGTGGTCGGCGAGGCCCCCGTGGATCATGACCAGCGGGCGCCCGGCGCCCCAGGCGGCGGCGAACAGGCGCGCGTCGGCGGCGGGGAAGCGGATCTCACGGTGGGGGGCGGGCAGGCGCAGCGGTGCGTCGTCGCGCATGGCGAACTCCTCGGGGCGGTGCGGCTTCGAAAAACGAACGCCGACCGAAGAGGCCGGCGCACAGGCGGTCACCCCGAGGGCGCGCTCGGCGAGGCGCCTTCGAAATGACAGCGCCGGTCGACACGACCGGCGCTGTTCGAATGAGTATCAGCGGCCGGGGCCCGGGTCAAGCGGGGGCCAGCTCCGTCATCGGCGTGGGCGTCGCCGCCGGAGCCCACCCCCGCTCGCGCAGGCCCAGGCCCAGGCCCACCGCGAGCGTGCCCGCGTGGGCCCCGATGACCGCCGCCGGCCCGACCCCGGCGAAGAGCACCGCGCCGACCGCGAGCACGCTGGGCACCGCGGCGAGGGCGAACATGCGATCGCGGTTGGTGCCGTGCCGATCGGCCAGTTCGAACAGCGCGATCACCCCGCCCGGCCGGCCGCCGAGCAGCACGATCTGGGCCTCGGCGTGCAGATCACCGGGCTCGACCGGCGCCGCCACCGAGACCCGGGCCGCGCCCATCGCCGGGCCGGCGTGCCCGTCGCGGGCGATGACACACACCGTGCGGCCGGCCTCGCCCAGCGCCGCGACCGACACCGCGAGCGCCTCGGGATCAGCGCTGGCGTACCACCCGTCGGCCCCGAGCAGCGCCGCCCGCGCCCGGGCCTCTTCCACCTCCGCGTCGAGCACCAGCACCCGGTGCCCCCGCCGCCGCAGCGCGTGCACCACCGACGGGGGCGGCTGCATCCGGGGGCCGAACGCCACCGTGTCCACCTCGGCCAGCGCCTCCACCGAGCGCCCGTCCCGGATCAGCAGATCGTGGGCCGCCGCCGCCCGGGTCAGCGACAGCAGCGCCACCGGCGCCCCGAGCCACGCCACCTCCATCGCGTTGGCCCACAAGCCGGCGATGCCCCCGGTCACCCCCCGGGCGACCAGCCCCATGCCCCCGGCGAGCATCGTCGGCGCGATGGTCGCGTCGGCCATCTCCTCGGTCTCGTGGCGCCGACCCTGCTCGAACGACGCCATGCGGGGCGGCGCGGTCGCCCCCAGGCGGTCGAGCAGATCCCGGCGGGTGGAGCGCTGGGTCGTCAGCAGCAGCCGGCGGCCGGCGGTGAAGGCGGTCAGACCCAGGGCGCAGACGACGACGTGGCCCCCGGCGAGGGTCACCGTGGCCGCCACCGCCTCGAAGCCGTGATACGAGAGGCGCCGCTTCTCGCGGCAGTCGGCCCAGCCCCGGCGCACCATCGGGACGAGCGCCGCCGCGACGCAGGGCACCGCCAGGATCCCCAGCGCCGGCCGGAGCAGCACCCCCGCGCCGAACGAGGCCAGCCCGGTGGCCGACAGCGCCAGATCCCGATCGAGCAGGCTCAGCTCTTCGTCGACGGCCGGGGCCTCGGGATCGGGCGCCTCGGGACCGGACGCCTCGGGATCATCCTCGGCCCGGCGCATCACCCGCTGCCGATACAGCCGGCCGCCGAGCGCGACGCAGCCGAACAGCACGAGCTGGGTGATGATCATGAGGCGTCCGTCGGCGGCGGTCCGGCGCCCATCGTCGACCGCCCCGGCCCCCGGATCAAGCCCGCGCGTCGCGCTCGACCCCCCGCCGCCGACGATCGGCCGGGCGCCAGTCGTGCACCGCGTCCCGGGGGTGCATCGGATCGGCGAAGTCGAGCTGATAGGCCGCGTCGAAGTCGGTGATGCCCTCGGTCTTCACGTACAGGCTCAGCCGGCTGTAGGGCAGGAAGAAGATGCGGAACGGGAACAGGGTCTTGACCACCACCACGTCGGCCTTCCACACGCTCAGGCCCAGCTCGGTGTAGAACGCCGGGCGGATGGCCGCGGCCATGCCCTCGGTCAGCACCAGCGTGACGTGATCGACCTGCAACGCCACCATCTTGCCGACCACGTCCTGATCGAGCTTCGCCCGGACGACCCCCTCGACCTCGAGGCCATCGTTGCGCGCGGGGTCGAGCCGCCCGCCCACCTGCACCCGCGCCGCCTCGCCGACCGGCGTCTCCCACAGCGCCGCGACCGCCACCGGATCACGCAGCGGCACCAGCGTCTCGAGCCCGGCCCCGTCCCGCAGGAAGACCTCGAGCAGCCGGGTGCTCTCCCCCGTCGAGCCCGCGGTGACCACGTCGCTCGCGTCGCAGATCGTGACCGTGCCCAGCTTGCGCCGCAGCCGGGCCTCGCGGACCTTCGCCAGCGCCTCTTCGGGCGACAGGAAGGTCGGCGGCATCTGATCCTTGACCGCCCACGCCAGGTCGGCGATCTCCTCCGCGAGCCGCTCGGCCAGCGCCGGATCACCGTCCGTCGTGACGTGCGCGCTCCACCCCAGATCGGGGTGGTCGTTCCACAGGTGGCACATGAACAGGTTGGTCGACAGCACCCGCGGATCGCGCTCCATGCGATCCATCTCGGCGTACACCCCGCGCATCGGCTTCATGAAGTCCACCGTCGGCCCGCCCCCCAGCAGCATCGGCAGCGTGCGCCACGCCGACGCCGGCCGGATCTCGCCCCGGATGGTGCGCACCAGCAGCTCGCCCGCCTTGCGCCCGACCTTGGCGTGATCCCGATGGGGGTTGGTGCGGTAGGCCACGAAGACGTCGATGCCCTCGACCTTGTCCCCGGTGAGCTGCCCGTGCAGGTCGAAGGTCGCCCCGATGGGCGCCTCGCCGATGACCGACCGCGCCGCCCGCACGAACTCGGCCTCGGGGTCGCGCACCCCGTCGACGTTCATCGCCCCGTGCAGCGACAGGAACAGCCCGTCCAGCGGCCCGGCCCGCTTCAGCCCGTCGACCAGCGCGTCGCGGAAGTACTCGAACGTCGCCGCGTTGAGCGGCCCCCCGGGGATGGCCCAGGCGCTGAACAGCGGCACGCACTCGACATCGCCCGCCGCCCGGGCCGCCTTCACGAAGCCCGACAGCTCGGCGTTGCGCATGAACTTGCGGGCCTCGGTGCGCCACGGCCGGCAGGCGTCGAGCAGCGCGGCCCCTTCGAGGAAGTGGAAGCGGCGGAAGTCGTCGACCGTGGTCCGCACCGGCGAGAGCGCGTTGCTCTCCTGGGCGATGCGGGCGAAGGCGATGCGGAGGGGGCGGGTCATGGGCGGCTCCGGAGGTCGGGCGGAAGGCGTCGGGCGCCGGAGTCTAGCAGATCCCGCCGGGTCGGTTGCCCCGGCAGCGAGCAGGCCGCGACCGATCGACCCGCCGGGGTGTGGCTGGCACCGGTCCCGGCCCCGCCGTCACACATGTGGCCGGCACCTGTCATGTGTCGCGCCCTCGCCCGATCGGTTGTGCCCGCGGGGCGGGTTCACGGCGAGTCGGAAGCCCCGCTGGACGAGCAATGCGGCGGCAAAGGCTCGACCCGATCGGAGGCCGTGCCTGGGAACATCTTGTTCAGCGCGTCGCGCATCGCGTCGTCGTCGGCGAATACCGTCATCCAGACCGACCAGAAACCCTTCTCGCGGGCCGACACCAGAATCCAACGCCGCAGCTCGGGGCTATCGGCCTTGGCGAGATCGGCGCGGGCGTCCTCCGCCATGCGCCAAGCCTCGGCTCGCTCCTGGTAGCGACGATCGGTCGCCCGCTCGATCTGCTGAGCGGTGAGCCCCCCGTCGGGACCAGGCCGCCTGAAGAGACCGACCGTGTCGGCGGTCGCCCGCGCCCGTGCGCGCAGCGCGAGATCCTGGATGTCGGCGAGTTCGACGATGCCTTCCGGTCGGTAGCGAAAGACATCGAAGGTCCGATCAGTCTGGGGCCAGACACGCGCAGCGACATCCGCCGCAGTGTCGACCTTGGTGCCCTTGGTGCTGTTGCAGTTCTTACATGCGAGCAGCAGGTTGTCCCACTCACAACTCAACGTGGGGTTGTTGTCCTGATGACGGATGTGCTCCGCGTCGATCGGCACCGGGACCCTGACCTCACAGAATGAGCAATAGGCGCCGAGGCGCCCGATGAGATCGGGGCGGGCCTGCCGGTAGTCATCATACACTTTCCGCTGACCACCAGCCGTCGTCGGTCGCTCGCCTCGGTCGACCGGCCTCATCCCCGCTGCGCTTCGGCGACGAGCCGCTTCCGGCGCAAGAGGGCCGCGAACGCCTGGTTGTCGGCGTATGGCTCGATCAGCGCGTCGAGTTCGTCCCGAAGGCGGCCGAGCTCAGCTTCGTCAGCACCTGGGATCTGCTCGAGCAGCGTGTAATAGCGCTCGGCCACTTCGGCCTCGCGCTGCCGACGCCAGCTGCGCTGTGGCACATCGACACCCATCACATGTTCAGCGATGTCTTCGGGGCTCTCGCCAGCGTAGGGCGCGTCCTCAGCATCCGGGTCGAGGTTGATCAGCTGTCCGGGCTCGAGGGATTGAATCACGAATGGGGAGTGGGTCGTGGTCACGAACTGTAGCTTGGGGAACGCTCGGCGCAGATCAGCGATCACCCGCCGCTGCCACTTCGGGTGCAGGTGCAGATCGATCTCGTCGATGAGGACGACCCCTTCGGCCAACTGCGCCGCGCGAACGCCGAGCTGCGGATTGAGCACGGCGGCGCGCCACGCGATGTCGGCGACCATGGCGACGATGTTCCGATAGCCATCCGAGAGGAGGCGAAAAGGCAGAATGCGCCCGTCCTTCATCTCGAGCCGCAGCTCTTCGTGGGCGACGTCGTAATAGAAGTCTTCGGCGTCTTCCACGCAGTCCGAAACCGCGCGTCGCACGGCGCCGAGCTGCACGATCGGCTGGCCGCGTTGCATCTCGGAGAACGTGAAGCGCCGAATCCAGTCCAATGCATACTGATGGGTCGAGTCCGGCGCCATACACCCCCGATACCCGTCGAGACGGCTCCCCACCTCGCGGCGCCCTCGGTCGGCCTCCAGCTCAGCGGGCCACAGGCGCTTGGTCCCATAATAGGCCAGGACCGGCAACTCGACAGCGTCGTCACTCGCGAGGGCCTCGGTGAGGATCCGCGTGCGCCCGCGGCCGTCCTCGTCAGCCGACTCGTCCAACGGCTGCTCTTCGTAGCGCGGCTCGCCATCCGACGGCGTCTCATCGGGCTCGGGTGGCAGCGCAGCGAAGCGCCGGGTCCAGCTCAGCGCGCGCCCGACCAGCTCCGCCTCGACAGAGAGGCTCACCGGGAGGTGTCGCCTCAGATCGGGGACCCCGTTGATCTCACGAATCTCCTGATGCACATCTCCCACGGTCACGACCGGCGCGCGCCCTGCGCCGAGCCGCGGCAGGAGCGCACCGAGCGCGACCGCGCCGGCCTCGATCCAGCCCGTCTTGTAGAGGCCGTTGTCACCCGCGAGGACCGTCACGCGCCCGATCGCGAGCCGGCCGCTCGACACCCCCCGGAAGTTCTCGACCTCGACCCCGCTCAGCCGCAGCAGGGGTGGCCGGGGCAGTCGAGGAGCGGGCCCGTCTTCGTAGAGGGCGGGGTCGATGCGCAGCCCCGCCTCCCGGCTCTCGCGGCGGAAGCGCCGGCCCACATCGCGCAGATAGCCCGATCCCATACCCCAACGCGGGTCGCAGTCGGCCCACAGCCCGTCGGCGCCCTCGGAGGCGAAGTATGCGCTCAATCGGGTGCGCCACGCCAAGCGGATGGACGCGCGATACGCCGCGACCCCGGCCCTGAACTCGGCGATACGGAGCCGCGCGTGGTCGACGAGTCGGGCGTCTTCGCAACCGTCGACGAGCCGGCCGGCGAGCCCTTCGACCGCGCGGAGGGCCGCACCATAGCGGAGCGCATGGGTGACGGCCGCCAGGTTGGACCCCAGCACGGCCATGTCCAGCCGACGGTAGCGACCGCGACGCCTGACCGCCGCCGCCACGTGGGCGTGGTGCTCGACGCCGACCTTGCGGGCGATGGCCTGCCCGAGTCGATCGAGGGCGTCGACGGGCGAGCCGGTGCTGCGGGCGCCGTCTTCAGACCCGATCGCCGCGTCCCACGCCCACCACAGCCGCAGGTCGATCTCCCGCGAGCGGGCGAAGAACTCGGCGCGCCGCACTGCGAGCGTGCCGAGCACCGCACGGGCTCGCCCTTGAGTCTCGCCCCACGCCGCCTCCCGACGACGGCGCTCGGCGCTCGAGAGTTGGACGAGGTGCTCGACGAGCTCGCCGCTCTCGGTGCGCGCGTCGACGACGAGCACCCGCGCGGGCGGCCGCTTCAACCCCTCCGCGCGCCGGAGCCGGTCCTGACATTCGCCCTCCCGGCGCTTGCGCTCTCTCTTGTGGGCGCGCGCCTCTCGAGCGTTCTCGGGCGGCTCGCGGCGATCGATGATCACCAGGGAAGGCCCCTCACCCTCGTCGTCAGCCCGCTCGGCCAACGCCTCGAGCAGAGCCAGACTCGTATCGTCCGGCGCCTTCTCGAAGCGCGAGCACACCACGAATACGGTGTCGGGGTCGTCCCACCGCTGCTGGAGATCGGCCCGCCCTTCGATGAGACCCTCCGAGGGCTTCGCGTCCAGCCCCTGGGTATCGATCACCTCGCCGATCTCGGGCCCCAACGCGCCAGCCGGCAGTCGAATCGTCGTCGCGGCCGGGGCCGGGGCGTGGGGGCCAGCCTCACCGAAGCGCAGCGCATGCAATTCGCTCCGCAGAGATCGGCGCCCTCCATCGTCGAGAGGGAACGTGCGCGTCCACGGCTGTGCCCGGTGGTCGGGATCCACCCCTTCGACGAAGCGGGCGTAGAGCGCATCGGCATCGGGGGCCCCCTCGGCCCAGGCTGCGATCATCTCGCGCGGATCATCGTCGCCGGGCACCAGCCATTCGCGCAGCAGACTGTAGAGTTCTTCCCCCCCGTGCAGGCTGGCAGCACCCGAGTCCCCCCTGACCTCAGCGAAATGATCCCGGGCCAGCAGCCCCAGTTCGACCTTCAGATCGGCCGCCGGGACCGGCTCGACCTCGAGGCCGATATCGTCCCGCTCTTCGTAGACGACCCGGGTCTCGCCCAGCGTCGTGCGACCCGCTCCGACCGGCAGCACGGACCAGCTCTTGGGCTTCGAACTCGAAGCATCGGCCAGCCGCAGCCCGGTCGTGGCCGCCACGAGGGTGCTCTTGCCGGTGCCGACCTCACCGAGGAACAACACCCTGAGGCGCGCCCGCGCCCGCTCTCGAGCGTAGAGGAGCTGCTCCTTCCACGACGTCGCCAACTCCCCCAGGCCATCGGGCAGGGTCGTGTCGGCCGCCAATTGCGCCAACTGCTCGATGAGGTCCCGATGGCCCTCCTCCAACTCTCCGGCGGGTGTCTCGATGACCATCGCAGCCTCAACGTTCGAGAGGGCAGACCTTATGGCGACCAATGATCCCACGCAAGCCACGAACGCAACCGATTCGGTAGGCGCCGGATGCGAGAAATCTTCTGAAATCCGCCGCCCCCACGGTCCCCGGCCGGCCGACTTGATCCGGAGACGCTCGCCGACCACGGGCACGACGTCGAGGCGATCCGCAACATGCTGGCGCCGATCGACGATCAGGACGGCTCCGCCGGGACCCCCCGAAGCGACCGCGGCGCTGACCACTCTGTTCGCCGAGCCCCTGCCCGCCCCGGTGACCCGCGAGGTGCACCACGCGCTCAACCTGACCACCGGCCCCTCCGGCGACAGCGCCCAGGCCCTGCTCGCCGAGGTCGACGACCCGGCCCACGGCGACACGGCCCTGCTCGCCGCCGCCAACCAGGCCCGCACCCTCGACGGCGACGACCCCGAGGCCACCCGCGACGTCGTCGAACTCCTGCTCAAGCGCTACACCGAGGCCACCAGCAACCCGGCCCGGGGGCTGCTCGTCGGCGCGATGGGCAACACCGGCGCCCCCCGCGTCCTGCCCGCCTTGCAGCACGCCTTGCAGACCGGTGACGTCGCCATCGCCCGCTACGCGGCGTTCGCCCTGCGCCACATCCCCGGCGGCGAGGCCGACGGCCTGCTCGAGCTGCTGCTGCGGCAGCACGCCTCGGAGGCCGTGCGCATCCAGGCCATGCGGGCGATCGAGGTCCGCGGCCCGGCGCTGTGGGCCGAGCGCGTCGAGGCGTGGCTGCCCGGGTTCGCCGCCATGCCGCACCTCCAGGCCGCCGCCCGCGAGGTGCTCGACCGCTGGGTGGGCCCCCCGCCGTCGCTGGCGATGGCCGAGCAGCGATAGCGGCGGGGGCCAGGGTCCGGCCGCCGGTCGACGTCGAAGGCCCTGCGCCGCCCGACGGCGAGGTCGAGTCGAAGAGGTGTTCGGAGGTGGCACGCTGCTCGCAAAGCGGTCGGGCACACCGAGACACCCCGAGGCTCACCATGACCCGCATCCCGTCCGCCGCGCTCGCCCTCGCCGCCTGGGCCAGCCTCACCGCCGCGCCCGCCGACGCCGAGATCCCGTCCACCGCCGACCGCCGCCCGGGGGAAGCGCTCGTCGAGGTCGGCGGCGGCGTCCGGCTGATCCAGAACATGCGGCTGGAGGGGGAAGGGCTCCTGGTCGAAGACGGCATCGCCGTCGCCGGCTTCGACCTCGGCGTCGGCCATCGCCTGGACCCCAGGATCATGCTGGAGGGGCGGGCCGACATCGCCTGGGACAGCAAGGACTTCACCGCCTCGGGCCGGGCCGTGATGCTGTGGGATCCGGCGTGGGCGATCTCGCCGATCGCCGGGCCCTGGCTGGGCTATCGCTACGCCCGCACCGAGTACGACGCGCGCTCGACGCTGCTCATCGGCCCCGATCCCGACCCCGAGCCGGGCATCACCACCGGCCACGACGTCACCCTGGGCGCCGAGGCCGGCGTGCGGGCGCGCCACCGGCGGCTGGTGGTGTCGCTGGCAATGCACTGGGGCACGGCGGTCTGGTCGAGCCGCGAGGTGTCGTCGGACCCGGCCGACCCCCCGGGGGCGCTGCCCGAAGCGGTCGGCCTCGGCGAGAGCGCCGAGCTGGGCGCTGTGGCGCGCGCCGGGGTCCGGTGGTAGACCGCTGCTCCCCTGGAGCGCGGCTGCCCCACGCCGTCGGAGCAGCCCGCCGCGGGTGTGCTCTACACGCGGCCGGCGCTGTCTCGGCCCAGCCGTCATGCATGTGGCTGGCACCTGTCCCGCTCGGGACGCCGACCCCCGCTCTCCATCGGGGACCACCGGGCGGGGGCGGATCGGGATGGTGAGCGCGCGCCGGATCGACGGCGAGGGGCGCTCGCGCATGGGGTGACACCATCGCCGACCGCCGGGCGGGGGCCCTCGACGCCGGTCCGAGACCATCTCCGACCACCCCTCGACGGCGATCGGCGATGGTCTCGGCGCCCTCGATCGGCCCTCGATGGCGATCGCCGATGGTCCGAGACCATCCCCGATCGCCGGGCGAGGCCACCCCGGGGGGGTCGAGACCATTCCGAGACACCGGCGAGGGGCCCCGGGAGATGGTCGGCGCGCATCGGGCGGACCGCGCGGGGGTGATCGGAGATGGTGAGCGGGCCCGGGATCGGCCCTCGGTGGCGTTCGCCGATGGTCTCGGACCATCCCCGATCGCCGCCGAGGGGCGCGCGGAGATGCCGCCGACCATCGCAGATCACCCCCGGGCGGCCATCGGCGATGGTCGGCCCGGGCCGGGATCGACGGCGCGCGGTGTTCGCCGATGGTCGCAGGGCAGCGCGATCGCCGGGGCCGGCCGGTCAGCGGGGCGACCGCCATCGGGGGATCGACGTCGAGGGCGGGCCGAAAATGGTCGCGGGGGGGTCGGGGGCGCCACGGGGTGCGGGTCCACGCCGATGGGCGCGGCCCGATCGGGCCTCACGGGGTCGCCTCGGAGGCGCGGTGGCGCGCCGCCGGCGTCGGGCAGGGCCCCGTCGGGGTCATCGACGCCGCCGTCGTCACAGGCGCCGAGCATCAGGCCGGCGATCAGGCACAGCGCCGCGCGGTGAAGCATCCTCCGTTTCCATCAGGGCGGCGGATGGCATACGAAGCCGATCGACGGCGCCCGCGAGCGCCCCTACTCCCCCTGCACGTAGCGCTGCTCGCTGGTGCTGAAGTCGTTGAACACCACCGTGATCTCGACGCACTCGCCAGCGGGCAGCGGGCTGCCGCCGGCCATCGCGCCGCTCTCCTCGCTGACGTCGGTGGCGCCCTGGGGCACCTCGCCGTAGACCACCGGGCCGGCGAAGCCGTCGGGGAAGGCCATCGTCGACAGCGCCCAGTAGGTCTCGCCGCCGGTGACCGCGCCCGGGCCCAGGGGGGTCTCGGCGTCGGGCGAGGTGACGAAGAAGCCGAGCGCGTTGACCTCGGCGTCCCACGAGACGGTCGGCCGATCGTCGGCGTCGAAGTCGAGGGTCAGCGGGTGGTCGCCGCGCGCGATGTCACAGCCTTCGGGCTCTTCTTCCGGGCGCTGCAAGCGCCAGACGACGCCCTCGGCCTCGAGGCCCGGGCTGCGCAGCGTCAGCGTCGACTCGCCGCGGTCGGCGACCCCGTCGCCGTCGTCGTCGACCAGGGCCATCGTCGTGGGGAAGCTGCGGTTGAGGAAGCCCGGCGGGCCCACGGGGAACGGGAACGGGGGCCAGAAAGCGGTCTCGCCGTCGATGGTGACCGCGACCGGCGCGTCGAGGATGTCGCTGATGGTCAGGGTGAGGTCGGCGCCCGACGCGGTGGGCTGCGCCTCGGCGGGCACGGTGACCGGGATGAGGGTCGAGAAGTCGTAGCTGCGCGACGCGCGGTCGAGGTTGGGGTGGTCGACGTGGATCTCGTAGGCCCCCTCCAGCCGCAGGTCGTCCGGCGCGGCGACGGTGAACGGGAGCCGGATGCCGGCGACGATCGGCGCCTCGGCGAACGACTCGAACTCGGAGCCGATCTCGACGAGGTAGTCCCCTCCGGCGGTCAGCGGCGCGGCGGGGGTCAGGGTCACCACCCGGTTGTCGGCGGTCACGGTGGCTTCGACCGGCGCGCGGTCCCCGTCGAGCAGGTGGATGCGGTCCAGGTTGTCCGGGTCCTCCCAGACCGCGTGGGAGAAGGTCAGCGTGATCGGCCCGTCGGCGGCGGCCGCGAGGGCGCCGGACGCGGGGGCGCTCTTCAGCAGGAAGAACTCGCGGGCGGTCAGCTCGCGCAGGTAGCGCACGATGCGCTCACGGGTGGCGTCGTCGAGGGTCTGGCCCGAGAGGGGCTCCATCGCCACCACCGCTTCGAGCAGGGTCCGGGCGGCGCCGTTGACCAGCCACGAGCCGTGGCGGTAGGCGCCGACGAGGCTGGGCACCACGATCGGGTGCTCGTCCTGGGTGCCGCCGTTCGGCAGCCGCAGGCCGGTCGTCGTCAGCGGGCCGGCGTGGCAGGCGGTGCAGCCGGCGGCCCCGAAGGCCTCGCGGCCGTCTTCGCCCTCAGCGGTCAGGCTGCCGTCCCGCGCGGTGAAGCCGTTGGCCGGCGGCGGCGGCACGAAGGCGGCGAGGTAGTCGTAGAAGGCCCGGTGGGTCTCGGTCGAGATGAGCACGCCGATGGTGGGGCCGGGGCTGCCATAGAGATACGAGAACAGTTCGAATGCGTCGCCCTCCCAGCCGATGGGATCGGTGCCTTCCATCCAGAACATGGGGCGGCTGGCCGACTCGGAGAGCCCGCCCGCCGACCAGACGTTGCCGTCGGTGAGCCCGTCGATGTGGCAGTCGGCGCAGCTATGGTGCTCGGCGGGGCCGCCGCCGCTGCCGGTGTACAGCCGCTGGCCCAGCGCGAGGCTGGCACCGCGGGGGTCGCCGACCAGCGCGGTGGCCCCGAGCACGGCGCCGGTGGTGTCGGCCCGGGTGACGCGGTAGGCCTGCAAGCCGTGGGTGAAGACGGTGTCGCCCACCGCGGCGATGCTGCGCGGGCGGCCGGGCGCGTCGTAGCGGGTGATCTCGGCCAGCGTCTCGGGGTCGAGGCCGACGACGACGTCCGAGCCTTCGACGGCGACCCACAGCACGTCGCCGGCGATGGTCAGGCCGTAGGGGCGCACGGCGATGCCCGGGGCGGTGTCCTGGCGGCCGATGTCGGCGGCGGCGACCTCGGCGTAGCCCGCCCCGTCGGCGAGGTCGTAGGCGGCGACGGTGTGGCGGAAGGCGGTCATGCCCGGCTGGCCGGAGTAGACCGAGACCACCGAGCGGGTCATCGCGACGTAGAGCCGGTCGCCGTCGACGTAGAGCCCGTTGAGGTTGGATCCGACGGCCGGGATGTAGTCGACGACCGCGCGGGCGGCGGTGTCGATCACCGCGATGTCGAAGTCGTCGTAGCGCGCGTCGGCGCCGAACGACAGCCGATCGCTGACCCCCGAGCGGTAGCTGGCCACGAAGAGGCGGCCGCCGTCCGCGGAGAGCGCCATCGCCTGGGGGGCGAGGTTGGTCTCGATGGTGGTCAGCAGGCGCCGCTCGGCGACGTCGATCAGGGCGACGGCGTCCTGGCTGTTGAGGCTGATCCAGGCCTCGCCGCCGTCCGGCGAGAGCACGACCTGCGCCGGCTCGTCCCCGACCCACAGCGCGTCTTCGAGGCGGCCGGTCTCGGCGTCGACGAAGCCGACGGTGTCGCCGGCCTTGTGGGCCACCAGCGCGTGGGGCATGCCCGGGCGGTGGGCGATGCTGACCGGCCACGGGCCGGCGGGCACGGTGTCGATGACGGCGCCCTCGGCGTCGAGGCGGGTGATGTGGGGGTCGAAGACGTGGGCCACCCACACCTGATCGCCGACGGCCTCGATCGAGGTGGTCGGGTAGTAGTTGTAGTGGGCGTAGGGCACCTCGGCGACGACGGTCAGCGGGCGGATTTCGTCGTCGCGCTCGAAGGTGTAGGCGCCGGCCAGCACCGGGGTGAAGCGGCTGAAGCCGTCGGCGCCGACGAAGACGGTGTTGGTGTTGCCGGGGGGCGCGTCGCCCACTGACCAGCCGTCGCCGGGCAGGTAGAAGGTGGCGCCCCGCGGGAAGCGGCGGGTGGGCTGGAGCGGCAGGGCGTCGACGGCGGGGGTCTCGACCCCGCCGTCGGGGGTCGGGTCGACCTGCGGGGCCGGCTCGTCGTCGCAGCCGACGGCGAAGGCCAGCGCCAGCGCCAGCGTCGAGAGGCGGGCGGGGGTGCGGTGCATCGGCGAACCTCCTCGGGTGCGGTGTCGGGCATTGAACCGCTGAGTTGATTCGCCGCTGCGCGGGAGGTGACGGCGTACGTCGAATTGCGTGTCGCGCGCCGCTCAGCGCGTCGCGTTCGAGGGGTCGGCCAGCGCGGTCTCGTCGAGCGTGGGGTCGGCTTCGGCGACGAGCCGCCCCGCCTCCAGCGCGGCGGGCCAGCGCACCGGATCCCCACCGTATCGGCGCCAGAAATCCAGCTCGCAGGGCACATCGGCCTCGACGGCGCAGGCCAGGGCGGTGGCCCACGCCGCGCCGAGGGCGCCGCTCGCCTGCGATCCGATCATCACCCGCGCGCCATGCCGCCGGGCCAGCGCGGCCATGGCGATGCTCTGGGTGAAGCCGGTGCGGGCGGGCTTGATGTTCACGATGTCGACCATGCCCAGCTCGAGCTGGGTGCGCAGGGCGCGCAGGGTCAATACGCTCTCGTCGGCCACCCACGGCAACGGGCTGCGGGCGTGCAGGCGCCGCCGGGCCGCGTAGGCGGTCACGTCGAACGGCTCTTCGATGTAGGCGACGCCGCGCGCCGCGAGCGCGGCGAGGCAGTCGGGGCCGTCCTCCACCGGCAGCGCCTGGTTGGCGTCGACGTAGATCGTGCAAGTCTCCCCCAGGTCGGCGCGGAGCGCGTCGAGCAGCGCGCAGGTCTGGCGCCAGCCTTTGCTCATCTTGACCTTGAAGACCCGGATCCCACGCCGATGGGCGGCCCGGGCGTCGTCGAGCACCGCGTCGATCGTATCGAGGCCGAGGATCGTCGCCACCCGCGGCGCGGTGGCGCCCCGGACGCCGCGCTCGGAGGCCAGGTGCGCCGCCAGCGTCACGCCGGCGAGCCGGGCCCGGGCATGATGCAGCGCCATGTCGACGGACGCGTGGGCGGTCAGGTGCCCGGTGAGGCCGGTCTCGGGGAAGACATCGTCGATCGAGCGCCCGACGAGGCGGGGGGCGATCCAGTCCCTCACCGCGTGGGTGACGGTCGCCGGCGTCTCGCCGTGAATGGTCGGCCGGGGCACGGCCTCGGCCATGCCCACGGTGCCATCGGTCAGGGTCACCCGCACCAGCGCGTGCCGGGCGACCGTCAGCGAGCCGGTGTCCCACCGCAGCGGGCGGGCGAGCTCGAGCCCGAGCGGGGTGATGTCGAGCGACGCGACCCGCGGGCTGGGGCTGCTCATGCGCCGTCGAAGGCGGGCTCGACGAGGCGGTTGACCCCGTGCGCGTCGCGCCCGCGGACCAGGACGCAGCCCCAGCGCGACAGCTCGAGCCCCTGCCCGCAGACCGTGAGGCCTTCGTAGGCCCGGATGGCGGGCGGGATGAACCGGTAGGCGATCGCCCAGCGGGCGTCGGGGGAGGTGTTGGGCCGCGACCCGTGGATGACCGACTGGGGGAAGAAGATGGCCTCACCGGGGCGGCACTCGACGTCCACGACGTCGTGCTCCTCGGGGCGGATGTCCATCTTGTAGTCCCGACCGAAGACCCCCTCGGTCTCGTCGACCCGCCGATAGGGCGCGTAGCCCCGCTGATGGCTGCCCGGCACGAACTGGAGGCAGCCGTGCTCGACATCGGCGTGGCTCAACGCGACCCAGACGGTCACCCCGCCGGGCTCGCTGAGCGATGGCCGGAAGAAGCGGCCGGGATAGTGGTGCCCCTGGTGCAGCACCGTGCCCGCCTCCCCGGGCCCCTTGACGAACAGCGTCGACCGCCACAGCAGCAGGTCGGGTCCGATGAGCGCCTCGACCCGGTCGAGGACCGTCGGCAGGGTCGCGAGCCGGTAGAGCATCGCGTCGGCCAGATGGCGATCACGATTGCAGCCGTACCACGCGACCGAGTAGGGCTCCACCGGGCCCCGAGACTCTTCGTAGACCGACGATGGCTTGTTGTAGAGCGTCGTCGCGACGTGGCGCCGGATCTCGCCGACGGCGTCGGCCGAGAGGCCGAGCGGGCAGGGGCCGAGGAAGCCATCCGCCGCGTAGCGCGCCGCCTCGTCGGTGGGTGTTGTTCCTCTTTCGGGCATGAGTTCGCTCCGCGTCATGGTGTCCGCCACCAGGTCGTGACCATTCGGAAAGTCTCTTCGGCCGAGTTCACGTCGGTGTCGACGAGCAGGCGCCGCGCGGGCGGGAGCGTCCCCAGCGCACGGAGCGCGTCCCCCTGTCGCCCATGAGCCCGCTGCTCGGCGAGCAGGATCCGGATCGCGCCGACGACGCCCGCCGGATCGACGGCAGGGCTGCCCGCGAGCCGGCGCGCGACGGCGCCCGGCGTGGTCCCGATCTCGTCGAGCGCCGCCGCGCACGCGCCGAGGGCCGGTTCGAGTCGGTCGCCGCCCTCTGCGCCACCGGCGCCGTGGTCGAAGGGGTCTCCGCGGCTGGCCAGCCGGAGGATGCGCGTCTCGATGGCGGCATGCAGGGCGACGAAGCGGGCGTCGGGCAGCCGCCGGATGGCGGTCGATGTCTCGGCGAGGCCCCGGAGCCCATCGAACAGGCAGGCGGCCCGGGGGCGGGGCACCTGCTCGATGAGGTGCGCCATGCCGCCGGGGCGCTGCTCCCGATAGGCGCGGGCGGCGGCGATCCGCTCGGTCCGCGAGACCCGCTCGGACCCGGCCGCCGAGCCGAGGTACGCGGGGATCACGTAGAGATCGGTGAGCGTCCGCCGATCGGGCAGGCATTGGCCGCCGCCTGCGGCCCACAGTCGGGAGAGGGTGGTCTTCCCGACGCCGCTGCCACCCACCAGGATGCACAGCGGGTCAGCGTCCCGGGCGCGCGCCGCCGGGCCCGATGAGTGGGGCGGGAGGCTCTGGCGACCGTCGATGAAGGGCGAGGTCATGCGGCACGGGCCCTGTCCAGTTGGGCGGGGCCATCGTGCCCGGTGCACCCCCGCGTTTCAACCGCCGAGCACGCGCCCGACCGAGCCGGTGGATCGAGCGGGTGGGCGCGGGTGGCGGGGCGTCGGGGACGAAGCGGGCGGGGTCGGCTCAGCGGCCGATCCAGCCCTCCTGGCGGTCGTCGGCGGCGCAGTGGAGGCCAGACCATGCGCCCGCGGCAGAGGTGGCCATCAGTCTCCGCCGATGTCCCACTGGCAGTTGGGGCGTTCCTCTTCCGGCGGGCAGGTGTAGAGCGTGATGGCCGCGCCGTTGTGGATGCCCCCGTGGGCGTGCAGGTACAGCGCGTGACCGCTCACCATCCATATGCCTGGCACAATATCGTATACGGGCACGCAACGACCGGATATGCCCATGCGCTTGCATACTCCCCCCGCAAACGGGACTCCATCGTCCCTTGCCTGTGCTACTTGGTAGGTGGTCGCGATGGACAGGGCGAGGGTTTCCGATGCGTCCAGGAACCTCGCGGCAGCCGACAAAGGAACATCTTGCTTCAAGCCGAGCCCCCACCGGACCATCCGCCAAAGCCACTGGACAGTAACGAACTCGACAGGTTGATCCGGGATGCCAACGCAGCGGGTCTATACCGGAGCGAATGGCGTTCTCAGTTGCTGCATGACACTCCCCATGCAATCATGGCCCATCTGACAGAGCACTCGCGACCCGCTCATCAACTGCTCGCGGACCTGAGCGCCCTCAACGAATTCCAGAGGTCCAATCCGCTCTCGGACCCTTATCTGGCCGGCTGGCTCCGTTGGGCCATCGCGTTACTCAGACCACGCTCGGAGGTGGTCCGCTTCGAACAATGGTATCGCCGCGTCACCCAGTCGCTCGCGGCGCCTCACCATCGACGCGTCGGCGTCCCATCAAGACCCGAGAAATGCATCGGCCGGGACGAGATGCTCAGTCATCTCTTCGCCCTGCTCCAACAGAGGCCAGCCATCGTCTCCGTAGTCGGCCGGTCGGGCAGCGGCAAGACGACGATCGCGCGGCAGTTTCTCGCCCGACTCGACGAAGTCCCGGGTCAATCGCCGTTCGACCTCATCGTGTGGTTGAGCGTATTCAGTGCGTCGACCCGTGGTTTGGATGTCGAGTACGACTCGATCTATGGCTCGGCTCCCGAGCAGGACACTATCTACGGCGCGGATGCCGAGCAAGATACTGTCGACCGGCTCAGGCATGCCCTGGCCGATGCGCTCGGCTACAACCACTTGCGCGCCTCTGATGGTCGGCAAGTCGATGAGGCGTTGGTTCCGCTGGTGCGCGCCATACCGACATTGGTCGTCCTGGACGACGTTGAGGTCAGCGACAGCCTCCGGAGTTTTCTCGGCACCGTGCCAGTGAGCGCACTGCTGACCTGCACCAACGAGGAGTTGGACTTCCACCACGTCCTTCCGGTCGGCCGGCTGCCCGACTCAGTGCTAGCGTCGATCGCCATGCCCGAGGATGCCGCCAATACGATGAGCCTCGAAGCCGTCGAGACGCCGCTGGACGCCATCCTGGCCGGTTTGTCCGAAGATGCGATCGAGTCTATCAAACACCCCATTCCGAACGACCCGGCGGCGCGAGCAGCCCTGGGCGTACTGTCGATCTTCCGCCGACCACCGAGTCGAGACATGCTGGAGCACGTCTTCGGTGATGACCAGAAGACGTTGGCACCTGGTCTCGAGACGTTGATCGAACTCCATCTGGCCGAGGAAGTGGCCAACGTGAGGCGCAATGAGGCAACGTGGATCGATGTACCGACACGGGTCCGTTCCTCGTGGGAAAGTACGGTCACAGAGGGCGAACGTGAGGCAATCAGAAAACGCTTCTTCGGCGCGTTCTCGGAGTATTTCTGGGGCGTCCTCGGCCCCGATGACCGCGAACGTTTCTTCTGGCATCGGGGTCTGCGACTCGATCTGGTCGGCAAGGTCGGCCCTCGCTTGGCGGACATCCTGCACGCTGTCGAGTTGGGGCTGTCGTTCACGCCGATCGAGGCGATCGACCTGGGCATCGGCATCATCCACGTCGTCTGGGAGATGGGCTGGCCTCACAAACGCATCGCCCTCGCCAAGAAGCTGATTTCGGCTTTGGACGAGCACACTGACTCTTCGGATTGCGAGCAACCGCTGCCCGAAAGCCGGATCCCAAGGGCGTCTGCCCTGGCATGGTGCTTCTTCGACGGGCTTGGATGGGCCCACGCCCAACTCGGTGATATCGCACAGGCGCGGAAGGCGATCGAGAAAGGCTTCAGGTTGGCCGAGGAGCGCGAGAAGCGCCTCGGCCGGGAGACTCTGACGCTGAACTTCGCCCGCTATCGCCTAGGCGACTTCCAGCGCGTATGCGGTGAGTTCAAGGCCGCGGAGAGGGCCCTCCAGGCTTGCTGGAATCAGGACCAATTTCAGGAAGTCCGCGGCGCGTCGGCTCGGGCGCTGGGGCGATTGTATCTGATGCAGCAGAAACGGATCGAAGCCGCGAAGTGGTTCGACTCGTGCTACCACCTAGAGGCCTCGGCGTCCCCGGGCGTGCGGCGGAGGTATGCTGCCCGAGCCCAGATCGATCTGGCCCACATGCTGATCGACTCGGGCGATTTTGATCGGGCCAAGGCCGCATTCGACCATGCGCACCTACTCGCCGGAGACGCGCCGCTTGCTCTGCGGACCAGGGCCCGAGCCGCGCTGGGTCTCGGGCGCCTCTTCCGACTCACGGGTCGCGAGTTGGAAGCACTCAGGAAGCTGGAAGAGAGCACATGGCTGTATCGGCAGGTCGGCGGCCCGACCCATCTTGCCCTGGTCGAGTGGGAGCGAAGCCAGTTGGGACCGGTCGGGCCGATCAGCGAGCCACGATCCTGACCGCGGGGCGAACTGCCCAGGCGAAGCGGGCGGGGTCGGCTCAGCGGCCGATCCAGCCCTCCTGGCGGTCGTCGGCGGCGCAGTGGAAGCCGCTGGTCAAAAAGACGTGGCGCCGGGTGAACTGGCGGCGGCGCACGGTGACCTCGCCCGGCTGGAAGTCGGGGCAGACGTCATCGTCGTTGCAGAAGCTCTCCCACAGCTCGGTGCGGGGGGTGCTGCCCTCGCCGGCGCCGATGGCGATCTCCTCGACGCCGAACTGAAGGGCCCAGTTGGCGACCCGGGCGTTGATGAGCGAGTCGCGGGCGTCGAGGTTGCGCACCTCGACCTCGCTGGCGCACAGCTCGGTGGCCACCACGAAGACGCCCTGGTCGCCGTCGTCCTCGGGCAGCCCGACGCTCAGGCCGACGGCCATCTGGGCCTGGGGCACGCCGATGTTGGTGCAGTTCTGACAGCGGTTCTCGCGGTCGGTGTACCAGTAGGGGCGGTCGGGCTGGCGGCGGTAGTCGGCCTGCCGGGGCGAGACCTGGGTCTCGAAGAGGCTCAGCGGCGGGCCGGCCTCGTCGAAGCCGCGCTGGCCGAAGATGGCGCAGACCACGTAGCGCTCGGTGTGCTTGTTCTGGCAGGTGGCGAGCATGCCGGCGTCGCTGGCCGGGTTCGACAGGACGTGGCCCCACGCGCCGCGCTGGATGATGCCCTCGACGCTCTCGAGGGTGACCCGGTCGGCGGTCAGCGCCTCGACCCGCACGTCGCCGTACAGCCGCCAGCCGCGGTCGAGCGAGGCGCCGTACAGCTCGAAGGTGTTGCCCGGCTCGGCCTCGACGAGCCCGAGCAGCTCGAGCCGGCCGCCCTCGATGCGCACCTTGGCCGGCGGGTCGAAGACGACGTCCCGGGGCTGGATGGTCCACATCAGGCCGTAGCCGTCGTCGGGGATGGCCATCGGGGCCTTCTCCCGCTCGAGGATGGTCAGGGTGATCTCGTCCTGGGGATCGTCGCCGTCGATGCGGATCGAGCCGGGCTCGATGAGCAGCGAGACGTCGATCGGGCCCACCGGCGAGCGGGCCATGTGCCACGTCAGCTCGCCGCCGTCGCGGATGAGCTCGTCGGTGATCTTGAAGCCCTTGCCCTGCACCGGCACGAAGCCGGCCTTCATCTCGAAGCTCTCGCCGGGGCGCAGCGCGTCGACGTCGACGAACTCGCGCAGGGTCAGCGGCAGGAGCTGGATGCGGTCGCCGGCCCAGGTGTCCTGCGCGCCGCGGTCCTCGAGGGCCGGGCGGATGAGGACCTGGATCTCCTGGCGGGTGCGCTGGGCGTCACGGATGGCCGCGATGTCGACCGGCAGGGCGTAGCGGCCCTCGGCGTCGGTGAGGACCGGCTCGCCGATCTCGTAGCCGTTGATGGACAGCGAGACGCTGGCCTGGACGACGGGCGCGTCGAGGGTGTCGTGCACGGTGCCGAGCAGGGTGGCCGGCGCGTCGGCGATGGCGGGGGTCGGCGCGACGTCGGTGGCGTCGACGCAGGCGGTGAGGCTGAGGGCGAAGGGCAGCGAGATAAGGGCCATACCGGCCCGAATACGACAAGCTCTCGATATCATGACACTTCTACTCCGCGGGTCGGCTCCCGGTGGGGTGGGGGGTGGCGGGCGACGGGTTAGGAACACGCATGGGCGCGATACTCGATAAAGCTGGGGAAAAACTCCCAGACCAAACAAAAGTAACTGGCGGGATACCATCGATCAAGGATCGAATCGGATCGGCGGGAAAAATCGGCCGGGCGGGGTGCGGCACGGCCCGGTTGTGGGCGGGCGGGCCACCGGGCACCATTCGGCGATGTCTCTGCCTTGCATCCGCCGCTGCGCGCCATGGCTGTCCCTCGTCGCGTCGGCGCTGCTGGCGGGCGGCTGCGGCGGTCCCCCCGACGCCCGCGTCGTGCTGGGTGAGCGGGCGCCCGAGATCGACGACATCACGCTGGTCGGGGTGACCCGCTTCTCGGCGGCCCGGCTGATCGAGCACCTGCACATCGCGCCCTACGACTGGATGCCCACCGCGCCGACCCACCGCTACGATCCGGCGCTGATGGCCGTCGATCGGCGGCGCATCGAGTCGCTGTACGCGGCCCACGGCTACCACGAGGCGCGGGTGCTCGACGTCGCGGTGCGGCCCGACGGCGACGACGTCGATCTGGTCATCACGGTGCACGAGGGCGAGCCGACCACCGTGCGCCGCCTGCGCTTCGAGTGGGCCGACAGCTCGCTGGACCCGGCGGCCCGGCCAGGCATCGAGGAGCAGGCGAGCGTGCGGGTCGGCGCGCCGTTCGAGGTGGGGCAGTTCAACGACACCCTGGGCACGCTGCGGCTGGCGCTCGAAGCGTGGGGCTATCCCCTGGCCCGGGTCGCGGGCGACGCCGAGGTCTTCGAGGACGCCCGCCGGGCCGACGTGCGGATCGTGGTCGACCCCGGGCCCTACGCGACGGTGGGCGCCATCCGCGTCGCGGGCCTCGTCGGCGTGCCCGAAGATCTCGTGCAGACCGAGCTGCGCTTCGCCCGGGGCGAGCCCTATTCGCCGCAGGTCGTGCGCTCGGTCGAGGACGTGCTCAAGGGCATGGACGTCTTCCGCTGGGTCTCGGCCCGCCCGGCGGGCGCGGTGGTCGACGGGGTCATCGACCTCGACGTGCGGGTCGCCGAGGCCGACCCCCAGGCGCTGCGGCTGGGCCTGCGGCTGGGCTTCGACTCGGCCCGCTGGGATCAGTCGCTGCTCGCCCGCTACAGCCACACCAACCTCGGCGGGCGGCTGTATCGCCTCGACCTCGACGTGCGGGTGGGCTACGCCGAGCTGCCCGACCCGTTCGACCTCGACGCCCACGGCCCGGCGCTGGCCGTCGAGCCGACGTTCACCAAGAAGGGGCTCTTGGAGGACGAGCTGCTGTGGGCCCTCGCGCCGGCCTACGCGCTCGACATCCGCGACGGCTACACCTACCAGGAGCCGCGCAACCGGCTGTCGGTGGCCCGCTGGCTCGGGCGCCGGGTGCGGGGCGAGGTGAGCCACACCATCCGCTACTTCGACTTCCTGGAGACGACGGCCGGCTTCGACGCGGCGACGACCCAGCTCGGGGCGTTCGACTTCCGCGATCCGTACCTGCTGAGCGTGGCCGGGCTGCGGCTGGACGTCTACTGGCTGGACGAGGTGCATCAGCCGACGGACGGGGCGGCGGTGACGCTCCAGTACGAGCTGGCGGGGGGTCCGCTGCAAGGGGACTACGACTTCCACAAGTGGACCGCAGAGTGGCGCGGATACTGGCGCCCCTTCGCCCGGGTGCAGACCGCCGCCCGGCTCGTCGGCGGGGGCATCGTGCCCTACGGCGAGCGCCCCGACGCCCCGGTCTCGCGGCGGTTCTACCTCGGGGGGCCGACGACGGTGCGCGGGTGGGGCGCCCGCCGGCTCTCGCCCCGCTCGCGGTGCCCCGAGCCGGCCGACGAGGACGACCCGTGCACCCCGGTGCCCATCGGCGGCTTCACGATGATCCAGGGCAACCTCGAGCTGCGGCTGGCCCTGTTCGCCGGGGTCTCGCTGGTGGGCTTCTTCGACGTGGGCGACGTGCAGGCCGGCGAGTCGACCTGGGTGGTCGACGCGTGGAACTACAGCGCCGGGCCGGGGCTGCGCTACGACAGCCCGGTGGGCCTCTTCCGGCTCGACGCCGGCTTCCGGCTCAACGACCCCGGGGTCTACGACGAGCCGCCGTTCGCGTTGTACTTCGGGTTGGGGGAGACGTTCTGATGGCCCCGCCGCTCATCCGACGGCCCGCGCTGGCCCTGCCCGCGCTGATCCTGCTCGGGCTGGCCCTGGGCGCCCCCGCCGGGGCCCGCCTGCCCTTCGTGCCGCCGCCGCTCGCGGCCAGCGCGCCGGCGCCGATGCCCGGGCCGGCGCCGTGGTTCGCGGTGGCCGGGCGGATGCCCGTCGAGCGGGCCCTGGGGCTGCTGGGCGACAGCCCGCTGCGGGGCGAGGCCCGGGTCGAGATCCGCGTCGCGGCGCCCCTGCCCCGGATCGGGCTGGCGGTCGTGATCGACGTGCCCGATCTGCGGGTCGGCGAGGCGCCGCTGGGGCACCTGAAGCTGCGGGCGTTCGTCCCGCTCGACGGCGGGGGGGTCGTCGCCCGGGGGTCGTTGGAGGGCCCCGCCGGCCGGATCCACGCCGGGCTGGCGCTGCCGGAGCCGCTCTCCCCGGGGCCGTCGCTGATCGAGGCGGCGGTGACCCCCTGGCTGTCGTGGCAGGCGCCTTCGTCACCCGACCCGCCGGATGATCTGGCCGGGATCGCCGCGGCGGTCGAGGCGGTGCCCGAGGGGGTCGAGCTGCCCGAGCCGACCGACGCCCTCGACGACCTGCGCGCGGCGGCGGCCGACTGGCCGGAGGCGCCCGTCCTGCGGCTGCACTTCACCGATCTGGACCTCGAGCGCCTGACCGACGTGCTGCCCGATCTGGCGCTCGCCGGCCGGGCCACCGGGGCCCTCGCCCTGGACGCGGCCGGACTGCGAGGGCGGGTCGAGGCGGTCGACGCCCGCTGGCGCGGCGGCCGTCTGGGCACCGCCCGGGGCGCGTTGAGCATCGAGGGGGGCTACGCCGAGCTGCGGGGCCGCGCGGGGGATGGGCCGACCGACGTCCGCGTCGAGGGCCGGATCCCGGTGGACTTCGACCCCCGGCGCCTGACGCTGGCCTGGCGCGACGCCGATCCGATGGCCGCCTCGCTCGTCGCCCGCCAGCTCACCCCGGCCGCGCTGGCCGTGCTGTACCGGTTCCACCCGGCGGCCGAGTTCGACGCCGGGCTGGTGATCTCGGCGACCGGCGCCCTGGACGATCTGCGGATCACCGCCCGCCTGGACGGCACGCTGTACGACGGCGAGATCCCCCGCCCGCTGGTCGGCCGGCTCGATATCGGCCCCCGCCGCCAGACCGCCGCGTTCGACCTGGGCGCCGCCCCGCTGCTGCACGCCGAGGCCGAGACGGCCGCCGATCTGATCGCCCTGCGCCGCGGCGACGCCCGCCCGGAGGTGATCCCGCTGACCGCGGCCCTCGTCGTGGGCGTGCCGCTGAGCACGCTGATGCCCTACCTGCCGGCGGCGATCGACGATCCCCGGGGGGCGCTGACCGGCCGGATCGAGGGCGCAGGCACGCTCGGGGCCCCCCGCTTCGAAGGCGCGCTGGAGGTCGCCGACGGGCAGGCCACGATCGTCGCGGCCAACGCCCGGCTCGTCGATCTGGACCTCGGCGTGCGGGTCGACGGCGCCACGGCCCGGCTCGAGACGCTCACCGCCCGCAGCGGCCGGGGGCGCATGCAAGGCGGGGGCGAGGCCCGGTGGGTGGTGACGCCCGCGGGGCACGCCGGCCCCCTGTGGAGCGCGTGGCGGGTCGACGCCGACTTCACCCTGAGCCTGGACGACATGCCGCTGGTGCGCCCCGGCCTGCCCGCCGGGCTGCTCGACGCCGAGGCCCGCATGACGGCCCGCGCCGAGCCCGATCGCACGGCGGTCGAGGTCGACGTCGACACCGCCGACCTGCACCTGACCGGCTTCCGCCTGGGCGGCGCCCGCCCCATCGCCCGCAACGGCGCGGTGCACCGGCGGCGCATGGGCGGGCTGCGGCGGGCCGAGGCGTGGCTGGCCGGCGCGGGCGAGCTGGTCGTGACGCTGCGCCTGCCGGCGGGGCGGGTCGCGGGGGCCGATACGACGCTGGACTTCGGCGGGGTGCTGACCGTGCGCCGCCAGGACGACGACTTCGCGGTCGAGGGCGGCATCGAGGCCCGGTCCGGGGTCTTCCAGCTCTTCGACAACCCGTTCGCGCTGGACGGCGGGGCCTTCTCGATCCAGGACGGCACGCTCGACCCGCGCAGCGCCGTGGCGGTGGCCATCGGCGCCGCCCGCCTCGCCGACGCCGACGCCCCGCCCGCCGCCGAGACGCTGGATCCGGTCATCGACGTGCGGGCCAGCGGGCAGGTCGTCGAGACCGACGTCCGGGTCCGCATCGTAGGCCCCAGCCGCCGGCCGTCGCTGGTGCTCGAGAGCGACCCCCCGCTGCCCGAGTATCAGATCCTGACGCTGCTCATCACCGGGCGGGTGGACGCCATCGACGAGCGCAACGGCGAGGTGCGACGGCAGGCGGCCCGGCTCATCGATCGTTTTCACAACCCCTCGCTGGCCCGGCAGCTCTACGACCGGCTGGGCGTCGACAAGCTGGGGCTGAAGTTCGGGGCGTCGGTGACCAACCCGATCCTGACCGTCGGCAAGCAGATCAACCGCCGGCTGTACGTGGAGACGGTCTACCACCACGACGCGCCGCCGGACGCCAACGAGAAGGAGGCCCGGGTCGAGTACCGCCTCTCGCCCCGGTGGACGGTGGACACGGTGGCCGGCGACGCCGGCGAGGGCAGCCTGGGGCTGTTCTGGCAGACGACGTTCGGCCGCCCGCCGCCGCCCGAGGCCGATCGCAAGGAGTGAGCCCATGGAGTGGGTGCTGGAGTGGCGCCACCCGATCTTGAACCCGGTGATGCTCGGGATCACCCACCTGGGCAGCGAGGTGTTCTTCCTCGCAGCGCTGCCGCTGGGCTACTGGCTCGGGTGCCGCCAGCCGTGGGTCCGGGTCGGCCTCATGTTCATGCTGGCCGCGGTGTGCAACGCCGCGCTCAAGGATCTGTGGCAGGCGCCCCGCCCGATGCTGGAGCCGCTGATCGAGCAGGACGGCTTCAGCTTCCCCAGCGGGCACGCGATGATCTCGACCGTGTTCTGGGGCTGGCTGGCCCTCGAGGTGCGCCGACGGTGGTTCACCGCGCTGGCGATCGTCATCGTGCTGTGCGTGATGGCGTCCCGGGTCTACCTCGGGGTGCACTGGCCGCGGGACGTGCTGGCCGGGGCCGGCTTCGGGCTGCTGCTGCTCGGCGTCGGGGCCGCGTTCGTACGCTTTGGGGGCCCCGAGCGGATCCGCGCCGGGGGCCCGGCGCTCGCCTGGCTGCCGGCCGCGGTGCTGCTCGCGCTCACCGCCCTGCTGCCCGACCCCGAGCAGCACGGCCTCAAGTCGGCCTCGGCCATCGCCGGGCTGTGGGCCGGCGTGCTGTGGATCGAGCGCCGGGGGATCCCGCCGCTGCGCCGGGGCAAAGCCCACGTCGGCGGGATGGTCCTCGCCGCGTCGCTGGGTCTGGCGGTGCTGGTCGGCCTCTGGGGCGGGGGCAAGCTGCTGCTCGTGAAGCTCGACGCGGTGAACACCGCGACCGCCATCCTGCGCTACGGGCTGGTCGGCGTGTGGGCCGCGGCGCTGGCCCCGTGGGCCTTCCACCGCCTGGGGCTGAGCGAACCCGCGGGCTCGGCGGTGGAGTCGGAGTCGGCGAAAGCGTAGACTGCGCGGCCCTTTCACCCGCCGAGGAGCCGCACCGTGACCGACCACCCGACCCACGCCCTGGCCCAGATCAACGTCGCCCGGGCCCTCGCCCCGCTCGACGACCCGCTGCTGGCCGACTTCTTCGCCCGGCTGGACGCGATCAATCAGCTCGCCGAGCAGAGCCCGGGCTTCATCTGGCGCTGGACCGACGACCCGCCGCCGACCTTCGACCCCCGCATGCTGATCAACATCACGCTGTGGAGCTCGGTCGACGCGCTGGCCGACTTCACCTACCGCAGCGCGCACGCCGAGGTCTTCAAGCAGCGCAAGCGGTGGTTCGCCCCGCCGCGGGAGGCCCACAGCGTCCTGTGGTGGGTGCCCGCCGACCACCGCCCGAGCCTGGCCGAAGCCTTCCGCCGCCTGCGCCGGCTGCGGGCCGAGGGGCCGAGCCCGGAGGCGTTCACCTTCAAGCAGCGCTTCGACCCGCCCGCCTGATCCGCCCGGCGCGACGCGGCGTCACCGCGCCGCATCTGTGGCCCGTGCCCACCCCGCGGAGCCCGCGATGTCCTCCAGCCGCGCCCCCCTGCCCCGCCTGCTGACCTACGCCCGCCCCTTCCGCCGCCGCATCGGGCTGGCCACCCTGTGCAGCGTGCTCAACAAGCTCTTCGACCTCGCCCCGCCGGTGCTCATCGGCGCGGCGGTCGACGTGGTCGTCGAGCGCCAGGACTCGCTGCTGGCGAGCTGGGGCATCGTCGACGTCTCGGCCCAGCTCTGGTGGCTGGCGGCGGCGACGGTCGTCATCTGGGGCCTGGAGTCGGTCTTCGAGTACGCCTACGCCGTGCTGTGGCGCAACCTGGCCCAGACGCTCCAGCACACCGTGCGGCTCGACGTCTACGGCCACGTCCAGAGCCTGGAGCTGGCGTGGTTCGAGGACCGCTCGACCGGCGGGCTCATGTCGGTGCTCAACGACGACGTCAACCAGCTCGAGCGCTTCCTCGACGGCGGGGCCAACAGCCTGATCCAGCTCGGCACGACGATGATCGCAGTGGGCGGCGCGTTCTTCGTCATCGCGCCCGACGTGGCGTGGTTCGCGGTCATGCCCATCCCGCTGATCGTGTGGGGCTCGTTCCGCTTCCAGCGCAGCCTCGCCCCGCGCTACGCCGCCGTGCGGGCGCAGGTCGGCGCGCTCAACGGCCTGCTGGGCAACAACCTCACCGGCATGGCCACCATCAAGAGCTTCACCGCCGAGGGCCGCGAGCTGGCCCGGGTCGAGGGCGAGAGCCGGGCCTACCAGGAGGTCAACGCCCGGGCCATCTCGCTCAGCTCGGCGTTCTCCCCGCTCATCCGCATGGCCATCGTCATCGGCTTCGTGGCGACCCTCGTGGTCGGCGGCGAGCTGGTCTTGTCCGGTGCGCTGACCGTCGGGGCCTACAGCGTGCTCGTCTTCATCACCCAGCGGCTGCTGTGGCCGCTGACCCGCCTGGGCACTCTCTTCGACCAGTATCAGCGGGCGATGGCCTCGACCACCCGCCTGCTCGACCTGCTCGACACCGGGACCACCCTGCCCGACGGCGACGGCGCGCTCGATCCGACCGAGGTCGAGGGGGCGGTGTGCTTCGAGGCGGTCGACTTCGCCTACCGCACCGGGGGCCTCGTCCTGCGGGGGCTCGACCTCGAGATCGCGGCCGGCCAGACGGTGGCCATCGTCGGCGCGACCGGGGCCGGCAAGTCGAGCGTGGTCAAGCTGCTGCTGCGCTTCTACGACCCCATCGGCGGCCGCATCACGCTCGACGGGCACGACCTGCGCGGGCTGCGCAAGCACGACCTGCGGCGATCGATCGGGCTGGTGAGCCAGGACGTCTTCCTGTTCCACGGCACCGTGCGGGAGAACATCGCCTACGGGCGGCCCGACGCCGACGACGCCGCCATCGAGGCCGCCGCCCGGGCCGCCGAGGCGCTGGACTTCGTGCGCGCGCTGCCCGAGGGCTTCGACACGGTCGTCGGCGAGCGGGGCCAGAAGCTCAGCGGCGGCCAGCGGCAGCGGCTCTCCATCGCCCGGGCGGTGCTCGCCGATCCGCCGGTGCTGGTGCTCGACGAGGCGACGAGCGCGGTGGACAACGAGACCGAGGCCGCCATCCAACGCTCGATGGCCCGCATCGCCGAGGGTCGCACGACGGTGGTCATCGCCCACCGCCTGTCGACCATCCGCGACGCCGACCGCATCGTGGTGCTCGACGCGGGGCAGATCGTCGAGTCGGGCACCCACGACGCGCTGATCGCGGCCGACGGGCTCTACGCGTCGCTGTGGCGGGTGCAGACCGGCGAGTCGATGGCGGCGGCCAGCCCGACGCCGACGGCGTAGGCCAGCAGGTCGAGCGGGTCGAAGGTGGCGCCGAGCAGGACGTGCACCCAGCGGGGCGCGTCGGGGGCGACGAGGTCGAACGCCTGGGCCGCCTCGATCGCCGCAGCGATGCCCAGCGTCAGCGCGGCGCGCCGCATACGGGTCCAGCGGACGAGGGCGAGGCCGACCAGCGCGTAGAGCAACGCCGCGGCGAAGACATCCCCGCCGGTGTGGCGCAGCAGGCGCCAGCCGGGGCCACGGTAGATCAGGGCGACGAGGCAGACGGCCAGCGAGGCGGGGGCGATGAGGGCGAGGCGGCGGCGGGACGACATGGGGTGAGCATGCCCGACGCGGGCCGCGGATGGGTGCAGATCCGGTGCAGAGGCCGAGGCGCTTCGGACCCGCCCGGGGTGGCTCAGGTCAGCAGCTTGGGCACCTTGCCGTCGACGATGAACCGCACCGCCTCGTGGATGCGCAGGCCGATGAAGCGCTCCCGGATGGGGGACGCGGCGAGCCGGGCGATGGCGGCGACCGGGCGGGGGTCGGCGGGGCGGCGGGCCTGCTCGACGAAGGCGGCCACGGTGGTCTTGATCAGGTGCACCACCACGATCGGGCGGGTCAGCGCGTCGTGCAGGCCCAGATCCTCGAAGAAGACCCGCAGCGGCCCCAGCGCGCGGCCGTCGTCGATCCAGCCGCGGGCCAGCGCCTCGGCCCGATCGGGGTCGCGGGCGTCGACCGCCGCCTTCAGCTCGGCCAGCTCGCCCTTCGCGGGCGCCACGGGCGCCGGCTCGGCCCGGTCGAGCACGCCCGCGTTCTGGATCATGCGCGCCGCCTGGAGGGTCACCGCCAGGATCTCGGGCCGGCGGTGGCGATCGATCGCGACCCGGATGGCCTGGGCGAAGGTGAACAGGTGGGTGACGTCGAGCCAGCCGTCCTGCACCGACTCGTCCCGGTCGAGCGCCGGATCGAAGCGGCGGACCCGCTCGGCGGCGGCCAGCACCAGCCCGTCCACCACCGCGTCGAGGCGGCCCTCGGCCAGCCGCCCGGCCACCGCGTCGAACGCCGCCCGCCGGTCGGATCCCAGCAGCGCGGCGACCAGCGCCTCGTCGACCGGCCCCTCGGCCTCCGACGATACGGTCGCGTCGAGCGCCGGGGCGCAGGCGGCCCACCACGCCCCGAGCTGCGGCCGAGCCTCATCCATCGCCGCCCGCCACCAGCGCCACGCCGGCAGGACGTCGTCCCGGGTGGCGTGGGCCTGCTCGAGCGCGACGCCCACCAGCAGCGACTCGGCCTGCGCGCCCGGCGCGGCGACGCCCCCGGCGGCCTCGATGAGATCGAAGACCTTGCCGGCGTAGATGAGGCTGTGCCCGAAGCCGATGAAGTGGGCGCACGGCGGGCCGAAGAGCCACGGCTCCAGCTCCGCCCGGCCCCAGCCGCGGCCCAGCGCGCCGCGCAGCAGGCCCTCGACCTCGTCGATCCGCTCGGCCTCCATCGCCGCCCGGTAGCGGGCCTCGGCGGCGGCGGGGTCGGGGCCGGGGTCGATCGCCTCGACCCGGGGGCGCGGTGCACGGCGCACGTTGGACTCGGCCGACAGTTCGAAGCATTGCATCAGGGGGCGCACCGCCTGCGGGCCGGGGTAACGGGCGCACAGCGGCACCACGTCGGCCGCCGCGGGCAGGGCGTGGGTGCAGCCCCAGGGGGCCCGGTCGGCGTCGTAGCTCGCCCCGATCACGGCCAGCTCGGCCGGGGTCGCCCCCACCTGGAGCAGCCGCACGAGGTCGCGGGCGATCTGCCCGTCCCGCCGCTCGAACAGACCCTCGCGCAGGCTCTTCTCGGCGGCGGCCCGCTCGGCGGCGGGATCGGGCGCCGGCACGAACACCTGCACCCGGCCGTCGCGGGTCCGGGTCGCGAAGGTGGGCACCGACTCGCCCCGCCCGCAGGCGCCGGTGCGCAGGTCGAACTTGAAGTTGTGGTAGCAGCAGGTCAGCTCGGTGCCCTCGACGGTGCCCTGGGTCAGCGGGTAGCCCTCGTGCGGGCAGCGGTCGTCGATCGCGTGCACCCCGTCGGCGGTGCGGATGACCGCCAGGCGCTTCTTGCCATGGCGCAGCAGCGTCGGCGCGCCTTCGGGCAGGCCCTCCAGGGCCCCGGCGTCGACCCAGGCGCCCCCTTCACAGCTCTCGGCGCGGCTCTCGGTGCGGCTCATCTGGCCTCCTCGGATCTCCTCCCGAGTGGAACCGATCGACGCCCGAGCCGCCGCCGGGGATTCGCCGCGGGCCATGGAGGTTGACGCCGCCCCCCCGGCGGTGTGGGATCGCCGGTGGCGTGTCCGCCGGGCGCGCGTCGACACCCGAGGACCGCCCGCTTGACCATCGCCATCGGCCCATTCGATCTGATCGAGCCCGTCGCCCGAGGGGGCATGGCCGAGGTCTGGCGCGGCGAGCACCGGGCGCAGCGGGTGCCGGTGGCGGTCAAGGTGGTCACCCCGCCCCAGGGCCGGGAGCAGGCGTATCGCGAGCAGTTCACCCACGAGGTGCAGGCGATGGCCCGGCTGCACCACCCGGCGGTCGTGCGCATCCACGACTACGGCGAGATCGACACCGCGACCTCGGCCTTGACCCGGGGCGCGCTGGCCGCCGGCGCCCCGTACCTCGCGATGGAGTGGCTGGCCGGCGGATCGCTGCGCAACCTGCGCACCATGGACTGGCCCCGGCTGCGGGCGACCCTGCTGGCGCTGCTCGACGCGCTGGCCCACGCCCACGCCCACGGGGTCGTGCACCGCGACCTCAAGCCGGACAACGTGCTCATCGGCGACCGGGGGCCGGTGCTCACCGACTTCGGGCTGGCGGTCAACCCGGCGGTCGTCGGCGAGGCGATCGGGTCGGACAGCCTGGGCACCCCGGGCTACATGGCCCCCGAGCAGATCCGCAACGACTGGCGAGCCTTCGGGCCGTGGACCGACCTCTACGCCGTCGGCTGCATGGCCTATGAGCTGGCCACCGGCCACGCCCCGCACGCCGACCGCCACCGGGGCAGCGCGGTGGGGCTGCTGGTGGCCCACATCCAGGAGCCGCTGCCCGCGCTGGCGCCCCGCTTCCCGGTGCCGCACGCCTTCGAGCAGTGGCTGGTGCGCATGATGGGCCGCACCCCGCACAGCCGCTTCCGGTTCGCGGCCGACGCCGCCGTCGCGCTGCTCGGGCTGCCCGACGAGGTGCAGGGGCCGGCGTCCGACCCGAGCATCCGGCGGCGCACGGCCGACATCCCGTTCGCCGAGACGATGGACGCGCCCTCGGGGCTGGCCCTGGCGGTGGCCGCCGCCGCCGAGCGGGACGCCTGGCACGCCGAGCCGCCGGGCGACGACGACACGCTCGACATCCGCCCGGGGCCGATGCCCCCGCCGTTCGAGCGGCTGCCGGGCTTCGACGAGTTCGCCGAGAGCGCCGAGACCGACGCCCCCCGGCCCCCGGAGACGGCCGACACCGACCCCCCCGGCGACCCCCGGGTGACCGCGCTCTCCGACAGCGTCGACGCGGCCTTCGACGCGCTGCGCATGCCCGACGAGTCGGGCGAGCGGGGTGATCCGGAGGCCGAGCGGGGGGGTGATCCGGCCGACACCCTGGGCGACGACACCACCCCGCCCGGCGTGCGGCCGCCGACCACCGCCGAGCTCATCACCGACATGGATCGGGACACCGAGATCCCCGATGAGCTGCCCCCCGAGGTCTTCGACGACGACGACCCGGCCATCGTCGACACCGCGCCGCTGACCCCGCTGATGGAGGCCCGCTTCGCCGAGACCGAGGCCATGGTCCGGCTGGCGACCCGGGGGGCCCTGGTCGATCGGGCGACGGTCGAGGCGCTGCCGTCCACCGGGGCCCCGCTCGCCGCCGACTCGGAGGAGGTCCAGCCCGAGGCCCGCGCCGGCGCCGGCTCGACCGCGCCGCCCGACCGCCGGGAGGCCTCGACCGAGCGCCCCGGCCCGGCCACGCTTCAGCTCCCGCCGGTCTTCCTGCCCATCACCGACGACTCGTGGGCCGGCGGCCCGAGCGCCGACGGGCGGCCGCCCCTGCCCGCCTCGTGGCGCCGCCAGCGGGAGCCGACCCCGCCGCCGATGATCGACGTCGGCCTGGCCCTCGCCCGCATGCGGGTGCCGCCGCCGGTGGGCCGCGAGGCCGAGCGGGATCACCTGTGGTCGGCTCTGCGCTCGGCGGTGCGGGGGCGGGCCCGGGCGGTGTTCATCGAGGGCCCCGCCGGCCAGGGCAAGACCCACCTCGCCGAGTGGCTCGCCCGCCGGGCCCACGAGCTGGGCACCGCCGAGCACCTGCACGCGGTGCACGACCGGCTGCCGTCGAGCCAGTCGGGGCCGGGGGCGATGCTGGCCCGCTTCCTGCGCTGCGCCGATCTCGAGGGCGCCGAGCGGGTGACCCGGGTCGAGGCCGCGCTGGGGCCCCACGGCACCCCCGAGATCATCGCCGCCCTCGCCTCGGCGCTGCCCGACCCCGACGACCCGCAGCCCGACCCCCGGGCCGAGGCGCCGCTGGACGACCAGACCCTGACCGGCCTGCTCGCCGGGATCGAGGCGCTGACCGCCCGCCGCCCGGTCGTGATCCTGTGCGACGACGTGCAGTGGGGCCCCGACACCCTGCAACTGCTCGACGCCCTGCTCGAGTCGCACCCCCGCCTGCCGGTGCTGGCCATCGCCACCATCCGGGAGGACGCCCTGCGCGACGACGCCCCCGCCCGGCGGCAGGTGGCCGAGCTGGCCCGCCGGGGCAACGTCACCCGCCTGCGGCTCGACCCGCTGCCGCCGGTGCTTCAGTTCCAGCTCGTGCGCTCGGTGGTGCCGCTGGCGCCCAACCTCGTCGACCGCCTCGTCGAGCGCTCCGCCGGCAGCCCCCAGTTCGCCATCGAGCTGGTGCGCCACTGGATCTCGACCGGCGTGCTCGAGAGCAGCCCCACCGGCTTCCGCCTGCGGGACGACGACCTCGAGCTGTCGCTGCCCGGCGAGCAGCAGGCGCTGTGGCTGACCCGCCTGGACAGCGCGCTGCGCGGGGCCGAGGACCGGGCGGTGCAGGCGCTCGAGATCGCGGCGGTGCTCGGGCAGAGCGTCGACCCCGAGGAGTGGAGCGACACCTGCGTGCGGGCCCGGCTGGCCCACCCCCAGCGGGCCTTCGCCCGCCTGCTCGCCGAGCGGCTGGTGCGCCCCGAAGACGACGGCCGGTGGGCCTTCACCCACGTCATGCTGCGCGAGGCGCTGCAGCAGCGGGCCCGCTCCGGCGGCCGCTGGCGGCGGTGGAACGGCCTGTGCGCCGCGGTGCTCACCGCCCGCGGGCGCCCGGAGCCGGTGCGCCTCGCCGAGCACCTCATCGCCGCCGGCAACCAGAGCGCGGCCCTCGAGCCGCTGCTCGACGCCGCCGACCAGCACCTCGATCGGGCCGAGTTCCTGACCGCCGAGCGGGCCCTGCGCCAGCGCATCCGGGCCCAGCGGGCCCTGCGCATCCCCCTCAGCGACCGGGTGTGGACCGAGGTCGGGCTGCGCTGGGCCCACGCCCGGCTGCTGGCGGGCGACGCCTCGGGCGCGCTGCGTCGGGCCCGCAAGGCGGTCGTCGTGGCGCTGCGTCGTCGCGAGGATCCACCGCTGCAAGTCGAGGCGCTCATCGAGCTGGGGCGGGCTCTCCGTACCACCGAGGGGCCGGACGCCGCCTGGCGCACGTTCGCCCGGGCACTCGAGCGCCTGCCCCGCCTCGAAGACCCCGTCCTCGCGACCCGGCTGCGCAGCATGGCCGGCCGCTGCCTCGCCGAGCAGGGGCGCTACGACGCCGCCGAGCGCACCCTGACCGTCGCCGTGTCGACCCTGCGCGGCCTCGACCGCCCCCGGCTGCGGGGCGACGTGCTGTACAACCTCGCCGACATGGCCCGCCGCCGGGGGCAGCTCGAGCGGGCCGAGCGCTTCATCACCCAGGCCGCCCGGGCCTACTACCGGGGCGGGGCCCGGCGGGCGCTGGCCCGGGCCGCGCTGCTGCAAGGCGACGTCGAGCGGGACCGCAAGCGCTTCGACGAGGCCGCCAGCCGCTACCGGGAGGCGGCCCGCATGCTGCGCGCGGTGGGCGCCAGCCCGGCGCTGGCCGACGTGAAGCAGGGCCTGCTGCTCGTCGAGCTGGAGCAATACCGCGACGCCCGCACCGTGCTGCTCGACGCGCTGAGCGGCGCCGCCGACGCCCGCATGGTCGCCGCCCTGGGCCACGCGTGCCTGCTGCCGTGCGCCGCCTCGCTGCACGACTGGGGCGCGTGGGACGACCACTGGCACGGCATGGCCCCCATGCGCTCGGGGGTGGTCGCCGAGCCCGACATCGCCCGCATCGGGGCCCTCGCCGCCCGCCTCGCCGAGCAGCGCGGCCGCAGCCGCCGGGCCGAGGACGCCCGCCAGCTCGCGATCCGCCACTACCGGGCGCTGGGCCGCAGCGAAGACGCCGACGCGCTGGAGTGGGGCATGATGTGATGCCCGGGTGGCATCACCGCATCACACCCATCTGCCCACCCCTGCCCATGGGCACCCCGCTCGCTGCCCATGGGCAGGCCCCCGAAAACACCGATCGCCGACGGTCTCCCGGCGTCTCGCGGGTGGCATGGATGCTGCTCATGCCATCCGCGCCCGGTATGGCGCCGGGCGGCACCCGGATGGAGGGCCCGAGCGCCCTCCGCGACCGTCAGGAGACGAGAGATGAGCGATTACGACATCCCCGATGATGGCATCACCAATGGCACCGCCGAAGCCATCCCGGTGCCTCGCCCGATGCCGGGCCCCATCCCCCGCCCGCTGCCGTTCCCCTGGCCCCCGGTGCCCCTGCCGATCCTCATCGGCGTCAGCGGGCGCTACCGGTGGCGGGCGCCGAAGGTGTGGCGCGGGCCGGGCCCGATCCCGATCCCCTTCCCGTTCGATCCCATCCCCAGCCCGGTCGACCCGCCGGGACCCCGCCCGGCCGCCGAGGCCGACCTCGTGCCGCTCCCGTGGTGGCTGCGGCCCAGCGAGACCCTGCGCCTCGACGTCGACGGCCGCTACCCCCAGATGACCGTCAGCGGCACCTTCCACCGCCCGCTGCAGGGCGAGACCCACTGGATCGCCGCCGTCACCGAGACCGCCGCCGACACCTGGAGCGGCGGCATCTGGTTCACCCACGGCGGCGCGCTGCCCTACACCCAGGTCACCGTCACCGCCCGGCGCAGCCTCATCCCCGCCAACCGGCAGGTGACGGTGCGCTTCGTCGGCCGCGGCGGCACCCTCACCCGGACCTATCGCTGGCAGTCGGAGAGCTTCCGCGACGTCGAGCTCGAGTTCGACACGGTCGCCGGGGCCAGCCCGGTGTACGAGATCGGGACCCACGACCACCCCAACCGCCCGTCGTCGATGGCCGACGAGCCGCTGAGCGTGGCCGACGTCTTCGAGCGGGCCGGCTTCGCGGTGTCGAGCTCGGGCGGCGACGGCGCCATCCCGCTCGCCGAGGCGGGCGCCGACGCCCGGTGGACCGACGCCGAGATGCACGACGCGATGCAGGTCTACTGGTCCCGCTTCGCCGACAAGCCCCAGTGGTCGATGTGGGTGCTCGCCGCCCAGCTCCACCAGGCGGGCGACTCGCTCGGCGGCATCATGTTCGACGACATCGGGCCCAACCACCGCCAGGGCACCGCGCTGTTCACCGACTCGTTCATCGCCCGGGCCCCGGCCGGCGACAGCGCGCCGGCGGCGTGGGTCCGGCGGATGAAGCTGTGGACGGCGGTGCACGAGATGGGGCACGCCTTCAACCTGGCCCACTCGTGGCAGAAGAGCCTGGGCACGCCGTGGATGGCGCTGGCCGATGAGCCCGAGGCCCGCAGCTTCATGAACTACCCCTACTTCGTCAGCGGGGGCCAGGAGGCGTTCTTCGCCGACTTCGAGTACCGGTTCAGCGACAGCGAGCTGCTGTTCATGCGGCACGCGCCCGAGGCCTTCGTCGAGATGGGCAACGCCGACTGGTTCGACGACCACGCCCTGCGCCAGCAGCCGCACGCCCCGCGCCTCGGGGTGCGGCTGCGGGCCGAGCGGGCCGACCGCACCTACCAGTTCCTCGAGCCGGTGCGGGTGGCGGCGTCGCTGGTCAACACCTCGGACGCCCCGGCGCTGGTCGACGGCCACGCGCTGGACGACGGGCTGCTCCTCGTGCGCCGGGCGGGCGGGCCGGCGCGCCCGGTGCGGCCCTTCGCCCGGTACTTCACCCGGGGGCGGGTCGACGTGCTCGAGCCGGGCATGGCCGGCGCCGAAGAGATCCGGCTGGTGTCGGCCGGGCCCGACGGCTGGCAGATCACCGAGCCGGGGGACTACACCATCCGGATGGTGACCACGGTCGACGGCGAGCTGCTCATCTCGAACCCGGTGCGGGTGCGGATCCTGCCGCCGGCCCACTACGACGAGCAGGTGCTGGCCCAGGACGTCTTCACCGACGACGTCGCCCGGGTGCTGCGCTTCGGCGGCTCGCGCTGCCTCGAGGGGGCCAACGCCACCCTCGAGGCGGTCCGGGCGCGGCTGCCCGAGCGGCGGGTCGCGCTGCACGCCGGGGTCGCGCTGGGGCTGCCGCTGCTGCGGCCGTTCCGCACGCTGGACTTCGACGCCGCCCGCGACGCGCTCGCCGCGCCGCGGGGCGGGCCGGCCTTCACCGCCGCCCCGGCCGACGTCGAGCGGGCCCGGGCGCTGCTGAAGCCGCTCATCGACGACGCCGGCGCGGCGGTCGAGACGCTGGGGCGCGAGATGTACGGCGCGGTGAGCGGGCAGGCGGTCGACGCGCTGCGGGCCGCCGACGAAGGCCCCGCCGCCGACCGGCTCGAAGCGGTGGCCTCGGCGGTCTCCGGCGACGGCCCCTCCGAGTGATCGGGCGGGCCCCCGCTCGACTTCTCACCGGCCGGGCCCTATGGTCGGCTCGACCATCGGAACCACGGCGCCCGTGAACCCCGCGGTCGCCGCCGGCCGCTCGCTGCCCGAGGCCGTCGATGCCCATCTTCCCCGAGCCGTCGACCGGCGACGTGACCGGCGCGCTCGCCGAATCCCACCCCACCGGGCCCACCGGCCCCGGCTGGACGGCCCATGTGCGGGTCGTGCACACCGTCGACCCGGCCCTCGTCGGCCAGACCTTCGAACTACAGGACAGCCTGCGCATCGGGCGCCGGGTCGACGGCGCCCGGCTGAGCGACCCCGCCCTGTCCCGGACCCACGCCGAGATCCACCGCTCGCCGGGCGGCGCCACGCTCGCGCTGTCGACCCCCCGGGCGCGCCGCTCGTGGCACGACGGCGCGCCCCTCGCCCCCGGCGCCCGCCGCCCGCTCGCCGATGGGGACGTCATCCGCCTAGCCGACACCGTGCTCGTCTTCCGCTTCGGGCCGCCCGCCGACGACCCCGACCACCGGTTCATGCCCGGCCGCGCCCCCGCGGTCCGCCGGATCTGCCGCGAGGCCGACGCCCGGCTCGACGGCGCCGAGCCGGTGGTGATCGTCGGCGAGACCGGCACCGGCAAGGAGTTCGCCGCCCGGGCCCTCGCCGCCGGCCGCCCGGGGCCGTTCGTGGCGATCAACTGCGCCGAGCTGCGGGGCGGCGCGGCGGCCCAGAAGCTCTTCGGCACCGCGCCGGGCGCCTTCACCGGGGTCCAGGGCCGCCCGGGCCTCTTCGAGCAGGCCGCCGACGGCACGCTCTTCCTCGACGAGCTGGGCGAGATGCCGCCCGAGGCCCAGGCCATCCTGCTGCGGGTGCTCGAGACCGGCGTCTACCGCCGGGAGGGCGGCGAGCGGGCTCAGCGCTCCACCGCGCGCATCGTCGCGGCGACCCACGTCGACCTGGACGTGGCGGTGGGCGTCGGCCGCTTCCGGCGCGACCTGCGGGCCCGGCTCTACCGCGACGGCCTGCCCATCGAGCTGCCGCCGCTGCGGGCCCGGATCGAAGACCTCGGCCGCTGGATCGGCGAGCTGGCGGGGCTCGAGCCGGCCGCCTTCACCGCCGGCGCCTTCGAGGCGCTGGCCCTCTACCCCTGGCCGGAGAACCTGCGCGAGCTCCAGAGCGTCGCGCGCACCGCCCACCGCCGGGCGGGCGACCGGCCGATCGGATCGCGGCACCTGCCCGACGCGGTGGCGGTGGTCCGGGCCCGGGCCCGGGTGGTCGATCCGACGCCGGTGCACTCCAAGCCCTGCCCGGCGCCGGTCCTCGATCGGGAGACCGTCGAGGCCGCGCTGAAGGCCTGCGGCGGATCCATCCGGGCGTCGGCCGCCCGCCTGGGCACCAGCCGCCGCACGCTGCGCCGGGTGTGCGAGCGCCTGGGCATCGACGTCGAGGCCGCCCGCGGGCAGGACTGAGCGACAGCGCCGAGAGAGATCCCATCGCCGGTGTAAGGCCGCCCGCCCACGTCGTCCCGCGCAGCACCCCCGACGTGGAGACCCCGATGAACCCGACCCTTCGCCTGCCCGCGACGCCCCTCGCCGCCGCCGTCCTCGGCGCCGCCCTGCTCGCCCCCTCGGCCGCCCTCGCCTGCGGCGGCCTCTTCTGCGACAACAGCCAGCCGGTCAACCAGGCCGCCGAGCGCATCCTCTTCGGCCACGACGGCGAGCGCCTGCACATGCACGTGCGCATCACCTACCAGGGCCCGCCGACCGAGTTCGGCTGGCTGCTGCCCACCTCGCCCGACGTCGAGGTCTCCCTCTCGAGCGAGCAGCTCTTCACCGTGCTCGACAACCAGTTCGCGCCCCGCTTCACGCTGCGCACCGAGCTCGACTCGAGCTGCGACCGCGACGAAGTGGCCTTCGCCGCGGCCGACGCCGGGTTCACCAGCGTCGACGCCGGGGCCGCGCCCGGCGAGCCCGGCGGCGGAGTGCAGGTCCTCTCCCGGGAGCCGGTGGGCCCCTTCGACATCGCCACCCTGCGGGCCGAGACCATCGACGACCTGCGCGGCTGGCTCGACGAGAACGGCTACCAGATCCCCGAAGAGACCGACGCCCGGCTGGGGCCCTACCTCGAGATGGGGGCCGCCTTCGTCGCGGTGAAGCTGCTGCCCGACCGGGAGAGCGGCGATGTGGCCCCGCTGCGGCTGAGCTTCCCCAGCGACCGCCCGACGATCCCCATCGTGCCCACCGCGGTCGCCGCCGACCCCGACATGGGCATCATCGTCCATGTGCTCGGCACCCGGCGGGCCATCCCGCTCAACTACCGCCACGTCGTGATCAACGAGGCGGCCATCGACTGGCAGAACAGCGGCCAGAACTACGCCGACGTGGTGAGCCAGGCCGCCGACGAGGCCAACGGCAAGGCGTTCGCCACCGACTTCGCCGGGCCGGCCGACATCCGGCTGCGGGTCTTCCCCGAGTTCACCCTCGATGCGGTGCGGCAGGCCGAGGACGACATGGACATCGTCGACGCGCTGGCCCTGTGGGACCTGCCGTGGTCGCCCGACCCCGACCTCCAGCGGCTCGTGCGGCTCGGCATCCTGCTGCCCGACGACCTCTCGCTGCAGGACTACCTCAACTGCCCGACCTGCTATCGGGAGCGCGAGATCGCGATCGACGGGGCCGCGCTCGCCGACGCCATCGAGCGGGAGTACAACGCCCCCCGGACCCACCTGCGCGCGCTGTCCGAGGCCAACCCCTACCTGACCCGGCTGTACTCGACGCTCAGCCCGGCCGAGATGGATCTCGACCCCGAGTTCGAGTTCAACCCCGACCTGGGCGACGTGCCCAACCGGCGCACCGCCATCCGCCGGGTGCGCTGCGACGTGGACGGCAACCGGCTGTGGGAGCGGGCGGTCATCGAGACCCCGAGCGGCATCCGCTTCCGGCTCGACGACGGCCAGAACCCGAACCTCATCCGGCGGCAGGCGGGGGAGACCGTGCGCGGCGAGGGCGTGCCGGGGGCGCTGGTCATCGAGCGCGCCCTGACCGCCGGCCCCAACGAGGTGCAGGAGGATCGCACCGACATCATCGAGGCGATGAACCCCATCCGCTCGCTCGAGAGCGGCTGCGCGTGCGACGCGGGCGACGGCGCCGCGCCGACCACCCTGGGGCTGCTGGCGCTGCTGGGCCTGATCGGGCTGCGTCGGCGGCGCTGAGCCCGGCCCGACCTACGCCGCCCGCCGCAGCGCCACCGCCTCGGCCATGGTGACCACCGCGCTGCCCCGGGGCACGCCCCGCGTCTCGTGAGCCTCGGCGATCCGACCGAGCGGCAGCCGCCGACCGACGACCGGGCGCAGCGCCCCCGAGACCAGCAGCGCCCGCACCGCCGCCATCCCCTCGGCCCCGCCCATCGCGAAGACCAGCTTCGCCTTGCGCCGCCCGAAGAGCGAGGTCGCCAGCACCGCCAGCAGCGTGCGCACCGTGAGGTGGATCGAGAGGAAGCGCCCCCCCTCGCTCAGCACCCGCTTGCAGCGCCCGTAGCGGGTGGCGTCGGCGGTGTCGAAGACCACGTCCCATCGCCGATCGCTCTCGGTGAAGTCCTCGGCGCGGTAGTCGATGACCTCCTCGGCGCCCAGGCTGCGCACCAGATCGAAGTCGTCTGCGGCGCACACCGCGGTCACCCGGGCGCCGAGGTGGCGGGCCATCTGCACCGCGAACCGCCCCACCTCGCCCGCCGCGCCGACGATGAGGACCCGCTCGCCGGGGGCCACCCCGCCCGCGTCCCGCAGGACCATCAGGGCCGTGACCGCCCCGTAGGGCACCGCCGCGGCCTCGGCGTGGTCCATGCCTTCGGGCATGGCCGCGATGGGGCCCCCCTCGGACACACTCAAGTACTCGGCGTGGGCCCCGCCATCGCAGCTCCCGAAGACATCGTCACCCACCGCGAAGCGGGTCACCTCGGCTCCGATGGCTTCGACCCGGCCGGCGAACATCGTGCCCGGGATGGCGTGGCGGGGGCGGGTGATGCCCATCAGCAGGCGCCCGGGCACCATCGAGATGCCGGGGAAGTCGGCCGACCGCAGCCGCCGATCACCGCTGGTGACCGGGCTGGCGAGCACCCGGACCCGGACGTCGCGGGGGCCGATGGCCGGCACGGGCACGGTCTGCACGGTC
Source organism: bacterium (assembly GCA_030426085.1). Lineage (GTDB taxonomy): Bacteria > Myxococcota_A > Bradymonadia > UBA7976 > UBA1532 > JACKDM01. The sequence continues at coordinate 45,924 of JAUHYW010000034.1, read as the reverse complement.
AGGACCTCGGGCGAACCGAACTGCGTCTGCACGACGGCCTTCATGGACTGCACGTTCTGCATCTCATCCCTCCGATGACTCTCGATGACTCGACTGCGATGACTCGCGGTGGCTTCTGCGGGGCCGGGCTCTCTCCTCGGCCGCAGAGACACCCTACCCCATGCCTCCTGATACATCTGCGGCCAATCCGGCACACGGCCTGTGCATATCTGCATGGGCTGTGAGGCGCCGACCGGGGGCCCGCCCCGACTTGACACGGCCCGACCCCCGGGCTTAGCTTCCATCATCTACGACCGGCGGTCGTAGATGAACGGCGACGGCGACGACGGCCGCGAGGAGCACCCGTGAAAGGCATGAAGCTCCGCCCCGACGAGAGCGGCCTGCGGGTCTCGCTCTTCGACCTCGAGGCCGAGATCATGGAGGTCGTCTGGGGCCTGGACGCCGACGAGTTCGCCGTGGCCGACGTGCACCGGCTCATCGAGGCGTGCCGCCCGCTGGCCTACACCACGGTGATGACCACCGTCTCCCGCCTGCACGACAAGGGGCTGCTCGACCGGCGCAAGGACGGCCGGCGCTACGTCTACCGGGCCCGGATGACCCGGGAGGGCTTCATCGAGCAGGCCACCCGGGACGTGCTCGCCAGCCTGCCCCCGGTGGGCCGGCGGGCGGCGATGGCGCTGCTCGTCGAGCAGGTCGCCGAGGCCGACGACGGCGAGCTGGAGCGGCTCGAGGCCCTCATCCGCGCCCGCCGAGCGGCCAGGGGAGGCGACGGCGATGGCTGATCTCGTCTTCCCGGTCAGCGCGCTGGCGATCGTGCTGCTGGTGATCACCCCGATCCTGACCCTCGTCAGCCGCCGGGCCCTGGCCGATCGCAAGCGGCGGGGCGCCTGGGCCGACTTCGGCGACGGCACCGCCTGGCTGTGGCTGGTGCTGCCGGTCGCGCTGCCCCTCGGCTGGCTGCTGTCCGCCGCCGTGAGCCAGCTCCTGCCCTGGTCGGCGCTGGCCGCCTGCCGGCTCGAGCACGTCGGCGCGGCCTGCGTCGACGGGCTGCTGCTGGTGCTGCTGACCGCCGGCCTCGTGATGCTCGCCCGCCGCCGGGGCGACGACTCGACCGCCCCGCTGCGCCGCCAGACCGGGACCCCGCTGAGCCGCCGGGTCGACGCGCTCTCCGGCGGTCTGCCCGCCCTGCGCCGGTGGCCGGTGTGGGTCGTCGACGGCGACGACCTGCCGGCCGCGTTCACCTTCGGGATCCGCCGCCCGATCCTGGCCGTGCGGGCCGACTTCGCCGCCGCCGCCTTCGCCGAGGGCGACCCCGAGCGGCTGCGGGCGGCGCTGCTGCACGAGGCGGCCCACGCCCGGAAGCGGGACGTCCTGCGCCTCGCCGCGCTGCGGGCCGCGCTGTGGCTCAACCCGGCCGGGCGCTGGCTGACGGCCGACGCCGAGCGCTGGCGCGACGCCCGGGAGGCGGCCTGCGATCGGGAGGCGGTCGCCCTCGGCGCCGATCCGCTGGCCCTGGCCCAGAGCCTCGTGCGGGCCGCTGTGCGCCCCATCCGACCGGGCATCGCGACGCTGTGCCCCCACGACCGGGCCACGCTGCGGCTGCGGGTGGCCCTGCTCGTGGGCGGCGGCCACCGGGCGAGCGCGCCCCGGCGGGGCCTGGGGCTGGCGCTGCTGGCCGTCGGGCTGATTCTGATCGCGCCCCACGTCGGCGGCGAGGGGCTGCTGGACCACTTCCACCACACGATCGAGTCCTGGACCGGGCACGGCTGAGCCTTGCGCCCGGCCCTGCCAGGAGACCTCCGATGACCCGCGCGCTCTGCTGGATGGCGCTGTGCTGGATGGCGCCGTGCCTCGGGCTGGCCACGCTCGGCTGTCAGCCCGATCGGCCGGCGACGCCGACGCCCGAGAAGGTGGCCTCCGAGACGCCCTCCGCGGCGCCCTCCGAGCCCGCCCGTGCAAAGCCCGAGCGGGCGGCGCCGAAGCGCCCCGCGGTGGCCGATCCCGACGACTGGTGTATGCCCCACGACGTGCCCGAGTCCATGTGCACCCTGTGCAACCCCGAGCTGCTGCCCCTCTTCAAAGCCGCGGGCGACTACTGCGAAGAGCACCGGCTGCCCGAGTCGGTCTGCCCGCAGTGCAACCCCCTGCCCCCGCCGATCGTGAACATCTACGCCGACCCGCCCGCCGGCGACCACGGGCACGCCCATCGGGCTCGACCCCCCGGCGACGAGGCGCCGAGGCGCCCCGCGGTGGCCGACCCCGACGACTGGTGCCCGCCCCACGACGTGCCCGAGTCCATGTGCACCCTGTGCAACCCCGAGCTGCTGCCGCTCTTCGAAGCCGCCGGCGACTACTGCAAAGAGCACCGGCTGCCCGAGTCGGTCTGCCCGCAGTGCAACCCCCTGCCCCCGCCGGTCATGAACGTCTACGCCGACCCGCCCCCCGGCGACCACGACGCCCGTGCGGGCGCCGAGGCCGCCGCCGCGGATCACGCGGGCCACGCCCGGCCCCCCGGCGAAGAGCACGGGCTCGCGCCCGGCACCCGCATCCGCTTCCGCGACCCGGCCATCGCCGCCACCGCCGGCATCACCACCGTGCCCGCCGTGCGCAGCGGCCTCGCCGAGCGGATCGAGGCCCCGGCCCGCCTGGACCACGACCGCAACCGCCTGGCCGACATCCGGGCGCCCATCGCGGGCATCGTGCGCGCGATCGAGGTCGACCTCGGCGATCGGGTCGAGGCCGGCCAGCCGCTGTTCGGCCTGGAGAGCGCCCGCATCGGCGACCTCCAGGCCCGCCGCCGCGCCGCCCGGGCCCGGCTCGAGACCGCCCGGGCCGAGGTCCGCCGCCAGCGAGAGCTCAAAGCCAACGCCATCACCAGCGAGCGCCGGGTCGAGGCCGCCCGCCGCGAGGCCGCCGAGGCCCGCGCCGCGCTGAAGGCCATCGAGTCCGGGCTCGAGCTGGGCGGGGCCGAAGCCGACAGCGGGCGCTTCGTCGTGCGGGCGCCCATCGACGGGGTCGTCATCCACCGCCCGGCCGTGCTCGGGACCTACGCCGACGAGACCGTCTCGCTGGCCACCGTCGCCGATCCCGCCCGCAAGTGGGCCCTCGTCGACGTGCCCGAGGCCCGCGCCGCCGCCCTGCGCCCCGGGCTGCCGGTCGAGCTGCGGATCACCGGGCAGCCGGGCGCCGTGCGGGGCACCATCGACGTCGTCGCCGCCGAGATCGACCCCCGCACCCGGGCGGTCACCGCCCGGGCCACCGTGCCCGACCCCGAGGGCCGCCTGCGGGCCGGGGCCTTCGCCCGGGCCTCGGTCATCGTCGAGGCCAGCGCCGAGGCGCTGACCGTGCCCATCGGCGCCATCCAGCAGGTGGGCGAGCGGTCGGTGGTCTTCGTGCAGACCGCCGCGGGGGTCTACAGCCCGCGGGCCGTGCACCTCGGGCGCAGCGACGGCCGGCGGGTGCACGTCCTGGGCGACGTGGCGCCCGGCGCGCCGGTCGTCGTCGAGGGCGCCTTCCTGCTGCGCACCGAGCTGATGCGCGACGCCATCGGCGCCGGCTGCTGCGAGGTCGAGGGGCCCGGCGAATGACCCCCGACGCCCGGCCGGCCGACCCGCTGGCCCGCCTCATCGGCTTCTGTCTGCGCCATCGGGCGGCGGTGATCTGCGCCACCCTGGCCCTCGTCGCGGTCGGCCTCGACGCGCTGCGGCAGCTCCCGTTCGACGCCTACCCCGACACCACGCCGCCCCAGGTGCAGCTCAACACCGTGGCCCCGGCGCTCTCGCCGCTGGACATCGAGCGCCAGATCACCGCCCCGCTCGAGCAGGCGGTCGCCGGGCTGCCGGGGCTGGTCGAGGTCCGCTCGATCAGCAAGTTCGGGTTCTCCCAGATCACCGCCCAATTCGAAGAGGGCGCCGACATCTACCTCGCCCGGCAGGTCGTCACCGAGCGGGTGGCCCCGGTCGCGCTGCCCGAGGGCGTCGAGCGCCCGACCCTGGGCCCGGTCAGCACCGGGCTGGGCGAGGTCTTCCAGTACCTCGTCGAGAGCGACACCCTCTCGGCCGCCGAGCTGCGCACGCTGCACCACTGGATCATCCGGCCACAGATGCTCCAGACGCCGGGCGTCGCCGAGATCAACACCTGGGGCGGCTTCGAGAAGCAGCACCACGTCGTCTTCGACCCCGAGGCGCTGCTGGCCCACGACCTGACGCTGGACGACGTCGCCGAGGCGCTGCGGCGCAACAACCGCAACGTCGGCGGGGGCCTGCTCGAGCAGGGCGGCGAGGGCCGGGTGGTGCAGGGGGTGGGGCTGCTGCGCCCCGAGGACATCGGCCGGGTGATCATCGCCGCCCGGGAGGGGGTCCCGATCCGGGTCGAGGACGTCGCCCGGGTCGAAGAGGGCCACCAGATCCGGCGGGGCGCGGTCACCGCCGACGGCGCGGGCGAGGCGGTGCTGGGCCTGGGCTTCATGCTCATGGGCCACAACAGCCGGGCGCTGACGCAGGCGCTCGACGCCCGGCTGGCCGACGTCCGCCGCACGCTGCCCGACGGCGTCGAGCTGACCCCGGTCTACCGCCGCACCGATCTGGTCGACGCGGTGCTCGACACCGTGCGGGAGAACCTGCTCGAAGGCGCACTCTTCGTCGTCGCGGTGCTGTTCGCCCTGCTCGGCAGCCTGCGGGCGGGGCTCATCGTGGCGCTCGCCATCCCGCTGTCGATGCTGTTCGCCTTCGACGGCATGCTGCAGTTCGGCATCGCCGGCAGCCTGATGAGCCTGGGGGCCATCGACTTCGGCCTCGTGGTCGACAGCTCGGTCATCATGGTCGAGAACGCCGCCCGCCGGGTCGACGAAGACGACGGCGACCGGCCCATCGTCGACATCGTGCGCGACGCCGCGGTCGAGGTCCGCCGGCCGACGCTCTTCGGCGAGCTCATCATCGCCATCGTCTACCTGCCCATCCTGACCCTCGAAGGCATCGAAGGGCAGCTCTTCCGCCCGATGGCGATCACCGTGCTGCTCGCGCTCGGCGGCTCGATGATCATCTCGCTGACGCTGATGCCGGTGCTGGCCAGCTTCGCGCTCGCCCGGCGAAAGGGCGGACACCGCGAGCCGTGGCTCATCCGGGGCCTGCTGCGGATCTACCGGGCGGCGCTCGACCGGGTGCTGCGCCACCGGGGCCCGGTCATCGCGCTCGCCGCGCTGCTGCTCGTCAACGCCGGCTGGCTGGCCACCACCCTCGGATCGGCCTTCGTGCCCCGCCTCATGGAGCAGGCGGTCGTGGTCAACACCGTGCGGCTCGCCGGGGTCTCGCTCAGCGAGTCGGTGCGCTACGGCACGATGCTCGAGCGCATGCTGCTCGAGCGCTACCCCGACGAGATCGCCCACATCTGGACCCGGACCGGCACCGCCGAGGTGGCCACCGATCCGATGGGGATCGAGGTCTCGGACGTCTTCATGACGCTGCACCCCCGGGCGCAGTGGACCCGGGCCGAGACCCAGGACGGGCTGATGGCCGCCATCGCGGCCGACTTCGAACACATGCCTGGCACCCGGGCGATCCTCACCCAGCCCATCGAATTGCGCATGAACGAGATCACGTCCGGCGTGCGGGCCGACCTCGGGATCAAGCTCTTCGGCGACGACTTCGCCGAGCTCGAGCGCCTCGCCGCCGAGGCCCAGCGCATCGTCGAGGGCATCCCCGGCGCGGCGGGCGTCGCGGTCGACCAGCTCACCGGCCAGCCCCTCACGCAGATCACCATCGACCGGGACGCCATCGCCCGCTTCGGCATCGACGCCGACCGGGTGCTGGCGCTCGTCGAGACGCTCGGGGTGCGCCCGGTGGGCGAGATCATCGAAGGCCAGCAACGCTTCGACCTCGGCCTGCGCCTCGACGACCGCTACCGGACCGACCCCCGCCTCTTCGAACGCCTGCTCGTCCCGGCCCCCGACGGCCAGCGCATCCCGCTCGGCGAGCTGGCCCGGGTCGAGCGGATCGAAGCCCCATCCACCGTCACCCGGGAGTGGGGCCGGCGGCGCATCGCGGTCCAGGCCAACGTGCGCGGGCGGGACATCGGCTCGTTCGTCGCCGACGTGAAGTCCGCCCTCGACGATCAGCTCGCGCTGCCCCCGGGCTACGCGGTGACCTACGGCGGCCAGTTCGAGCACCTGGAAGGCGCCCGCGACCGCCTGCTCGTCGTCGTGCCGCTGGCGCTCCTGCTCGTCTTCGGGCTCTTGTACATCAGCTTCGGCGGCGCCCTGCGCGACGCGCTGCTCGTCTTCAGCGGGGTGCCCTTCGCGGCCATCGGCGGCGTCGTGGCCCTCGCCGCCCGGGGCCTGCCGTTCTCGATCTCGGCCGCGGTGGGCTTCATCGCCCTGGCCGGGGTCGCCGTGCTGGGCCAGCTCGTGCTCGTCGCCCGCATCCGGCAGGTCATGGCCGCCGGGCATACCCGGACCGAGGCCGTGCGCGAGGCCGCCGCCACCCGCCTGCGGGCGGTGCTCACCACCGCCCTCGTCGCCGCGCTGGGCTTCGTGCCGATGGCGATCAACACCGGCATCGGCGCCGAGATCCAGCGCCCGCTGGCCACGGTGGTCATCGGCGGGATCATCACGTCGCTGGTGGCCACGCTCGTGGTGCTGCCCGCGCTGTACGACCGCTTCGGCCCGGCCGACCGGTGAGGGCTCTGCGCATCGTCGCCCTGCTGGTCGCGGCGCAGCTCGCGCTGTGGCTCGGCTGGCGAGCGCTGACCGTCGATGATCCAAGTGGGTGGCACCTGGATCGGCCGCTGCCCACGCTCACGCTCTACGGGCCGGATGATACGCCGACGCCGCTGCCCGAGGGCCCGTTCGTCCTCCACATCTGGGCGACGTGGTGCCCCCCCTGCCGCGAGGAGCTGCCCGGCCTGCTCGACTTCGCCGCCGAGGCCCCCATCCCGGTGCTGGCGGTCGCCACCGACCCCGACTGGCAAGCGATCCGGCGGTTCGTGGGTGCGCCGTCCCCCGCCCTGCGCCGGGCGGACGCTCAGGTGATCACCGATGGCCTCGACGTGTCGGATCTGCCGGTGACCTTCGTGGTGGTCGGGGGCCGGGCGGTGCTGCGGTTCGACGGCGCCCGGGATTGGCGGGACCGCGCGGTGCGCCGGGCGGTGATCGCGGCGGCCCGGCGGGATGGGTGAGCGATCGTAGCCCAGTCCAAGAGGTGGCAACCACCTGGGAGTAGAGTCCAAGAGGTGGCAACCACCTGGAAGTACTCGATGGCTACACAATAGCAGCATCACGGGCGCGCACCCGATTACGGGCTACAAACCCGCTCGACCATCGCCAATCTGCCCCATCCCACGGTCACGTCCGCATGCCCCACGCCACCGCCGGCCCCACCCATCCCCGCAGCCCGAACCCGACGCGCACCTCTCCCCCGCGCCCCCGGCGCCCCCAGCAACCGAATCACGACCGAACCCGGCGGCCTCGCCCTGCCCTACCCACCCGGCCCGAGCGCCATGCACGCCGGCCGACACCCCTCCGCCGGAAACCCGCAGCCCTCGACCCCCACCCTGAGCATCTCCATCGCCGCGCGGTATGTCTCCACGAACGCGCGATACAAGGCCCACCACGCCACGCGCAGCCCGCGGCAGCCCGCGTGCACCGCGGGCGCCGGGCTGCGCTTGCTGCGACCCGGTCGATCATGCGGCCTCACCCTGAGGACCCTCGCCCGGCCCAGGATCTGCCGCGGCGCTGGAAACCGCGCCTCGGCCACCTCGACCACCTCCCGCCACCGCGCGCGCAGCGCCTCATCACCCAACCCGGCCCACATCGGCGGGGGGGACAGCACCACCGTGCGCGCCTCAGCGACATCCGCCAGCACCGGCCGAGGCCCGCGGCGCGCCACCGCTCGAGCCTCCCAAGCCTTCCGCATCCGATACAGCCGCGTCCGGTCGTACCACACGCCGACCAGCGGCTCGCCCTCCGTCACCGCCTGGATCCACCGCACCCCCGGCCAATCCGCCGCCCGGCGCACCAACCCGGCCGCCGTCGCCTGCCCTGCGAGATACACGAACCGCGACCACAAGGCCGCGTCATCGAGGATGGGGATATCCATCGACCGCCGCTCCCAGTGCGCCCCTGACCAGCCGAACAGATCACCCAGCTCCTTCGACAGGTTCGTCCGCACGTGACAGACCCAGGCGGCCTTCACCTCGGCGCTGCGGAACGCCGCGACGATGTGGATGTGGTTGCAGGTGCCCCCCGCGAAGTACAGCCGCACATCGTCGCCGTGCAACCGCATCGCCTGCCCGATCACGCCGACGATGCGCCGGTTGGCCTCCCGCCCCGGGCGCATCAGATAGCGCGCCTGGGCGCACCTCCACGTCAGCTCCACCGGCTGAAAGCCGTGCGCCATGTACCTCAACCGCCGACCCATCTCGACCTCCGATCTCTCGAAGGCTCCATCGATCAGCCGCGGCGATTGTTGCGCACTTTCTGCACCGCGAGCCCCGCCGGGCAGAAAAAAAATCACCCCGCCGGAAAAAACCGCCCACGCCCCCTGCGAACCGCTCCACCGAACCCGCTGGCCGCGACGACCGCCAGCCATCACCGGAGCAAAGCCATGCGCCTTCGCAACATCGCCCTGATGTCCACCCTCTGTGCGTCCACCGCCCTGGCCCAGTCGGCCGACGGCAGCGACATGCCATCCGACCCCACCGGTGCACCCATCGCCGGCGCCGCCGAGCCCACCGGCGGGCCCGTCGCCGGCGCGGGCCTCGCCGTCTCCCCGCTCCAGGCGGGCGACGGCGTCGAGCTGGGGCAGGTCGTCTTCGAGACCGGCGCCGACGCGCAGCGCTCGGCCTGGGGCCGGATCGAGGTCGACCCGGTCCTGATCTCGCGGACCCTCGGCGAGCCCGCCGGCTTCGTCAACGTGCGCCTCGGCGGCGAGTGGGTCGCCCTCAACGTCCCGGTCGACACTCAGCCCCGGGACAGCTTCCCCCGGGCCATCGCCGACGCCGAGGTCGTCGACGACGGCGGATCGCTGCCGGTCGTGACCTACTTCGACCTCGGCTCCAGCCGCCTGCGGCGCAGCCTCTACGCCACCGCGGTCTTCAGCACCGACCCGATCATGCACCGGGCCGACTTCGAGAACCTCGGCAGCCTGCCCGCCACCCGGTTCCGGGTGGCCCAGGTGCGCCAGACGCTGCCCTTCGGGGCCGACGACATCGTCGCCCCCGGCCCCGGCCCGCTGCCCCCGCCGCCGCAGAACCCGAGCGTGACGCTGCCCGAGCCGCTCCAGGGCTACTGGGCGGTGACGCTGCCCAACCCGGTCAACATCGAGTCGGCCCGCAACCAGTGCGTGCCCATCGCGGCGGCCAACGCGCTGATGTACCTGCGCCAGACCTTCGGCGCGAGCCGGGGCTTCAGCGCGCCGCACACCGCGACCCGGGGCGTGCGCGACGGGGGCACGTTCTCCATCGCCGAGGAGCTCGACGAGCGCATGCTGCGCCCGGCCAACGGCATCTGCTCCGGCAGCGGCACCGGCTACTGCCCCGACTTCATCGGCGACTCGAGCCTCTACGCCGGGATCACCAGCTACCTGTCGCTGTGGAACGACGCCGACCGGCTGAACATCCGGGTCCAGGGGTCGCAGAACTCGGGGTGCTTCGGCGGGCTGCCCGTCGACACCGTGCAGGACGCCCCCCAGGTGACCTTCGACTGGCTGTGCGACCGCGTCGAAGAGGGGGCCGGCATCACCCTGACCTACAGCCGCTACGACCAGACCGACTGGCTGGGCAACGAGGTCTACACCGGGGCCCACGCCATCCGGGTGCACGCCTGCGGGGTCATGGGCGGCCGGCCGTTCATCCGGGTGCTCAACGACACGATGCAGGATGGCCAGGTCGACGGCCTGTGCGCCGAGCGGGCCGGGCTCGAGAGCCAGCAGGTGTTCGTCGAGGACATCGACAACGACGGCCGGCTCAACTACGGCGACAACCAGCGGTGGGAGATCGTGCAGGCCATGGCCATCACCATCGACCCGTAGGCCCCGCCCGATCACTTCGCGCCGCTCACCCCCGACCGGCGCCGACCGGCCCCGACGCCCGCCCTGCGCGCCGCCCGTCCGCCGGCGGCCGACCCCCCGCCCAGCCCCGCTGCCCGCCATCGCCTGCGACCGGCTCGCCAGCCTCCCGTCGAGCGCAGATCCCGGTCCGACCGGCTCGATTCTGCCCGATCACCCCGCCGAGTGAGGTCCGACCCCATGGAGAGGTGCGGGATCACCCCTCCGAGTGAGGTCCGACCCGTCTGCGGAGAGCGCCACACGATCCAGGCCGGCCGCACCGGCCTCTACGGGTGCATCTGGCGCCGATTCCGGGGGCACCGGACGTCGCCGCGCCCCACGGCGGTCGATCCCGGTCCGACCGGGTCGGGGATGGGTCCGACAGGCGCAGATTCCGGTCCGACCCGATCTCCGGGCTGCCTCACCGGCCGCTCGGCCGCCCCGAGCCGATCGGCGCCGTCCGGGTCGACATCGGGATCGATCGCGACCGGATCCAGCGCTCTGCCCCGCGCCCCGCCGCCCGCTCGGGGCCGGGATCGGCCGGCCGGCGACGCCCGGGGGCCCGCCCCTACCGGAGATCGGCGCCTGCCCGGCACCCCGCGGTCGCCTGCGACCGGATTCTGCGACCAGGGCACACCTGGAAGACGCCTGCGACCGCATCGGTCGGAGCAAACGGCTCGCGGCGCGCCGGTCGCAGGCGATTTTCCGGGGCAAACCGCGCCAGAGGGGGGCTTCGGACCGGGATCTGCGAGTGTGCAACTGCGCCCGAAGCCGGTCGGGCGCCTGGGATCGAGGCCCCGCGCGCCCCACCCGTCGCCGTCAGAAGTTGATGTTGTCCCTGAACTTCGGGTCGATCACCTGCCCCACCCGCAGCGCGTCGTCGCCCTGGTAGGTGCGCCGATACAGGGCCAGGTAGCGCAGCACCTTCTTGGTGTACTCCCGGGCCTCGGTGTACGGGATCTCCTCGATGAACTCGTCCATCGGCAGGTGACCCTTGCGGGTCAGCCAGTAGGCGACGCGGTGGGGGCCGGCGTTGTAGCCGGCGATGGCCAGGGGCAACTGGCCGTTGAACTTGCGCAGAAGCTGGTGGAAGTACCAGGCGGCCATCTCGGTGGCCACCTCGGGCTCGAAGAGCAGCGCCGGGCCGAAGTTGCGCCAGTGCATGCGATCGGCCACCAGCGCGCCGGTGTGGGGCATCACCTGCATCAGCCCCCGGGCGCTCGCCCGGCTGATGGCCCACGGGTTGTAGGTCGACTCGACCGTCATCAGCGCCCAGATGAAGTGCGGGTCGAGGCCGTAGTGCTTCGCGTGCTCTTCGACCAGCGGCTGGAAGGCGCGGGCGTAGCGCCTCCGCCACTTCGCGTTGCCCGGGCCCTCGGGGCGGCCGCTGACCCGGTCCTCTTTGCGCGAGTGCCGCCGGAAGTAGTGGAAGTCGCCCACGGCGGCGTAGGCGTCGCGCAGCAGCGGCCAGAAGGCGGCGTCGCGCCGCTTGCTCAGGTAGCGGATGCGCTTGCGGCTGCTGCGGGGGCCCTCCTCGCGGATGGTCCGGCCCCACTCGGCCCGGGGCTTGTCCAGCTTGCGGTAGTCGACATAGGGCACGTCGACGTAGCGCCAGTTGCGGCGGGTCTTGCGGCCGGCCCGGTAGAACGCCCGCAGCTCGTTGCTCACCCGGCGCAGCGTCAGGAGCGCCCAGCGGTCCTCGCCGATGGCCGCCAGCTCGTGGGCCTTCGCCAGATCGGGCAGCGCGCCGCCCCACCGGCGGGACAGCTCGCGCAGCAGCTCGACGGCGTCGGGCGCGGCGGGCTTCTGCACGATGAAGACCGGGGCCTCCTCGCCCTCGGTGGCCCCGGGGCGGGCGGCGGCCTCTTCGGGCGACTCGGGCGGGGTGACCTCGCCGGCGGCGACGAGGCGGCAGCCGGGGCGCTCCGATCCCGGCGCGCAGTCCACCCCGGCCTCGGGCGGCGCGTCGCGGGCCTCGGTCTCTTCGGGCGGCTCGTGGGCCACCGGCTCGTCGAGCAGCGGGCGGCCGATCTCGACCAGCCGGGCCCGGGCCTGATAGGCGTAATACGACAGCGGCGACTGGTCGATGATGCCCCGCCAGGTGTCGGCGGCGGCGTCCAGCTCGCCCTGCTTCACCAGCGTGCGGGCCAGCCAGTAGCCATAGCGATCGGCCCGCTTGCGGCTCGAGCGCTGGAGCGCCTTGAACGCCTTGGCGGCGACGTCGTAGTCGCCCAGCCGATAGGCCAGCCACGCGCGCAGCCAGTGGGTCTTGCGGCGCCACGTCCGGCCCTTCTTCGCCGACTTCTGGAAGTATTCCAGGGCCTTGGGGTACTGCGCCCCGTCGAAGTACAGCCAGCCGACCTTGTACAGCGCCTCGGCGGAGGGGCTCTTCACCGACCCCTTGGCTTCGAAGAGCGCCTGCGCCGCCTGATCGAGCCGACCGAGGCGCTCGAGGCTGTACGCCTTCCAGTGGCGGGCCCAGCTCCGTCGGCGGCTGCTCGGCGCGTCGTCGACGAGGGCGGCGAACGAGGTGGCCGCCTCTTCGTAGCGCTCCATCTGGTACAGCGTGCGGGCGATCTGATAGCGGGCCTTCCACCGGTCGACCCGCCCGGCCCGGGGGTCGGTGATCAGCGGCTGGAGCGTGTCGAGCGCCGCCGGCCAGTACTTGCGCCGGCGCAGGTCGTAGCCCCGGTCGTGGGCGTCGCTCACCGACAGCGGCTCGGGCACCACCCCCTGCGCCTCGAACGCGGCCAGGGCCCGGCGGGCGGTGAGGGCCATCGGATCTTCGGGCAGCTCCCACACGATGCGCTCGAGCCACTGCGCGGCGTCTTCCAGGCGGCCGGCGAGCCGGGAGGCCTCGGAGAGCGCGAAGCGGATGGCGGCTCGGTGGGGGTACTCGGGGTAGCGCTTCAGCGCGCGGGTCAGGCCCTTGATGCCGTCGGCGTGATCGCCCAGCGCGATGTCGCAGTCGGCGACCCGCACCGCGGCCCGGTGGCGCCACGTCGAGTGGGGGTGCTTGCGGTCGAAGCGGTCGAACTGCTTGCGGGCCGCGGCGTAATCGCCGGCGTGGAACAGCGACTCGGCCTGGAAGAAGGCGGCGACGTCGGGGTTGTGGATCGGGCCCCGGGCGGCGCGCCCCAGGTCGCGGGCGGCGCTGCGGTAGAGCCCCTGGCGATAGCGGGCCAGCCCGCGCATGAGTCGGGCGGTGGCCTTCGTCTGCTCGGCGTGCGGCCCGTCGCCCGCCTCGCGCAGCATCTTCGTGGCGGCCTCGGCCGACTCGGCCGGGGTCAGGTCACGGCCCCAGCCCCGGGCGAAGGCGTCCTCGTCGGGCACCGCGACCCCCGGCCACCCGTCCGCCGCGGCCGGCGCCGACAGCGCGAAGAGCAGCCCGATCAGCGACCCGAACCCAGCGAAGTATCGTCCCACCATGAGTTTTTGATAGCACGGCCCCTGCGGGGGATGCACTGGAAATGTACACACATGGGCCTACATCGACGACCAGGGTCGATCAGGCCCCCGCGGCCGGGGTCGCCTGAGCCTCACCGACGATGAAGCCGCCCATGGCCAGCCGGTCGATCCGGGTCTTGCCGAAGGTGTTCAGCGCGTCGTCCGGCGAGCAGACGATCGGCTCGCTGTCGTTGAACGAGGTGTTGAGCAGCACCGGCACCCCGGTCAGCCGGTGGAACGCCGTCAGGATCGCGTGGAATCGGGGGTTCGCCGCCCGGCGCACGACCTGGACCCGGGCCGATCCGTCGATGTGCACCACGGCTGGGATCCGGTCGCGCACCTCGGGCCGCACCGGCCACGTCGTCAGCATGTATTCCGTGGCCGAGGTCGGCCGCTCGATGGCGAACCAGCGCCCGGCCTCTTCTTCGAGCACGCTCGGGGCGAACGGCCGGAAGTACTCCCGGTGCTTCACCTTGCGGTTGAGCATGTCCCGCACGCCCGGGTCGCGGGGGTCGGCCAGCAGGCTGCGGTTGCCGAGGGCCCGGGGGCCGAGCTCCATGCGCCCCTGGAAGACGCCGACGACGGCCCCGCCCGCGATCAGGCGGGCGACGTCGGCCGCGATGTCGTCCGAGCGGCGATAGGGCACGCCGCGCGCCTTCAGCCGCTGCTCGATCTCGGCGTCGTCGTAGGCCGGCCCGAGGTAGGCGTGGGTCATCGGGTGCCGCTCGGTCCGGCCCAGCGCGGTGTGCCAGATGTGATACGCCGCGCCGAGCGCCGTGCCGGCGTCGTGGGCCGCCGGCTGCACGAAGAGCCGGTCGAACGGGCCGTCGACGAGCAGCTTGCGGTTGCTGACGCAGTTGAGCCCGACGCCGCCGGCGACGCACAGAGCCCGCGCGCCGGTGGCCGCGTGCAGCCGCCGGGCGAGGCCGCCGAGCAGGGTGTCGGTGTGGTGCTGCAAGGCGGCGGCGAGGCCCCGGTGAGCGACGCCGATGGAGTCGTCGGGGTCCCGGGGGGGCACCCCGACCAGCGCGCTCAGCGCCGTGAGATCGGCCCCCGGCGGGTAGTACCGCATCGACCGGAACCGGGTGATCGCGTCGTCGATCGCGAACGTGCCATCGGGCAGCGGCGGCGCGATGCGCTCCAGCGCCGCCGCGAACCGCGCCGGGTGGCCGTAGGCGGCGAGCCCCATCACCTTGGCCGCCTCGTAGATGCCGAAGCCGAGGAAGACCGCGAAGAGCTCCCACAAGAACCCGATGGAGGCCGGCAGCGGCACCGCGTCGACCGGGCGGAGGTGACGCCCCCGCCCATGCCCCAGCCACGCCGAGTCGCCCTCGCCCCGCCCGTCGACGACGAGGATCGCCGCCTCGTCGAAGGGCGAGACGAAGAAGGCCGAGGCCGCGTGGGCCACATGGTGCTCGATCCAGGTCGGCGCGCAGCGAAAGCCGCGCTCGGCGAGCCGCCGGGGGATGCGATCGAACGCGGCGAAGAAGTCATCGCCCGCCCCGCCCATGGGCTCGTCGTCCGCCGCGCGGTACGCGGCCGGCGAAGCGGAGTAGCCCACCGCGTCGACCTGCGCCGGCGAGATGCCGGCCTCTGCGAGGCAGTATCCGATGGCCTGCCACGGCAGCTCGTCGACGTTGTGGCCGAGGGCGCGCTTCCCGTGCTTCCGCCGGTTGAAGCGCTCCTCCTCGGCGGCCGCGATCAGGCGCCCGTCTTCGATGAGGCACGCCGCCGACTCGTGGAAGACCGCGTTGATGCCCAGGATGTACACCGGCTACCTCGGCCCCTCGACGGCGGGCAGCAGCCGGTCGAGATCGTAGGGCTGCTTCGCGGTTCGCACCTCGAGCGGGCCGGGCGTCTTCCGCAGGTGCACCACGCACAGATACATGTGGGTCGCGCCGGCCTGCGCAGCGCGGCGCCGCAGCTCGTGCATGCGCGCCGCCGCGTCGGGGCCGCCCTTCAGCCGCACTGCGCAGTCGGTGAAGAGCGCCCGCAGCGGGCTGACGACGACCGTCGCCGCGCCCGGCGAGCGCCGACGGATGAGGTCGCACAGGTGGGCGGGTCCGTCCTCGCCCCCCGGCGCGCCGGTCACGAGCTGGGCCCGCCCCCCGTCGGCGAGGTGTCCGTCGAGGCCGCGCAGGATCGCCTCGACGAAGTCGAGGCCCACCCAGCCGGCGTCGGAGTGCAGGTGGTACAGCGCGCCCGGCGGCGCGGGCATGAAGGGCGGGTTGGAGATGATGTAGTCGAACCGTCGGCCCCAGACGGGGCGGTAGATCGAGCGGTCGCCGGGCACGAGCTCCACCCGGTCGGCGACGCCGTTGCGCTCGATGTTGAACGCGGCGAAGTCCATCGCCCGGGGGTTGATCTCGAGGGCCGTCACCCGGGCCGCGCCGGCCTTCGCCAGCGCGATCGACAGCACGCCGCTGCCGGCGCCGATCTCGAGCACCCGGGCGCCATCGAGCGTGCCCCGGGGCAGTTCGTCGAGGAAGAACCGCTGCTCGTCGAACAGCGGCAGCACCTGATCGGGCCGGGTGTGGTCCAGGCGATCGGTGACGATGGTCGATCCCGCGAGCTGCGAGACCCGTCGATCCCGCTCGGCCGGCATCGCCATCGCCATCACCCCTGCCTCCCGGTCACCGGACGGCGATCAGAGCCGCTGGTCCTTGAGCGTCCGGCTCTTCGAGCCACCGAAGTCGGGGTCGATCTCGACGCGCACGACGTCGATGCCGCGGTTGGACTGCTCCAGCCACTTCTGGACGAGGTGGCCGTACTCGAACAGATCGGCTCGGCTCATCGAGACGGGGATGGTGATCTGCCGGGTCGACTTGCCGCCGGGATGCACCAGCTCACCCAGCCCGACCCACTTCTCGCGGCGCCGGTCGTCGAGGCAGATCATGCCGCCCATCCGCGGGTTGTTCGACAGGACCACGCTCTCGGTCGAGGCGTTCGACGCCCGCAGGATCGTGCGGGCGTGAAAGCCCATCTCGAGCGTCTTCTCGGTCTCGGTGAAGGTGATCTCGCAGGTGACCTCTCCGGTGATCTGGTCCCCGGATTCGGAGAAGGACGAGCTGACGATCTCGACGTTGGCCATGGCGGTTGCTCCAGCAGGGGTTGTCGGGCGCCGAGCGCCCGCGCAGAGCCTAGCCGGCATCCGCTTTCGGTATGTCTGAAAGAAGCTGAAAGTATCCGCGAGGTCACGAACAGCCGCCCACCGGCCCGATCGGCCTCAGGGCACCTTGGCCACCGCGGCGTCGATCGCGTCCCGGACGGCCTGCGCCGAGGCGGCGGTCAGCGGCCCCCGGGCGATGTGGGTGATGACCCCGGTGTGGTCGACGACGTAGACCGACACCCCCTCCTCCTGGGCGCCCCACAGCTTGCGGCCGCGGCCCTCTTCGTCGACGACGTGCACCACCGTCGGCTGGGCGTGCAGGTGGTCTTCGAACTGGCCCCGGGCGAAGCCGCAGGTGCCGAAGATGCAGTCGTCGAGGTTCATGAAGTTGACCGGCTGGTACTTCGCGTTGGGCGGGCGGCTCTTCAGCGCCTTCTTGAGCGGCTGGCTCATCTTCTGGGCACTGCGCCGGGCGGCGAGGTAGGTGAGCAGGTAGACCTTGCCCCGGGCGAGGGTCTTGCCGGTGTCGAACCGGGCGTAGGCGACGTCGTCGTCGCCGACCCGCCGCATGAGGCCCTCGTCTTCGCCGCTGAGCACGAGGCGGGGCAGCGGGTCGCCGGCCTTCGGCGCGGCGAGGGCGGGGCCCGCGATCAAGGTGCAGGCGGCGGCGAGCAGGAGTGGCAGGCGCATGAGGGTCCTCCAAGCGTGGCGTCTCGACGATACGTGACGCGGGAAGCGGGGAGAAACCCCGCGGCGGCGAGAAACCTCCCGGCGGCGAGGAACCCCCCGGGAGACCGCGACGCGGCGGCCCGCGGGGGTCCGTCGCGGTTCTCGGCGGCAGACCACGCAGTATATGGAGTAGGGTGCGCCGCTCGTGCCCGCTCCGGGGTGTCGACGGCGCCCCGTCTACCGAGAGGAGGGGCCGATGCCCGGGACGCAGACCACCGAGGGCACCCAGGCCCACTACGATGACTTCTCCCGCCGCTATGATCTCACCGCGCTCATCCTGCGCCGGTTCCACCGGCAGGCGGTGGCCGCGCTCGGGGCGCGGCCCGGCGACACGGTCTACGACCTCGGCTGCGGCACCGGCCTGCTCTTCGAGCGGCTGGTCGAGGCGGTCGGGCCCACCGGCCGGGTCATCGGGGTCGATCTCTCCGCGGGCATGCTCGACGTCGCCCGGGCGCGGGTCGAGCAGCACGGCTGGGACAACGTCGAGATCGTGCAGGCCGACCTCACCGCGTACACCGGGCCCGAGCCGGCCGATGCGGCGATCTTCTGCCTCTCGCTGAGCACCATCCCGGTCTACGAGGCGATCCTGGCCCGCTGCGCCGCCCTGGTGAAGCCGGGCCGGCGGATCGTGGTGGCCGACTCCTGGAAGCATCACAGCCGGTGGTATCACCGGCTCAGCCGGGCCTGGATCGACCTCAAGGCCCCGTATGTCTCGGGCATCCCCGACAACCGCATCGGGGCCTGCGTCGAGCAGCACCTCGAGCGGGTGACGGTGGAGGAGACGATGCTGGGGGTCTATTCGATCGCCACCGGCTACAGCCCGGCGGCGCAGGCGGCGAGCTGAGCGCGCCGGGGCGAAGACTTTTTCGCTCCGGCCCCACCCCCGCGGCCGGCGACCATGGGCACCCACGAAAGGAGCGCCCATGCCCGCCCGCTGCGCCGCCTGCCTGCTCGCCCTCGCCCTCGCCTTCGGGTGCGGCGAGCCCCTGCCCGAAGACATCGTCGAGCCCCCCTGTGAAGGTGAGGGCTGCCCGGTCACCGTCCGCATCCGCCTCGAGACCCCGGGCCCCGTCCTCGACGAGCGCCGGTGGCTGGTGCTGACTCAGTCTGTCAGCCGCGACCGCTTCACCACCGCGGCGCTGCCGCCCGGCCCGGGGCCGTTCGACTTCGAGATCGAGGTGCCCCCGGGGAGCTACTGGATCCGTCACTGCCACGCCCCGGCCGGGGAGCCGGGCCCCCCGCTGGGCGCACGTGTGACCCGAGACGCGGTCCGCATCCGATCGGACGTCGCCCTGACCTACACCATCGGGGTCACCGCCGTGCGGGGCGAGGTCACCCTCGACGGCCAGCCGCTGCCCGAGGACACCCCGGAAGCGGCGGTCCGGCGGGGGTATCTGCTGCTGGAGCACATGCACACCGAGCGCCGGCATCGGGTGGCGCTGCCCCCGACGGGGCCGGCCCGGTTCCACATGAACCTGCCCGCCGAGGCGTTCCGGGTGTTCTACCAGCCGACGCACGACGCCCCGTGCCTCGACGGCTGCCCGTGGGTGCAGCCGGCGAGCGCCATCCCGCCGGGTATGGCCGAGCTGGATCTGCTGCTGCTGTACCGGGAGGTCGAGCGGGACGAGGTCTTCGACGTGCCCGTCATCGACGTGTGGGGGCGCCTCGAGCGCGACGATCCGGATCGACCGCTGCCCCGCAACGGGGTCGCGGAGGGCGGCGCGGCGGCGGCGGTGGTCTTCGAGCCGTCGAACACCGATCGGGTGCACATCGCGCCGGTGCGCAGCGCCGACGGCCGGGACTTCTTCGCCCGGATGTACCCCGGCACCTACCGGGTGCGGCTGAGGACGAACGGGGCGGGCTTCCAGGATGTGTTCGCGCCCGACGTGAGCCTCGGCACCAGCCGCCGGGCGTTCTGGCTCACCGAGAGCGGCGAGCTGTGCCCGTTCGAGCGCGACGCGGACGGCGCCTGCCACCGATGGGCCGCCGAAGATCTGTACGGCGAGTGACTCTGTACGGCGAGTGACGCCGGGCGTCAGAGCAGGTCGTCGTCGTCGTCCCCGCCGCCGAGGTACTCGGCCTTGCCCTCTTTGAGCCCCGCCTTGCGACCGATCACGAAGCCGATGACGACCCCGATCAGGATCACGAACGGGATGTAGACCACATGCGTCGCCGGGGGCGTCGCGAGCAGCTCAGTCTCCATTCTTGCCCTCCAGGTCGGCGAGGCGTCGCTTGAGCAGCTCGAGCTCGGCCTGGGTCGCCTCGCTCTTCTTGTAGGTGCGGAACATGAAGCCGAAGACGAGCAGCCAGATCGCCGAGTAGGCGATCCACAGGTGGCGATAGCGCATCGGCTCGAGATCGGGCGAGGTCTCGAAGGTGTCGACGACCTCGCCCGCGTTGGGCACCTCGTCCCCCGCGGCCGAGGCCGGCGCATCGGCCGCCGGCGTCTGGGCGAGGGCGAGGCCGGCGGCGGACAGGGTCGCGGCGAAGGCCAGGGCGCGCAGGGTGCGCAGCGGACGGTCCATCAGATCCCTCCCAGGCGGGCGAGGCGGCGGCGCACGGCGCGCACGGTGAGCGCGTCGCGGTGCGCGCGATAGCGGATGCGCAGAAGCAGGCCGAAGACGAACAACAGCAGGAAGAAGCAGGTGTACATCGTCAGCTTGATGACGTCGTCCGAGCGGCTGGCGGTCTCGGCCGGGGGGTGCACCCCGCCCCACCTGTTCACCGCGACCCGCACGAAGTAGATGCTCGGCCCGGCGAAGACCGCCAGCACCGCGGCGAAGCGGCGCACGCCCTGCCCCGGGCCGCCGAAGGCCCGCACGACCCAGTAGGCGGCGAACATCAAGAGCACCAGCGACATGGTCGTCAGCCGGGGCTCCCAGTTCCACCACACGCCCCACACCGGGCGGGCCCACAGCGGGCCGGTGACCACGACGATGAGCCCGAAGACGAGCCCGGTCTCGGCCGAGGCGTGGGCGAAGGCGTCCCACCGCGCCTTGCGGTTGATCAGGTAGCCCAGGCTGGCCCCGAAGCACAGCAGCGCGCCGAGATAGAAGAGCCAGGCGCTGGGCACGTGGAAGTAGAAGATGCGCTGCACCGCGCCCATGGTGGACTCCATGGGCACATGCACGAAGGCGAGGTAGTGGGCCACCCCGATGGCGACGGCGCCGAGCGCGGTGGCGGCGGGGAACAGCAGTCTCATTCGGTCACCATCCTCTCGAACAGGAACAGGCCCCCGGCGCCGAAGACCAGCCCATAGGCCGCGGTGAACTGCAGCCAGGGCCAGGGGTCGGTCTCGATCGCCGTGCCCAGCGCCACCGAGGCCCCCTTGACCCCGGCGATGAGCACCGGGGTCACCATGGGGAAGACCACGATCGGCAGCAGCACCTCGGCGAAGCGGGCCGAGACGGCCATCACCGCCAGCGGGGTGCCCACCGCGGCGAAGCCGATGGCGCCCAGCAGCAGTTGCAGCGCGATCAGGCCGGCGCAGTCGGTCAGATCGACCCGCAGCATCACCGCCAGCAGCGGCACGACCACGACCATCACCAGCGCCGAGAGCGCGACGTTGACCGCGATCTTGGCCAGCAGGATGGCGCTGCGCTCGGCGGGAGACAAGACCAACGCGCCGAACGCGCCGTCCTCGGCCTCGCGGGCGAAGGTGCGGCCGACGCCGAGGGTGCCGGCGAAGAGCAGCGCGCCCCACATCGCGCCGGGCATGACCTTCTTGTTGGTCGCCGGGTCGCTGACGAAGCCAAAGGCGTAGACGAAGGTCAGCACGAGGCCGAAGAGCAGCATCGTCGCCAGGGTCTGCTTGGAGCGCAGCTCGGTGCGGGCGTCCTTGGCCAGCACGATGAGCACGGTGCGGGTGTAGCCCGGGGCCCGCGTCCGCGGCGGGCGTGGGGCCGGCGGGCGGGCCTCGGTCACGCCGCCGCCTCGCCGCCGAGCACGTCGCGGTACAGCACCGCGAGGTCGCCCTCGACCGGGCCCTCGTACGCCTTGCGGCCCCGGCGCAGGATGAGCGCCCGATCGGCCAGATCGCCGGTGGCGGCCAGATCGTGGCTGGCCATCACCACCACCGCCCCCCGATCGCGCTCGGCGCCGAAGAGCCGCACCGCCATCGCCACCCCGTCCCGGTCGAGGCCGGTCAGCGGCTCGTCGAGCAGGAGCAGCGACGGGCCCGGCAGCAGCGCCCGGGCGATGGTCAGCCGCTGGGCCATGCCCCGGCTGAAGTCGCCCGCCGGGCGCTCCGCGTCCCGGGTCAGACCGACCTCGGCCAGCAGGCGATCGACCCGGTCGTCGAGGTCGAGCACGCCGTACAGCCGGCCGAAGAAGCGCAGGTTCTCCCGGGCGCTCAGCGGGCGGTACAGCATCGTGCGGTGGCCGACGTAGCCCACCAGCGCCCGGGCCATCGGGTCGTCGTGCAGCACGTCGCCGTAGCGCACCTCGCCCTCGCTGGGGCGCATCAGGGTCGAGAGGATGCCCATCAGGGTCGACTTGCCGGCGCCGTTGGGGCCGAGCAGGGCGGTCACCGTGCCCCCGGGGAACTCGGCGTCGAGGCCGACGAGCGCGTAGTCGTCGTCGTAGAGCCGGCCCAGGCCGCGGGTGCGCACCGTCGGCGAGGGCGTCGGGCTCACCGGCCCTCCAGCCGGTCGAGCGCCTTGTACAGCGAGACCAGCCGGGCGGTGATCGCCTCCCGCTCGCGCTCGAAGCGGGTCTGGGACATGCGCCCCTTCTCCACCGCCCGCCGCATGCGGGCCAGCGCCCGGACCAGCCGATCGCGCTCGGCGACGAGGTGGGTCCGCGAGAGCACCGCCCCCTCGGCGTCGGCCGGCCGGCGGAAGCCGAAGATCACCAGCCCGATGACCGCCAGGATGGCCACCACCATCAGCCACAGCCCGCCCTTGCCCCGGGCGGGCAGGTTGCTCACCGCGAAGCGGATGGGCTCGCCCGCGGCCAGCGTCGCGCCCTCGCTGTCGAGCACCTCGAAGCGGCGGTCGTCGGGCTGCTCCACCGGGCGGGTCCCGCCGAACGCGCCCCGGGTGACCAGCGTCAGCGGGATGGCCTCGCGGGCCCGGGGCTGCTTGTGCTGAGGCACCACCGCCATCACCCCCTGGGTGCGCACCGGCAGGGCCTGGGACCACTCGTAGGTCTCGGGGCCATAAGGCAGGGTGTAGACCACCTGCACCGACGCCGGCTGGCCGACGCCGGCCGGCAGCAGCGCGCCCTTGTACCAGACGCTCGTGCCCCGGACCTCCATGGTCGGGTCGTGCTCGTCGTGCACCTCGGGGTGCTTGGCCCCCTCGGGCATCGGCAGCTCGAGGCCGCCGCCGGGCAGAGCGGCGCAGTTCACCGCCAGCGGGCCGCCGTTGTACAGCCGGATGTCCTGCCGCACGACCAGCGACTCTTCGTCGGGGAACATCTCGATGTGGGTCTCGGCGGCGATCGACTCGGTCGAGGTGGTGACGTCGTGCACCGTCAGCTCGATCTCGGTGCCGTCCTGGGGCACCCCGGCGAAGGCGTGCGGGAAGCGCACCCCCTGGAAGTCGGCCCAGGTGCTGTAGCTGATCATGCCCTGGACTTCGGGGTTGGACGGGATGCCCTGCAAGATCGCCGCGCCGCCCTCGCCGGTGGTGGCGTGGTAGTCCTTCACCTTCGAGCCGCCGGCGATGATGCTCATGCCCACGCCGAGGCCGGCCGGGGCCGGCCGCATGGTGCCGTCGGCCCCGCGGATGGCCACCTTCAGCTTCACGTCGTGGCGCTTCATCGCCGCCAGGAAGGGCGGCAGCCCACCAGCCGCCGCCGGGGGCTTCGCGTCCCCCCCGCCGTACTGGGCCAGCGCGCTCGTCGGCAGCGCCAGGGCCACCAGCGCGCAGAGGATCGGGAGAGCGAGAGTCGAGAGGGCGACGAGCGCCGAACGAGCGCAGCTCACGAGGCCACCTCCCCCGAGACCGGGTTGCCGCAGGACTTGCAGAACCGGGCCTGCATCCGGTTGGCGGCCCCGCAGCTCGCGCAGGCCCGCATCACCGGGGCGCCGCAGCCGTCGCAGAAGGCCGAGCCGGGCGCCATGCGGTTGTCGCACCGGGCGCAGTGAGCGGGATCGTCCCAGGCTTCGCCGGGGGCCAGGATCAGGGCCGCCCGGGGGCCGTCGTCATCACCGTGGCCACCCGCGTCGTCGGCGGGCCCGCCGCCGTCGGCAGGCACGTCGCGGCCCGCGGCGGGGGCCGCCTTCGCAGAGGCGGGCTCGGGAGCGGCCGGCTCGGCGGCGGGCGGCTCGGGAGCGGGCGGCTCGGCGCGCACCGTCGACTCCTCCCGCGTCACCCGTGCCCCGCCGGCCGCGTCGGTCGAGGCCGCCGAGGCCTGGGCCTTGCTCCGGCGGCGGGCGGCGGCGTCGGCCAGCGTCTCCTCGACCTGGGCCTCGATGCGCCCGTCGTACTGCTCCCGGCGGGCGTCGATCCGCTTGTCGAGCTCGACCGCCTCGAGGGCGTAGCGGGTGCGCAGCGCCTCGAGGTCGCGGGCGTCGATCTTGTGCAGGGCGGCCTCGAACTCCAGCTCCTGCAGCTCGGCGAGGAGCTGGTCGCGGCGCTCGAGGAGCTGCAACGACTCGTCCTCGACCCGCTGCCACTCGGCGGCGGTGACCACCCCGCTCTCGAGCAGGGGCCGCACCGTCTGGGCGAGCAGATAGAGAGCGACCAGGCCGGCCGCGATGGCGAAGAACAACAACATGGGCAGCAGTCTCGGTGCGCAGTCGGTCAGCAGTCTCGGGCAGTGTGCGTCGAGGGGAGCGATCCGTCCAGCCGGGGCGCGGGGGCGGTCAATCGAGGCGGGCCCGGGCGAGCGGCTGGGCCGCCGGCGCCCCTTCGACCACCGACTTGCGCCGTCGGCGGCGGGCCGCGGCGAAGACCGGGTACTTCGCCTGCTCGGGCCACACCGCGAACACCACCCCGAAGAGCAGGATCGCCCCGCCGATCCACATGTGCAGGATCATCGGGTTGTAGTGGGCCATGATCTCGGCCTGATTGAACCGGGGCTTCATCGCGATGAGCGTCGCGTAGACGTTGCCCTTCCACAGGAAGATCTCGTCCTTCTCCGAGGTCACCCGGCTCATCTTGACGTTGGCGCCGTGGTAGTTGCGCCGGCTGGGCCACAGCTCGGCGATGAACTCGCCCTGCGAGCCGTCGTCGTTGCGCTGGTAGACGTTGAACTTGGCGAACCACTCGCTGTACTCGCGGTTCTCCTCGGTCTCGAAGCCGGTGAACTCGAGCACCTTGTCTTCGAGGACGTGGGTCTCACCGACCGCGTTGAACGTCAGATCCTGCTCGGTCTTGAGCCCGGTGCCGATGAAGCCGAGGAACAACCCGGCGAAGCCGATGTGGGTCAGGTAGCCCCCGTAGCGCCGCTTCTGCTTGGCCGTCAGCCGGGTCAGCGCGGTGAAGTAGCCCTCACCGGTGGAGCGCGAGCGTACCCGGGCCCCGCGCAGGAACTCCCAGACCATCGTGTAGAAGACGAAGAACGCCCCCCAGAAGCCGAGCAGCGCGTAGATGCCGGTCAGCTCGGCCACCAGCGGCAGCCGGCCGAGCGGCACCTCGCCGATCGGGATGTCGGTGTTCGCGACGTGCGTCTTGAGGTGGTAGACGTCGCCGAAGTAGAGCGCCGCGGTGCCGATGGTGGCGATGACGGTGGGCACCAGGAAGTTCCGCATGAAGCTCTTGCGGGTCATCTTGCGCCAGGGGATGAGCGGGCCGACGCCCATCAGCAGCAGCAGGGCCAGCCCGCCGGGCACCATCCACGCGTTGAACCACGGCGCGGTGTACTTGGTCTCCTGCCACAAGAAGGCGCTGATCTTCTCGCCGATGGTGCCGAACATCACCACGCCGACGAGGCCGAGCAGCAGCAGGTTGTTGAGCAGGAAGACACCCTCCCGGCTGGCGAGGCTGTCGACGCCGCCGCCGTCGGTGATGCCCGCCTTGGCGTCCATGCGCCAGCGCAGGGCCACCGCCACCGCCGGGCCGATGATCCAGGCGAAGAGGCACAGCAGCACCACCACGAACAGATCCATCGGCAGGCTGCCGTCGGCCCGCACGAAGGCCATCGCCGGCCACAGCACGATCGCGGCGACCGAGCAGAGGAAGGCCAGGGTCCAGCCCTTCCACTTGCCGGGGCCCTCGAACAGCGCCTTCGCCTGGGGGTCGTCGATGGTCGCGTTGTCCCGCCCGCCGCGCAGGGTGCCGTCGAGCACCCGCCACGCCAGCAGCATCAGCGAGCCGATGGTCAGCCCGCCGAGCAGCACGACGAAGTACCCGCCCACGTCGCTCTGGGCGAAGGTGTGCACCGAGTCGATGAGGCCCGAGCGGGTGAGGAAGGTGCCGAAGATCGTGAGGAAGAAGGTGAACAGCACCAGGAAGAAGTTCCAGGTGCGCAGGAGCCCCCGGCGCTCCTGGATCATGACCGAGTGCAGGTAGGCGGTGGCCACGATCCACGGCATGAACGAGGCGTTCTCGACCGGATCCCAGCCCCAGAAGCCGCCCCAGCCCAGCTCCTGATAGGCCCACATGCCGCCGAAGAGGTTGCCCACCGACAAGAGGCCCCACGAGATGACCGCGTAGCCCCGGGTGGTCTTGATCCAGGCGTCGTCCCGCCGCTTGTGGATGAGCGCGGCGACGGCGAAGGCGAAGGGCACGGTGAACCAGACGTAGCCGCTGAGGATGCTCGGCGGGTGGAACGTCATCGCCGGGTTCTGCAGCAGCGGCTCGAGGCCCCGGCCGTTGATCGGCGGCTCGTTGATGAGGAAGCGCTCGAAGGGGTTGGCCTCGACGACCATCAGCACCAGGAAGAACGCCTGCATGCCCATCAGCACCGTCAGCACCGTGGGCAGGATGTCCCGGTTCTTCTCCCGGTTCTGGTAGATGACGATCGCGGTACACACCGCGAGCACCAGCGACCAGAACATCAACGAGCCCGCCTGACCGCCCCAGAAGGCGGCGATCAGGTAGTACCAGGGCATGTTGTTGTCGCTGTACCGGGCGACGTACTTGTTTGCGTAGTCGTGGGTGATGAAGGCGTTGGCCAGCAGGAACGACGCGCAGACGAGGATGCCGGTGAGCGCGTAGCCCGCCCGCTCGCCGGCGATCATCAGCCGGCCGTCCTCCCGCCGCTTGCCGACGAGGCTGGCGAGGACGGCGAAGACGGCGACGACGATGCCCGCGTGCAGCAGGAAGCTGCCGATGGCGTTGGTGTCGATCATGCGTTCACTCCCGAGGGCGCCCGCGGGCGCCGGTCGTCCGGATCGGGGACTCGGATCGGGCCGGGCGGCTCAATAGCCGCCGGCGTGGTCGCCCGCCGGCTTCTGGCCGGTGGCTTCCAGGTGCTTGCGGGCCTCGGGCGAGAGGCCGCCTTCGTACTTCGAGGGGCACTTGGCGATGACCTCGGTGGCCACCAGCGTGCCGTCCGCCTTGCGGGTGCCCTCGACGACGACCTCCCGGCCCTCGGCGAAGACGTCGGGCATCGCCCCATCGTAGACCACCGGCATCGCCGCCTCGGCCTTGCCGATGATCGCGAAGCGGTGGACCGTGCTGCCCTCGGTGGTGCGGTAGCTGCCCGGGGCCACGTTGCCCTTGACCCGGATCGGGCGGTCGGTGGGGATGGTGGTCGAGGCGACCGCCTCGTCGACCTCCATGAACCACTGCCCGCCCTCGGTGGCGCTGCCCATGAAGACGTAGAACAGCCCGACGACGGCCAGCAGCGCGACCACCAGCCGGACCCGCTTGAACATCTCGCGCTTCGCGGCCTGCTCTCGGGCCGCGTCCTGCGCCGCAGTGTCTTCGCTCATGTCGACCTCTCCCTGTCTGCTTCGACCGCCTCGATCCGCCGTCCCGGCGGCGGTCGACCAGTATAGCGCGCCCGGCGCCCCGGTTCATATCAGCGGCGGCCGGGCCCGGGGCATTGCCCGGGCATTTCGTCTTCTCAACCCCCGATGCCGGTCATCACGGCGAGCGGCACCGTGATCGAATCGGCGGCGTCGCTCATCCGGTGGGCCGGGCGCTTGCCGAGCACCGCCGCCCGCACCTTCTCCACGATCGCGTCCCGGGGGGCACCGGACC
Source organism: bacterium (assembly GCA_030426085.1). Classification (GTDB taxonomy): domain Bacteria; phylum Myxococcota_A; class Bradymonadia; order UBA7976; family UBA1532; genus JACKDM01. Next base: position 18,505 of record JAUHYW010000034.1, on the reverse strand, counting down.
GCATCGCGTGCAAGATCGAGACCTCGTGATCGTCGGCGAGGCACGCCCGCAGCCCGCCCCGCGCGGTGAGGCGGGCCCGGTTGCACGCGGCGCAGAAGCCGTCGTCCGACATGGGGCTGATGATCCCCACCTCGCGCCCCGCGCTGGGGCCATCGGTCACCACCCAATACGCCGCGGGCCCCCGCGGTCGATCGCCGCGGGGCCGGCCCCGATGCCGCAGGGGCAGCGCGGCCTCGAGCTCGGCGAGCATCTCGGCGGTGCTCAGCCGGCGGGCCTCGCTCTGGAAGCCGAGCCCGCCGATGGGCATCAGCTCGATGAAGCGGGGCAGCCAGCCCTCGGCCCAGCAGCGGCGGGCGATGTCGACCAGCTCGCCGTCGTTGACCCCCCGGATGCCGACCGCGTTGATGCGGGTGCCTTCGAAGCCGGCGGCGCGGGCCGCGGCCAGCCCGGCCAGCACCCGATCCAGATCACCGCCCCGGGTGATCGCCGCGAAGCGGGCCCGGTCGAAGGTGTCGATGCTGACGTTGAGCGTGCGCAGCCCGGCGGCGTACAGCGCCTCGGCGTGGCGGTCGAGCAGGTGCCCGTTGGTGGTCATCGCCACCTCGCGCACGCCGGGGGTCTCGGCGATCCACCGCACGAGCTGCACCACGCCCTTGCGCACCAGCGGCTCGCCGCCGGTGATGCGCACCCGCTCGACCCCCAGCTCGGCCATGATGCGCACGAAGGCTGCCGTCTCTTCGAGGGTCAGCAGCTCCGATCGGGCGGTCTGGGCGAAGCCCTCGGCCGGCATGCAGTAGCTGCAGCGGTAGTTGCAGCGATCGGTCACCGAGACGCGCAGATAGCGGATGCGGCGCCGCGTGCGATCGGTGAGCGCGGGATCGACGACGGGCAGCGACTCGCGCGCCCGGCGCGGGTCGGGGGCGATGGGGGGACGGCTCGGGTTCACCGCTGTCTCGTAGCGTGTCTGGCCCCCGTCGGGCAAGCGCGACGGCCCGCAGCGGGGGGCGAGGGCGTTCGATGCGGCGGGGGCGAAGAGGGTCGCCACCAAAATCGGACGGGCGCTGGCGCGGCGGGCGGGCCGGGGGGGAAGATGCCCCGAGCGGCGGCCCCCGAACGGCCGCCCCGCCGACCGAGGAGGGCCGATGACCGCCACCGGACGCCGCCGCCTGCGCCTGATCGCCGTGGCCCTGACCGTCGTCGCCGCGATCGGCGCCAGCCTCGCCTGGGCCGCCTTCGAGACGTCTCTGTTCATGAGCGATCTGGCCGACGAGCCGCTGGGCACGCCGGCCGAGGGCGAGGCGCTGCGGGGCCGGTTCGAGGCGGCTCACGGCGGGCTCGATCGATGGCGGGCGCGGGCCTGGGTCGAGCTGCGGTGGTCGGGGCGGGTCCACTCGACCCTCGCCCGGGGCACGTTCGGGGTCGAGGCCGAAGCGGTCGATCTGACGCTGCGCTTCGATCCCCGCGATCGGACCCCGATGACGCTGCGCCTCGTATCGGGCGATCAGACGGTCGAGGGCCCGGTGGCCGAGCAGCCGCCCGGCCTGCGCATGCTGGCGGCGTCCATCCGGCACCTGTTCGAGCTGCCGTTCGCCATGACGACCGCCGACGTCGTGCACAGCATGCCGCCGGTCGACGGCGCGCCCCGGGTCTTCATGTCGTGGGGCGAAGCGGCGCCCCAGATGGAGACCGACCAGTACATCCTGTGGCTCGACGGCGACGACCGGGTGGACCGCTTCCAGGCGACGGTGCGGGCGGTGGCGCCGTTCGTCGTGGCCGACGCGGCGTTCGAAGGCTGGATCGAGCGGGAGGGGCTGCGGCTGCCGGCGGCGGCGAAGGTGGCCAACGAGCCGGGGGGCCCGCCGATCCACGAGTGGACGCTCGACGAGATGACCCTGGGCCCCGCCCGGTGAGCGCCCGGCCGGTCAGGGGCCGTCATCGCCGCCGAAGGTCCAGGTGAGCCCGACCCGGGCGGCAGGCGCGGGGCCGAAGACGAACCCGCCGATGAGGCCCAGGCCGCCGAACGGCCGCCACTCGGCGTCCACGTAGAGCCCGAGGTCGATCAGCTCGGCCCGGGAGCCGACCATCAGCGGCTCGTCGTAGTCGACGTCGTCGATGGGGTCGTACTCCACGTCGAACATGTAGTGCCCGTAGAAGGTGCCCCCGGCCCGGAAGCGGTGGTTCTCGCCCCGCACGCCGATCCCGGCGCCGAAGTACTGGGCGAAGTAGAGCGGGTCGTTGGTGCCGAAGGTCGCCTCGAACCACACGTTGTCCAGATCGCCGGTCTTGATCTGGATGAACGGCAGCAGCTCCAGCGAGTCGGGGTCGAGGGCGTCGTTGAGCGTGATGATCGAACCCCCGGCGGCGAAGCCGAACCGCCGTCGCTCGTAGCCCCCGTAGGCGCTGAACGCGCCGAGCTGGTAGGTCTGCTCATCGGGGGCGACATAGGTCGTCGACCGGGTGATCTCGCTCTGGAGGATGCGCAGCCGGGCGCCGGCGACCGCGCCGCTGGACGACTCGTGCCGCACCGCCGCCGAGCCGCCGATCTGGCGATGCTCCCAGGCGTCGACCGGCTGCCCCTCGCACCCGTAGGCCTGCTCGATGGCCTGCCCGTAGCGGCCGTCGACCTCGACGGTGGTCTGGGTGCGCCGCTCGACCCGGCCGCAGTGGATGGACATGAAGGCGGCGAGCAGCAGCCAGCGGCGGCGCAGGGACTTGCGGTGCATGGGGCTTCCTCCGGGTGGGGTCGACCGGTGGCGAAGCAAACCCCGGGCCAGCGCCGCTGGTGGGCGCTGCGCCGCCCGAACGCCGGGCGGGGCGCGGGATCGGGCGGCCGCGGCCCGCGGGGGGGTGGAGCAACGCTGCTCCGGTGGAGTGGCCGGTGTTCACACCCCGAGCGTGAACAGCCGTGAACCGGGGGGCTGCCATGGCCGATCGAGGCGCACGGACTCCCTATTCGGTATACATTCGAGAGATGCGCGCCCTGCCCCGCCCGTATCCGCTCGTCGCCAGCCTCGCGCTCGGCCTCTCGATCGCCGGGCCGGCCGCCGCCGAGGAGTTCAAGCTGGTGCTCGAGCCGGAGCCCGGCGCCTCGCCCCCGGCCCGGGTGTGCCTCGTCACCCGGGCCCCGGCCCTGCGCGGGGTCGAGGTCCCGGGCGTCTCACCCCTCGCGGCGGGCGCCGAGTGCCCGCCCGAGAGCCCCGGCGCCTGCACGATCCGCCGGGGCCCGCCCTCGGCCCACTGCATCCGCTGCCCCGCCGAGCCCCACCCCGACTGCCGGGCGCGGATCGAGACCGGCCGCTTCCCGGTGGCCGACTTCACCGCGATCTGCGCCGACGACGACACCTGGCCCGCCGACGGGGGCACGGTCTACATCGCCGTCGAGTCGGTCGAGGCCGAGAGCCCGCCCGCGCTGTACAGCGTCGAGGTCAGCGGCGGCCGGGTGCGCTGGAGCCCGACGAACCGCCTCTCCCACCCCAGCTATCGGGTCATCGGCGGCGACTTCGAGGCGTCCCGGCTGAGCTGGCCCCGGGGCCGCGAGGCGCCGGCGTGGGTGACGGTCCCCATCCGCCGCCGCTGCCGCTGCCTGGGCATCCGCAAGCCGACGGGGCGGGCGACGGTCGCGCGGGCCCGGGTCGACGGCGGGGCCACCTGTCACGGAGAGGCCCACCCCGACGGCACGCTGCGCATCGAGGTGCCGGCGACCCCCAGCGGCGGGGTGCGCACGGCGACCATCGAGACGGCGCACAGCGAGGCGGTGGCCCGGTGGACCGGGCGCTGGCCGAGCCTCGACCAGCCGGCCCGGCTGTCCCGCTTCGACTTCGAACTGGCCCTGGCGTGCACCCTGCCGGCCCGCTCGACCTGCCCCGCGGTCGGCGCCCGGTTCACCGCCTGTGACCGCCCCGAACCGGACGAGGGCGTCTGCCGCTACACCTGTCGGGTCGACCCCACCGCGACCCTGGAGCCGCCGGTGGCCCTCGACCTGCGGCTCGAGACCCCCGAGGTGACGTGGCAGCAGTCGCTCGACGCGCCCGGCCTTCGGCTGCGGGGCGAGCTGCCCGCCGACCGGCGGGTCCTGACGGCGCAGGTGCCCGACGCGCCGCTCGATGTGCCCGGCGACGCGATCCAGGCGGTCGTCGTGAGCCGTCAAGGCATCCAGACGAACCGGCTGCTGCTCGACGGCGCCGACGCGCTGTACCTGCCGATGCCCGATCTGCAATGCGACACGCCGCTGAGCATCACCTACGAGGGCGACCGTCAGTTCGCCGTGGAGACCGCCCGGGTGCAACCGGGAGCCCGCGTCGAGCTGCCCCACCCCGACACGTCGGCTCAGCGGCTCCAGGTGATGGGCAGCCTGACGATGATCATCGGCGGCAAGCTCAGCGACCTCGACGGGGTGACCCTCGACCGGGCGACCGACGAGCTCGTCGAGCTGCGGGGCGCCGTCGCGCTGCGCTACCGGGACTTCGGCAGCCGATGGTTCGTCGCCAGCCGCATGGGGGTCCGGGTCGTGCCCAACTGGCTGGGGGTCGGCGGCGCCCGCACGACGGACGGCGAGCGGGTCCTCATCTCGCAGGACCAGACGCTCGCCGCGGCCACCGCCGAGCTGCTCGGGGGCTACGTCGGCGACCTGCTCGGTGGGGTCTCGGAGGCCTATCTCGGGGCCGGCGTCGGCGGAGCCTACGCGCTGGACGCCGCCGGGCTGGGGGCCGATGTCGGCTTCATCCGCATGTTCGTGGCCTCGCTCGGCGTCCGCCGAAAGCTCGGCGGGCGGCTGTCCGACTGGTCGCTCCACCTCGAGTTCACGGCCAGCCGCGCCAACCAGTCGGTCCCGGTGGCGCGGGCGGAGGCCACCCGCGAGGAGCTCATGAACAACTCGACCGAGGAGGTCGCGCAGATGCTCAGCGGCTTCGAGCAGGGCCCGGCGTACGTGGTGTGGGGCATCGCCGGCGGGCTGGGGCTGGACTACACGTTCTGATCGGCGTTCGGCCCGACCGGATCAGTCGACGTCGGTGGTGTCCGGCGGGGGCAGCTCGGGCAGCGGCGCGGTCTCGACCGAGTCGTCCCCGGCGACGGCCCGCGGCGCCCGCGCGTCCGGGTGGCGAGCGAGCACCTCTTCGGCCAGCATCGGCACCTCGTCGGCCCGCCCCAGCTTCTCCAGCGCCCGGCGCAGGCCCTCGAACGCCTCGTCGATCTGGGCTGGGGTCAGCGTGCCGCCGTCGCTCAGCAGCGCCCGGTCGAGGTGCACCGTCGCGTCGGAGGCGTCGCCCCGGTCGAGCGCCATCAACCCCAGCGCGAGGTGGGCCCGGCCGTGGCGCGGGTCGAGGCGGACCGCCGCCTCGAGATCGGCCCGGGCCCGACCGATGTGGCCCAGCCGGCTCTGCCACAGCACGCCCCGCACCGTGTGCAGCCCGGCCCGGACCCGGTCGTCGGCCGCGTGATCGATGCGCTCGTCGAGCAGCCGCCGCACCCGCTCCAGATCGAGCCGCCGGGGGCGCAGCACGACCAGGGCGTCGACCGCCGCCGCCACCACCTGCGCCGTGCCCGCCGGATCGATCAGCGCCCGCTCGTAGGCCCCCGCCGCGCCCTCGTCGTCGCCCAGGGCCCGCTCGGTGATGCGGGCCCGCCGCAGCAGCAGCTCGGCCCGCTCGGGGCGGGCGCCGATGGTCGCGACGTGGCGCTCGATGACCCCGCACAGCTCGCCCCAGCGCTGCTCGCCGGCGTAGATGCTCTCCAGCAGCGCGTAGGCCCGCTGGACGTGGGGGGCGAGGCCCAGCGCCTCCTCGAGCAGGCGGGCGGCCTCCATACGGGCCCGGGGATCGGCCGCCAGCGCCTCGGCCCGCTCGACCAGCGCGTCGACGACCTCGTCCGGGGCCCGCTCGGCCAGCGTATTCCAGTCGAGCGGCGGCGCCGCCCGCCGGCCGCGCAGCCCGACCACCGCGGAGAAGGCGTCGGTGCCCTCCAGATCGGCCGCGGCCATGTCGAGCCACCGCTCGGCGCCGTCGACGTCGCCCAGCGCGTCGATGAACAGCCGGGCCAGATCGAGCGCCAGCTCGCCCCGGTGGGGGCCGGGCAAGGCCGCCTCGATCTGGCGGGCCCGCAGATCGGCCAGGGCCTCGTGATCGCTCACGCCGCTCAGCACGCCGGCCAGGTGCTCCATCGCCTCGACGTTGTCCGGCCACGCCGACAGGCTGGCCTCGAACAGCCGCCGGGCGCGGGTCGGCGCGCCCTGATCGGCCGCCAGCGCGCCGGCCTCGGCCAGCGCCGACGAGCGGCGGACCGCGTCGGGGCCCGAGTCACCCAGCGTCGCCGCCTGCGCCTCGAGCGCGTCGAGCAGCGCCCGGGCGTCGTCCACCCGGCGGGCGAGCGCGATCCACTGCTCCACCACCTCGGGATCGTCGATCTCGGCGTGGGCCTCGGCCAGCAGCGCCAGCGCCCGGGGCGGGTCGCCCTCGGTGAGCAGCTCGGCCGCCCGCCAGCGGCGGTGGGCCGCCTCGACCGGCGACAGGCGATCGAGCCCCTTCAGCACCCGGGCGGCGGCCTCCTCGACCCGACCGGCCGACCGCAGCAGCGACACCAGCAGATCGAGCGCCCGCCCGCCGGTCGGCGCGGCCCGCTCGGCGGCCGCGATCGCCTCGTCGAGCCGCCCCGCGGTGCGCAGGATGGACGCCCGCAGCAGGTTCAGCTCGGCCGCGGTGCCCATGCCGGCCTGCTCCCGGCGGTCGTAGAGCGCCAGCAGGGCGTCCCACTCCTCGCGCAGCGCGTGCAGATCTTCGAGGGCTTCGAGCGCCTCGACCCACAGCGGCCCGGCGGGCTCGGCGTTGTCCAGCACCCCGATCAAGGCCGGCACCGAGCCGTCGGGGTCGTGCAGCCGATCGCGGCGCAGCTCGGCCAGCTCCAGGAACAGCCGGGCCCGGGCGTCGGGCTCGACCGTCTCGGCCAGCTCGGCCTCCAGCGCCGCGGCCCGCCCGTGGGCCGCCTCGCGGGCGCTCGCGTCGGGGTCGATCTCCAGCGGCGGCAGCTCGTCGTCGGGCCCTTCGGACGCCTCCCGCTCGACGAAGGGCCGCTGATCGGGCTCGCCCGCCCCGCCCCGGGCCGCGAGCCGCTCGATGACCTCGGCCGCGTCGGGCGGGGGCTCGGACGGGCTCGCGGCGGGCGCGTCGGAGGTGGGGGCATCGGGGGTCGGTGCATCGGGCGTGGGCCCAGCGGACGGGGTCGCCTCGGGAGGATCGACCCGGGGCGTATGCAGCGCCCGACCCGGCCGCCGGGCCCCCTCGGGCGCCGTCGGCTCGGGCAGGCCGGGCATCTCCAGCGGCTGGGGCTCTTCCTCTTCGGGCAGCCGCCCCCCGGCCCGCAGCGCGGCCAGCGCCTCGGGGTCGTCGGGCAGCGTATCGAGCAGAGCCTCCCAGCAGTCGAGGGCCCGCTGACGCTGCGCCTCGTGCCGCCCGAGCACCCGGGCCACCGCCCGCAGCACCGCCCGCCGATCGGCCAGCGGCTCGCCCAGGGCCAGCCGGTCGTCGAGCACCGCCGCCAGCGCCTCGGCGTCATCGGCCTCGATCAAGAGCGCCACCAGCAGATCGAGCCCGTCGGGCGGGATGCGGCCGTCGGCGTGCAGCCGCGCCAGACGGACCCGGGCCGCGTCCTCCTCGCCCAGCGCCCGCTCGGCCAGCGCCAGCCGATAGACGTCCTCCGGGCGGGCGCCCCGACCCTCGGCCTCGGCCAGCCCGGCGTAGGCCCGACGCACGTTGACCCAGTCGCTCGCCGCGAAGCTGCGCTCGCCGAGCAGGGTCAGCGCCGGCTGATAGTCGGGCTGCTCGCCCAGCGCCGCCAGCGCGAGCTGGGTGCCCTCGTCGGGGCGCTCCAGCGCGGTGTAGGCCAGCTTGGCCAGGCTCGTCAGCAGCGCCGGCCGCTCCCGGGCCTCGGCCCGCTCGAGCTGGGCCCGCAGCAGCTCGGCCACTCGGGGCCAGTCGGCCAGGGCGGTCGCCACCTCGAGCCGCATGCGGCGCACGTCGGTGTCCTCGGGGTCGCCCCGCAGCACCTCGTCGAGCAGCGGCGCCGCCTGCTCCGGCCGGCGCAGCTCGCGCCACGCCAGCCGCCCGGCGCGCTTGGCCAGGAACCGCCGCACGCTGGGGCGCAGGGCCTCTTTCAACCCGGCCTCGAAGAACTGCACGATGCCTTCGACGTCGCCCTGGCGCAGCAGCGTATCCTGCGCCTGCTCGTAGACCGCCATGCGATCGGGGTCGGCCTCGGCCGCCTTCTGCAGGTACGCCAGCGCGTCGGCCCCCCGGTCGAGCGCGTCGAGCACCTCGGCGATGCGCAGCAGGAACGGCGCCTGGGGCTCGTCGTAGCCCTCGGCCTCGTAGATGCCGTACAGCGCCTCGTAGTGGGGCAGGGCCACCGCCGGCCGCCCCTGCTCGAACAGCAGATCACCCAGCGGGCGCAGCACCTCGGGGTCGTCCGGGCGGCGCACCCGGGCCTTCTCGTAGCTGTCGACCGCCGGCCGCGGGCGGTCGAGCACCCGGGCCTGCAAGCGCCCCAGCTCGAGCCAGATCAGCCCCGACTCGCTCGCCGGCAGCACCAACGCCAGCCGCTCCAGCAGCGTCGCCAGCTCGCCGAAGCGCTCCCGCTCGCGGTAGATGTCGGCCAGCCCCTCCAGCGCCTCGCGGTGGTCGGGCGCGCAGCCCAGGGCCAGCGAGTAGCACTGCGCCGCGTCGTCGGTGCGGTTGAGGTGCAGCCGCAGCAGATCGCCCCGCTCGGCGTAGGTCGCCGCCAGCCGCTCGGGGGCCTCCAGCCGATCGCAGATTCGCCCCAGCACCGCCTCGAGCGCCGCGTGCCGCCCGCCCTCGCGGTGGATGGTGGCCAGCGACTCGAGCACCGCGGGGTCGTCCCGCCGCAGCGTCGCCGCCTCTTCGAGCAGCTTCACCGCCCGCAGCTCATCGTCGTGGCGGGCGCGCACCACCCCCGCCAGCCGGGCCAGCCGCTGGCCCTTCGCCACCGGATCGGGCGCCCGCTCGACGGCCATCTCCAGCACCCGGGTGACGTCGTCCCACCGCTCGGCGCGGGCGTGCAGCTCCTCGAGGGCCGCCAGCGCCCGCTCGGCCTGGGCCTCGGTGCCGCTCAGCGCCTTCTGGTAGTAGGCCACCGCCAGCGGGGGGTCGCCGTTGGGGCCGGCGAGCACCTCGCCCAGCCGCAGGTAGACCGCGTTGCGATCGACGTCGACCCGGCCCTCGTCGATGACCCGCAGGAGCTCCTCGAGCGCGTTGCGGGCCCGGGCCGGCTCGCCGTCGGCCAGCGCCGCCTCGGCCAGCCCGAAGAGCGCGCCCGGGTGACCCGGCACCAGCATCAGCGCCTGCCGATAGCGCAGGGCCGCCGTGGCCGACCCCTCGGCCGGATCGCGGCGCCACAGATCACCCAGGCGGACCATCGCGTCGGCCGCGGCGACGTGATCGCCCCGCTCCTGGAGGATGCGCGCCGCCCGGTCGAGCGTGCGCACCGCCGGCAGCACCCGCCCGGCGCGCTCCTGGGCCGTCGCCAGCCCGATCAGCGCCTCGACGTCCTCCGGCTGGGCCTCGAGCGCCCGCTCGAAGTAGCCCACCGCCGCGTCCAGATCACCGGCCTGCTCCAGCGCCACCTGACCCAGCGAGTGGAACAGCGCCTGCCGGGCGTCGGGATCCTCCTCCCGGGCCAGCAGCCGCTCCCGGGTGCGCAGCGCCGCCGCCCAATCGCCGGTGCGCGACTGCAAGTCGGCCAGCGCCCGCAGCGCCCCGGGCAGCCGCCGCCGCAGGGCCAGGGCCGCCTCCAGCGCCCGGACCGCCGCCGGGGGGTCGCTCTCGGCCAGCGCGCCAGCCATCGCGCAGCGGGCCTGGGCCGCCTCGAGCGTATCGCCCGTCTGCTCGGCCACCTCGGCCAGCCGGCTCAGCGTCGCCGCCGCCGAATTGGGCTGCCCCTGCCGCTGCTGCACCACCGCCAGGGCGCACAGCGCGTCGAGGTCGTCGGGGTAGCGGGCCAGCCGGGCCTTGGCCAGCGCGGCGGCGTCGGCCAGGTTGCCGGCGGGGGTCACGTTGAGCTGGAGCAGCCGGTTGACCAGGAAGGGATGATCGGGGTGCACCTCGTGCTGGCGGTCGTAGGCGGTGATCGCCCGCTCGATCTGCCCCTCTTCGATGAGCGCCTCGGTCGAGGCGTAGAGCGTCTTGGCCTCGTAGTCCGCCAGAAACCGCCGCGAGCGCGAGGTGTTCTCGAGCGCCAGCCCCCGGGGCCCGACCCGCCCCTTCTGCTGGCGGGCCGTCGTCAGCCGGATGCGCCCCGCGGTGCACTGGCTCTCGACCAGCCGCACATCGCGCCGGTCGGGCGCCTTCCACCCCAGCTCGGCGCAGATCTCCAACAGCAGGATGTCGACCGGATCGACCGTCGCGAGGCTCGGCCCGCTCAGCCGCTCGCCCAGCCCCAGGCCCCGCAGCAGCTCGGCGGCCACCAGGGGCGCCGCGATGCGAGCCGGGCCGAAGATGCGGAGGGCGTAGACGCTGACCAGCAGCACCCGCTCGTCGGCCACGCTCGCCGGCTCGATGCGGGCCCGGGCGATGAACGGCGTCGCCGCCTCGGACAGCTCGCCCAGGAAGACCAGCTCACCGTCGAGCGCGCGGACCTCGACGTCGGTGACCGGGCCGCCCCGCAGGCGAGCCCGCAGGGCGCGGCCGATGTCTTGATCCTCGGCGTAGAGCACCATGCGCTCGAGCCGCGACCGCTGGTGGCGGAAGCGCTCGACGCCGCCGCTCATGTCGATGCGGGAGGGCACCTCGGGCAGCGCCAGCTGCAGATCTTCGACGCAGAACAGGCGACCGACCGGGCGCTCGCTGAGCACGAGCCGGCCCAGGCCCTGTTCGAGCCGCAGCGAGAAGTGGCTGCGTCGACGCTGCTCGGCGGTGGCCATCGTCCCCGCTCCCCGCCTCAGTCGCTGCCGGCCCCGGGCTCGGCGTCCCCGCCCTCGCCCGTCGCGTCGTCGCCGTCCGCGTCACCCTCGTCGGCGCTGCCCTCGTCGGCGCCGGCCCCGTCGTCGCTGCCCGCGGCGTCGCTGCCCGCGGCGTCGCCGCTCTCGCCCTCGCTGCCCGCGGCGTCGCCGCTCTCACCCTCGCTGCCGACCCCCGCCGCCTCGCCCCCGGCTTCACCGGCGCCCGCCGCCTCGGCCTCGGCCTTCGCCGCGTCGGCCGCCGGCCCGGCGCAGGGGTTCTCGGTGGGATCGATGCTCACGCTGTCGCACGGGTTGGCCTCGTCCGGCGCGGGCGCCTCGGGCGGGGCCTCTTCGGCCTTCGGCGCGGGGGGCGGGCCGCCGCCGCATCCGGCGAGGGCCAGGGCGAGGGTCGCGGCCGACAAGTACACGACGCGCATGGTGATCCTCCCGTTCGGCACATGATCCGCGCGACCTTATCAGACCGGGCGATCGGGCGAAACGCCCCTGACGCGCTGTAGCCTCGGGACGGCTCCCCAGGCCACCGTCAGCCAACTGCCGCACCACCCGATGGGGCCACCTGCGGCACCCGGCTCGTGGGGCGCCTCGTCACCCGAGACGCGTTGCCGAGAGTGGATGGGTCAATGGGTGTGCGGGCCGGCGCTGGATCAGCCCCCCGCGAGCCGGGCCCTCACCGCGGCGTCGCGACCCCGCCCTTGCGCTTGATGCCGAACGCGAAGCGATAGATGTCCGGCACGTCGAGCCGACCGTCGTGGCGCCGCCGCAGCACGCCGATGCGCAGCAGCTCGTCCACCACCCACCGCCCGTCCTCGCCGAAGCCGTCCACCACGTTGGGGCGGGGCGCGGCCAGCGTGTCGGCGGTCTCATCGGGATCGAGCAACAGCACCGCGCCGCGCAGGTTCTCCAAGCGCCAGATGACCCGGTGCTCTTCGGCCATCTGATCCACATTCTGCCGCGACGCCTCATCGATGGCGTGCCGCAGCTCGTCGGGGTGCAGCAGACGGCTCCCCTTGGCCTGCGGGCCATCGCGCAGGGCGCGCTCGGCGGCGGCGGCGACGAAGGTCAGCAGCGAGCGGGGCGCGATGCGGCGGTGGGCATCCTGGAGGCGACCCGGGATCCAGCGATGGGGGCGGCCGGCCTTGACCCCCCGGCCCATGTGCTCCCCGACGAGGTGCTCGATGAAGCCCTGCTGCGAGACCGGACCCGTCTCGGGCAGGAAGTCCGGGGGCAGCAAGCCGAAGTGAGGTGTCCGGTTCAGCGGCACCGCGCCGGGCGGGCGCTGGATCCAACCGGCGAGGGCGTGGCTCTCGGCGGCCATATGACGGATGAGCAGCCGATAGAGATCCTGGGTGTCCCACTCGAGGCTCAGCGATCGACCGCGCAGCTTGCTGGCATCCGCGCTGCGATGGGTCGACTGCTGAAACAGATCCTCCCGCACGAAGATCTTGGGCCGCAGAAAGCGATAGCGATTGGCGAGCGAGGTCCACAGCGCCAACAGCGCCCGGGTGGCGCGGGTGCGGATCCGCGGGTCGTCGAGGCCGATCTTGTCGAGGTGGTCGTAGGTGACGAAGACCGTGCGGCCCTGCCCGGCCAGGAGCCGCTCCTGGCCGTCGAGCCAGGATGTCGCCATCGCGAGGCTGCCCCGGGCGGCGCCGACCCAGGCCGGGACGTCGTTTCGATTGGCGAGCCAGGCCCCGTACGGATCCCCCGCTCTCCCCCGCGCCTGATCGAAGCCACGCGGGTTCTGGTTCTCGATGGTCCGCGCGATCAGATGCACCACCCAGAAGATGCGCAGGTCGTCATCGCTCGCCCCGCGGACGAACTCTTCGACCACCGGGACCGCAGGGTGCGCGGTCCCGGTCTCGGCGAAGCCCTCGATCCAGGTGGGATCGTCCACCGCCACCCCGGGGAAGAGCGCCCGGACCGGCAACCCCCTCTCCCGCAGCGCGCGCAGCGCGTGGAAGACCATCGACTTGCCGGTCCCCCGCGCCCCCCGGATCACCATGATCTGGGGATCGAACATACGCGCGTGCAGCGGCAGCGCGACGAAGCGGCGCAGCACGGCCTCGCCGCCCCACAGCGCGTCGGCGTCGGTGGCCATCGACTGCAAGTCGCCCAGCAGCCCCCGCCGCTCGTCGGCGCTCAGCGCCTCGCCCATCAGCGGCCCACCAGCGCGTGCAGCCGATCCAGGAGCGCGCCGACCCATGGCTCGTCGAGCAGCGCCGGATAGACATCCACCGCCCGCTCCAGGTGCTCCAGCCGCGTATTGCGGGGGATCGCCAGCGGGTCGTGGGGCACCTCGGTGTCCTCCGGCTGCGGCGGTGCGTCCAGCGTCGAATAGACCGTCTCGGCGAAGACCGGGTGCAGATCGTCCCGCAGCTTCCCGGTCGCCGCCGCAGCCTCGGTCGGGCTCGGCCGGGCCATGCCCTCGACCACCAGCACCCGCAGCTCTTCGGGCGGGGTGCGCTGCCAGAGCGCGCGCAGCGCGATGGCCATGCCCTCCCGGCTCTGGGCGTCGTCCCGCATCACCAGCACGTCGACGTGGGCCAGGGCGTGCAGCGACAGCCCGCCCAGGTCGTGCAGCCCGGAGCGGGCGTCGAGCAGGATGTAGTCCGGCGCCGGATCGAGCTTCCGGATCGCCTTCAAGAGCGCGCGCAACCCCGCAGCCACCGGCGAGCGGCTGCCGTCCCCCGCGCTCAGGTAGTCGAGGCGGGCCAGCTTCTCGAGCAGGCTCCACCCGGCCCCGCCGGCCGGCACCAGCCGCAGGCTGCCGACCGTCCGGGCGCCCCCGCCGATGCGATCGGCGGTGACATCGCGGGGGATGCCGCTCAACTCGGCGGCGCCCAGCGCCGCTTCGAGCAGATAGTCGACGACCCCCTCGGCCGGCGCCTGCCCGAAGATGGACGACTGCCCCGGCGCCTCCAGATCGAGGTCGACGATGACGACGTGCCGGCCCTCGCGGACCAGCCGCGAGGCGAGCACCGCGACGAGCGTCGACCGGCCGACGCCGCCCTTGTACGAGAAGAACGACGCGACGAGGGGCGTGTCGGCCCGGGCCGGCCAGGGCGGCGTCGCCTGCTGGTCCGAGAGCCACTCCTCCTTCGCCAGCAGGCGCTGGGTGCCGGCCCAGCGCAGCGCGGGCCCGGGCGGCGCGTCGGCCGGGCGCAGGGCGATCACCCCGCCGAGGCCGTCATCGAAGGTCGACGGCCAGCTCTTCGGCCAGCGGCGGCCGGCGCGTTCGAGCAGCCCCCGGGCCAGCCCGCCGCGCGGGCCGGGATCGGTGGTCCACCGGATGGGCGAGCGGAACCAAAGCCCCAGGGCGTCGCTCAACCGCGCCTCGAGGGCGTCGGCGTCGGCCAGTGCATGCCCCGCCCGCGGCTGGCCGACGAGGTGCAGCCGCCCCTTGAGATCGCGCACCACCGCCACCGTGTCGACCGCGGCGGCGAAGCCGGGCCAGCCGTGCACGATCTGCACGAGCCGGGGCAGCGCGTCGTCGTAGCGGGCCTTCACCACTCGCCCCCCGGCGCGTCGTCCAGGCGGCCGTCCAGCCAGAGCGTGACGAAGGTCTGCCCGACCGCCGCCCGGGCCTGCTCGACGACGGCCCGGGCTTCGGCCTCGTCGGCCGCGCCGGTGGGGTCGTAGCGCCGCTCGACCCGCCAGCCGGCGAGCGCCGGGAATCGCCGGTCGAAGTCGGCGACCCCCGCCCGGCCGGCGTGGGCGTCGAGGGCGATGAGGAGGTCGAACCGCTCGGCGGCTTCGGGGCCGAGCTCGTGCCCCAGGATCCGGTCGCTCCACCCGCTCGTCAGCGCAGCCTTGCGGACGCACTCCGGCCCGAAGCCGGCGAGGTGCAGCGCTTGATCGACGGAGCGGTGGGGGCCGGGTTCGAGCAGGTGGTCCGCGTCGCGCACATGGCGCAGGGCGGCAGAGGCGAGGTCGGCAGCGCGGCGGGGGCCAGTCATCGGGCGGACTGTAGCACCCGCACCCCGACGGGTGAAGCCGGCGCGGCCCCTCGACCCGTGTCGTCGATCGGGCTATCGTGCCGCCGCGACGGCCGCGCCGCGGCCCCAACGATGGAGGATGTCGGATGAAGAGCGCGCAGTATGGATACGGGACCCGCCTGCCCGGGCAGGACGTCGCCGCGGCCCGTGAGCGGGTGACCGCGGCGCTGGCCGCCGAGGGGTTCGGCGTGCTGAGCGAGATCGACGTCGGCGCCACCCTCGAACGCAAGCTGGGGGTCGACTTCCGGCCCTATGTCATCCTCGGCGCCTGCAACCCGTCGCTGGCCCACCGGGCGCTGCTCGCCGAGCCGCAGATCGGGCTGATGCTGCCGTGCAACGTCGTGGTGCAGGCCGACGGAGACGGCGCGGCGGTGTCGATCGCCAACCCGAGCGCGATGTTCGGGGTCGTCGACAACCCGAAGCTCGAGCCGGTGATGGCCGAGGCCGACGAGAAGCTGCGCCGGGTGCTCGCGGCGCTCGGCTGAGCGTCGCCGGCCCCCGGCCCGGTGGCGAGCGCCGCCCGGCGCCGGTTTCGTCGCCCGGGGCTTGACGGCGGCGGGCGACGATCGGATCGTCGCAGGCGCTCGCAGGCGACATCGACCCGATCCAGAGATCCCCGACCCCCGGAGGCGCGCGTGGCCGACAAGGACGCAGCCCAGATCTTCGAAGGCATCGAACCCGACACCGTGCTCGACTGGTTCCGCACGGTGCACCTCGGGCGGCTCATCGAGAAGAAGGCCGTCGGCTACATCCGCAAGGCCAAGGGCTGGGGCTATCACGCGCCGTTCGCCGGCCACGACGGCATCCAGCTCGCGCTGGGCAAGGCTTTTCGGGCCAACACCGACTTCCTCTTCCCCTACTACCGCGACCTGCTGACCGCGCTGGCGGCGGGCATGACCCCCGAGGAGATCATCCTCAACGGGCTGTCGAAGGCCGACGACCCGGCCGGCGGCGGGCGGCACATGTCGAACCACCTCGCCAAGCCGTCGATCGGCATCCAGAACGTCTCGTCGTGCACCGGCAACCACACCCTGCACGCGGTGGGCGTGGCCCGGGCCATCAAGCACTTCGGCGGGGACGGGGTGGCGTTCTCGAGCCAGGGCGAGGCGAGCACCAGCGAGGGGTACTGCTACGAGGCGTACAACGGCGCCAGCCGGGAGAAGCTGCCGGTCGTCTTCGTCATCCAGAACAACGGCTTCGGCATCTCGGTGCCGGTCAGCGAGCAGAGCGCCAACGCCCGGGTCTCGGACAACTACCGGGGGCTGGCCGACTTCGAGATCGTCAACGTCGACGGCACCGACTTCGTCGACTGCTGGCGGGGCATGCAGAAGGCGATCGAGTATGCGAAGTCGGGCGAGGGCGCGGCGATGGTGCACGCGCAGTGCGTGCGCATCGGGGCCCACTCGAACAGCGACAACCAGAGCCTGTACCGCAGCGCGGAGGAGGTCGCCGAGGCCGAGAAGCGCGACCCGCTCGCGAAGCTGCGGCAGCAGATCCTCGACGCCGGCTTCGCCGACGAGGGCGCCCTCGGCGAGATCGAGGTCGAGAACGAAGAGCGGCTCGAGGCCGACGCCGAGAAGGCCGAGAACGCGGCCGACCCCGACCCGGACACCGTCACCCGGTTCATCATGCCCGACGCGTGGCAGCCCGACGAGGGCCAGACCCCCGAAGACGGCGACAAGTGGAAGATCCGGGAGGCGATCAACAGCACGCTGCACGCCGAGTTCGAGCGCAACGACAAGACCTTCTTGTGGGGGCAGGACGTCGCCAGCAAGGAGAAGGGCGGCGTCTTCCTCGTCACCAAGGGCATGCAGCAGAAGTTCGGCCGGGGGCGGGTCTTCAACGCGCCCATCGCCGAGGATTTCATCGTCGGCACCGCCAACGGCCTGTGCCGCTACGACGACGACATCCGGGTGGTCATCGAGGCGGCGCAGTTCGCCGACTACGTGTGGCCGGCCATGGAGCAGATCGTCGAGATGAGCCACGAGTTCTGGCGCACCGCGGGCCAGTTCTCGCCCAACGTGACCCTGCGCCTGTCGAGCGGGGGCTACATCGGCGGCGGGCTGTACCACTCGCAGAACACCGAGGCGATCTTCGGCCACCTGCCCGGGGTGCGGGTCGTGGTGCCGGCCTTCGCCGACGACGCGGCGGGCCTCTTGCGCACCTGCATCCGCAGCCGGGGCATGAGCTTCTTCCTCGAGCCGAAGTTCCTCTACAACCAGCCGTTCGCCGCGACGCCGAAGCCGGGTGACGACCACGCGGTGCCGTTCGGCAAGGCCCGGGTGCGCCGCGCGGGCAGCGACGCGACGGTGATCGCGTGGGGCACGCCGGTGCACTGGAGCATCCGGGCGGCCAACAAGCTGGCCAAGCAGGGGCACGAGGTCGAGGTCATCGACCTGCGCTCGATCAAGCCGTGGGATCAAGACGCGGTGGCCGAGTCGGTCAAGAAGACCGGCAAGGTGGTCGTGGTGCACGAGGACCACATCACCAACGGCTTCGGGGCCGAGATCGCGGCGTGGATCGCCGACCACTGCTTCGAGTGGCTCGACGCGCCGGTCAAGCGCATCGGGGCGCTCGACATCCCGATCGCGTTCTCCCGGGTCCTGGAGCGGGCGACGCTGCCGTCGGAGGACGACGTGCGCGAAGCCCTCGAGGGCCTGCTCGCCTACTGAGCGGCGGGCTCGGCCGATCGGGCGACCGGGCCGACGCTGGAGACGCGCCTCGCCACGCGGCTCATCTTCGGGGTGCCGGCTCGCGGTGCCCCGGGCCGACCCCGGGGATCGAGCCGGCGCCAGCACCGTTCTCCGTCACCGCCGCAGGGGCAACAAGTTACACTTCAGCCGTCGTTCTCCTCACTTGTACTGTGCGTCGTCCCGCGGTGGACGCTGGTCACCGCCCCGCCTCGACATGGAGAACGCCTGTGCGCAGCCTCACCCACCGCCTCGGGCCGGCCCTGGCCCTCGCCGGGCTGCTCGCCACCCCGGCCGCCGCCCAGCAGTACCAGTTCCGGACCGATCCGACCTGTGATCCCGAGCTGGGCGTGGTCGACCTGACGGTCGACGCCTACGGCGCGACGGGCGCATTCAGCGGGGGGGACGACGCCAACTTCAACCCGGCCGACGACCTGCCCGACCAGGGCGCGGTGTCGACGATCTTCGAGCTGATGAGCTTCGTCTGCCGCACCAGCGCCGGGGGCAATACCAGCGGGAGCTGGCTCGACAGCACCCGGATCAACGCGGCGGTGAACAGCCGGCGGGACGGGGAGGACGTCGTCTCGGACTTCACCACCGACGGCGTCCAGGTCGAGCTGCGCTACCGCCTCAACTGCACCGTGCTCGAGCGGTGCTACGTGCTGACCAACGTCACGAACGAGGTGATGCCCACGGTCGCGCTGACCCACTACATGGACGGCGACCTGTACTTCGGCGACGGCGGCCTGGGCAACGACTTCGGCGCCACCAGCGTCGGGGCCCCCAAGACGCTGTGGGAGTTCGACGAGGGCGACAACCCCGAAGAGCCGACCACCTTCGTGGGGCTCTACGCCCTC
>JAUHYW010000033.1 GCA_030426085.1 bacterium | reverse complement strand
TGCCATCCCCGTCGGTGTCGGTCTGGTCGTCGGCGATCTGCGGGCAGCGATCGGAGGCGTTGAGGGTGCCGTCGTCGTCGATGTCCGGGTCGCAGGCGTCGCCGATCCCATCGTCGTCGAGGTCGAACTGCTCGACGTTGGCCACGTCGGGGCAGTTGTCGCGGTCGCCGGTGATGCCGTCTCCGTCGGCGTCGGTGCAGGCGTCGCCCCGGCCGTCGCCGTCCCGGTCGAGCTGGTCGGGGTTGGCGACGCGGGGGCAGTTGTCCCGGGGGCCGCCGATCACAGCCATGTCTTCGGCGGCCTGCTCGACCTCGTAGTATTCGTCGGCCCAGCCGTCGCGATCCTGGTCGACCCGGTCGTTCATCGGGTCGCAGCCCATCGCGCACTCGTTGGCCTCGTCGACGGCGTCGTCGAAGTCATTGTCCCGGCCGTCGGTCTGGGGGCCGCAGATGCCATCGTCGCAGTTGGTGACGCCATCCCCGTCCATGTCGGGGTCGCAGGCGTCGCCGATGCCATCGCCGTCGGTGTCGGTCTGATCGGGGTTGTAGATGCGGCGGCAGTTGTCTTCCGGCTCAGACGGCGGGGCGTCGCGGCCGGGCCACTCGGCGAAGGGGTGTTCGTGTTCGAAGTACTCATCCACGAAGCCGTCGGCGTCGTTGTCGAACAGATCGCGCTCGCCGGTGCGGCAGCGGGTGCCCGGGGCGCACTCGGCGGCCTCGTCCACGTAGCCGTCGCGGTCGTTGTCGTAGCCGTCGTCCTCGGGGTGGCAGATGCCATCCCCGCCGCAGTCGAGGATGCCATCGCCGTCGTCGTCCGGGTCGCAGGCGTCGCCCAGGCCGTCGCCGTCGATGTCGGGCTGCTGCACGAAGGACGGGCGCTCGGGGTCGACCCGCCGGGTGCCATCGCTGTAGACGAACGGGCAGATGTCTTCCGGGCGGTTCTGGAGGTCGGGGTTGGCTGGGACGGGCAGGACGTCGTTGTCCGCGTCCGGGTCGCAGACGTTGCCGACGGTGTCGTTGTCGTAGTCCTTCTGCTCGGGGTTGAAGTCATCCGGGCAGTTGTCATTGAGCGAGGCGAAGCCGTCGCCGTCGGGGTCGTCGTTGCACAGCGGATTGTCGATGTCGGTGCAGTCGTCGTAGACGCCGCGAGGGTCGACCGAGTCCGGGTGTGGGGCTTCGTAGCGGCCGTCGCCGTCGATATCGGGCTCGATGTAGCACGCGGGGGAGCAGCCGTCGCCCGGCAGGTGGTTGTCATCGAGACAGCGATCGGCGCCCGGGGGCGGATCGGGGCCGATGCCGCAGCCGGTGGGGATGCCTTCGATGATGCGATAGCGGAAGACACCCGGCTGGCGGACGTTGGAGAGGCGGCAGAGCAAGGTGACGTCGTCGGAGAGGGACCCGGGCCACATCCAGCCGGGGCCGTCGGGGCCCTGGCCGCCGTCGAAGCCCATCGCCGAGCCCTCTTCGCGGAGATATCCACGAGCCCACTCGCAGCGGTGGTAGCGGAACTCGACCTCGTAGTCGTCGGGGTCGGGGCCGGTGATGATGGCCTGCCATGTATTGCGCAGCGGCGGCGGCTGACCCACGCGGGGTCGACGGTCGGTGACCTGATACCAGGTGGCGACGAAGCGGCCGGGGGTGCCGTCGTCACCGGGCGGGCGCTGGCCGATGTAGGTCGGGGGGTTGGGCTGCCCCACATCGTATTGGGCCAGCTCGGAGGTGTGCTGGAACGGCGCCATGCGCCGGGTGCCCATACCGAGCACGTTGAACGGCCCCGGGATGGGGGTGCCGGCGTGATCGTCGTAGCGCTCGAGCGACAGGGTGCCCTGCCAGTTGACCCGGATCTCGTCCCAGCGGTCGTCGCCATAGTAGCGGATGCCGTCGGGCAGCGCCGGGGCGAGCGGCACCGGGAAGATGTCGTCATGGGGCTCACCGACGCCGAACGGGCCGCCCAGCCCGTCCACGATCGGCGCGCCACGCTGGGCATGCACCACGCTGGCGAGCAGCGTGATGAGGGCGAGGAGGAGAGCGCGCATCAGAAGGGCTCCGCGGGCGGCTCCCCGAATCTATCGGGGCGAATGAGGGGCGGACAAGCGTCGCCGACGCAGAGCTGGAGCAGGTCGAAGACCCCGTCGCCGTCGCGGTCCGGGTCGCAGCGGTCGCCGACGCCGTCGCCGTCGAGATCGAGCTGCCGGGGGTCGGGGGTGTACGGGCAGCGGTCGAGCGCGTCGCCCACCCCGTCGCCGTCGGCGTCCGACTGCCACCAGCAGCCCCAGCGACACGGCGTCCGGGGGGCCAGATCGCATACGTCGCCCAGGCCGTCCTTGTCGGCGTCGCGGCCGAAGGGGTCGGGGGCCCACGGGCAGAGATCGACCCGGGTCGTCCACCGCCCGGCGGCCCGGTCGTCCCCGTCGGGGTCGGGATCGCACGCGTCGCCCCGGCCGTCGCCGTCGAGGTCGAGGTTGGCCCGGTCGACCGTACGGGGGCAGTGGTCGAATTCGTCGGGCCAGCCGTCGCCGTCGTCATCGGGGTCACAAGGGTCGCCCAGCCCATCGCGGTCCAGATCGGTCTGGTCGGCGTCCGCGACCCGGGGGCAGTTGTCGGTCACGTCGCGGATCAGATCCCCATCGACGTCGTCATCACAGGCGTCGCCGTCGCGGTCGCCGTCCAGGTTCTCCTGCTGCGGGTTGGAGTCGTCTTCACAGTTGTCGACGCTGCGCCGCCCGTCGAAGTCGGGGTCGCCCAGGATGCCGCCCTCGGCGTCCAGCTCGATGATCCACACGCCCGGCTCGCCGTCGCTCGAGCCCTCCAGCAGCCACTTGGCCCGCCCCCGCATGGCCCCGCCGTCGGGATCGGGGAACAGCTCCATCACCGTCGCCGCGCCCCCGCCCCGCCCCAGCCGCACGCCGGCCCGGGGCTCGACGGCCGGGGTCGCGATGGGCAGGGCCTCGTAGCGGAAGGTGACCGCCCGCAGCGCGTCGCCCTCGATGAACAGCTCGACGCTGAAGGTGGATCGCGCGCCGTCGCAGCCGGGCGGCGCGGCGTCGATCCAGGCGAAGCGCACGCCCTCCGGGGTGTCGGTGCGGCGCACCTCGCCCGGCGGGGAGCCGTCGGGGCACGCGTCCGCCAGCGGGGTCCAGAAGGGCGCGACCAGCGAGGCCATGGCCACGTCGGCCAGCGGGCCGGGCGCCCCGACGTCGAGGCCGCCGTCGTCGAAGGTCACGACGCCCGACCGGCGCACGACGATGTCCCGCACCCGCTGGCCGCCGACGAAGAGGCGCTGGGGCAGGTGGTCGTCGTCTTCGAGCGTGATCGTCCACGCCGGGCCGTCGCCGGGCAGCGGGTCGCCGCCGCGGTCGACGGGCGCGGCGCGGGCGGGCAGCGCGGGCAGGAGCAGGAGCGCGACGATGGAGAGCTGGCGCATGGTGAGGCCCTTTTCCGGGATGGGTCACCCACCCCGAGTCCGTGTATTCGAGAACCCGCAGGCAGGATGGCACCACTCACCGGACCGGTCAAGCAGATGGCACCCGCCGCCAAGCGCCCGCCGGCCGGGTCTTCACACCTGCATCTCGAACCGCTTCACCTCGGGCGCGTCCATCGGCGCGCGGTGGCCGCGCTCGGCGTTGCGCAGCAGGCGCAGGATGCCCGGGCCGAGGGCGTCGAGCTCGGTGCTGACGAAGCGCTCGCCGCCGAAGCGCTCGATGCTCTGCCGTTGCAGGGCGAGCATGGCTTTGTCTTGACCGAAGATGCGTCGGGCGATGGGTTTGACGACGAGCTTCACCAGCCAGGCGGGCAGGGGCAGCTTGAAGCTGACGACGGTGAAGAGGCGGGTGTGGAAGTCACGGATGGGGGTCAGGGCGCTGCTGACGACCATGTGGCTGCGATCGCTGAGCTTGTATTCGACCTCGGTGATGCCGGGCAGTATGAAGCGATCGTAGTGTTCGACCTCGCCGCCGCCGGGGGCGAGGATGCGGCCGACGAGGCCCTCGGGGCGGGCTTCGCCGATGTATTGGGCTTCGATGCGATCGTGCCAGCGCCGGACGACGACCTCGATGGTCTGCCGGTCGTCGGAGTCATTGCGGAAGAGGCCGCCGTGCAGGAAGGCGGTGTGGGGCACGTCCAGGGCGTTCTCGGCGACGGCGTGCACGGTGGCGTCGGCCTCGACGACGTCGTAGACCGCGTGCCATCCGGCTTCTCCCAGGTGGGGGAAGGCATACGGTTCGCGCGCGGGCTCGACGTCGGGGGTGGCATAGACCCAGACGAAGCCATCCCGCTCGGCGGTGGCGAACGATGGCACCCGCCGGCCGCGGTGGGCCGCTTCGCCGCACAGGCCGGGGACCCGGGTGCATTCGCCGGTGCGGTCGAAGCGCCAGCCGTGGTAGCCGCATTGCAGCTCGGCGCCGACGACCGCGCCGGTGGTGAGCGGCACGTTGCGGTGGGGGCAGCGGTCGAGCAGCGCGCCGGGGGCGCCGTCGGTGCCCCGGTAGAGCGCGATGGGGGTGCCGAGCAGCTCGATGGCCTGCTTGCGGCCGGGCTTCAGCGCGGGGCTGCGGCAGGCGATGTACCAGTCGTCGGCGATCCGGGCGGCCGAGGTGTGGCCCTTGCCCTGGGGCGGCAGCAGCTTGAGCTCGACGTCGCTCACCGGTCGAGCAGCGGGGTGAGCTCGGGGGGCAGCGCGTCGAGGGCGTCGAAGTCGGGTCGACGGCGGCTGAAGGCGAGCAGGTCGCCCTGGCTGCGCGCGCGGCGGTAGCCGAAGAGGTGGAAGATCTCGGTGGTGCGATAGCGGGCGATGGTGGGGTCGACGAGGTAGCCGTCGGGCCGGTTCGGGTCGCGCTGCACGCCGGGCAGCGCGGGGAAGAGCCGGTCGATGGTGTCGCCCCGCAGCCGGGCCGAGGCCCGCAGCCAGAAGCGGTTGACCGGGCGGCCGACGAAGTAGCCGTCGTCGCCCTGGCCCTGGTAGAGCGGCAGCAGCATCAGGCCCTCTTCGGGCGCGGTCACCGGGCCGCGGCGGTCGTCGGCGACGTGCTCGTCGCGGGCGATGGGCTGGAAGTTGTCGTAGCCGGGGTGCATCTCGAAGGCGTCGCCCGGCTGGATGACGTGCCGGTGGCGGATCTCGATGACCGGGGGCACGCCCGCGGTGGCGGTGCTCAGCCGGCGGCGGTGGGCGTCGAGGTCGGGCACGTCGGCGGCGTCGAGCAGGCCGACGTTGATCAGGGTCAGCCACAGGATGGCGAGGTGGTTGTCGACGGTGTCGGGGGCGAAGTGCGGGCCGCCTTCGAAGGCGACCCCGACGTGGCCCAGGTCGGTCAGGTAGCCGATGAGGGCCCCGTCGATGACCTCTTCGAGCCCGAGGATGACCGGCACCGGCACCCCGAACGCGATGGGGCGGTTGCGCAGCACGTCGGCCATGCAGCAGAAGGGCGGGCCTTCGCCGGACGAGCTGTGCAGGTCGAGGAAGACGATCGGCCGGGTGGCCTCGGCGAGCAGCGGCACGAGCACTTCGAGCAGCTCCCGCTGTTCGCAGTCTTCGTCCTGGTCGGCGCAGGGGTCGTCGGGCGCGCCGGGGTCGTGGGCCAGCAGCGCGGCGAGGCCGTCGGCGGTCCAGCTCCGGTTGAGGTCGCGGGTGATGAACCGCCGGCCCCGGCGGCCGGCGCGGATGTTGCCCCGCAGGCCGACGAGGCGGCCCCTGGGGCTCAGGCCCCGGTCGTCGAGGGCGTCGAACAGCCGCTCGAGCGCGGCCGTGCCCGCCGGCTCGTTGCCGTGGATGCTGCCGATCGCGACCACCAGCGGGCCCGGCGCGGGGCCGGTGTCGCCGATGACGCGGTCGGTCGGGGCCACGCTCTGATGCGCGGCGGGGCGGATCTCGTCGATGGGGCCCCCGTCGGGGCCGGCGCTCGCGTTCATGGCGTCTCGCGGAGGAAGTCCTCCAAGAGACGCGCCGAGACCTCGATCAGGTCGCGCTCGGTGATCAATCCGACCAGCCGGCCGCCCTCGACGACCGGCAGGCAGGAGACCTGCTTCTCGCGCATGAGCTTGATCGCGTCCACGGTCAGCGTCTCGGAGGAGACCGTCACCAGGTCGGTGTGCATGATCGAGGCGACGTCGACCATGTCGTCGGTCATGCCCCGGGCGATCATGCGCAGCAGCGAGCGGTGGGAGACGAGCCCGACCAGGGTGCCGCCCTCGTCCTCCACCGGGACGTGGCGGATGTGGGACCACTCCATCACGCTGGCGGCGAGGTCGACGATGTCCCCCGGCTGCACGGTGAACAGGTCGGTGGTCATGATCTGGCCGACGGTGCGGTAGCTCGACCGCCAGTGGTCGTCGCGCCGCTCCTCGTCGAGCTGGGCGAGCGGCCAGGTGTGCACCGGCTCGCCGCTGCGCTGAAGCTCGCGCATGGTCGCGGTGAGCTTGCGCACCCGCAGGTCGGGGGTGCCCTTCTCGCCCATGCCCATCAGCGAGCCGAGCACCCACTGCGCCCCGGTCTGCTCCCGGTCGACGCGCTCTTCGATCACCCCGAGGTAGCGGTCGATGTCGTCGGCGTCGATCGAGGCCCCGGCGAGGCCGTCGCGGGCCATGGGCAGCAGCTCGTCGCGGATGAGCGCCCCGGCGGTCCAGGTGCGGCCCCCGATCCATGAGAACTGGGCCTTGAGCCCGTCCCGGGCGGCGGAGAAGAAGTTGCTCTTGGCGTCATCGAACGCCATCACGTCGGCGATGGGCGGCAGCTCGCTGAGCGAGGCCATCAGCCCGAAGAAGAACGCCGAGTTGGCGATCTCGTCGATGACGGTCGGGCCGGCGGGCAGCACCCGGTTCTCGATGCGCAGGTGGGCCTTGCCGTTCTCGCTGATGCCGTAGCACGGGCGGTTCCAGCGATAGATGGTCCCGTTGTGCAGCCGCAGCGCGTCGAGGGTCGGCACCCCGCCCTCCGCGACGACCTTGAGCGCGTCCTGGTGGCCGTCGGTGGCGATGACCACCCGCTGGCGGGTGATGTCCTCCCGGAACAGCTCGAGCACCGAGCTCTGGACCCACTTGTCGCCGAAGTGCACCCGGGGGCGCAGGCCGCGGTCCTGCTGGTGGGCGGCCCGGGTGTCGACCGAGCGCTCGAACAGCGCGATGCGGGTCTCGTGCCACAGCCGGTGGCCGAGCAGCACCGGCGAGTTGACCGCGGCGGCGAGCACCGGCGCGGTGACCGCCTGGGCGAGGTTGTACAGCCGGGCGAACTCGTCCGGCGCGACCTGGAAGTGGATCTGGAAGCTGGTGTTGCACGCCTCGAGCATCACCGAGTCGTGGGTCATCTCGAGCTGGTCGATGCCCTTGATGAGGACGTGGAAGTCCTTGCCCCGCAGCCGCTGCATGACCCGATTCAGCTCGTAGTACCGCTGACGGGGGGTCATCTTGTCGAGGTGCAGGTCGGAGCGGGCCAGCGTCGGCAGGATGCCCACGAGCAGCACGTCGGCGTCGACGGTGGCCGCCGCCTCGCGCACCTTGTCGATGACCTCGATCAGCTCCTGCTCGAGCTTGCTGAGGCAGTCGCCGCCGAAGATCTGGGGCGAGAGGTTGGCCTCGATGTTGTACCGGGCCAGCTCGGTGGTCAGCCGGGCGTCGCCGGCGGCCTCGAGCACCCGGGTGACCTCGGGCGCGGCCCGGGACGAGCCGTCGACGAGGAACATCTCCTGCTCGGCGCCGATGCGGCGGATGCCGGTCTCGACCCGGTCGGTCTGCAACAGCCTCTCGAGGGCCATCACGTCGTTGAGCAGCGCTTTGGTGAAAGTCTTCCGCTGCCGTTCGTTGAGCGGATTGACGTTGGGCTCGCCCATGTTCCCTCGCACACGCATGGGTAGAGATATGGCTCTCGGCGCGCGCACAATAGAGATCCGCCCGGCGCAACGCAACCATGCGATACGCCGAGGCGACGTTTCGTCGGCGGGGGTCGCCCGGCGCCCCGGTCCGCGCCGGCCCC
Source organism: bacterium (assembly GCA_030426085.1). GTDB lineage: Bacteria > Myxococcota_A > Bradymonadia > UBA7976 > UBA1532 > JACKDM01. The sequence continues at coordinate 84,682 of JAUHYW010000033.1, read as the reverse complement.
GACGGGTGGTGGCCTGCCGGCGCCGGCTTCTGATACAACCATCCGCCCCCCACGACCTCCGAGGCGTCCATGCCGTCCGATGCGCCGCCCGATGAGCCGGTCCTGGCCCGGCCGAGCCCCGAGACCGACACCCTCGCGCCCGAGGAGCGGGCCCTCATCGCCGACGAGGAGCAGGTGCTGCACCACGTCCAGAGCGAGCTGGCCCGGGCCATCGCGGCCCCGGTGAGCGGGGTGGACTTCGACCGGGAGCTGACCTCGCTGCGCGATCAGCTCGCCGAGGAGCGGGCCGAGGATCACGCGATGCTGGTCGAGCACATGACCCGCCTCGCCGCGCTGCGGGCGGCGCAGAGCCGGGAGTACGCCCCGCCGGCCGACCCCCGCAGCCCGTACTTCGCCCGCCTGCGCCTCGAGGATGTGCACCAGGGCGAGCCCCGGGTGCGGGAGGTCCTCATCGGGCGGCGGGCGTTCATCGACACCCGCCGGGGGGTGCAGATCGTCGACTGGCGCAACTCGCCCATCAGCCGCATCTACTACTGCTACCGCGAGGGCGACGAGTACGAGGAGCGCTTCGCCGGCGAGCTTCAGGCGGGGCAGGTGCGGGCCCGGCGCACGCTCAAGATCGAGGACGGCGCGCTGGTGCGCTTGCAGCAGGGGGAGCGGGTGCTGGTGCGCGACCCCGACGAGGGCTGGCTGCGCATGGCGGCCGATCGCAGCCGGCTGGCGGGCGGCGCGGGCACCGCCATCCGGGCCCCGGGCGAGCACCTCGGGCGCTACGGGCCCGATCAGCGGCTGCCCGAGATCACCGCGCTCATCGACCCCGAGCAGTTCCGCATCATCACCGACAAGCGCTCGGGGGTGGTGATCATCCGCGGCGGGGCGGGCACCGGCAAGACGACCATCGCGCTGCACCGGGTGGCGTTCCTGCACTTCGAGGACAAGAGCCGCTTCGCCGGCAAGCGGGTGCTGATCATCACCCCGGGCGACGCGCTGCGGCGCTACGTGGGGCGGGTGCTGCCGGCCCTGGACGTGCGGGGGGTGCCCATCCGCACCTTCCCCAAGTGGGCGATGGAGACCTGCAAGCGGCTGGTGCCGCGCATGAAGAAGCGCAAGCTGACCGACGAGACGCCCACCGGCGCCCGGCGGCTCAAGCGGGCCCCGGCGCTGCTCGATCTGCTGGCCGACGCGGTGCGCGAGCGGGGCCGGGGGTGGGACGACGCGATGCGCGAGGCGGGCGGCGACGGGCTGCTCGACGCCTGGGTCCGCCGGCGCAACCTGCCGCCGATGCAGCGGCTGGCGGCCCTGGAGCGGTGGCTGGAGAGCGACGGCAAGGCGGTGCTGGCGGCTCACCGGGTCCCGATCACCCGCACGATCGAGCAGGCCCGCGACGAGCTGGGTGATCCGTTCGAGGCGTGGGCCGAGCTGTTCAGCGATCGGGTCCGGGTGGCCGCGGCGCTCGATCGCAGCGGCTTCGCGTACTACGACTGGGAGCTGAACCAGCTCGTCGAGACGGTGGCCCGGCAGGCGGATGATCCGCTGGACCGCAGCCACCTCGACCCGGCGCTGCGCACCGGCATCGACGGGGTCTCGATCGACGAGGGCGACATCACCGGGCGGCTGGACGTGGACGATCTGGCGGCCATCCTGCGGCTGTGCCAGCTCCAGTACGGGCGGCTGACGGGGCCCTCGGGGCAGGTGGTGCGCTACGAGCACGTCGTGGCCGACGAGGCGCAGGATCTGTCGCCGATGACGATCAAGGTGCTGTGCGACGCGGTGCGCCCGGGGGGGCCGGTGACCCTGGCCGGCGATACGGCGCAGCGGCTGAGCCTGGACGCGGGCTTCGAGGACTGGGACGTGCTCGTCGAGCAGCTCGGCCTCGACGCCCATGTGCTGCCCCCGCTGTCGGTGAGCTATCGCTCGACCCGCCAGGTGATGGCGCTCGCCCGGCATGTTCTGGGGCCGCTGGCGCCGGCGGTGCAGGCCCGCGACGCCCGGGACGGGGCCCCGGTCGAGATGCTGCGCTTCACCGAGACCGGCGAGGCGGTGGCCTTCCTGGCCGACGCCCTCAAGAGCCTGCGCGACCGCGAGCGGCGGTCGAGCGTGGCCCTGGTGGCCCGCACGGCGGCGGTGGCCGATCTGTACTACAAGAGCCTGAAGCGGGCCGAGGTGCCCGACCTGCGCCGCATCCGGCAGCAGGAGTTCGACTTCAGCCCGGGCATCGACGTGACCGACGTCTTCCAGATCAAGGGCCTGGAGTACGACTACATCGTCTTGCTCGAGCCCACCGCCCGGCAGTATCCCGAGGACGTGGAGTCGCGGCACCTGCTGCACGTCGCCGCCACCCGGGCGGCGCATCAGCTCTGGTTGATCGCCAGCGACGCGCCCTCCCCCCTGCTGCCGGCCACGCTGGTCGAGGGCCGGGGGCTGGACGAGGCCGATCCGGAGGCGGAGGCATGATGCGCGCGGTGTTCGGACCCCTGAGCGGGATGGCGCTGATGCTGTGGGCGGCGTCGGCGGCGGCCAACATCCCGGCGGCGTTCTTCGCCTGCGAGGGCGCCGGGCACGGCGACGCGTGCACCCTGCCCGGCCCGGAGTACGGCAACTGCGTGCGGGATACGCTGTGCGAGGACGACCCCGACACCGAGGTCGACGAGTGCCTGCTGTGTGTCGATCCGTGCTGGTCGGGGCTGGCGCCGGGCACCTACTGCGTGCGCTTCGACGGCACCGACGGCATCTGTGAGCCGCAGGCGAACTGCACGCCCGATCCGGAGAAGTCCTTCGAGCAGTGCAACCGCTGCGTGGTGGGCGAGGTGGCCCGCACCGAGCCGCAGGACGCCTGCGCGGCGGCCCCGGGGCGCGCCGGCTCGCGGGTCGTGATCGGGCTGGTCTGGCTGGCGCTGCTGGGCGTCGGCGTGCGCCAGTGGCGGCGCGGGGACCCGGGCGAAACCTGACAGGAGGGCCGCCCCCCGCAGCGGGCTGCCGATCTCTCCTGACACCACGCTGGCAACAGCCCTGTGCATGGCCCCGCCTGGGTTTCGGGCGCCTCGGGGCCCCGCTCGACCCCTTCGTGGAAAAAGCGCGCGGCGGCGATCCCTGCTGACCGAAGCTGTCAGGAGGGGTGCGGCATACTGCTCTTCGTCAACCGGGGGCGACACAGAGACCGCCCCCCAGCCCCGAGGAGCAGCCCCGTGAGCCAGACCGACATCCCGACGAGCACCGCCGACATCCTCAAGGCGTTCGACGCCCTCGCCGCCCGCCGGGCGAAGCAGGCCGAGCGCATCGAGACCCGCGCCGAGGCCGCCGCCCGGGCGGAGGACGCCGAGATCGCCGAGCGGGCGGCGGGCTACACCGAGGAGAGCATCGTCAACCGCCTCGCCGCCTTGCAGCTCGAGTTCGGCGGGGTCGTCTCGGGCCTGAAGTCGACGGTGGACGCCGAGACGGTGCGCCGCACCGAGCTGGCCCGGGCCATCGAGGTCGAGACCCGGCGGCTGGCCGAGCTGCGCGAGGTGACCGTGGCCGCCGAGGCCGTCGCCATCCGCGCCGCCGAGCGGGCCGCCCGGGACGCGGCCTTCGACGCCGACGCCGCCGCCGCCCGCAAGGCGCTCGACGACGAGATCATGGGCTTCCGCGGGGCGTGGTCCGGCGAGGCCGAGGCGTGGACCGCCAAGGTGGCCGAAGAGGACGCCGAGCGGCGCAAGTCCCGCGAGCGGGCCGAGGCCGACTTCGACTACGAGGCCGCCCGCACCCGCACCCTGGCCGATCACGCCTTCGCCGAGCGCAAGCGCGACCTCGAGCGCGGGCTGGCCGAGGAGGGCGAGCGGCTGGAGAAGGTCTTCGCCGAGCGGGAGGCGGACCTCGAGGCGAAGGGCGACGAGATCGAGGCCCTGCGGGAGAAGGTGGCCGGCTTCCCGGCGACCCTGGAGGCCAAGGTGAAGGCGGCCCGCGAGGCGGCCATCGCCGAGGCGACCGCCGAGGCCGGGTTCGAGGCCCGCATCGCCGAGCAGGAGGGCGCGGCCACGCTCGAGCTCAAGCAGCTCCGGGTGCAGTCGCTCGAGGCGACCATCGAGCGCCAGACCGCCGAGCTGGCCCGCCTGCAGGCCGAGCTGGCCGAGGTGCTCGGCCGGACCCAGACGATGGCCTCCGACGCCATCGGCAGCGCCCGCGGCTGAGCCCCCGAGGCCCGGCCCCACGACTTCACGTCCCCGACCCTCTCTTCTCGATTCTTCCGCGGCGAACCGACCGCGCACCGGACCGGAGTGACCGATGAGCACCGTCAGCTACAGCAACACCAAGGCCCAGATCTGGAACGCCTACAAGGCCCTGCTCAAGGAGAACAAGCAGCTCGAGCGCACCGCCGAGCAGGCCCGCAAGTCGGCCGCCAAGGCCGAGCGGGCCCCCGCCGTGGCCCCGAAGGCGGCCGCCGAGCCGGACGCCGAGGGCCCGAGCGACATCGCGGGGGTCATCGCCGGCCTCGAGCACCTGCAGGATGGCTTCCGCATGGCGGTCGGCGGCCTGGAGGACGATCTGGTCCGCGAGGCGCGGCGCCTGGGCGATCTGCGGGGTGACGCCGACGGCCTCGTGGGCCGGCTGAAGGGCGAGCACGACATCGAGGTGCAGCCCACGACGCTCGACGCGCTGGTCCGCCGGGCGGTGGACGAGGCCGAGGCGACCGACGCGGCCCACGCCGAGAAGAAGCGGCTGCACGAGACCGAGATGCGCACGCTCAAGGCGGCGTGGAAGGACGAGCAGGCCCGCCACGCGGCGCAGGTCGCCGAGCGGGACGCCGACCGGGAGAAGGCGGTGCGCCGCGAGGAGGCCGAGTACACCTACGGCCTGGAGCGGCGGCGGGCGGCGGAGGCCGACGCCGATACGATGCGGCGCAAGGGCGAGGAGAAGGCGCTGGCGCGCTTCGAGGGCGAGACCCGCGAGGCGTGGCGCGCCCGGGAGGAGGCGCTGGCCGAGCGCGAGACGGAGCTGGCGGAGCTGACCGCGAAGGCCGAGGCGTTCCCCGAGGAGCTGACGGCCGCGGTGGACAAGGCCCGGTCGACCGGGGCCGAGGTCGCCCGCAAGCAGGCCGCGAGCGAGGCCCGGATGCGGGCCAAGACGCTGGAGGGGCAGACCCGGCTGGCCGACGAGCGCATCGAGGCCCTCGAGGGCACCATCGAGACCCAGAAGCGGCGCATCGAGCGGCTGGGCGGCCAGCTCGCCGCGGCGCTGGAGCAGGCGCAGCAGCTCGCGGTCAAGGCCCTGGAGGGCGCGGCCAACGCCAGCTCGTTCAAGGCGGTCCGCGAGATCGCCATGGAGCAGGCCCGCAACACCAAGCCCGGCAAGTAGCCCACCCCCCGCCGCGGCGACCCCCGCCGCCGGCCGCCGCGGCCCCGCTCGCCGGGTCCGCGGCCCCACATCCCCCCCCTCGGCGCACCCGCTCGGTCTCTCGCCGTTTCAATGGCTCCTCATTGAAACCAAACGTGTCTCGGTGTATCTATCGAGATGCGCGGCGGATGCGCTGCGGACTCCTCGCCGATAGGGAGGCCCCCGATGGCCGACCGCAAGGACGTACTGGGCCCCGACCGCCAGCGGCTGCACGCGATGTCGGGCGACGTCCTGCGCCCGGTGCCCGACGCCATCCTGCAGCGCCTCGTCGAGGAGGCGGCCCGCAAGCTCGACGTCCCCATCTCGCTGGTCTCGCTGGTGCTGGATACGATCCAGTTCTTCCGGGCCCACCACGGCCTGCCGCCCGAGCTGGCGGCGGTGCGCGCGACCTCCCGCGATACGTCCTTCGCCCAGTACGTCGTGCGCGACGCGGCGACGGTGGCGGTCAACGACTTCGACAGCGACGACCGCCTGCCCCGCGATCTGGTGGATCGCTATGGGCTGCGGGCCTACCTCGGCGTGCCCCTGCACGTCGGCGAGCGGACCGGCGGGGCCCTGGAGGTCCTCGACCGCCGCCCCCGCGAGTGGCACCTCGTCGACCGCGCCCGGCTGCTGCGCATCGCGGGGCGGGTCGAGCGTCGGCTGGCGCAGCTCGCCGAGCGGCAGCGCGCCGAGGACGAGCAGGGGTCGGTCGACGACCTGCACGAAGAGATGCTGCCCTTGCAGGTCGCGGTGATCGAGGCCCGGGTCGCCGCGCTCGAGCTGGACGCGCTGTCATCCCTCGAGCGCGGCGGCGAGCGGGATCGCGAACTGGCCTCGGCCCTGACCTCGCTGAGCCTCGTGCGCAGCCGGCTGGCCCGGGCGACGCTGGCCACCAACCGCATCCTCGACGCGTTCGGCCGGCTGCGGGAGGACGAGCCGCCGCCCCCGCCGACGGTGCCGCTGAGCACGCTGACCGACGCCGCCGACGCGGTGGCCCGCCCGCTGACATCCCAGGTCGGCGGGGTGCGCTGGCGGCTGCCGGAGGGGCCCTGCCCGGTGGCGGTCCCCCCGCCGATCGGTATCGCGCTGCTGTCGACGACGTTGATCACCCTCGTCGGGCTGCTGCTGTCCCGCATGAGGCAGTCGCCCATCGACGCCCGCACCGAGCTGGACGAGGGCGTCGTGCGCATCGCCTTCGAGTCGGCGGCCATGGAGCGCCGGGACGGTCTCGCGGTGGTCGCGGCGCTGAGTCAGCTCGGGGTGCGGGAGTCCGTCACCCGGGTCGAGCTGACCGGGGACGAGGTCTGCATCATGCTTCCGATCCAGGGGTGAGGTATGCTGACACGTCAACCGATACCGCGCCCGAACCGCCAGACACCGGGCGCATTTGCATCACGAGCCCGCACTCTGTATCCATGTGAATCAGGGTGTGCGCCTCCAATCGCCCGGGATGAGCCTCGGCTCCCACCGAGCCCCGCAGGTCCCTTCGCCCCCGAGCCGCAGGCCCCCGCCTCCGGGATTGGAGTACGGTCATGAATCGAGTCGACGTACTCGCGCCGGACGATCGCCGGTTCGATGTCATCACCGGGGATGTCCTCGGCGACATCCCCGACGATGAACTCCAGGCGATCACGACCGAGGCCCGGGCTGTCACCGGCGCTCCGACGGCGGGCATCTCCCTGGTCCTCCAGACCATCCAGTACTTCCGCGCGGCGGACGGCCTGCCCTCCGACCTGGGGCATGTGCGCGCCGTCGCCCGCGACACCGCGTTCTGCCAGTACGTGGTGCGGGACGACGCCCCGTTCGAGGTGCTCGACATCCCCGCCCGGGTCGAGCTGCCCCAGGATCTGGTGCAGCGCTATGGCTTCCGCTCGTATCAGGGTCACCCGGTGCGGTTGGACGACACGGTGCTCGGCGCGCTGTGCGTATTCGATACGCAGCCGCGCGCCTTCGACGACGGGGTCCGCGGCCGCCTCGCCGGGCTCGCCGCGCGGGCCGAAGCCCGGCTGGCGGTGCTCGCCGAGCGGGGGCAGGAGCTGGCTCAGCCCATCCGGGCGGCGCTCCAGCCGGCGATCTCGGCGCTGCACACCCGGCTCAAGCCCCTGCGCCCGGCGGTCATCGAGGCCCGGGTCGCGGCGCTCGAGCTCGAGGTCGTGACCAACGCCCTCATGCGGCGGGACATCTCCCCGGCGGTGGTCGAGAACCTGGCCCCGGCCCTGTCGGCCATCGGGCTGCTCCAGGATCGCCTCGGCGCGCTCGAGACGGCCACCGATCAGGCGCTGCGCGGGGTGGAGCTGCTGCGCGAGATCGCCACCCCGGCCTCGCTCTCGGTGCGGCTCATCGAGCTGATCGAGGGGGCCGACGCGATCGCCCGCCCGCTCACCGACGCGGTCGGGGGGGTGCGCTGGCGGCTGCCGGTCTCGGATTGCGCCGTCGCGCTCGGCCGCCCGCTGGCGGTGGCCATCCTCTCGACGACCCTGTCGACCCTGGCCGGCCTCATCCGCAAGCGCACGGTCGACGCCCAGCTGTCGGTGGAGGTCACCCGCATCGGATCGGAGCTGATCGTCGAGGCCACCTCGCCCCGCATGCGCTACAGCGACGGGCAGATGGTGGTCGAGGCGCTCGGCCGCCTGGGCGTCGACGCCAGCCCGGCTCGGGTGCTGCTGACCGGCTCGGCGGTGCAGTGCGTGCTGCCGGTGGTCGCCGCCTCGAGCGCCCTGGACTGATCGAGGCCCCTCACCCGACCGGCTTCTTTGCAGCGCGGGGCCGTGATACCCCCGTGCGATGCCCCTCCTCGATCTGCTGACGACGTTCACTGGCGTGCCCCTCGGGGCGCTGCTGGCGGCGATGGCGATCACCGCGGTGGCGGCGACGCTGCACGGCACGGTCGGGCTGGGCTTCGGCATGGTGTCGGTGCCCACCCTGGCGATGCTCGACCCCCGCCTGTCACCGGTGCCGCAGATGCTGGTGGTGCTGCCCCTCATCCTGCGCATGGCGTGGCACGAGCGGGGGGGCATCGACTGGCGCGGCTTCGGGCTCATCGCCGTCGGTCGGCTGCCGGGCGCGGCGCTGGGGGTGTGGCTCGTCGAGCGGTTCGCCCGCCCGGGGCTCGAGCTGCTCATCGCGGCCATCATCGGCGGCGCGGTCCTGACCTCGCTGGCGGTCCGTCGGGGCGCGGCGCCGCGGCGGGCCACCGGGGGGCTGCGGGTCGCGGCGGGCATGGCGTCGGGGGTGGGCAGCTACATCGCCGGCATCGGCGGTCCGCCGATCGCGCTGCTGTATCGCCACGCCGCCGGGCCCACTCTGCGGTCCACGATGGCGATGGTCTTCCTGGTGGGGCTGTCGATCACGCTGGTGACCCGCACCGCCGCGGGGCACATCTCGACGAGCGATCTGCGGGTTGCGCTGGTGCTCCTGCCCGCCGTCGGCGTCGGGCTGCGGCTCAGCCACGTCCTCAAGCCGCGGGTCGAGGGGCCCCGGCTCAAGGTCGCGGTGCTGGTGGTCTCGGGGGCCGCGGCGCTGGCGCTGGCCCTGCGCACGCTGCTCGGCTGACGCCGGCTCGAAGGTCTCAGCGCCGACCGCGCCGCCGACGCCGACCGCTGCGCCGGGCGCCGCCCTGGGACGACGACCGCTGGCCGCCCCGCTGGCCGCCCCGGTTCCCGCCGCCGCCGCCGCCCCGTCGGCGGTTGCTCGACCGCCCGCCGCGACCCCGCTTGGCCGGGGCCTGCTGGGACTCGGGCACCATCTCCGGCTCGTAGGCGTGGCCGTCGACCACCGGGATGCCGGCGTCGATGAGCCGCTCGATGCGCCGCAGGTCGGCCCGCTCCTCGGGCTGGCAGAACGAGATCGCGACCCCGGCCGAGCCGGCCCGGCCGGTGCGCCCGATGCGGTGCACGTAGCTCTCGGGCTCGTTGGGCAGGTCGAAGTTGATGACGTGGCTGATGTCGTCGACGTCGATGCCCCGGGCGGCGATGTCGGTCGCCACGAGCACCCGCAGGTCGCCGGTCTTGAACGCCTCGAGCGCCCGCTGGCGCGCGTTCTGGCTCTTGTTGCCGTGGATGGCCCCGGCCGGCGTGATCTGGCTGAGCTGCTTGGCCAGCCGGTTGGCGCCGTGCTTGGTGCGGGTGAAGACGAGCGCCCGGTCGATCTCGCCCTCGAGCTGCAACAGCTCGGCGAGCAGGTGCCGCTTGTCGCCCTTCTCGACGAACATCACGCACTGGTCGACCCGCTCGGCGGTCGACGAGACCGGGTCGACGGCCACGGTGACCGGATCGTCGAGCAGCGTCTGGCTCAGCTCTCGGATCTCGCCGGGCATGGTCGCCGAGAAGAGCAGCGTGCGCCGGCGCTCGGGCAGGGCCTTGATGACCTTGCGCACGTCGTGGATGAAGCCCATGTCGAGCATGCGGTCGGCCTCGTCGAGCACGAAGAACTCGACCGCGTCGAGGTTGATGTAGCCGTCGCCCATCAGGTCGAGCAGCCGCCCGGGGGTGGCGACGAGCACGTCGACTCCCCGGTGCATCGCGTCGATCTGGCGCTGCTTGCCGACGCCGCCGAAGACCACCGCGCACGACAGCCGCAGGTGGCGGGCGTAATCCCGGAAGCTCTCCTCGACCTGGATGGCCAGCTCGCGGGTGGGGGTCAGCACCAGGGCCCGGGCCCGGGTGGAGCGCGGGCGGCGGCCGCCGTCGAGGTGCTGGAGGACGGGCAGGGCGAAGGCGGCGGTCTTGCCGGTGCCGGTGCGGGCGCAGCCGAGCACGTCGCGGCCGTCGAGCAGGGGCGGGATGGCCCGGGCCTGGATGGGGGTGGGCCGCTCGTAGCCGAGGGCCGCGATGGCCTGCTTGAGCGGATCGATGAGGGGGAGATCGTCGAATGTGGTCAAGGTGAATGCCTTCGATACGGGTGGCCCGGAGGCGCCCTGCGCGGGCGCGGGCGTCGGGAACGGAATCCGGGGGAGGATGTGGGGAGAGGTGGGTCGGAGTCAAGGCCCGCCGCCATCCGGCCGCCGTCGGCGGGGCCCGAAGGCGGCCGGATGCCGCGCGCGGAGCCCCGTCAGGGACAGGCCCCGGACACGATGTCGAGCACGTAGGCCCCGCTCTCGGCGCCGAACTCGTCGCTGTAGCCGTCGACCACGATGAAGTAGTCCGACCCGGGCACGGTGGCGAGCTGCACCTGGGAGGCGAAGTTCGCCAGCCCGTCGGTGTCGTCGTCGCACGCCTGCTCGGTCAGCACGTCGCACAGATCCTCGAACACGTAGAGCACCGTGTCGAAGCCGCTGCCTTCGGTGTCGATGCAGTAGACCCCGCCGTCGCCGGCCAGGACGTGCACCACCTCGGGCGCGCCGCCGCCGCCGCAGCTCCCGGCCAGCGCCGAGGCCACGTCGGCGGTCGAGCCGTCGTAGGCGCCCTCGACGACCGGGAACGGCGCCTCGCAGGTGCCCCCGCCCGGCTCGACCGCCGTCGTCACGTCGATGGTGAACGGCCCCACGTCGGCCCCGGCGGCGAAGCTGGTGGCGACCACCGTCAGCACCTCGCCGTCGGCGATGGGCACCCCGAGCACCTCGCTGGCCGACTCGTCACCGACCGCGATGTCGTCATCGCCCGCCAGGCAGCCCGCCTCGCCGTCGGCCGGGTCGAAGCCCCGGTAGACGAGCAGGAACCCGTCGCCCACGCCCCAGGTCGCGAGCAGGTCGAGGGTCTGGTCGGCGCCGGTGCGGTTGACGACCGAGAACGCCCGGTAGCGCCGCCCGGGGCTGCTGCCGACGCAGTCCTCGTCGGGGCGGTCGAAGACCGGGCTGGCCCCGTCGAGCTGCCCGTCGAGGGTGATGGCGCCGCCGGGCAGCGCGATCGACACCGGCAGTACGTCGCCGGGGCAGGCCACGCCGCCGATCAATACGATGTCGTCGATCTGCGCCCGGTCCTCGCCGCGGCCCTGGCTGACGTCCTTGGTGTAGCGCCACTCGATCGTGTGCCGGCCGGGGGCGAGGTCGAAGCCCACGGTGGTCCAGTCGATCTCGCCGTCCCAGGTGTCGACCTCGATCCCGTCCACGTACAGCCGCAGGAAGTCGTAGATCGCCTCCGAGTCGACCCGGAAGGCGAACTGGATGCGCCCGCCGTCGCCGACCTCGACCTGGAGGGTCAGGCCGCTGACCTGCGAGTCGTCGATGGCCCCGCTCGTCGCGGCCCCGTCGATCACGGTCCACGGGGCGTCGCCGGTCGCGCCGAAGTAGCCCGGGACGACCCCGCCCTCGAAGTCGACCGCCGGGCACACCGTGCACCCGGGGAAGGCGGCGCACTCGGGATCTCCGCAGTCCAGCGCGCCGTCGTTGTCGTCGTCCTCGCCGTTGTCGCAGATCTCGTCGACGCACTGCACCACCTCGGCGCAGTCGAGATCGGCGCAGTCGACCGCGCCGTCGCCGTCGTCGTCCACCCCGTTGAGGCAGTCCTCGGCGTCGACCCGACAGGCGGGGAAGCCCGCGCAGGCCGGGTCGTCGCAGTCGGCGAGGCCGTCGCCGTCGTCGTCGCGCAGGTTGTCGCAGATCTCGACCCGGGGCCCGTCGGCCAGCGTCTGCACCGCCAGATCGAACGGCCCCACGGCGGCCCCCGCGTCGAAGGTGGCCGCCACGAGGACGAGGACCTCACCATCGGCGATGGGCACCTCGGCCACCTGGCTGTCGGCGATGCCGCTGAAGTCGTCGTCGCCGTCCAGGCAGTTGCTCGCCGGATCGGCCGGGTCGAACGGGGCCCGATACACGAAGAGGAACCCGTCCCCCTGGTTCCAGCGGGCGGTGGCCGTGATCAGGCGATCGGCGCCGGTGCGGTTGACGATCTCGAACGCCTGGTACCGCCGGTCGGGCCGGTCGACCGCGCCGCAGCCATCGGTCTGGCGGTTGTAGGTCGGGCTGTCGACGTTCAGCCGGCCGCCGAGGGCGATCGAGGCCCCCGGCGCCGCGATCGGGATCAGCTCGCAATACCGCACGCCATCGCAGTCGAGGTCGTCGCAGTCGACGAAGCCGTCCCCGTCGTCGTCCTGGCCGTTGTCGCAGATCTCGGGCTCGCCCGCCGCCCGGGTGGTGACGGTGATGTCGTACGGCCCCAGATCCTGGCCCGGATCGAAGGTCGTGGCGACCACCACCAGCTCCTGCCCGGCGGCGATGGGCTGGCCGCGCACCGCGCTGCGGGCGATCACCACGTCGTCGTCGTTGCCCACGACGCACCCGCCGAGCGGGTCCTCGGGGTCGAACGGCGCCTCGTAGACCAGCAGGAAGCCGTCGCCGACGAACCACTCGGCCTCGATGTCGAGCACCTGCGGGGCGCCGGTCTGGTTGAGGACGCGGAACGCCTGATACCGCTGACCGCCCTCGGGGGCGGCGCACGCCTCGTCGGGCCGGGCGAAGGTCGGGCTGTCGCCGTCCAGCTCGCCCTCGAGCGCGATGGCGCCCCCGGGCAGGGCGATGGGGGTCGCCTCGTCGACGATACACTCGGGCGCGTCGGCGCAGTCGTCGTCTTCGCAGTCGATCGCGCCGTCGCGGTCGTCGTCCCCGCCGTTGCCGCAGATCTCGTCGGGGATGCAGCCCTCGAAGAAGGCGCAGTCCACGTCGGCGCAGTCCACGCCGCCGTCGCCGTCGTCGTCGATCCCGTTGTCGCAGATCTCGAGCGGCACCACGCAGTCCGGGTCGAACTGGCAGTCGCCGTCGTCGCAGTCCACCAGCCCGTCGTCGTCGTCGTCGAGCCCGTTGCCGCAGACCTCGGGCGGGGGCGGCGCGCAGCCCGGCTCGGCGGCGCAGTCGACGTCGAAGCAGTCCACCTCGGTGTCGCCGTCGTCGTCGATCCCGTTGTCGCAGATCTCGGCGAGGCCGCAGTTCGGGGCGGCGAGGCACGCGTCGTCGTCGCAGTCCACCGCCCCGTCGCCGTCGTCGTCGACCCCGTTCTGGCAGTCCTCGGGATCGGGCAGGCACTCGGGCAGCGCCGCGCACTGGGGGTCGGCGCAGTCCACTTGGCCGTCGCCGTTGTCGTCGTTCCCGTTGTCGCACAGCTCGAGCGGCGGGCGGCACGCCGGGGCGCCGTCGCAGTCGTCGTCCTCGCAGTCCACCGCCCCGTCGCCGTCGTCGTCGACCTCGTTGGCGCAGTCCTCGATGGGCACCACGCACAGCGGGTCGAGGGCGCAGTCCACGTCGGCGCAGTCGATGGCCCCGTCGCCGTCGTCGTCCAGGCCGTTGCCGCACAGCTCGAAGGCCGCCTGACACTCGGGGAAGGCGGCGCAGTCGACGTCGTCGCAGTCCACCGCCCCGTCGCCGTCGTCGTCCACCGCGTTGTCGCAGATCTCGGGGTCGCACTCGGCGAGCTCGTCGGTCTGGCCGTCGCAGTCGTTGTCCTGGCCGTCGCAGATCTCGTCGCTCGGGGCCCGCGGCGCGCCGTCGCAGATCTCGCCCTCGGGGCCGCAGGCGGTGACGCCGGGGGCCGCGCAGGCCCCCACCCCGACGGTGCACGGCTGGCCGAGCCCGTCGACGTCGTCCACCTCGCCATCGCAGTCGTCGTCGATGCCGTTGCAGATCTCGTCGACCGGCGCGCTGGGCGCCGCGTCGCACGCCGGGCCGTCGGGGCCGCAGGCGACCACGCCCTGCGCTTCGCAGGCGCCGGCGCCGGCGACGCACGCCTCGCCGACGCCCGGCACATCGTCCACCTCGCCGTCGCAGTCGTTGTCGACGCCGTCGCACACCTCGTCGCTCGGCTCGACCGCCTGCACGCACTGCGCCTCGCCCGCGACGCAGGCGGTCGCGCCGGCGGCGCAGGCCCCCGGCAGCCCGGTCTCACAGGCGCTGCCCCCGGTGTCCTCGTCGGTCTCGCCGTCGCAGTCGTCGTCGGCCCCGTTGCACAGCTCGTCGCCCGGCGCCCCGGCCTCGGCGTCGCAGGCGATGCCTTCGCCGTCCGCGCTGCACACGACCACGCCCTCGGCGGCGCAGGCGCCGACGCCGACCGCGCAGCCGCCGCCCAGCTCGAAGCCCTCGTCGGTCTCACCGTCGCAGTCGTCGTCGGCCCCGTTGCACAGCTCGTCCATCGGCATGCAGCCGGCGTCGGGCTCGGGCTCGGCGGCGTCCGGCTCGGGCTCCATCGCGTCGGGCTCGGGCTCGGCTGCGTCCGGTTCGGGCTCGGCTGCGTCCGGCTCGGGCTCAGCGGCGTCCGGATCCATCGCGTCGGGTTCGGGCTCGGCAGCGTCCGGCTCGGCGGCGTCGGGCTCGAGCATGTCGGGGGTCGGGCGCATGTCCTGCGCGCCGGCGTCCCCGTCCCCTCCCCCCTCTGGATCGGCGCAGGCGGCCAGGGCCATCACGGCGAGAACCGGCAAGAGCAGACGACTCGACTTCAAATTGGACCTCCCCACGCCTCGTCCCCACGGGCGGACACGTCCGCCGTCGGCGCGGCTACAGCGTGCCAGAAGCCCGGCGGGTAGGGCCACACCCCGCTCAGTGGAGCGCGTCGCCCTCGACGCGGGCCACCGTCGCCGGCCCCCAGACCGCCTGCCCGTCGACCCGGGCGGCGAGCTGCACGTCGACCGGCCCGCTCACCGCCTCTCGCACCCGGAGCAGCCACGAGAGCTGCATCGGCCCCGGCGTCCACTGGCGGGTGGACGACAGACCGGCGAACGGCCGGCGGTGATAGCGGGTGTGCACCTCGCCGTCGGGGTCGGCGAGGATCAGCTCGAACTCGACGTCGGGCCGGGCGCCCTCCTGCGCTTCGAACCACGCGTCCAGCCGGGGCAGCGTGACGACGCCCAGATCGAGCGGGGCGACGCGCGCGCCGTGGAAGACCAGCCCCGGCGCGACCGTGGACGGCGGCCCCATCCCGGCCGGCGGCGCGGTGCGGGCCCGCCGCTCCAGACCCCGCCGGATCGCGAGGCGCCGCCGGGCCTGCTCGCCGGTCAGCGTCTCGATCAGCGGGTGGCCCCCCTCGTCGACCCGGTTGTCCTGCTCGGCCGGATCGGCGTCGAGGTCGTAGATCTGCGGCCCGCCGCGCCCTCGCAGCGCCTTCAGCGGCCAGGTGAGCAGCGCGGTCTGATAGGCCGCCGGCCACCGCTGGTTGCGATAGCTCGCCATGTACAGCCGCCGCCGGGGATCCTCCGGCTCGACCCCCGCGCCGTAGCCGGCGAGGCTGCGCGCGCCGTAGTCCAGGTTCGCCCGCAGGCCGATCAGGTGGGCCACCGTGGGCGTGATGTCCTGGAGCAGCGCGGGGGTCGCGATGCGGCGAGGCGTCGCCCCGGGCACCCGGATGACCAGCGGCACCCGCACGCTCTCCTCGTAGAGCTGCTTGCCGTGATATCGCCGCCCGTGCTCCTCGAACTCCTCGCCGTGATCCGAGGTGACCACGATCAGGGTGTCGTCGAGCCAGCCCCGCTGCTCCAGCTCGGCCACCAGCGCGCCCAGCCCGGCGTCGGCGGCGGCGATCTCGCCGTCGTAGCGGTCGCTCGACGTGCGCCCGAACCGATGCCGCCGCTGAGTGCGATAGGGCTCGTGCGGCTCGAGGTAGTGCACCCACAGCGCCCACGGGCCCGCGCGCTCCTCGAAGCGGTCGAACGCCTCGATCGCGCCCCGGTTGATGGCCCGCACGCTGCGCCCCTTGAGCGTCGCGTCCGGGTGCCCCACGTAGGCGTCGACCCCCGCGTTCAGCCCGTACCACATGCCGGTCGTCATCTGCTCGGGCAGGTGGGCCTCGACCCGGTAACCGGCGGCCCGCAGGCGCTCGAACAGCAGCGCGTTGCCCGGCCGCACGTAGAGGTGGCGCCCCAGCCAGTCGACCTCGATGTCGGCCAGATCACGCCCGGCGAACAGCGCGGGGAAGGCGTAGCGGGTGCTGTTGGCCGGGGTGTAGGCCCGCTCGACCACCCAGCCCTGCTCGGCCAGCCGCCCCAGGTGGGGGGCCGTCGGGCGGGCGTAGCCGTAGATCGGGAGCCGGTCGGCGCGCACCGTGTCGATGGTGACCAGCAGCACGTTCCACCGGCGGACCAGCGCCTCGGGCAGCGTCGGCCGCTCGAGGGTCGTGCGCTTACGCCCGCCGGCCACCCGCGCGTCGGCCCCGTCGCAGTCCTCGTCCAGCCCGTTGCCCGGCAGGTCGACCCCCGCCGGGTGCACCGTCGGATCGGCGTCGTCGCAGTCGCCCCCGGCGAGCAGCGGCGAGGCCCCGTCCCCGTCGCCGTCGACCGCCGCGTGCACCCCCAGCACCACCGCGTGGCCCAGCCCCAGGCCGGCGGCGAGCGCCGTGCGGGCCGCCGAGGATCGCTCGTAGCTCCACACGCCGAGCGCCAGCAGCCCGGCCCCGACCCCGACGACCAGCGCCGCGCGGCGCCACCCGATCGGCCGCAGCAGCAGCAGGGCCACCGGCAGCGCCGCGATCAGCATGCCCAGCGGGCGCAGGGGCACGTCGCGGAAGACGAAGTCCACCAGGGGCCACAGCGTCACCAACGGGCTCGCGGCGGCCACCGCGAAGACGATCCAGCCCACCCGCGGGCCGGGCGCCAGCCGCCGGAGCGCCGCAGCGATCAGCGGCCCGACGAAGAGCCCCCCGGCGAGCACCAGCCCCAGCAGCAGCGCGGTGACCAGCGGGGCCAGCGACACCAGCAGGCTCGTATCGGTGAGCGCGGCGCGGATGCGCTGGAGCAGCGCGGCCTGGGCCCCCAGCGCCAGCGCCAGCCCCGGGCCGAGCACCAGCGCGCCGGCGAGCCAGACCGGGCGCCGGGCCTCGTCGGCCAGCCCCCTCCGCAGCGCCCGGGCCGGCGGCAGGCGGGCGGCCACGAGCAGCGTCAGCAGCGCGCCCATCGCGAGGGGCACCGTCAGCAGCCACAGCCCGATCGCGGCCGGGATCGCCGCCGCCGGGCCGCCCCCGATCAGCGCCAGCCCGCCCTCGACCAGCCCCCCGATCGCAGCGGCCCCGATCGCGCCGACCGCGGCGCGACGCAGGAGATCGAGAATGACGGTGGACATGCGGCCTCTCCCCGGGTGTCGGGGAGGTTACGGGCCGGTCTCGGATGGGTCAACCGCCGTGGGCGCTCAGCGATCGGGCTGGCACACCGGGCAGTAGAACGTGCTGCGCTGCTGCTGAAGCACCCGCATGATCGCCGCCCGGCAGCGGGGGCAGGGGGCGTCGGTGCGGCCGTAGATCTCGAACGGGTTCTGCGCCGCCCGATCCTGGATGTAGCGGATCTCGCCGTCCCGCTCGCGGTCGAGGCTCTCGGTCATCGCCCGCGCGATGGCAGCCGCCAGCCGGGCGTAATCGTCCGGCTCGAGGTCGCACGCCCGCACGAACGGGTTGATGCCGGCCATCCACAGCGCCTCGGCGGCGTAGATGTTGCCCACCCCGGCCACCAGGGACTGGTCCATCAGCGCCACCTTGATCGCCCGCTTGGACCAGTCGAGCTGCTCGGCGAGGCCGCCGGCCGTGGCGCAGATCTCCAGCGCGTCGGGGCCCAGGCCGGTCACCATCGGGTGGCGCCGGGCCTCGTCGGCGGGCAGCCAGCGCAGGTGCCCCAGGCGGCGGGGGTCGACGTAGTCCAGCCGGGCGCCGTCGTCCAGCGCGAGCTGCACCCGGGTGCCGGCCCGCGGCGTATCGCCCGGCTTGGAGCGCAGCCACTTGCCGGTCATGCCCAGGTGGCTGAGCAGCACCCGGTCGCCCGACAGGTCGATCATCAGCAGCTTGCCGTGCCGCCGGACCCCCTCGAAGCGCCGGCCGGTGAGGCCCTCGGCCAGCGCCTCGGGCGTCACGTCCCGCAGCGGTGAGCCGGGCTCGGCCTCGGCGGCGGAGACGGTGCGCCCCACCGCCCACGTACGCAGGCGGCGGGCGGCGAACTCGACCTCGGGCAGCTCGGGCATGGGACCCCTCTCGTCGACCGCCGACCGTTCAATCGTAGCGCTTGAACACGCCCTTCTTCAGCTTGCCTTCGTAGTCGCTCAACTCGCGGCGCACCATGCCCGACAGCAGGAACAGCCCCAGCACGTTGGGCACGCCCATGCCGAGCACCATCAGATCCGAGAAGTCGAGGATGTTGGTCGCGGTGACGACCGAGCCGAGGAAGGTGAACACCAGGAAGAGCAGCCGGTAGGTCATCGGCGCCGCGTCGCCCAGGCGGTCGCCGAGCAGCCACGTCCAGCAGCGCTCGCCGTAGTACGACCACGAGATCATCGTCGAGTAGGCGAAGCAGACCACCGCGAACGCCAGCACATAGGGGAACCACGAGATGACCGAACCCATCGCCAGCGAGGTCAGCGCCGCGCCCTGGTTGCCGACGATGGCGTCGGCGAACATCGGGTTCGAGGCGTCGTAGGCCCCGGTGATGACGATGACCAGCGCGGTCATCGTGCAGACGACGACGGTGTCGATGAACGGCTCGAGCAGCGCGACGGTGCCCTCCTGCACCGGGTGGTCGACCCGGGCGGCGGCGTGGGCGATGGCCGCCGAGCCGATGCCGGCCTCGTTGCTGAACGCCGCCCGCTTGATGCCCAGCACCAACACCCCCACGAAGCCGCCGAACGCCGCGTCGGGGGCGAAGGCGCCCTCGACGATGGCCTGGAACGCCGCGGGGATCGCGCCGAAGTTGGCCATCAGGATGTACAGGCAGGCCACCACGTAGAGGGTGCACATCAGGGGCACGATCTTGTCGGCCACGCTCGCGATGCGCTTGATGCCGCCGATGATCACGATGCCCACCAGCACCACCATCACGATGCCGTAGAGCCACGGGGTCTCGTTGAACACCGGCACCAGGGTCTTGATCTGGTCGAGGCTCTGCTTGACCTGGAACGAGTTGCCCCCGCCGAACGAGCCGCCGATGCACAGCACGGCGAACATCACCGCCAGCACCTTGCCCAGCGTCGGCCAGCCGACATCCTTCAGCCCGTCGGACAGGTAGTACATCGCGCCGCCCATCACCGACCCGTCGGGGCGTCGGCGGCGGTACTTCTGGCCCAGGGTCACCTCGGTGAACTTGGCCGACATGCCGAACAGCCCGAAGAGCGCCATCCAGAACGTCGCCCCCGGCCCGCCGGTGCCCACCGCGATGGCCACCCCGGCGATGTTGCCCAGGCCGACGGTCGCCGACAGCGCCGTCGCCAGCGCCTGGAAGTGGGTCACCTCGCCCTCGACGTGGGCGTTCGGGTCGTCGTACTTGCCCCGCACCAGCGCGATGGCGTGCCCGAAGAGGCGCACGTTGACGAAGCCCATGCGGAAGGTGAAGAAGACCGCGCCCGCCGCCAGCCACAGCACCACGAAGGGCATCTCGATGCCCGGCACCGGCCAGAACAGGACCGCAGCCACCGGGCCGACGACCCACTCGCCGAACCATGCGTCGGCGGCCGCCTCCCAGTCGGCCGACCCGGCGGCCTCCTGCGCCGAGGCCACCCATGGCAGCAAGGTCGTCAGTACGGCGCCGAGCGCGGCCCCGATTCGCGTGCGATTCATGCGTCCCCCTCAGGACCGATGCTCGGCCGCCGGGTACGCCGACGGCTCCCCGGCGACATTCGAGCCGCAGCGTGCCCGATTGTCAACCGCGTGACGGTCGGGCATCCCCGCCGAGGGCGCGACGCTTTACCTGGGACCGGGGCTGGGCCACCATGGACGGGCCGCGCCCGAGCGCGCCGAGTCGGACGATGAACGACCCCGCATCAGCCAGCCCGCCCCCCCGGTCCATCCCGTGGCCGGCGTGGCCCATCGCCGCGCTCGTGCTGGCCTTCGGCGCGTGGTGCGCCGATCTGGTGACCACCGTGGCCCACGAGCGGGCCGCGGTCTCGACCCGGGTCGGCTGGCTCATCGAGGCCCAGGGGCTGCAACGCGACATCCGCTCGCTGGGGGAGACCGGCGCCGGCCGCGGGGGGTGGCTCGCCGCGCAGTCCGACGCCCGCCGCCTCGCCGCCGGGATGCGGGCCGGCCACGCCGACCCCGCGTCGCTGGCCGCCGTCGACGCGACCCACGCCGCGCTCGGGGCCAGCCCGCCCGACGCCGACCGGGCGTTCGAAGGCCTCGACCGGCTCATCGGCGCCGTGCGGGGCGAGACCGCCCGGCTGTCGGCGCAGCTCGGCAGCCGGTGGAACCACCTCTACGTCATCGCGCTGCTGGCGCTGGTGCTGGCGGTGCTCACCCTCGCCACCTACGTCGTCGCCCACCGCCGCCAGACCCAGGCCCGGGGGTGGCGCCGGCGGGCCGAGCAGGCGCTGGCCGACGCCGAGCAGGCCCGGCTCGCGGCCGAGAAGGCCAGCGCGATGAAGGCCCGGTTCCTGGCCAACATGAGCCACGAGATCCGGACCCCGATGAACGGCGTCGTCGGCATGGCCAGCCTGCTGCTCGACGGCCCGCTCGAGCCCGGCCAGCGGGCTCGGGCCGAGACGATCCACCGCAGCGGCGAGCTGCTGCTGCGGGTGGTCGACGACATCCTCGACATCTCGAAGATGGAGGCCGGCTACACCCTCGTCGAGCCGGGCCCGTTCGACCCCCGGCGGCTCGTCGAAGAGGCGGCCCAGCTCAGCGGATCGGTGGCCCACAAGAAGGGCCTCGACCTCTTCGCGGTGGTCGAGCCCGACCTGCCGGCCCGCCTGCTCGGCGACGCGCAGCGGGTGCAGCAGATCGTGGGCAACCTGCTGCACACGGCGGTCAAGGGCACCGAGCGGGGGCGGGTCGTGGTGCGGGCCGCGGGCTTCGAGCCGACCCGGATCGAGGTGACCGACACCGGGGACCACGCGGCCGCAGCCCTTCGAGAGCGCATGGACGCCCCGTTCGAGCAGATCGCCGGCCAGCCGGGCACCGGCCTGGGGTTGACCATCGCCCGGGCGCTCGTCGAGCGGATGGGCGGCGCGCTGACCCTCGACGACCGGCCGGACGGGGGGGTGATCTACCGGGTCGAGCTGCCCCTGCCGCTGCTCGAGCCGGCGCGCATCGTCGACCGGGCCCGCCGGGTGTGGATCGTCGACCCCCGCCCCGACGGCCGGGACGGGCTGCTCGCCGCCTGCCGCCGGCTGGGCATGACCGCCCGGGCGTTCGCCGACCTCGCCGAGGCGCTCGCCGACGACGAGGTGCGCCACGCGCCGCTCGCCACCGCCTGGGTCGTGGATCTGACCGCGCTCGACGACGATCAGGGCCCCCGGCTGCCGCCCGGGGCGCCGGCGGTCGTGACCCACCCGGCGGGCGTCGACGACGCCCGGGTGAGGGCCGCCCGCATCGGCCGGGCCGTCGCCCGCCCCATCCAGAGCTCGGTGCTCGGGCGGGCCATCGAGCGGGTCGCCGCCCGCCCGACCCCCGGGCAGCGCGCCCCCTCGGACCAGCCCCGCCCGCCCCCGCTCGACGCCCGCGGCCTGCGGGTGCTGATCGCCGAGGACAACCCGGTCAATCAGCGGGTCGCCCGGGCGATGCTCGAGCGCTTCGGCTGCACGGTCTCGGTGGTGCCCGACGGCGAGGGCGCGGTGCGCATGGTCGGCGAGGCGGCCGACGACGGGCGGCCGTTCCACCTCGCGCTGATGGACTGCGAGATGCCCCGGCTCGACGGCCTCGAGGCCACCCGCCGCATCCGCACCGCCGAGGCCGACCGCCGCCGCCTGCCCATCGTGGCGCTGACCGCCAACGCCCTCGACGACGACCGCCGCCGCTGCCTCGACGCGGGCATGGACGACTACCTGGCCAAGCCGGTGACCCTCGTCGCGCTGGAGCGGGTGGTGCGGGCGTGGCTGCCGACCCACATCGCCACCGCCGATCTGCCCGATGTCGACGAGGATGAAGCGGGCGCGGGCGAGACGCCGTTCTGAAGCACGCGAGATCTCGCCCGGCGCTCAGCCCCGGCGGATCCGGACCCACCCGAGGAGCAGAAGGACCAGCCACCACGGGCCGCCGCCCGGAGACGCGTCGGGCGCGGCGCAGGACGGCTCACAGGTCGGCGCCCGGGGCACCTCCCCCGCGTCGGGATCCCGGGCGGCGGCGTCGACCGCGACGTCCCGCTCGGGCGCACGCTCGGCGTCCACCTCGACCTCGGCCGCATCCACCGCAGCGTCCACCGCCGCATCCACCTCGACCGCCGCGTCCACCCCCGCGTCGGGCGCGACCGGCCGCCCGCCCTGGCAAGCGTCCCCCACCCCGTCCCCGTCGAGGTCGGCCTGCGGCCGGTTGACCACCTCCGGGCAGTTGTCGCAGGCGTCCCCCACCCCGTCCCCGTCGGTGTCCGCCTGGAGCGGGTTGGGCACATCGGGGCAGTTGTCTTCGATCCCGCAGGGATCGGGCCCGTCGTCGAAGCCCACGCAGTCCCAGAACGGCCGCCGCAGCAAGGCCCTCAGCCGCAGCGTGTGCCGGGCCACCGCCGACAGCCCGTCGGGATCGGGCGCCGCCGGCGCGGCCCAGGTGCCCGCCGGCTCCTGGGTCGTCACCAACCCGAAGACCGCGTCGAACCACACCGACCGCCGCTCGTCGGGGAAGCCCACCGCCTCCGGCTCGATCCACGCCAGATCGTCGGGGTAGACCCCCTCGACCCCCAGATCATAGGTCCACACCCCGCGCGCCATGGCCCACTGGGTGAACGGCGCCCGGGCCTCGGCGTGCGGGCCGTGCAGCGCCCCGAGCCACGGGTGGCGCCACAGCCAGTTCATCGCGTGCTGCACCTCGGGGTGGGACGGCGAGCGGCGCAGGTTCCAGGCCATCCACACCGCCGCCGCCGTCGCCGCGGTGCTCGACTCATCGCCCGGCGCGCCGGCCTGCCCCCGATCGGGGTTGCGGTTGGCCACGGTGAACGCGCCCACCGCCGCCAGGCTGTGCTCGGCGCCGGGCACCTGGGCCGCGTAGATCCAGCGAGACACGAAGAGGGTCGCCACCGGCGAGACCGGCCCGTCCGGCCGGGACCGCCAGCCCCCCGGCAGCTCGGGCGGCCGGCTCTGGACCCGCATCAGCGCGTGCGCCGCGTTCTCGATGGCGGTCGACACCGGCGCCGCCGCGCCGATGTCCTCGGCCCCGCCCCTGATACGCCAGATGTTCAGCGCGCCGAGCAGCGTCGCCGCCGGGATCACATCCGGCTCGGCGTCGGGGTCGGTCAGCGCCGGCGCCCGGTCGATGCCCGCGGCCAGCAGCCGCCGCACCATCGCCCGATCCGCGGCCGACAGCGCGTCCAGATCACCCGGCTGATCGCGGCCCTCCTCCATGAAGACCAGCGCCACCAGCCCGTTGTCCCGGTGGGTCTGCCCGTCGGCCAGCCCGGTCCCCGCCTCCAACGCCCGCAGGTGATCGCGGGCCGCCTCGACGGCGGCGAGGCGGGCGCACTCGAAGGCCGTGTCGTCACACTGCGCCCACGCGGTGCGGACGGCGCCGAGCGCGCACAGGGCGACGAGGCCGTGAATGGAGCGGTGGAGTCGGGGCATGCAGACCTCCCGGTGGATGGGTGGCCCGGGGAGAGGCGGCGCCCATGGCAGGTGTCACCGCATCAGGACGACACCATCAATCCCAGCGATCGATGACATAGACCGCCGCCCCGCCCACGTCGCCCTCGGGCGGGTGCACCCGCAGCCGCAGCGTACCCCGCACACCCGGCCGGACCGCCAGCCCGCAGGCGCTCGCCGCGTCCCGCCCGCCCAGCTCGGACGCCTTGCTGAACGCCTCCAGCGTCGCCCGCACCGCCCGGTACTCGCTGCGCAGGAACTCGGGGAACAGCCCGCTGCCCCCGCCCTTGGGCGCCCGGCAGCCGTCGATGACCATCAGCGCACCCTTGCCCTGATGGCTGTGCCCATCCTCGTCCTCGCCCCACATGTGGGGGAAGAGGCAGACCCCGGTCACCGCGCGCCAGCCGGGCTCCAGATCCCACTGCGTCGCCGGGCGGGGCTCCATGTAGGTGTACCAGGTCACCGGGTTGCGGGCGTCGGCCCGATCCCACTGCACGACCGGCGGCGCCTCGGGGTCGGCCGCGGTCACGAAGGCATAGAACCCGCCCCGCTCGGGCACGTCGATCTCGATGCGCCCCGCCCGGGGCAGCACCGTGCGCCGGAACTTGACCCAGGTCACCGTCTGAGTCGGCAGCCCGTCCAGGGCCGGCGCGCCCCGCCGCCCCGACAGCAGGTGCTCGAACACCCGGCCCGCCGCCGCGCCGATGCTCGTCGGCCCCGCCCGCTGCGTCTGCGGCGCGCGCCACAGCAGCTCCAGATCGTCGAGGCGGGCGAAGCGCCGCTTCAGCGCCCCCGCGCTGCCCAGCTTCTCGACGATCGCCTCGGCCTGCTTCACGTTGCCCGCCTTGGGCGCCGCCTGCGGCCGCTGATACTGCAAGGGGTGCATCTTCGCCCGGAACGCGCGCTCGACGTCGGCGTAGCGCTTGCCCGCGGCGATGTCGTCCAGCAGCGTGCCGATCATCGTGCTGCGCACATGGCAGAACCCGGGCGGCGCGGCGGCCACCGCCCGCCACAGCAGGTTGCGCCGCAGCCGGGCCTTCTTGCCGCCCTTCTTCTTCTTGCCGCTCTTCTTGCGCCCCGGCTTCGGCAGGCCCTCCATCAGCCGGTCGAGCCACTGCGCCACGCCCAGCACCTTCTCGCTGCGGTAGAGCCGATCGCCCTCCAGCAGCCGCAGCGCCACCTGGACGTGCGCCCGATCGTAGACCCCCAGCGCGCGCTCCAGCGTCTCGAAGTCGTGGGCCAGCTCGGCCATGCGCTGCGCCGGCGTCAGCAGCCCGTGGGCGAAGACCCGGGCCGGGTGCACCGGCCCCCCGAAGTGCCGCCAGCCGCCGGCCTCGGGCGTGCCCCACACCTTCGCGTCGTGCAGGAAGACCCCCGTCACCCGGGCCTTGGCCACCCGCGCCCGCAGGGCCGCGCAGGCCCCGCCGAACGCCTCGCCGCCGTCCTCGGCCGCCCACAGCAGCGGCGTCGCCCGGCCCTTGTCGTCGAGGGTCACCAGCCCGCCGAAGCGGCGCACGAACACCCGGCAGGCGCTACAGGTGTACTGCGGGCGCAGCGCCGGCTCGAGGCTCTCGAGGAGCAGGTCGAACAGCGCGTCCCGTCGCTCGGCCCGCCGCCCGTCGGCCGGGGCCCCGTCGGGCACGTCGGCGTCGGTGGTGAAGACCGGCCCCTCGGCCGCGGCCAGCCGGCGGGCGATGGCCCCCAGCAGGGCGGTGTAGTCCCGATCGTGCGGCTCGACGCCCGGCGCGGCGCCCGCGGTGATCTCGCTCATGGTGGCCCCTTTGCGAAAGCCCGAGCATAGCCCTCCGCCGCCGCCGACGGAAGCCGCGACCCGCCGCGGCTTCCCCTGCCCCGGCCGGACGTGGTACCGCATCGCCCAGCCCATCGACGGAGCGCGCCATGCCCCCGATCCTCGGCAGAGTCTTCGCCTGGCTGCTCATCCTGGTGCACGTCGGCCTCGCCGCCTGGGCCCTCGTGGGCTTCGCCGAGATGGTCTTCGCCGAGGTGCCCTGGACCCGCGTCAGCAACCCGCTCTTCGGCCCGGCCATGCTCACGCTCCAGTGGAGCCTCATCCTGACCGCCGCCGTGACCTTCATCGCCGGCTACGCCACCCGCTGGCGGCGCACCCCGGTCGCGATGGCCGTCATCTACGGCGCGATGGCGCTCACCTGCGCCGGGCAGACGTTCTTCATCCTCGAGCACGACACCCGCTTCCGCGAGATGGGCATCGAGTACGCCGAGTACACGATCATCCTGCTCTTCCTCTTCTTCTCGGCCCACGCGCGCGAGCGGTTCGGGCGATGACGGCCCGCCCGGCGCTCACGCTCGCGCTGCTGCTCGCGGCCTGCACCGACGCCGGGGTGGGCGGCGGCGGCGACACCCCCGGCGGCCGGGACGCCGGCATCCTGCTCGACGCGCCGCTGCCCGACGTGCGCCCCGACGTCACCGGCGGCGGGTGCCGGCTCAACAGCGACTGCCTGCCCGGCCTGTACTGCGCCGACGGCCGATGCACCTTCGACTGCCGGGTCGACCGGGACTGCCCCCGGGGCACGTCGTGCCAGAGCGGCGAGTGCCTGAGCGACGACCCGCCCGACCTCGGCCGCCCCGACCGCGACCGGGGCGTCCCGGTGCTCGACGCCGAGGTCGATCGGGGGCCCGACGCCGCGCCCGACCCGACCCCCGACGCCGCCCCCGACGCTGCGCCCGCCGCGCCCGACGCCATGCCCGACCCCGAACCGCAGAACCTGCCCCTCGGCGCCGACTGCCCCCGAGGGTCGGCCTGCGCCAGCGACCTGTGCGTCGAGGTCGCCGTCGCCGGCCGGCCCTACGCCGTCTGCGCCACCCCGTGCTGCGCCGAGACCGACTGCCCCCTCGGCTTCGGATGCCAGTACCTGCGGGGGGTCAAGCTGTGCGTACCCAGCCGGATCTACCCCCCCGGCTACACCTTCGACCGGGCCGCCGGCCAGCCGTGCGCCGGCAACGGCTGCCAGAGCGGGCTGTGCGACGTCGGCCGCGACCGGTGCCTCGCCGCGTGCTGCACCGACCTCGACTGCGGCGGCCTCGCCTGCGTGTGGACCCCCACCGGCGGCGGGCCCCGCGCGATCTGCGAGCCGCTGCCCTTCGGCGCCGGCCGCACCGGCGACGGCTGCTTCGGCGACCTCGACTGCCGCAGCCGGATCTGCGTGCCCTACGATCAGGCGCCCGGCGGCGCCCCCGGGGTCTGCGCCGACCCGTGCTGCACCCACGAAGACTGCTTCGGTCAGGACACCTGCGGCCGGGTCGCGGCCTACGAAGGGCGGACGGTCACCGGCGTGGTCTCGGCCTGCGTGCCCGTGCCCCGGGGCCCCGGCGCCGACGGCAGCCCGTGCCAGGACGGCGCGCAATGCGCCGGCACCGAGTGCATCGAGGGCGCCTGCACCCGCCCGTGCTGCGTCGACGCCGACTGCCTCGCCGGCCGCCGCTGCCTGCCCCGCCCCACGCCCGAAGGCGTCTTCGCCCGGGTCTGTGCCACCCCCGACGAGTGACGGAGAACCCCCGATGAGCCACCGCTCCCCATACCACCGCCTGCCCGGCCTGCTGCTCGCCGCGACCCTGCTGGCTGCGACCCTGCTCGCCTGCACCACCGACGACGGCGGCGACCCCACCCCGGACATGGCGTCCGAACCGACGCCCGACATGGCGTCCGAGGCGCCGGACATGGCACCCGACCCCATCGACATGGCCCCGACCCCCGACATGGCCCCCGACATGGCGCCGGCGCCCGACATGGCCCCCGACATGGCATCCCATGCCATGGGCGACGACATCGACATGCGCCCCGAAGACTTCGACTGCCTGCTCGACTGGACCCCCGTCCGCCGGTTCTACGTCACCAACAAGCTCGGCCGCCTCGACGAGACCCTGGCGGTGGCCAACGCCCCCGAGGGCGGCGTCTACCCCCCGGGCACCGTCATCCAGCTCGTGCCCGCCGAGGCCATGGTCAAGCGCCGCCCCGGCTGGAGCCCGGCCACCAACGACTGGGAGTTCTTCTTCCTGCGGTTCGACCCCGACGGCGCCGTGATCATCGAAGACCGGGGCACCGACGACGTGGTCAACCAGTTCGGCGGCAACTGCCTCGACTGCCACGCCCTCGCCGAGCCGCGGTGGGACTTCGTCTGCGAGCAGGACCACGGCTGCGATCCGCTGCCCATCGGCGAGGACGTCATCCGCAACTTCCAGAACGCCGACCCCCGCTGCGACTGATCCGGCGATCCGGCAGGGGCACGCGGTCGTCCCCTTGCCCCACCCCCTCGACGAGCCCGCCCGATCCACTCATCGAGGCGCCGACAGGCCGATTCGGGGCGCCTCGCCCGGCTCCACGCCGTGCCCCGGCGCGCCCGCCGCCGGGCCGGCGCTCGGGCGCCGGCGGCGCGGATGCCCCGCGGCATCGCTCCCATGCGCCGAGCGCGCGGGTGACCATCGCGAGGTTGGCCCACCCGGCCGTCGCGAGCAGGCCGAGGGCCCAGCGCGGCCCGCGGGCGACGAGGTCGCGGTCGACGACCCGGCCGTGCAGGATCCGCTGCGCGGCGCGGGCGCCGGAGCGCAGGGCACCCTCGACGTAGCCGGTGTATTGCGTGCTGTACTCGGCGCCGGCGAAGTGCAGCCCGCCGACGACCTCGAGGGCGTCGGGTCGATCGTCGAGCGCGGTCAGCACGCCGGGCCTGCAGATCGAGACCGGGCCGCCGCCGATGTACGGGCTGGCGCGCCAGTCGGCCACGTCGAAGCGGGTCACCGCGCGGGCCCGCGGGTCGCCGGAGAGCCGGTGGAAGAGGTCGACGAAGAGCGCGCGCAGCGCATCGTCGGAGAGGCCTTCGGGCGGGTTCATGAACGCGCAGAAGCGGTACACCCCCCGCTCGGGCTCGGAGATGTCGAGCATCCACTCGAGCGGGGTGCCCGCCATGCCGCCATACCACTGGAACTGCCGGCCGTCGTCGTACCACCACCACCGGGTGTCGTACTCGACGATCGCCTTGACCGCGTGCCCCATGGGCTGGTCGAGGACGCGACGGGTCGCCTCGGGCAGCGGCGGATCGAACTCGACATGCCGCCCGACCGCCGCCGGGGTCGCGGCCACGATGACGTCATCGGCTTCGAAGATCTGCCCGCCGGCCGACACCCTGAAGCCATCGGCGCGGCGCTCGATGCGCTCGACCGGCGTCTGCAAGCGCAGGTCGCCCCGAAACCTCTCGCCGAAGGCATGGGCGAGGCCGCCGAGCCCACCCTTCACGCCGAACTGCTGGGGCCCGTCCGCCTGATCGTTGGCGATGTGCAGCAGCCCGTTGTTCGTCGCGCTGTACCACAGCAGGTAGAGCAGCGACATGTCGGCCGGCTCTGCGCTCCAGATGCCATTGGCAGCCAGCCGGATGAGATCGCGATGCTTCGGCCGCACGTCCATCCGATCCATCCAGGCGCGCACGGTCATCCGGTCGAGCCGCCGGGCGAGCGGGCCGCGGCCGGGCCGCGCCTGGTCGATCAGGTTCTCGATGGCGATCCACTCGACCATCATCTGCAGCAGCCGCAAGCGATCGCGCAGGGCGCTGTCCTTCTTGCAGCCCTGGATGCGAAACCAGGTGTCGTCGAGCAGCATGTCTTCGACGCCTTCGACGGTCTCGCTGCGGAAGCAGGGGTTCTGCGGGGCGGTGCGGACATAGTCGACGCGCTCGAACCCGAGCGCGTCGACGAGCGCCATCGCGTGGGTCTGATGGGCGCCGATGAAGCCGCAGCCGAGGTCCGCGCCGTCGGCGGTCGAGCGCGCCCGCCCGCCGACCCGCTCGGAGGCTTCGAGCAGCAGCACCCGCTGACCGGCCTGCTGCAGCGTGATGCCCGCCCGCAGCCCGGCGAAGCCGGCGCCGACGATGATGGTGTCGAACCGGTCGACGCCGTGCGCGCCGCGCAGATCGCGCGGCAGCCCGTGCGCCCGCCGCGGCCGGGGGTAGCCGCCCTCGAAGTGCGGCCCGCCGGGCGCCGGCGCCTCCGACCGCGGCGGTATGGACGCCTGCGGCGCCCCGGCGTCGAGCCGGTCGCCGAGGGCCTTCAGCTCGGCGCACCACAGGTCGAGCGTCGCGGGTCCGTACAGCGTGCAGCCGCCCTCATAGTGTTGCCGGGCGTACTCGTCACCGGTGGTCACGTACGAGCCATAGTCATTGGCATAGCCCTGCACGATGACATGCTCACAGGTATCGGAGTCGACGAGCACGGCCCGGATGCGCGCGCCGGCGTCGTGCGTCGGCTCGCCGGCCACCGCCGCGACGCGCAGACGCCCGATGGCGAAGACCTGCACCGGCAGCTCGAGCGGCGCCCACGGGGCGTCCATCGCGCCGCTGCGCAGCCCCCGGCGGAAGAAGGCCGCGTGCCGCCCCGGCACCGCGCGCAGCAGATCGATCGGCAGCAGGCCCGCGATGCGCGAGCGGCGGCCCCGCGCGAACTCGAAGAAGGGCAGCTTGGGGTCTTCGGGTCGCGTCCGGCGCCGCCGCCGGGCGATGCGGTGGTAGAGCCCTTCGAGCGGCGCGAGCGGCCCGCGGCCGTCCCGGGTGCCGAGCGCCATCGCGAGGCCCAGCCGGGTCGGGGTCGTGCGCGCGGCGCGCCCGTCGACGGTTTCGAAGGCGCGGTCGCTGAAGCGGGCCCGCGACATACGCGCGTCGAGGCGCTCGCCGGCCAGCGGTCGATCAGCCGCAGCGCGCCAGGCCTCCATCGCCGCCCGGGCCTGGGCTTCGGCGACGATCACCACCGAGCGATGGTCGTCGTCATCGGGGCCGACGAAGACGCCCCGGCGGCGGTCGAGGCGCCCGTTGGGGGTGATGTCCCCCGCGGCCTCCTGGGCGAAGATGGCGACGAACGGATGGTCCGCCGGCGCCTCGTCGGCCAGCCAGCGGGACATGAGGACGGCGCTGAGGCCCTTGTGGTCGGGGTGCAGGCGCCGCCCCTCGCCGTGAAGGCAGGTGCCGTGCAGGGCGAAGGCGTTGAGCACGCCGAGCGGCCGGCCGTCTGCGCCGTCGACGCGCAGAACACGCATCACGGGGTCGATCGGTCGGTCGGCATGGGCCCCGCGGCGGTGCACCCAGTCGACCCGGCCGAGGCGATGTTCGCAGTACGAGAGCCGCGCCGCGCGCAAGCGGGCGGTCGCCGCGACGAGCGCGTCGACGACGCCGTCGGCGATGCCATCGACGACCTCGGGGCACAGCCCGGGTGCGTTGGCGCTGTAGAAGACATCGTCGGCGAACCCGCTGGGGCCGGAGTGGGTATGGGTCGCCGTGATCATGACCCGGTGCGGCGCCAGGCCCATCTCGGGTCGGGCGACGAGCCGCTCGACGATCGCCCGCCGAAGCCCGTCGGTGATGAAGCACAGGTCGAGGCAGGCGTAGGCCAGCCGCGACCGGCCATCCTCAGGGGCCCCGACCGGGTCTTCGAGCACCAGAGCCCGCGCCCGCAGGGGCTCGTCGACGCCGTCGATGCCGCCGCGCATGTCGCCGTAGCCCATGGTCAGCGCGCCGCGTCGATAGACTGTGATATCGGCCTCGGCGAGGCCTGCGCGTACCTGCATGTCATCCTCCTCGCGCCGGGCGCGCGTCGGCTCGGTGGGTCCCATCGACGACGCCCCGAACGGGTGCCATGCAGACCAGGGTCGGTCGGCGCACCTCGTGGGCCTCCATCCCTCGCGGGGTGTGTGAGCCTGTCCGTTCACTCTGTGAATCCGACGCTACCGCCTGCCCGCGGCGCGGGGAAATGAATGATCTCGATTCGATATATTGGCGGGCGTGATATCAACCGGCGGCCTGGAGATACGCGATGATCGACGCGCTGGCCCGAATCGACGTCAACCTGCTCGTGGCGCTGCATGCGCTCATCGAGGAGGCCAGCGTGACGCGGGCGGCCGCCCGCCTCGGCTGCAGCCAGCCGGCGATGAGCCACAAGCTGCAACGGCTGCGGGACGCCCTCGACGACCCGCTGCTCATCCGCCATCGGCGGGGCATGATCCCGACCGACAGGGCGAGAGCGCTGGCCGGGCCCCTCGCCGAGGCGCTGCGCGCGTTGAACGAGGTGCTCGCGCCCACGCCCCCCTTCGACCCCACCTCGGCGCAGGCCCACGTGCGCATCGGCGCGCGGACCGGGCCGCTCAGCTTCTTCCCGGCGCTGATGGCGCGCGTGGCTCGGCGAGCCCCGGGCATCACGCTCACGTGCCTGCATGTCATCGGCGAGGTCGCGCTGACCGACCTCCTCGCCAGCGGAGAGGTCGATCTCATCGTTCAGCCTCGGCGCGCAGACGGCAGGTCGGCGATCACCCGGACCTCCATCGAGCGCATCGACGAGTCGCTCTACGCCCGGCGGTTGATGACGACCCGGTGGCTGTGTGTGGTGCGCCCGGACCACCCCGATATCCAGGGCGCGCTCGATCTCGACCAGTTCTGCGCCGTGGGCCACATCCTGACGTCTCCCCGCGGCGACGCCTACGGGCTCGTCGATCGGACGCTCGAGCGGCTCGGCCGCCGACGCCGGATCGCGACGGTCACGCAGGACTTCATGCTGTCATGGTATCTGGCGGTGACCAGCGATCTGTTGCTGACGACGAACCAGATGATCGCACATCACTTGCAGCCATCGCTGCCCGGTCGACTTCTGTCGCCTCCCATCGAGATGCCGAAGGGTGACACCGTCATGCTCTGGCACGCGCGCAGTCACGACGACCCGCTGCATCGCTGGCTGCGGGCCGAGCTCGTCGAGACGTGCGACGAGCTGATGGCGGCCTACGCGACGCTGACCCTGTGAGGTGACCCACGCCGCACCCCGCCGGTCTCGACGCCGGGTCTGTGCCACCCCCGACGGGCGGTGGCCAACGCCCCCGAGGGGGGGGCCTGCCCCCCGGGCACCGTCATCCAGCTCGTGCCCGCCGAGGCCATGGTCGAGCGCCGCCCCGGCTGGAGCCCGGCCACCAACGACTGGGAGTTCTTCTTCCTGCGGTTCGCCGCCGACGGCGAAGTGATCATCGAGGACCGGGGCACCGACGACGTGGTCAACCAGTTCGGCGGCAACTGCCTCGACTGCCACGCCCTCGCCGAGCCGCGGTGGGGCTTCGTCTGCGAGCAGGACCACGGCTGCGATCCGCTGCCCATCGGCGAGGACGTCATCCGCAACTTCCAGAACGCCGACCCCCGCTGCGACTGACGCCGCGGCGCGGACACCCACGCGACCCGCCCGATCCGGATGCAGCACGCGATCTCCTCCCTGTGCCACAGGCCGCGATCGACCGCTCGAGGCCCCCTTCACCCCGGCGACAGACCGCCGGATCGCCGCCCCGTCCGATCGGCGGGGCGCCGACACCCCGGATTTCGAAGACCCACGCGATCGGGCGGGCGCCGACTGGCCCGGATCGACCGCAGCGCCCGATCGGCGAGGCGGCGACAGGCCGATTTTCGAAGGCCGGGCCGCCTCGAGACGGACCGACGGGGCCCGATCGACCACCGCGACCGCCGCCGCGCCGTGCCATCGATCGGGGAGCGACCCACCGACCCGCCGTCGGCGGCCGCCACACCGGCGGTCGACGCAGCCCGACGCCGCGCGACCGGGCGCCACACGACGAGGACGCCCTCCCCGACCGCGCCGCACCCTGTGGCACACCGTGCAGCGGGCCGCGCGACGCCCCCGTCGGTCTGTCCCACGGGCGGTCGGCCGACGCCCACCCGCCGTGTGGCACAGGCCGCAGGCGCGAGCCCGACGCGCGCCGGCTCTTTGCGACGGGCGTCGGGCGGGCGCCGCAGCGATCCGGCGATCGATCGGGTCGGCCCCGATCACGTCGACCCCGCGATCGGGGCGCGCCGGCGGGCCGCCGATCGGGTGACCCTTCGAAATCCACCCTGTCGGCGCCCGCCCGATCGCGTGCCTCGTCGAAAATCGGGGTGTCGGCCCCCCGCGGACCGCGCGAGATCGCCGATCGGGGCCGGTGCCGCTGCCCGGCGAGCCGCCGCCGAGCGACGCCCGGCAGACGCGCTCGGCGCCGCCGCCCTTCGAATGCACACCCCGCCCGTGGCCCGTCGCCGCCGAGCGGCCTTCGAAGCCATCTCCCCGCAGCGGCACAGGCTGGATCCGGCCTTCGAACGCGCCCCCGGGCAGTGGCACAGGGCGGAGCCGGCCGGCTCAATCCAGCGCGAACTCGTAGTCGACCCCCAGCCGAGCTGGATCCGGGTCGCGACCCCTCGTCCGCCCCGCGTCAGTTCGTTGATCATCGATCGTGTGCCTGGGCGTGGCGGCAGGGTCGGCCGGCGGTGGCCGAGCCCCGCCGCAGCGCGCCGGCCCTACGCCCTCCCCCGACTTCTTTCATCACTCGTCATCCGAGACGCCAGCCGGCGCCTGCTCCGCGGGTCGGCAATGGCAGTCGCAGATCTGCCCGGCGGGGCATGTCCCATCGCCGAAGCAGGTGCAGGCGCACGCGCCGTCGATGCATCGCTGATCGCCCGGACACTGGCCATCGCTCACGCACGCGGCGTCGAGCGGCCGGCAGTGACCATCGGCGCACGCGGCGCCGGCCGGGCAGCGGACATGGCGGCAGGGATCGGGCAGCGCGGCCCCGGCGTCCTCCACCGCTGCGTCGGGCGGCGACGCGTCCGGCAACGTCGTGACGGGCTGCGGGCCGGGCGAGACGGCCGGCGCTCGGCCGGCGCCACCCGAGCACCCCGCCAGCAGCGCGCACATCGCGATCACCCGATGCATCCCGCCCCTCACCGCAGCGCCGGATGGACGAAGGCTTCATCGGCTGCCTGGGCGGCGCGGTAGGCCGCTGATCGGGCGAGCTCGCGCACGATGGCGGTGACCGCCATGTCGATGGCTGCCGGTCTGTCCGGGGGCAGGTCCTCGGCGCCGAAGGTGATCTACGAGCGCTCGGGGTCGAGCTGCCCCATCTTGGCGATGACCGGTCGGCAGCGCTCGACGGCGCGGGTCATCCGCGCGGGGGTGGCCAGCTCGGCGCGCAGCCCGGCCGGCATGCGGTCGACCACGTCCGACAGCGGGACGGTGTGCCACTCGGGCTCGGCGTCGGAGGTGGCCCGGGTCGCGACTTCGATCGTGCCTTCGAGCGCAGGCGCCGCGGTGCCCGCCTCGTCTTCGCTCGCGAGTCGCCCGGCCACGTCGGCCTCTGTCCGGAGGTAGGCGTCGGTGACCGTCTGCCAGTATCGCTCGATCTCGCTGATGTCGAGCAGGAGCTGCCCGGTGGGCAGGTCGGCGAGCGAGCGATCATAGAGGTCGTCGGCGTGGGTCAAGCCGACGCCCGACTCGGGCAGGACGACATAGCGATGAGCCAGGTGCCAATGGGGGACGACGCGGATCTCGGCCTGGATCCCCAGGCGAGCGAGGCCATCGGCGATGAGCCGGCTCGTGAAGCGGCAGTGGGTGCGCACCCGGCCGGCGGGATCGACCCGGCCGGTCACGTACTGACCGCCGCCGTGCCCGAGGCGCCCGCGGAGGTGTTCGAGGAAGCGCTCGATGACCAGCGGTCGGTGGGTCGGCGATGCCGCGATCTGCTGGAGGTTGGCCCACTCCTCGGCGTGCAGCATCTCGTCGACGGCTTCGACGACCTGCCCCGGTTCGAGCGGTGAGGGCCAGCGGCGGGTGTCGGCGGCGGCGAGTTCGGCCGACTGGCCTCGGGCAGCGTCTCCGGCGGGGCCGGGTTCGACGATCTGTGCGCCGGCGGGCGGCGCGTCCTCCAAGTCTGCTCGTCGAGGTTGTTGCTCGTATTCCGCCACGGTGATGCCTCAGCCGGGGTCGGATGGTATGCCCCGGCCAGTTACGTCTCGTCAAGAGGTGGAAATCGACTCCCCTCGATCCGTCTCCTCCTCAGCCCGGCCCGAGCCCGGGCGAGCGGGTCGCCGGACTTGAAGATCTCTTCGAACTGGTCGAGCACGCAGATCGGGCGGCCGCCGGGCACCGCGGCGAAGGCGGCGGCGATGGCGCCGGGGGCGTCGTCGGCGACGGTCGGCGCGGGCTGCACGAGCTGGGCGAGCAGGCGGGCGACGAGCCGGGGCTGGTGCGGGTCGTCGACGAAGGCCACCGGGCGGGGCTCGGCGTCCGGGTCGAGCTGGCCCCGCAGCGCGGGCAGGGCGATCGTGACGTCGTCACCGGCCAGCAGGTCGAGGTCGATGAACACCCGCAGACCCGCGGCGCGGGCGGCGGCGCACAGCGCCTCGGCGTGGGGCCGGTCGGGGACGGCGTAGCCGATGAAGAGGTCGAAGTCGAAGGGATCACGCATCGCCCCGGCAGGGTATCCCGGCCGGGTCGAGCGAGCCAGTGATGGGCCATGACACCGGCGTTACCCGGCGCCGCGCGGGCCTGTCCGGCGATGCGCTCAGCCGATCTGCAGAGCGACCCGGGTCCGGGACGTCGCGCTCTGCGCGCCGCGGGGCGGGTACCGCCTGCTCAGAACCGCCACTGCGCGCCGATCTCGACGGGCAGGGACCAGCCGATGATCAACGCCTCGCCCCAGCCCGACGCGTCGGCGTCCCCGCCGGCGACGGCGGCCCCCACGCCGGCGCCGCCCCGCGCGGTGAGGTCGACGGCGTCGGTGAGCGGGACGTCGAGCCCGACGCTCAGCCCGGTCGTCACCCCGAACGCGCCGCCGGCGTCTTCGAAGCCGCGGTCGTTCGACGCGTACCCGCCGGCCTGGAGCCCGATCTCGAGCCCGATCCGCAGCGCGATCGGGCCGGTGGCGATCCGCCAGCCGAGCAGGAACGGCACCCGAAGCGCGGCGACGGCGATGTCGTTGCCGCCGGCGTACGGCTCCTCCTCGCCCGTGGCATAGCTCATCCGGGCGCCGACGCCGAGGGCGAAGACGGGCCCCTGCACGAACTCGGCGTCGACGCTCAGCCCCGGGCCGGTGACCGTCCACGGGCCGTAGCTCCCGCCGTCCTGCACCGGCTGCAGCGCGCGGCCGCCGGAGGTCAGCCAGGTCGCCCGGACCCCGAGCCGGGTCTCGGCGGCCGCCGAGGCGGCGAGCAGCATCGAGGTCGACAGGGCGAGGGCAGCGAGCGATCGCGGGGAAGCACGGCGCATGATGAGTCCTTTCGGTCCGGGTGCGCTCGAGGCCAAGCACGACCGGTGCCGGCCGGCCTCAGCGCCCCGTGTAGCGCCCCGGCCGCTTCTCGAGCAGCGCCGAGACCGCCTCGACGTGGTCGGCGGTGCGCTGGGTGATGCCCTGGTAGGTCGCGGCGAGCTCCAGCGCCTCGTCGAGCGTCATCGACCAGCTCCGATAGGCGGCGCGCTTGGCGAGCTGCAGGGCGACCGGCGGCAGCGCGGCCAGCCCGCGGGCGGTCTCGTGGGCGGCGCCGAGCAGGGCGTCGGGGTCGTCCGCGTCGTCGATCAGCCGGTGCACCAGCCCCATCGCCAGCGCCTCGTCGGCCCCGACGATGCGGGCCGACATGATCATCTCCAGCGCCCGGGGGAAGCCGATCGTGCGGGCGAGCACGAAGGCGCCGCCGTCCCCCGGGATGAGGCCCACCTTGACGAAGGTCGAGCCGAACCGGGCCCGCCGGCCGGCGAGGCGCAGGTCGCACATGCAGGCCAGGTCGAGGCCGGCGCCGATGGCCGGGCCGTTGACCGCGGCGACGATCGGCTTGTCGAAGCGGTCCATGCGCCGCGGGATCTGCTGGATGATCGCGATATAGCGTTGGCGCAGGGTCGCCGCGTCGCCCTCGAACATGCCCGCCCGGTCGCGCATGCGCTTGAGGTCGCCCCCGGCGCTGAACGCCTTGCCGGCCCCGGTGAGCACCACCGCCCGGACGGCGGGGTCGTCGGCGGCCCGGTCGAGCGCGCCGATCAGCTCGCCGACCATCGCCTCGCTGTAGGCGTTGCGGGCCTCGGGGCGGTCGAGGGTGATCGTGGCCACCGGGCCGTCGGTGGCGTAGCGCACGTCTCCGGCCCGATCGGCCTCGTTCATGGGTCTGCTCCCGGTTCTTCGTGGATCAAGATGGCGTCGAGTCGGCGGCGGCGGTCGTCGGGCCAGCCGAGCATCGCCGCGGTGGCCCGGGCCAGCGCCCGGTAGGTGTCGAGGTATTGCGGCGCGTGGCGGGCGATGGCCGGGACGTGGGCCGCCACGGTCTCGAGGTCGCCCCGGGCGAAGGGGCCGGTCAGCGCCTCGGCAGCCGGGCTCGCCGCGAGGTGCTTCACCGTGCCCTCCAGCAGCGGCGTCAGCATCGCCCGGGCCGTCGGCTCGGCGAGCCCCAGCGCCTCGAGCAGCGCCACCCCGCCCGCGCCGAGGGTGGTCGCGAAGTTGGCCGCCAGCACCGCCGCGGCGTGATAGGCCGCCTTCTCGCCCGCCGGCAGCCGCACCGGGCGCCCGCCGACCGCTCGGGCCAGCGCCTCGGCGGTGTCGGCGGCGGGGCCCTCGACCGCGCAGAACGCGCCCCGCAGCGCCGCGCCATCGCCCCGCAGGGATTGCAGCGGGTGCAGCGAGCCGGTGCGCAGGCCGCGGGCGGCGAGCGGGGCCAGCGCCTCGGCCCCCAGGCGCCCGGCGGTGTGCAGCACGGCGGGGCCGTCGAGCGTCTGGGGGTCCAGAGCGTCGGCCAGGTCGCGGGCCAGGCGCTCGATGACGTCGTCCCGCACGGC
This sequence comes from bacterium, assembly GCA_030426085.1. Lineage (GTDB taxonomy): Bacteria > Myxococcota_A > Bradymonadia > UBA7976 > UBA1532 > JACKDM01. The sequence continues at coordinate 46,329 of JAUHYW010000033.1, read as the reverse complement.
GATGATGATCACCCCGGCCTCGGACAGCGGGCCGGCGGGCAGCGGGCCGTGGTGTTCGAGGTCGGGCGCCGGGGAGCGGCTCCACAGGCGCACGGTGAGCCCGGCCCGGCGTAGCCCGTCGGCCAGCGCCCGCCCGGCGCGGCCGGCGCCCAGGATCCAGATCGGGCCCCGCAGGGCGCCATCCGCGGCGCCGCGATCGGGTCGATACAGCCGCCGGGCGGCCTCGCGGGTGGCGTCGGGCAGCCAGCGCAGCGCCTCGGGGTCGCCGACGCCCCGCAGCGCGTCGCGGATGGCGGTGGACGAGACGGCGGGCAGCGTGGGCCCCGGCCGGCACCACGCCTCGCCCCGGCGGGCGGTCAGCGCGGCCTCGTGCCCCGGGCGGCCGAGCACGATCAGCGGCCAGCGGGCGGTGATGTCGTCGAAGCGGTGCCAGCGGTGCGACTCGCTGAGGTTGTCGGCGCCGATGACCCAGCAGAAGGCATGCCCCGAGTGGCGGGCGGTCAACAGCGTCAGCGTATCGAACGTGCGGCTGGGTCCGCCCCGCTCGGTCTCGACGTCGCTGATCGCGAGCCGCCCATCGGCCAGCGCCGGGCCCCAGCCGGCGGCGTCGAGCGCGGCCCGCAGCATGGCGGCCCGCTCGGCGAACGGGGCCATGCGCTTGCCGAAGACGTGATCGGCGGTGGGCACGAGCCACACCCGCTCGACGTCGCCCCGCCCGAGCAGGTAGCCGACGGTGAACAGGTGGGCGAGGTGGGGCGGGTCGAAGGCGCCGCCGTAGCAGGCGGTGAGGCCGTCGGCCTTCACTGGGGCTCGATCGGCGTCGCCTCTTCGAGCAGGTCGCCGTAGATGTCCAAGAAGCCCACGTAGAGCTGCCCTTCGGCCATCGCGACGAGCGCGCAGCTCGCCGGCTCGTCGTCCCACATCAGATCCCGCATCTGCCCCGGGCAGACGAAGATGCGCCCGTCGCGCCGCTGCACGCCATGGCGCCCGGGGGCTTCGGAGACGACGATCGGGCCCTCGGGCTCGGGCTCGCCGGGCCGGGCGACGGCGATCGGGCGGCCCTCGACGTCGATGGCTCTCTCCCGCACGTCGAAGGGCAGGACCGCCGCGGCGAGCTGCTCGGTGCGCTCGACCTCGATGAGCGGCGTCTCGACCACCCCTTCGAGCACCGCGGCGAGCACGTAATCCGGGTAGCCCTTCTCGGTCCACGTCACCGCCTGGGGGAAGCGCCGCCGCCGGCCGATGAGCACCGCGTCGACGTCGCGCATGGCGCCGCCGATGGGCACGATGCGGTCGACGTCGTGCCGCTCGACGAGCATGAGCAGGGCCGTCTCGAGCAGCGGACCGCTGCCCTGGCTGTTGCTGACGAAGGCGACCTTCAAGAGCTTGCCCGCACAATCCGGTCGAGCGCAGCGCCGGGCCGAGCGCCGAGGTCGAGGATGGAGGCCGCAGGAATACTCGAAGTATTTCGCGCGCTGGCAGACGCCGAGATCGGCGCTCGGGACGGTGCCGGGCGAAGCGTCGGCGTGTGTGGGAAAGCTCTCAACGGTACCTCAGAAACGGCCGGCGGGCCTCGGCGAAGGCGGCGGCCTCTTTCTGCCAGCCGCGCCACAGGGTGTCGAGCGCGTCGGCGTCGGCGTCGGCCTCGATCGCCTCACGGGCGTCGGCGCCGCCGAAGAGCAGGTCGATGGCCAGCCGGTCGTCGACGAACTCGTAGGCCGCGGTGCGCCACGTCAGCGCGTCGCCGTAGAGCCGACGCACCGCGCCCAGGTAGTGCAGGCCGGCCCGCAGCGGGTCGAAGGCGTCCCGGTCGGTGACGTGCAGCGCGGTGCCGCCGATGGAGCGGCCCCCGAACTTGTGGAACGTCGGTCGGAAGAACACCGGGCGCCAGCGCACCCCGTAGACCGGCGCCTCGGCCAGGGCCCGGGCCAGAGCGAAGGGGTCGATGAAGTCGGCGCCGATCAGCTCGAACGGCCGGGTGGTGCCCCGCCCCTCGCTCAGCTCGGTGCCTTCGAGCAGGCACATGCCGGGGTAGACGACGGCGGTGTCGAGCGTCGGCATGTTGGGCGAGGGCTGGACCCAGGGCAGGCCGGTGTCGTCGTGGTACATCGCCCGGCGCCAGCCGCGCATCTCGACGACGTCGATCGAGGCCCCGAAGCCTTCCCGGGCGTCGAGCAGGGTCACCACCTCGCCGATGGTCAGCCCGTGGCGGGTGGGCAGCGGCCACAGGCCCACGAAGCTGAGGAAGCCGGCCCCGGTCAGGCCGCCTTCGACCCGGGCCCCGCCCAGCGGGTTGGGTCGATCGCAGAGCACGACCTCGACCCCGGCCTTCGCCGCGGCCCGGGCGGCCAGCGCCGCGGTGTAGATGTAGGTGTAATAGCGGGCGCCGACGTCCTGGAGGTCGATCAGCAGCACGTCGAGGTCGGTCAGATCGGCGGCCCGGGGGGCCAGGCTCGCCTCGTCGTGCCCGTAGAGGCTGCGCACCGGGGCGCCGGTGACCGGCTCGGTGGCCGCCTCGTCGCCGACCGCGATCATGTCCTGGGCGTCGGCCCAGATGCCGTGCTCCGGGCCGAAGCAGCGCACGACGTCGACCCCGGCCGCGACGAGGTGCTCGGTGACGTGGTGCAGGTCCGAGGCGACGCTGGCCGCGTGGCACAGCAGGCCGACCCGCCGCCCGCGCAGCCGGGCGAAGCCCTCTTCGACGAGGACATCGAGGCCGAGCTGGACCGAGGGGGTGCGCTTCATGGCGGCATTTCAGCACAGCCGCCGGCCGCGGACAACCGGCCCCCGCCGCGGGCCCGGCTCAGCGGCGCCGGGGGCCGAAGAGCGCGGTGCCGACCCGGACGTGGGTCGCGCCCTCGGCGACCGCCGCGTCGAAGTCGCCCGACATGCCCATCGACAAGATGGGCAGGGGGCGGGCGGCCGTCGCCAGCCCGTCGCGCAGCGCGCGCAGCTCGGCGAAGCGGGCCCGGGCCCCGGCCAGCCCCTCCTGGGGGGGCAGCGTCATCAGGCCTTCGACCCAGACCCCCTCGATCCCGGCGATGGCGTCCAGCAGCGCCCCGAGGTCGCCCGGCGCGACGCCGCCCTTGCTGGCCTCGCCCGCCAGATCGACCTGCGCCAGGATCGGCAGCACCCGCCCCGCGCTGCGGGCCCGCTTCGCCAGCGCCTCGGCCGTGCGCGCGGCGTAGACCCCGTGCACCAGCCCGGCGTCGACGATGTGCCTCGCCTTGTTGCGCTGGACCCGCCCGATGAAGTGCCACCGGGGGCCCGGCTCGGCGTCGGCCAGCGCCGCGGCCTTCTCCTGCCACTCCTGCACGTAGCTCTCGCCCAGATCGGGCACGCCCGCGGCGAGCGCGTCCCGCAGCAGCGGCAGCGGCTGGGCCTTGCTCGCGCCGACCAGGGTGACCGTGTCCGGGTCGCGCCCCGCCGCGTCGCAGGCGGCGGCGATGCGCCCCCGCAGCACCGCCGCCCGCCGGGCCAGCGCCGAGGCCGGCGCCGGGATCAGGCCCTCGGCGGTCAGCCCCTCGAGCACCGCGCCCAGCGGCATGCCGACCACCGTGAGGTAGTCCCCCTCGTAGCCCTCGATCAGCCGCATGCCCTGGCCCTGGATGCCATACGCCCCGGCCTTGTCCCGAGGCTCGCCGGTGCCCACGTAGGCCGCGATCTGCCCCGCGGTCAGCGGCCGGAAGCGCACCGTCGTGACCCCGTGCCCCGCCCGGCGGACCCCGTCGGCGTCGGCGATGGCCCACGCGCTGATGACCTCGTGGCTGCGCCCGGCCAGGCGCCCCAGCATCGCCGCCGCGTCGTCGTCGTCCGTCGGCTTGCCCAGGATGCGCCCGTCCACGATGACCGTCGTGTCGCACCCCAGCGCCGGGCGGCCGAGGCGCCGGGCCACGGCGCGGGCCTTCTCCCGGGCCATGCGGGTCGTGAAGTCCAGCGGACCCTCGCCGGTGTGCGGCGTCTCGTCGACGTCCGCGGTGCGCACCGGCGGCCGGAGCCCGGCCCCGGCCAGCATCGCCCGCCGCCGGGGCGAGCCCGAACCGAGCACGAAGCCCACCTCGCCCGACCGCTCCATCACGCTCATCGATCGCTCCTCCGCCGCCGCCGGACCCCGCCGCAGACCCATGCGACGACACCCGAGAAAGGCGATTGACACTCTGTTCGCCCGTTCAGTACGCTGCCCCCGCACATGAAACTGTGTTCAGTCTCCTGGGAGCGCCCATGAAGCGGCTCACCGCCCGGCAGCGCGAGATCCTCGACTACATCACCGCCTCGATCGCCGAGCGGGGGTATCCCCCGACCATCCGCGAGATCGGGCGGCAGATGGGCATCCGCTCCACCAACGGGGTCAATGACCACCTCAAGGCCCTCGAGCGCAAGGGCTACCTGCGGCGGGACGACCTCAAGAGCCGGGCGATGCGCCCGGTCAAGCTGCCCGGGGCCCCCGGGCCGGCGGCCAACAGCGACGACGTCGACACCGTCGAGATCCCGCTGCTGGGGCGGGTCGCGGCCGGCGAGCCCATCCTGGCGGTCGAGCAGGCCGAGGACTCGGTCAAGGTCGACCGGGTGCTGCTCGGGGGGCACAAAGAGGTCTTCGCGCTGCGCATCGTCGGCGAGTCGATGATCGAGGACGGCATCTTCGACGGGGACTACGTCTTCGTGAAGAAGACCCCCACCGCCCACAAGGGCGACATCGTCATCGCGCTCATCGACGAGGAGGCCACCTGCAAGCGGTACTACCCCGAGGGGCAGCGCATCCGCTTCCAGCCGGCCAACAGCCAGATGGAGCCGATCTACGTGCACAAGAAGGACTTCCGCGAGACGATGATCCTCGGCCGGGTGGTCGGGGTCTATCGCCGCATGTAGCGACCCCCGCGCCGAGCCCGGCGCGCGCGATCCACGATCACCCGGGCGCGTCGCCCGGGCTCACCGCCCACCGCCCTCGCTGCCCGTCCGGTGGGCCCCGCCGTCCGGGCCGATCCCCGCTCCTGCCACCCTGCCGAAGCGCCACCGCGCGGGGCGTCGCTGGCAGATCCACCCCGAGAGTGCTGGCAGACGCCGATCACGACTGCTGAAGGTGAGATTTTTTGCGTCGTGATTCCAGGGATTTGCCGCCGCGCGATAAAAATCGCCCCGCACCCCATTGACAGCCCGGAGCAGGTGCTTAACCGTACCGCCGCCGCGGGGAGCGACACGCTCCGCGCCATCCAACGCACGGCAACCGATCACAACGCGATCGCGCACGAACACGCGAGGAGCTCAATGAAGATCAGGCCTCTCTACGACCGGGTCATCGTCAAGCGGGTCTCGGCCGAGACCACGACCAAGGGCGGCATCATCATCCCCGACACCGCCAAGGAGAAGCCCATCGAGGGCGAGGTCATCGCCGTCGGCAACGGCAAGCGCACCGACAAGGGCGAGGTGCTGTCGCTCGAGGTCAAGGAGGGCGATCGGGTCCTCTTCGGCAAGTACAGCGGCACCGAGATCAAGATCGAAGGCAACGAGCGGGTCATCCTCCGAGAGGATGAGATCCTGGCCATCATCGAGCGCTGAGGAGAGGGATACACATGAGCGCCAAGGACATCGTCTTTTCGGAGCAGGCCCGGCAGCACGTCCTGCGGGGCGTCGACCAGCTGGCCAACGCGGTCAAGGTCACCCTCGGCCCCAAGGGCCGCAACGTCGTGATCAACAAGAGCTTCGGCTCGCCCCTCGTCACCAAGGACGGCGTCACCGTCGCCAAGGAGATCGAGCTCGAGAACAAGCTCGAGAACATGGGCGCGCAGATGGTCAAGGAGGTCGCCTCGAAGACCTCCGACGTCGCCGGTGACGGCACCACCACCGCCACCGTGCTGGCCCAGGCCATCTACCGGGAGGGCGTCAAGCTCGTCTCGGCCGGCGTCAACCCGATGGACCTCAAGCGGGGCATCGACAAGGCGGTCGAGGTCATCGGCGGCGAGCTGGACTCGATCAGCAAGCCCACCGAGAGCCACAACGACATCGCCCAGGTCGGCACCATCTCGGCCAACGGCGACAAGACCATCGGCGACATCATCGCCGAGGCGATGGAGAAGGTCGGCCAGGACGGCGTGATCACCGTCGAGGAGGCCAAGGGCCTCGAGACGACCCTCGACACGGTCGACGGCATGCAGTTCGACCGGGGCTACCTCAGCCCCTACTTCGTCACCGACCCCGAGCGCATGGTCACCGAGCTGGAAGACCCCCTGCTGCTGATCCACGAGAAGAAGATCAGCAACATGAAGGATCTTCTGCCCCTGCTCGAGAAGGTCGCCCAGTCGGGCCGCCCGCTCATGATCATCGCCGAGGACGTCGACGGCGAGGCGCTGGCCACCCTGGTGGTCAACAAGCTGCGGGGCACCCTCAAGGTCGCCGCGGTCAAGGCCCCCGGCTTCGGCGATCGGCGCAAGGCCATGCTCCAGGACATCGCGATCCTGACCGGCGGCGAGGTGATCAGCGAGGATCTCGGGTTCAAGCTCGAGAACGCGACGATCAACATGCTCGGCAAGGCCAAGAAGGTCACGATCGACAAGGACAACACCACCATCGTCGATGGCGCCGGTGACAAGGAGGCCATCCAGGGCCGCGTCGGTCAGATCCGCCAGCAGATCGAGAACACCACCAGCGACTACGACCGGGAGAAGCTGCAGGAGCGGCTCGCCAAGCTGGTCGGCGGGGTGGCGGTGATCAAGGTCGGCGCGGCGACCGAGACCGAGATGAAGGAGAAGAAGGCCCGGGTCGAGGACGCGCTGCACGCGACCCGCGCCGCCGTCGAGGAGGGCATCGTGCCCGGCGGTGGGGTCACCCTCATCCGCGCGGCCGCCGCCCTCGAGAAGCTCTCGCTCAGCCGCGAGCAGCAGTTCGGCGTGAACATCATCAAGCGCGCCGTCGAGGAGCCCCTGCGGCAGATCGCGCGCAACGCCGGCGTCGACGGCTCGATCGTGATCCAGAAGATCAAGGAGAACGGCGGGTCCTTCGGCTTCAACGCCGCGACCGAGGAGTACGGCGACATGCTGGAGTTCGGCGTCATCGACCCCACCAAGGTCGTGCGCCACGCGCTGCAGAACGCCGCGAGCGTCTCGGGTCTGATGATCACCACCGAGGCCCTCATCGCCGACAAGCCCGAGGACAAGAAGGCCGCGCCGGCCGGTCCCGGGGGCGGCGGCATGCCGGACTACGACTTCTGATGAAGTCCGGCCCATCGGCGCCCGCTCCGGGCGTCCGGTGAGACGAAGCCCCGGCCCTCGTGGTCGGGGCTTCGCGTTTCGAACGGGGTGTTCTGGGGGGCGCTACTCGAAGAGCGCCCCGAAGGGGTCGGCCTCGGCGTGCAGCGGGCTGCGCTCCAGGCCTTCCAGGATGAGGTGGATCCAGAGCAGCAGATCCTCGTCGGACTGCGGCCGGCAGCGCAGGGCGACGCCGTCGGACCGGCGGGCCACCACCGACGCCGACAGGGCGATGCGAGCCCCGTCCTCGAGGTAGACCGCGGTCGCGCGGATGTCGCTGGCGGCGGCCCACGGGCCGTCCGGCTGCACCCGCAGCCCGTACAGCGAGATGTCGACCGACTCGAGCACCTGCTCGCCGACGCGGACCGGCAGGCGCACCGGCACCCGGGGGTGGCGCCGCAGGTTGCGCGGCTCGGCCAGCACCTCCATCAGGTGATGCGCCATGCGCGGCGGGGCCTCGGGCGTCAGGCGCAGCACCCCGCCGGGCAGGTCGATCTCCGGGGGCGCGATGCCGACGACCGGCACCAGCGCCCGCGCGCTGTCGGCGAGCACGGCCCGGCCGACGGTGCTGCGCGCGTCGACCACCACCACCCCCGCGCCGTCGTACAGGTCGAAGGCCGCGTCGGGCAGCTTGCCCTCGCCGGTGCGGCGCAGGTCGATGCCCCGCTCGGCCAGCGCCGCCGACAGGCCAGCGAGGCCGCCGCTCTCGGCGACGAGCCAGATCACGCTCATCGGCCGTCCTCCCAGCGCAGCTCGGAGACGCCCCCGTCGAGCAACGCCCGGCGCGCCCGCTCGTGGGCCGACTGGACGTGACGGGCGATGCCGTCGCCGTCGCCGGGCAGCGCGGCGTAGGGCGTGGCGTGGCGGGCGACGAGCGCCCCCCCGCGATAGACCGCCTGCGCGACCCGGGCGGTGGCCGGCGCGAGGTCGAGGGTCTGGAGCTGTACCGGGCCGTCGGGCGTCTCGATCGCCTCGGTGAAGCCCAGGACGGGGTGCCCCGGGGGGTCGCTGAGGCCGGGCTGCGGCGCCGGGGCGGGCGCGACGGGCAGATCCTCGGGCGGACGATCGGGCGGCCGGTTGAGCCGGGTCTGGCTCCAGGGGTCGGCGTCCCACGGCTCGTCCTGCCACGGATCGGCGGGGTCTGCCGCCTCCGGGCCCGGCGGCTCCCGGGTCGAAGCGAGCGCGTCGAGCATCTGGCGGGTGAAGCCGGGCAGCCGCTCGCCGGTCCAGCGCGCCGCCGGCGCCCGATCGGTGGGGCTCGCTTCGGGGTCGACGCCCCGCACGCCGGCCCGACCCAGCGCCTCGCGGATGTTGCTCGGCGGGGGCGCCGCCGGCCTCGCGGGCGGCGGCGCAGGCCGGGGGGCCGCGTCGGTCTCGGGCAGCGCGGCGAGGCTGTCGACGTCGAACGCAGCCGGTGAGCGGTCGGGCTCGGCGTCGACCAGGCGCTCCAGGTCGGCCAGGTCGCTCGGGCCGGGCTCGCCGGACGCCGATGCCTCGCCCGCGCCGACCGAGGGCAGGTCGTCGAGGTCGTCCAGCCCGTCGAGGTCGTCCAGCCCGTCGAGGTCGTCCAGCCCGTCGAGGTCGTCCAGCCCGTCGAGGTCGTCCAGCCCGTCGAGGTCATCCAGCCCGTCGAGGTCGTTCAGGTCGCTCATCTCGTCGGAGGTGCCTCGGCGCGTCGGCCCCTCGGAACGGGCTGCGTCGGACGGGCGGCCCGCCGGTCGTCGGCCCCTGGGGTTCGGTGTCGAGGCATCGGGCGAGCCGATGGAGCCGATGGAGCCGAGGTCGTCCAAGCCCTCGACATCGCCGAGGTTCAGATCATCGAGGGCCGCAACGCCATCGAGGCCGCCGAGATCATCGAGGCCGCCGAGGTCATCGAGTCCGCCCAGCTCGTCGAGGCCCGCAACGCCATCCAGGTCGCCGAGGTCATCGAGTCCGCCCAGCTCGTCGAGGCCCGTAACGCCATCCAGGTCGCCGAGGTCATCGAGTCCGCCCAGCTTGCCGAGGCCCTCAACGCCGTCGAGGTCGCCGAGGTCATCGAGCTCGTCCAGCTCGTCGAGGCCCTCAACGCCGTCGAGGTCGCCGAGGTCATCGAGCTCGCCCAGCTCGTCGAGGCCCTCGACCCCGTCGAAATCGGCGAGGTCGTCGAGTCCGTTCAACTCGTGCATGCCCTCCACGCCAGCAAGGCCGAGGTCATCGAGCCCGTCCAGCTCGTCGAGGCCCTCCACGCCGTCGAGATCGTCGAGCCCGTCCAGGTCCCCCATCTCGTCATCGAGGGCGCCCGGATGCTCCAGGTCATCGAGCGCTTCGAGACCATCCCCCACGCCGTCGAGATCCGCCAGATCGTCGACGCTGCCGAGATCGAGGCTGTCGAGGTCGCTCGGGCCCACGACATCGGCGATCTCATCGAGGGCATGGGGCCCATCGACCTCGCCAGCGGGATCGAGGTCACCGATGTCGTCCCAGCCCTCGTCGCCAGCGAGACCTTCGAGCCCACCGCGCGCGCTGATTCCGTCCGCGTCGTCGACATCATCGAGGTCGTCGAGCCCGCCCAACGGCCCCATATCGTCGAGGTCGTCGAACGCCTCCAGCCCCGCCATGGTCTCTGGCCGGGCCGGGTCGCCGTCGGCGCTCGGGTCTCCGATGTCCCTCGACGCCGCGGCGCCCTCTTCGTCGAGGTCGTCGAGTCCACCCAAGCCGTCGAGGTCATCGAGCCCGTCGAAGGCACCGAGCCCATCGAGGCCATCGAGCCCGTCCAGGTCGTCGTCCCCCGGGTCGTCGAAGCTCAGCGGATCGAGGGCGTGGTTCGGGGCGCCGGACGCCAGCTCCATCAGGTCGTCGAGGGCGTCCAGATCCTCCAAGCCGTCGAGGTCGTCCAGAGCGCTGGCGCCCGAAGCCGCGGCGTCGGGCGGACCCGCTGCCTCTGCTAGTGGGGCGGACGCGAAGTCCGCGTCATAAGTCCGCGAGTCATTTCGACCCCGATCAAGGCGGGCCGACGAAGGGGTGCCAGGGGCACGTCGAGCAGAACCAACGCGGAGCGGGGGCGAAAGGGCCGTGGAATTGTCATGCGGATCTCGCGGACGATCCACTCGTGGGTCATCGAAGTCGTCGAGGGCGTCGAGGCCCGCCAGATCGTCCCGGTCGATCCCCCCGGGCTCGGCGTCGAGGGCCTCCAGCGCCTCGAAGATGTCGGCCTCGTCCTCGGGGTCGAGGTCGCCCGGCCCCTCCCACGCGTCGGATACGGCTGGCCGCTCACCCGATCGGCCCCCCTGCTCGAACACCGGCTCGCCGATGTCATCGATGGGCTCGAAGAGCGCGGGGCCTGCGGCGGCCTCACCCGGGGACGCGTCCAGATCGAGCCCGCTCGGAGGGGGGTCCTCGCTGTCACGCGTGGCCGCAGTGAATGGGTCGGGCGGCTCCGGCTCGTCCCAATCGAGCACATCCCGCCCGGTGGCGTCCTCGGGCGCGGCCGGCTCGTCGGCGATCGCGAAGAGGTCGCCCGGGACCGGCGCGGAGCGCAGCGTCGTATCCTGCGCGGCCGCCCGGGACAGCGGTTCGGGCTCCGGCTCGTCCGGCGCCTCGGGGTCGAGGTCGTCGAAGACCGAGATCGAGATGTCCAGCTCGGGCGCGGCCGGCTCGACGGCGCCGATGGGCTCCAGGTCTTCCGACTCGGGCCCGACGATGGCGCCCCACGCCTCGCCGGTCGCCGGCGCCCGGCCGAGCTGCAGGCCAGGCGGGGTGGGGGGCGTCGGCGATGGCCGGCCGCGGGCGGGCTCGACGGGCGGCGGCTCGGGCGGGGCCGCGCGCCGCTCGTCGAGCGGCGCGGCGCCGTCACCGATGGGGCGCAGCGGTGGATCGAGCATCTCCGGTTCGATCGACTGGAGCGCGCCGATGTCTTCCAGCCCGTCGTCGGCCTCGGGGCCCGCGATGGGCGGAGGCGGGGCCGATGCCTCGTCATCGTTGAAGCCAAACGGGGAGGGCTCGCCGGGGATCGAGGTCAGCGTCTTGAGCGCCTGGGGTCCGCTGTCGTCGTTCGAGGGCGAGCTGCGGTCGTCGTCCAGCGGGCTGGGGATCCGCCGCACCTCGCGCACCGGACCCGGCCGGTCGCTGATCGGGGGGGAGAGCCGGATGCCGGGGTAGGGGGCCATCGCAGGCACGGTGTCGCCGCTGTCGCTGGGCGGGCTGACCAGAGGGCCCCGGTCCTCGGCCGGGCGGGGCGCGGGCGCGGGCGCCCCCAGCAGCAGATCGGGCCGGGGGTGGGGCTCGCGGGACTCGATCGCCTGCACCAGCGCCCGCACGCCCGCGGCGAGCGGGCCGTCGGGCGCCTCTTGCAGCACCGGGCGCATGCGGCGCACGGCGCGCCGGGCGGCGGGGTCGTCGGGCAGCGCGCCCACGTCGTCGGGCCGCAGGTCGAGGTAGCGTCGGCAGACGACGCCGAGGGCGCTGGCGACCCGCCGCCGGGCGCGGTCGTCGGCCATGTTGACCACCAGCCGCGGCTCCAGCTCGGCGATGAGCGCCCGGGCCTCGTCGGCCACCGCCGGATCCCGCTGGTCGAGCACCGCGAGCAGGTGGGCCATCGAGTCGATGCGGGCGTCGCCCCGGGGCTGGATCGCCCGGTCGAGCACGGCCTGCACCCATCCGTGGCGGGCCAGCCCCAGCTCCAGCCGGCGGAAGACCGCGGCCTTGGCGAAGGCGTAGGCGTTCTGGATCGAGGTCGGCTCGGCGCTGGTGACGATCAGCCGGTGCCCGGCGAGGTTGAAGAAGTCGAGCGTGTTGTAGTGGGTGCCCGCGCCCAGGTCGATGAGCAGGACGTCGGCGTCGAGGGCCAGCATGCCCTGCACCAGCCGCCGCCGGTCGGCCGGTCGGGGGTGCGCCGCCCGCAGGATCGCCGCCGCGCCGCTGATCAGGCGCAGGCCGTCGACCTCGGTCGGCACGCAATACGGCTCGAGATCCCCCCCGGGGTCGACGAAGAAGTCGCCCAGGGTGCGGGGCGGGTGCAGCAGGCCGAGCAGGGTGTGCAGGTTTGCCGCGCCCAGATCGGCGTCGAGCACAACCACCCGCCGCCCCCGGCGGGCGATCTCGGCGGCCACCGCCGCGCACACCAGGGACTTGCCGACGCCGCCCTTGCCGCCCCCGAAGGCCCACAGGGCCGGCGGGCTCATGGAGCGCCTCCGTCCGGGCTCGGGCCGCCAGCGGCAGCGCCCCCGTCGGCCGGGCCCCCATCGGCAGCGCCCCCGTCGGCCGGGCCCCCGTCAGGCCGCAGCGCCTTCTGCTGCGCCGATTGCAGCGCCAGCTTGCGCTTGAGGTGGTTGAGCCGGCCGTCCTTCTCCTTCTGCTTCAGCTCCTCCCAGACTTTCTTCATGAACGTCCGGGTCTTGTAGTCCTCGGTGTCGTCCTGGCGCTTCACCAGCCAGATCAACAGCTCGGGGTGGTCGGTCGAGGCCAGGCCGTGCAGCAGCGTCAGCATGTAGTTGCGCTGGGGCACCATGCGCAGCGTGCGGCCGCCCTCCTGCACCGGCACGTTCTTCTCGGGGCAGACCGCCTCCGGATCGGCCGCCTCGAACGCCTCGCGCAGCGGGGCGTAGCTCTCGAGCAGCACCAGATCGCGCAGGCCGGTCGCCGCCGCGCAGCGGATGGCGAGCGATGGATCCTTCAGCGAGGCGGCCAGATCATCGAGCAGCCGGGGGTCTTCGAGCCGGGCCAGGGCCCACACCGCCGCCAGGCGGGTCTCCTCGTCGTCGGCCGCCGCGTCGCGGATCGCCTTGAGGCGGGCGATGGCCGGCACCTCGAGCAGGCCCAGCGCCAGCGCCAACGCCTGGGGCTCGGCCCGCGCGGTCGGCTCGTCGGCCAGGGCCCGCACCGCGACCCGGGCCTGCTCGCCGCCGATCTGGCCCAGGGCGATGAGGCCGGTGAAGGCCAGCGCCTCCCGCTCGCGGATGAGGTCGGCCAGGGTCGCCGCCGCGCCGTCGATCTCGAGGGCGCCCGCGACGAACGCCGCCCGGGCCGCGACGCCCTCGTCGGGGTCGCCGAGCGACTCGAGCACGACCTCCTCGACCTGGGGGGTCACCGCGAAGTCCAGCCGGGTGGCGAGCATGTTCATGCCCTCCCGGCGCACCTTGGGGTCGTCGCTGCGCATGTGCACGACGGCCACCCCGGGGTGCGAGTAGCGGGCGAAGAAGCCGTCCGAGAGGCTGTCGGCGATCAGGACGTGGGCCGCGGCCAGCAGCAGGAAGTACAGCCCGAAGCGGATGCCCGCGTCGCGCCCGGCGGTGGCCAGGGCCAGCTCGTCGTCGTCGGCGTCCTCGACCGCGGTGCCCGAGATCCGGGCGTCCAGCTCGGCCATCTCGTCTTTGAGGAACTCCCGGCTGAAGCCGCGGTGGAAGAGCCAGTCGCCCAGGGCGATGGTCGAGCACAGGCCGGCGAGCGCGCCCAGGGCGACCCACAGGGCGACCAGCACGAAGCTGCCCCCGGGGGAGCCGGCGGTGGTGTCGATGTATCGGTGGATCGCGAACCCGGCGCCGTAGAAGACGACGACGCTGGCCGCGAGGGTGAGCCAGCGACGGGCGGCGGTACCGAAGAGGGCGAGGCGGAGGCGGTGCACCGGGCGCCGCTACTCGGTGAGTTCTGGTTCCCGGGGGAAGAAGAAGCCGAACCCGATGGTCACCGCGAAGTTGTTGCTGATCTCTTCCTCGGCGTTGTTGCCGCCGTCGGCTTCGGCGTTGGCCACCGAGTTGAGCGACGCCGAGAAGATGTAGTCCCGGACCTCGATGTTGGCCGCCATCCAGTCGGCGATGAACAGCCGGAAGCCGACGCCGGCGACCGCCATCGGCGAGCCGTCTTCGAGGTCGGCCACCTCGCCGGTGAGGCTGGCGAAGCCGCCGCCGACGAGGATGTGCAGGTCGTAGTTGAGCACCGCCCGCCCGAAGAGGGCGAACTTGCCGATCAGCGGGGTGTAGACCAGCTCGCCAGAGGCCATGAGCTGGATGCTCGAGAAGCCCTCGGCCCGCGCGGCGCGCTTCTGCTCGACCTCGTCGGCCAGCCCGGTCTGCACCGCGGTCGCCCCGAAGCCGGTCACCCCGATCGCGAACGCGTCGGTGAAGTGATAGCCCAGGTTCACCCCGAACAGGATGTTGCGCTGGAAGGCGTCGTTGAGCGTGAAGCCCACCGCCGGCGCGATCTCGAAGCGCCCGCCGCGCAGCAGCAGCCGCTTGCGGATGGCGTCGCCCTCTTCGAGCCGGTCGAGCGCGCTGCGCCGGGGGCCGGCGATGTTGGCCGCCAGGGTCGGGGTCGCGGCGAACAGCGTGGCCAGCCCGAGCAGGACGACGAAGAGCCGCCCGGAGACGAAGGTGCGCCCGGTCGGACGCGGATGCGTGCGTTCCACGGGCGGCCTCACTTCAGCGTCCGGTATTCGAAGTCGGGCGGGATGAAGAAGCTGACCCCGGCGGTGAACAGCAGGTTGTTCACGATCTCGCTGCCGGCGGGGTAGTTCTCGTTGTACACGTTGTCCCGCAGCTCGATGTTGAGCGTGAACCAGCGGTTCATGAAGTAGCGCTGCCCGATGCCGGCGGTGATGGTCAGGTGACCGTCCAGCTCGGTCTGGGTGAACCCGGCCCCGAGCAGGGCGTAGGTGTCCCACGGGATGATCCAGGTGTTGAACAGCGCGAACTTGCCGTAGATGAAGGCGTATTCGAAGTTGAGCGTGGCGTACCACTTCACCTTCGAGACCTGGGGGAACAGCTCGTAGTCTTCGATGACCCGGTCGAAGAGGTCGGTCTCGGTGCCGAGGGAGTAGCCCCCGTTGACCCCGACGCTCATCACCTCGGTGAGGTGGTAGTTGAGGGTGCCCCCGGCCACGAAGGCGCTGGTCAGCGCATCGTTGACGTTGGTGCCGAGGAATGGCGCGATCTCGACTCGATTGCGCCGGAGGAACGGTCGCCGCTGGATCACCCGGATGAGGTCGATCTCCTCCTTGCGGGAGCGCTCGGCCTCCTTGGCGACCTCTTCGGTGTCGATCACGTCGAAGCTGAGGGTGCCGTCGTCCCCCTCGCCTTCGCCGCCCTCGTCGCCCCCGGTGAGGTCCTCCGGGCTGAATGTCATGTCGACGTCATCCTGCGCGAACGCCGGAGCGACGCCGAACAGGCAGGCGAGGAAGACGACCCGTCTGGCCCACGATCGCCGCTGCATGGCCTCCGTTCCCGCAGAAGAATTCATCGGTGTTGGTAGCACGTCCCCCAGCCCCCTACAACAAAAACCCCGGACGCCACGGGCCCGTCGCAGGCGACGCGGCGCGTCCGGGTGGTCAAGCATCCGCCAGCAGCGCTTCGGCGAAGGCGTCGGCGTCGAACGCCCGCAGATCTTCGACCTTCTCGCCGATGCCGATGTAGCGCACCGGCAGCCGCATCTCGTCCGAAATGCCGATGATCACCCCGCCCTTGGCGGTCCCGTCGAGCTTGGTGAGCACCAGCCCGGTGACCGCGACCGCTTCGGTGAAGACCTTGGCCTGACTGATCGCATTCTGACCGTTCGTCGAGTCGAGCACCAGCCACACCTCGTGGGGGGCGCCGGCGAGCGCCTTGCCCGAGACCCGGTGCACTTTGGCCAGCTCGTCCATCAGCTCGACCTTGGCCTGAAGGCGGCCGGCGGTGTCGGCGATGCAGACGTCGTAGCCCTCGCGCTCGGCGCGCTCGATCGCCTCGAAGATGACGCTCGACGGATCCTGACCCGAGCTGCCCTTGACCACCGGCACCCCGGCCCGGTCGGCCCACACCTCGAGCTGCTCCACCGCCGCCGCCCGGAAGGTGTCGCCGGCGGCGAGCAGGACCTTCTTGCCGGCCTCGGTGTAGCGCTTCGCCAGCTTGCCGATCGAGGTCGTCTTGCCGGCCCCGTTGACCCCCACGACCATGATGACCAGGGGCTTCGCCCGGTCGAGGTCCAGCGGCGGGGCGCCCACGTCGAGCAGCGCCCGGATCTGATCCTTGAGCGCGGCCCAGACCTTGTCCGGGCGGTCCATGTCCTTCTTGCCGAGGCTGTCGTGCACCATGTCGACGAGCTTCTGGCTGGTGCGCACCCCGATGTCGGCGGTGAAGAGCGCCTCTTCGAGGTCGCCGAGCAGGTCGTCGTCGATGGTCTTCGCCTGGCCGAAGAGGCGGCCGAGGCGGCCCACGAAGCCGTCCCGGGTGCGGGCGAGGCCCTCGCGCAGCGTCTTGCCGGCGGCCTCGGCTTTCGGGGCCGACGGCGTCTCGGGCGTGGCCGGCTCGGGGGTCTTCGCCGGGGCCTTCTGCGGCTTCCGGGCGGGCTTCTCGGGCGTACGGGGCGTCTCGGCGGCGGGCGCTTCGGGCGCGGTCGGCTTCTCGGGCGCGGTCGGCTTGGAGATGGCCCCCGGCGCGGGCGTGCCCGAGCGCTGGGTGATGCGGATGCGGCCCTTGCCGTCGGCCGGGACCACCGCCTCGGCGACGCCGAACGCGTGGCGCGCCTCGCGCTCGATCTCGGCGTCGGATTTGTCGTGGCCGGGCAGCGCGGGCTCGGGCCGGTCGGGGGTCTCGAGCGCGGCGGCCTTCGGATCGGCCCGCAGCCCCCGCACGACGAAGAAGAGGATGAGCACCCCGATGACGCCGTAGACGATGTACTCGACCCACGGAGGGGCCGGGGCGTCGGCCACGATGGGGCGGGTGCCGTCGAACGCCTTGATCGCGGCGTCGGTGAAGGCGGCGAGCGCGTCGACGCCCGCGTCGGTGGCCTGCGCGGCGGCGTCCACCGCCTGCGCAGCGTCGGCGGCCTGCGCGGCGGCGTCCGCCACTTGCGCGGCGCCATCTACGGCCTGCGCGGCGTCGGCGGCCGGCGGCCCACCGTCGGCGGCGGCCCGGGCGGCGTCTGCGGCGGGGGTCGCGCCGTCGAGCTGGCCGAGTATGAGGCCGGTCAGCAGCGCTTCGAGTTCGGGGCCCATGTCGCGATCCTCGTCAGGTCATCCGCACGCCGACCAGCTTGCTGACACCCGACTCCTCCATCGTGATGCCGTACAGCATATCGGCGATCTCCATCGTGCGCTTGTTGTGGGTGATCAAGACCACCTGGCTGGTCTCGGCCATCTCGCGCACCACCTCGTTGAACCGGCCGATGTTGGCGTCGTCGAGCGGCGCGTCCACCTCGTCGAGCAGGCAGAACGGGCTCGGCTTGTGGCGGAACACCGCGAACACCAGCGCCAGGGCGCACATCGCCTTCTCGCCGCCGCTGAGCAGGGTGACGTTCTGCACCTTCTTGCCCGGCGGCCGCACGTGCATCTCGATGCCGGTGCCCAGCAGATCGTCGGGATCGGTCAGGGTCAGCTCGGCGGTGCCGCCCCGGAACAGCCGGGGGAACAGGGCGGTGAAGTGGCGGTTGACGGCCTCGAAGGTCTCGGCGAAGAGGCGCCGCGAGGTCTCGTCGATCTGGTCGATGGCCAGGGTCAGGTCGTCGAGCGCGTCGGTCAGATCCTTGCGCTGCCCGGCCAGGAAGTCGTGCCGCTCGCTGACCTCGGCGAACTCGTCGATGGCCCCCAGGTTCACGTCGCCCATCTTCTCGAGCAGCTCCTCGAGCTGGGCCAGCCGCTGCTTCTCGTCGGGGCCGGGCGGGGTGTCGCTGTGGAAGTCGACCAGCACCTCGCCCAGCGTGACCCCGTAGCGGTCGTGCAGGCGCTCCTCGGCCGACTCGAGCCGCACCACGCAGGTGCCGAGGGCCAGCCGGGCCTCGTTGAGCGCGTCGCGGGCGGCGTCCCGGGCCTTGCGGGCGGCCTCGAGGGCGGCGTCGGCGTCCTTGACCGCCGCCTCGGCGTCGGCGTGGAGCGCGCGGGCCTCGGCCAGCGCCGTCGAGCGGACCTCGGCCGCCGCCAGGGCCTCGGCCCGGGCCTGCTCGGCGGCGGCCGACAGCTCGGCCAGCTCGGCCAGGCGGGTCTCGATCTCGACCCGCAGCGCCTCGGCCTTGATCGCCCGGGCCTCGGTCTCGCGCACCAGCCGCTCCAGCCGCTGCGCCGCCGCCCGGGCCCCGCCGATGCGCTCCTGGCGGGCCTGGGCCGCGCTGCGCACCCGGTGCAGCTCGGCGACCGCCTCGTCCCGGGCCTCTTCGGCGGCCTGCACGGCCTCTTCGGCCGCGGTGACCAGCCGCTGGCGGTCGGTGCGGTCCTCCTCGGCCTCGGCCAGCACCTCGGCCGCGTCCAGGGCTCGATCCTCGGCCGCCTCGGCCTTGCCCCGCAGATCGTCGGCGTCCCGCTCCAGGCGGCGGATGCGGGCCGCGAGGCGCTCCAGCTCGGCGTGGGTCCGGTGCAGATCCTTGTTGGCCTCGGCCTTGCGGACCCGCGCCTCCTGGGCCCGTTTGTCGGCGTCGTCCATGATCACCCGGGCCTCGGCGGCGGCGGCGCGGGCGGCCTCGATGCGGGCGGTCAGGGCCTCGCGCTCGGCGGCCCGCGCCTCGAGGCGGGCGGTCAGCGCCTTGATCTCGCGGCGGCGGCTCAGCGGCGCCGGATCGGCCCCGTCGGCCCCGCCGATCACCAGCCCCGGCCCGTCGAAGAGCACCCCGCCCACGGTCACCACCGGGCCGGTCCAGCCGCCGTCGATCACCGCCCGGGCAGCCCGCACGTCGTCGACCACCAGCGCGTCGCCCAGCAGCCGGGCCACCAGCGCGGGCCACGCGCCCGAGACGTGATCGGCGAGCAGGCCCCGCACGCCGTCGAGCGCGGGGGCCGGCGGCCGGGGGCCCAGCGGCCGGGCGTCGACCGCGGCGAAGAGGCCCCGCCCCTTGCCCCGCCCGCGCAGGAACTCCACCGCGTCGAGCGCCGCCGCCGTGTCGCGGACGAGCACCCCCTTGATGCGGGCGTCGAGCACGCTGGCCACCGCCTGCTCGTAGATGGCGGGCACGTCGAGCGCGTCGGGCACCGGCCCCACCACCCCGTCGAGCTGCGCGTCGAGCACCGCCCGCACGCCCTCGCCCAGCCCCTCCCGGCGGCGCTCCAGCTCTTCGAGGCTCGATCGGCGGCTCTTGTCGGCCACGATCGCCTCGCCCAGCCGGCGTTCCTCGGCGGCGGCCGCGTCCTGGAGCTCGCGGTGGGCCGCTCGCCGGGCCGCCGCCTCCTCCCGGGCCTTCTGCGCGTCTTCGATGGCCCGCTCGGCGTCCTTGATGGCCCGCTCGTCGGTCGCGACCTGGAGCTCCATCGCCGCCCGCTGCTCGCCGGCGGTGGCCCGCTCCTCGCCGGCCATCGCCGCCCGCTCCCGCAGATCCATCGCCTGTCGCCGGGCGGCGTCGTGCTCGGCCCGGGCCCGGGCGATGGCCTGGGCCTCCTCGGCGATGCGCCGGCGCAGGCCCTCGGCGTCGGCCCGGGCGTCGAGCAGGGCCCGGGCGGCCGCCTTCTGGGCCGCCTCCCGCTCGGTCACGGCGTCGGCGTCCCCGGCCCCGGCCGCCTCCAGCTCGGACAGCCGCTCGGTTGCCTCGACCCGCTCGGCCTTCAGCTCGGCCAGCCGCTCGGCGCCCAGGCTGCGGTCGCTCATCGCGCTCTCGAGCTGCCGGGTCAGCCCCGACGTCTCCCGCCCGTGCAGGTCCAGCTCGGACTCGGCGCTGCGGGCCTTCTCCTCGGCCGCCCGCAGGCTGTCGGCGGCGCCCCGGGCGTCGGCGTCGGCCTGCCGCTCGGCCAGCCCCGTCGCCTGGCGGCGGGCCTCGGCGGTGACCCGATCCCGCTCGGCGTCCTGCTCGGCGGCGAGGCTCTGCGCCTCGAGGCGCTCGAGGTAGCGCCGCTCGGCGTCGAGGCGCAGGTAGTCGAAGGTCGCCGCCCGCAGCGCGATCTGGCGGGCCTCGGCCTTGTACTCCCGATAGCGCTCGGCCTTGTTCGCCTGCCGCCGCAGCGACCGGAGCTGGCGCTCGATCTCGCCGATGACGTCGTCCACCCGCTCGAGGTTGGTGCGGGTCTCGTCCATCTTGCGCTCGGCCAGCCGCCGCCGGTTGCGGTAGCGGGTGATGCCCGCCGCCTCCTCGATGAGCAGCCGCCGCTCGTCGGCCTTGGCGCTCACCAGCCGCCCGATCTGCCCCTGCTCGATGATGGCGTAGGCCCGCCGCCCGCCAGGCCCGCTGCCCACGCCGGTGCCGGCGATGAGATCCTGGATGTCGGCCAGCCGGCTGCGCTGCTTGTTGATGATGTAGTCCGAGCCCCGATCGCGCTCGATGCGGCGCTCGATCGCGATCTCGTCCAGCTCGCGGAAGCGGGTCGGCACCTCGGCCGAGCCGTCGTTGTGGAAGGTCAGCCGGACCTCGGCGATGCCCATCGGGCCCCGCTTCTCCGAGCCGGCGAAGATGACGTCCTCCATCGCCCCGCCGCGCAGGGCCTTGGCCCCCTGCTCGCCCATCACCCACTTCATCGAGTCGACGATGTTCGACTTGCCGCAGCCGTTGGGGCCGACGATGGCCGTCACCCCGTCGTCGAAGGCGATGGTCGTGCGGTGATAGAACGACTTGAAGCCGTGGATATCGAGGCGCTTGAGCTTCATACCGTCCGAGGCGAGGCACTGCGTTATCGCACCGGGGCGGGGGAGGGTCAACCAGCGCCGACGGGCGGATTGCCGCGGGCGACGCGAGGCGGTTACCGTGTGCGCCATGCGGAGTGCCGTCCTGCTCGCCGCCGCCGCGCTGGCCTCGCTCGGCGCGACGGCGGGGGCGCAACCCATCATCCAGGTCCGAGCCCGGGCGTTCCTCGACGGGCTGGTCGCGTCGTCGCGAGAAGGCGAGGTGATCGTGCAGGGCGCCCTGCGGGACAACCTGGGGGCGCCGGTGGTGCAGGCCCCGGTCGAGATCCTGGCCGACGGGGCGCCGGTCGAGCGGGTGACCACCGACACCGAGGGCCGCTTCGAGGCCGCGTTCGCGCTGGACGGATCGGGTGAGCGCCGGCTCGAGGTGCGCTACGAGGGCAGCTCGCTGCTCGACACCGCCCGGGCCGGGCTGCCGGTGACCGTCGGCCGCAACCCGCTGCGGCTGCGGCTGGACGTGCCCGACGAGATCCCGATCCGGACGGGCATCTCGGTGGGCGTGGCCGCGCTCGACGCCCGGGATGTACCGGTGCCCTACCTGAAGCTGGGCCTCGACCTGGACGGCCGCCCGCTGCGGGCCCCCGAGACCGACCGCTCGGGGCGGGACGAGGTGCCGCTGCCCCCGATGAGCCCCGGGGTGCACACGCTGCGGCTGCACTACGGGGGCGACGCCCGCTACCTGCCGAGCGAGGTCGTGCGCGAGCTGGAGGTCGCCCGGCCGATGGCGATCGCGCTCGCCCGGGCCTCCACGGCGCCGCTGCAGCCGGGTGATCCGATCGTGCTCGACGTCGAGCTGGGCCCCGAGCGGCCCGACACCGTGCGGGTCACGCTGACCGCCGAGGGCCGCCCGATCGACGACGCCGAGGTGAGCGCCGACGGGACCCGGTTCGTGATCGACGCCGACGACGTCGAGCCCGGCCCGGTGCGCTTCCGGGCGCTGGCCCACGCCGAGGCCACCGGCTGGAAGGACGCGCTCTCCGAGGTGGTGACCGTCGAGGTGCCGCCGCCCCCGCCGCCCTCGCCGTGGTGGATCCGGGCGCCGGCGCTGCTCGCCGCCCTGTCGTTGCTGGGGGTCCTGGTGCGCATCCGCCGTCGCCCGAAGGCCGAGCCGCCCGCGCCCCCGGCCGAGGTCGCCGGGCCGCCGCCGTTCACCTTCGAAGCGCCCGCCGGGGCCCAGGGCGACGGGCGGCTCGCGGTGATCGTGCGCGACGGGCTCGCCGGCCACCCGCTCACCGCGACGGTGGTCCGCCTGCCAGCCCTGGCCCCACCGCCGACGCCCGGCGATCCCCGGACGCCGGACGGCGAGCAGGCCCGGACCGACACCGAGGGGCGGGTGATCTTCGAAGCGGGCGGCGACCGGGGCGACCGGCTGTGGGCCTACGCGCCGGGCTACGCCCCGAGCTGCCACCCGCTGCCCCGGCGCGGCGGGCGGGCTGTGGTGCACCTGCTGCCGGTCCGGGCCCGGATGCAGACGCTCTACGCCGAGGTGCTCGACGCCGCCGGCCGCCCGCCGCTGCGCTTCGGCCGGGAGACCCCCCGCGAGGCGTCCGGCGCGCTGACCGGCCGCGGCGCCCCGGGCGGCCCGCTCGAGGCGCTGACGGCGCTGATCGAGCGGGCGTGCTTCGGGGCCCACGAGCCCGACGAGCGCGATCTGATCGAGGCGTTCGACCTCGCGCAGTCGGTGCGCCGGGGCCTGGGGCGTGGCCGATGAGGCACCCCGTCCGCATCGCGTGGCTCGCGCTGGCGGCCCTCGCTCCGTGGGTCGGCGGCGCCCTCGCCTCGACCGCCGACAGCGTCGAGTGGGACGGCTTCGCCCGCTGGATCCGAGCGATGCAGAGCGACCGGATCACCGTCGAGGCGCCGCCCGCGCTCGACCTGAGCCGGGTCCCGCCGGGCGCCGGGCTGGCCCTGCTCGACCCGCCCGCGGCCGAGTTCGACGGTTTGCGGCTCTTCGTGCAGGAGGGCGGCCGGGTCCTGCTCGCCGTCGAGGGCCCCGCCGCCGAGCCGCTGCTCGAGGCGTTCGACATCCAGCTCGCCCCGGTGCCCCCCCGCAGCCCGCTCGACGAGGGTCACCCCGCGCTGCGCGGCCTGCCGGCGCCGGGCAGCGGCCTCTTCGCCGGGGTCGACGACCTGCTGGCCAACCGCCCCGCCGCCATCGCCGCCCCGGTGCACCTCGAGCCGGCGGTGCGCTTCGGGGACGGCGCCGCGTTCGCCTACCACCTCCAGCTCGGCGAGGGCGAGCTGCTGGTGCTGGCCGACGCCAGCCTGTTCATCAACCTGATGCTCGACGGCGCCGACAACGCCCGCCTCGCCCGCAACGCCGCCGCCTGGATGTCCCGCGGCGGCGCGGTCCCCATCTGGTTCGCCGGCCCGGCGACGCCGATCGAGGGGCGCTACGGCGACGCCGCCTCCGACACCGCGCTGGCCGGGCTCAACCGGGCGCTGTCCGACCTGGGGCGCATCCTCGACCCCGACGATCTGGTCCTGCACCTGCTGCTGGCCATGGCCATCGCCGGCACGCTGGTCTTCGCCGTCTCGGTCTTCCCCGGCGGGGCCTCGTCGGTGACCGAGGGCCCGGTCATCGGCGCGCCGGGCCGGGCCGAACACCTCGCCGGCCGCCCGACCGGCCCCGCCGGCCCCGAAGCCGCGCCCGCCGCCGAGCGACCTCCCGACCCCGCGACCCCACCGACGAGAGACACATGACCGACGCTCCGCTCACCGCCGCCGCCGCCCGCGAGGCGATCCACCGCGAGCTGGCCCGGGTCTACATCGGCCCGGCCTCGGTGGTCGACCTGCTGCTCACCGCGCTGCTCGCCCCGGGACACGCCCTGCTCGAGGGCGTGCCGGGGGTCGCCAAGACCACGCTGGCCAAGGCGTTCAGCACCACGCTCGGCTGCGACTTCCGCCGCTTGCAGTTCACCCCCGACATGCTGCCGGCCGACATCACCGGCAGCTACATCCTCAACCTGCGGGACAACGACTTCGTGCTGCGGCGGGGCCCGATCTTCGCCCACGTCGTGCTCGGCGACGAGATCAACCGGGCCCCGGCCAAGACCCAGTCGGCGCTGCTCGAGGCGATGCAGGAGCGGCAGGTGACCATCGAGGGCGAGACCCTGGCCCTGCCCGACCCGTTCGTGGTGCTCGCGACTCAGAACCCGCTCGAGCAGGAGGGGGTGTACCCGCTGCCCGAGGCCCAGGTCGACCGGTTCCTCATGAAGCTGGTGATGGGCTACCCCTCGCCGGCCGACGAGGTGAAGATGCTGGCCACCTACGACCACCCCCGGCCGCCGGTGCAGCCGGTGCTCGACCCGGCCAGCATCAAGGCGCTGCGGGCCGCGGCCGAGGCGGTGCACGTCTCCGAGGCGATGCAGGTGTACATCGTCGCGCTCGCCCGCCACACCCGCGACCACCGCCGGGTGCGCCTCGGGGCCAGCCCCCGGGCCTCGCTGGCGCTGATGCGGGCGGCCAAGGCCCGGGCGCTGCTCGACGGGCGGGACGCGGTGCTGCCCGATCACGTCCGGGCGCTGGCGACCCCGGTCTTCGCCCACCGGCTGGTGATGACCCCCGAGGCCGAGCTGGACGGGGTCGAGGGGGCCGACGTCGTGCGCGACGCGCTGGAGCGGGTGCGCTATCGGGGGCCGGCCGACCGGTGAGCGCCCCCGCCGACAGCGCGCCGCCCGACGCACCCGAGCGCCCCGAAGGCGTCGGCGCCGACGCGATCCGGGCCGAGCCGGCCAGCCGCCGGCCCCGCCCCCGGCTCACCGGCACCGGCCGGGCGCTGCTGGTGGGCGCGGTCTCGGTGATCTTCGTCGCCGCCACCGCCGGCCACGTCGCGCTGCTGTCGATCGGCACGCTCATGCTCGCGCTGCTGGTCGCCGCCTGGCTGACCACCCGCAACGCCGCCCGGGCGGTCGACACGCTCGAGCTGTGGCTCGACACCCCCGAGGGCGCCACCCGGACCCGCGAGGCCCCGGTCACCCTGCGGGTGCGGCTCGTGCAGCGCGGCCGGCGCCCGCTGCGGGACGTCGAGCTCGCGGTGCGGCTGGCCGGCGGGCCGGCGCCCCGGGCGCTGTTCGACGCGCCGCCCGGGGCCGAGGGCGACCTGGACTTCCAGGTGACCTTCCCCCGGGCCGGCCACTGGCGGGTGCACGGGCTCGAGCTGACCGCCAGCGGCCTCTTCGACCTCGCCCGGGCCCGCCGCTACCGCCCCGCCGAGCTGCCGATCAACATCCGCCCCCGCCGCCGGCCCGCGGCCGAGGTCGCCCCGCTGCTCGCCCGCCGGGGCGCCACCCGCGACCGCTCGGGGCGCCACATCGCCGGCCGCGCCGGATCGGGCCTCGAGCTGCGCGAGCTGCGGGAGTACGTGCCCGGCGACCCGCTCAAGACCGTCGCCTGGAAGGCCACCGCCCGCCGCCGCCGCCCGCTGGTGCGGGCCTTCGAAGAAGAGACCGTGCGCCGGATGCAGCTCGTCGTCGACATCGGCCCCGCCATGCGCGCCGGCCCCCGAGGGCGCACCCCGCTCGACCGGGCCATCGACCTGTGCGCCACCATCGCCGAGCAGGCGGTGCACGACCGCATCGGGCTGACCACCTTCGACCACCGGATCTACGGCCACCTGCGCCCGGCCGGCGGGCGGGAGCACCTCCAGCGGCAGCTCCACCACCTCATGGATCTGGCCCGGGTGGTCGACGAGGACCTCACCGAGATCGACGACGCCGAGCTGCTCGCCCGGGTCGGCGCCTTCCTGGAAGCGCAGTCGGGGGCCGCGGTCCGCCGCACCGGCCCCGACCCGTGGCAGCCGCGGATCGCGCGCACGCTCGTCGACCCGCTCGGCGAGCTGTACGACGTCGGCGCGCTCTTCGCTGCGGTCACCGCCTACCTCGCCGCCGAGCGCGACCGGGGCCACCGGGCGCTGTTCGCCAAGAACCGCCCGGCCAAAGAGACCCTCTCCGCGCGCCTGCGCCTGTTCTGCGCCCTGCGCGGCCTGCCGATCCCCTACCGCCTCTCGGGCCCGCTCGACGCCTTCGAAACCGGGCTCGTCGACGCCCTCGCCCCCACGCTGCGCCCCGGCGGGGCCGATCGCATCCTGCTGTTCAGCGACCTGCGCGGCCTCGAGCCCGGCGGCCCCGCCGCCCGCGCGCTGCGGCTCACCCGGGCCCGCAAGAAGGAGCTGCTGGTGGTGGCGCTGGGCCCCGAGCCGCCGCGGTCGGATCAGATCGCGACGGTCCGGGCGGCCCACGGCCGACTGGTGCATCTGCCGCCGGGGTAAGGGCCTGGAAGCAAATTACTCGGATAGGCGAGGGCGTGAGGTCGGCCCCCAGTCGCCAGCGCCCCCGCAGCCGGCGACGCAGTCGCACCCGGGGTGCGGCGAGGGGGCCAAGCCCACGACCCGACGGGGCGTAGGCCCGGGTCGAGGCGCGCAGCGCGGAGAGCCGGCGAGGAGGAAAGCGGCGAATGGGGGTCGAGATCGCGGCCGCAGCCCGAGTAATTTGCTGACGGGCCCTAAGACGACGCTCACCCTTGGGTTGCCCACGTGGTCTGACCGTGCCATGGTGGTGAGCATCTCATCATCGGCTACGGAGCACCCATGGACAATCAAGAGACAACTGCGAAGAGGAGGACGATCGCTGGTGGAACCCTGCGGGGAGACGACCCGCCCAGGCGCCCATCCATACAGCGGAGGCGTGCCACCCGCACGTCCCAGCGTGGCCAAGCGAGGGACATCATCCAGGCGCAGGCCCGCGATGGTTCGGCTCCGGGAGCCATCGAGTCCATCGCTGCCCGCGGTGTCGAAGGCACAGGCGGCGCGTTGCCTCACCTGTCCGCCATCCAGGCATCGTTCGGGCGGCACGACGTCAGCGGCGTGAAGGCGCATGTCGGGGGCGAGGCGGGGCAGGCCTCTCGGGACATCGGCGCTCAGGCCTACGCCACCGGCGACGACATCGCCTTCGACGGCGCCCCCGATCTGCACACCGCCGCCCACGAGGCAGCCCACGTGGTGCAACAACGAGCCGGGGTCTCGCTCAAGGGCGGCGTCGGGCAGGTCGGCGATCCCTACGAGCGCCACGCGGACGCAGTCGCCGACGCCGTCGTGCAGGGTCGCTCGGCCGAGGCGCTGCTCGACACACCGCCCGGCGGCAGCGGCGGGGTCGGCGTGCAGATGGAGCAGACATCGGCCAAGAAGCAGTACGACAAGACGACCGGTCATGTGGAGGTCGATGCCTCCAAGTCGGGCGACGACCGGTATCAGGCGCCGAGCGGGTCCGAGGGCAAGCCGATCACGTTCCCCGAGGTGCAGCCCGGCACGATCCCGCCCGCCAAGGGCATGCCAGAACCGATCAGCGCCGGCAAGATCATGACGTTCATTCGGTATCGGACCGAACAGTGGGAGAAGGGGCGGGGTGGAGGCACGACACCCATGGTCCTCGACCGCTCGCGACAAGAGGAAGTCGGTGGGTACGGCCAGTTTCTGCTCGGCCAGGGGGTCGACAAGCTCTATCACTGGTTCGGAGATCAGCAGAACGTCGCCCAGCGCATCGGAGCGATCGACAAGCACTTCGCCCAGCTGAAGCAGAATGGCATCGTCGGAGCCGACTACACGCTCAAGGACAAAGCCGCGCTGACTCGCATGCTGAAGCGGCTCGCCAACAGCGGACGGGCCGACCAGTACGGCGATACGAAGTCCGATCGCTCCAGCGAGATGCTCCAGGCGTCGGGCACCCTCACCCAGCGTGACGTGCAGCTCAAAGAGCACCTAGCGAAGCTGGATCTCTTCGGCAGCCAGGTGCAGTCGTTGCACGCGTCGGTGACGGCAGCCAGGAAGGACATCGAAGCGTACTACACCAAGCGGGCCGTCGCCGCCGCTCAGAACGAGAAGGCCGCCATCGAGAAAGAGAAGGCCGAGGTCTTGATGTGGGTCAACGCCATCTTCGACATCGCAGCGGCGGGCATGACGGTGTGGAAGGGCGTCGCCGACATCCGATCGCCGGACGGTGGCACCGACGAGGGCAAGCAGACCGCGCTCGGTGGCGGCGTCGGCATCCTCAAGGCGGTCGGCGGACTCATCGTCAACAAGATCTACGCCTCCAAGATCGCCGCGGCGAGCGCCAAGATCACCGCGCTGAAGGGCAAACTCGCCGGCCAGGAGGCCGCTTCACTGCGAGCCAAGCTGGCGTCGCTCCAGACGAGCCTCGGCGGCTACCAGAAGATGATCGCCACGCTCCAGCCGTTGACCGCCCGCTACCTCCAGATGAAGCAGGCCGCGCTCGGCGCTTTCGGCAGCGAAGCGGGCGAAGCGCTCGCCAACATGAAGGACGGCGCCAAGCTGCCCAAGAACGATCCTTTCAGCGGCAGCTCCCCGGGCAGCCGAGGCAACATCCAACGGGTCTTCGCCAATGTCCTGGAATACGAGGTCGTCGAAGCCCTCACCCGGTCGCTCAAGTGGCCCGAGATCCATGGCCAGATCCCGCTCGGTGGCTACCTCAACGCGCGGCGGCCCACGAAGCGCATCGTCGGGCGCATGGCGCGCGAGGCGGCCAAGCTGCGCTGGTGGCACGCGCGGATCGGGGGCATCACCGGCCTGCTCGCGCAGATCCGCACCGCGGTCGACGACATCGGCAACAACACGCGGTCGAAGTGAGTCGTCGACGCTCGAACGTCGGTCTCGGGTTGCTGCAGGTCTTCGTGCTCTTCGGATGCAGCCCGACCGAACCTGCTATGCCGACCACCGACCCCCGGCGAGCGGCGCCTGCGCCCGCCGCGACTCCGACGCCACCCACGCCCGACGCGGGCGTGCCCGACCCGGACACCGCTCTGCGGACCGCCAATACACTGCTGGCCCGCCACGCCCCCGAGCCACGGATCGGGGCGCGAGTGACCCACCGCCTCGCGCGCCGCGGCCCGAGCCTGGTGGCCCAGATCCGACGGGGTGATCGCCTCGACAAGACGTGGACCGCAGAGCGCGCCGCGCTCGACGCCGACGCCGTCGTCGCGCCCCTCGGTGAGCAGCGATGGCAGGTGATGATCCCATGTCGCCTCGACGACGCCGGTCAGCCGACGCCGTGCTGGCACCTCGACGGCGAGCCGGCCATCACCAACGTGGGCCTGCTCCTCGAGGTCGACGCGCGCGACGCCGCCGAGGCGCTCGCCCGGGCGCTGCACGGCCTGCTGTCCGGATCCTGAGTGCGCTCCGGCTCGACGAGGAGACGCACCGCGCACCCCGGGATCCGGGCCCGGCGAGGCCGGGTGGAGCGTCGCGGTCACTGCTCGACGCCATCGTACACCGAGCCGCCGTGGGTTATCCTCGGCCGCCGCCGGCGCGCCCCGGCCGACGGCGTCGACACCCGCGGGGCGCGAGGCGAAGCGGCATGACCCAGCAGACCGTCGACTCGGGGCTGACGGCCTTCCTCACCGGCCTGCCCGACGGCGCGCCCCGGCCGCCCCGGCCCGAGCGCACCCCGCTCGACGCCAGCCCCCTGCGCGCCTGGATCGGGCCGCTGGCGCTGATGGTCTCCACCCCGCTGTTGTCGGTGCTCTTCTGGATCGCCTGCGTGCACCACCAGGGCGAGATCACGACGATGCTCGCCGCCGGCCCCGCCTCGTGGTGGTCGCATGTGCCCGCACCCTCGTGGACCGCCGTCGGCATCATCCTCGGCTGGGTCGCCGTGCAGGGCCTGCTGCTCGCGGTGCTGCCCGGCCGGCGATTCGAGGGCCCGGTGACTCCCGGCGGCGTGCGCCCGGTCTACCGGCTCAACGGCATCCTGGCCTGGGTCGTGACCCACGGCGGCCTCTTCGGCGTGCTCTGGCCCCTCGGCATCCTCGACCCCGGCCGCCTCTATCATCACTTCGGCAGCGTCCTGATGACACTGACCCTGGGTGCCTTCGCGTTCTGCCTCTTCCTCTACTGGAAGGGCCGCCGCTTCCCCTCGGGGCCCGACGCGGTCTACACCGGCAACCCGCTGTTCGACTTCTTCCAGGGCATCGAGCTGCACCCCCGGCTGGGCGGGGTGATGCTCAAGCAGCTCATCAACTGCCGGGTCTCGATGATGGGCTGGACGGTGATGGCCTGCTGCTTCGCGGTGACCCAGTACCAGCAGACCGGCGCCGTCTCGACGAGTATGTGGGCCTCGGTCGCGGTGCTCGTGATCTACCTGTTCAAGTTCTTCTGGTGGGAGGGCGGCTACTTCCACTCGCTCGACATCATGCACGACCGCTTCGGGTACTACATCTGCTGGGGCGTGCTGGTGTGGGTGCCGGCGGTGTACGTGCTGCCGCAATTCTGGCTGGTGAGCCACCCCATCCAGTGGCACCCGCTGGTGGCCGGCGCGATCGTGCTGTTCGGGGTCTTGTCGATCTACGTCAACTATCAGGCCGACGCCCAGCGGCGGCGGGTGCGCGATACGGACGGCGAGACGACGGTCTGGGGCAAGCCGCCCGAGCTGATCCGGGCCCGCTACACCACCGCCGACGGGGTCGAGCACCGGACGGTTCTGCTCGCGTCCGGCTGGTGGGGCGTGGCGCGCCACTTCCACTACATCCCCGAGCTGGCGCTGGCCGCGGCGTGGACGATCCCCGCGGGCTTCGGCCACTTCCTGCCCTGGTTCTACTGGTGCTTCCTGCTCATCCTGCTGACCGACCGCGCCCTGCGCGACGAGAAGCGCTGCGCGGCCAAGTACGGCGAGTATTGGCGCGAGTACACCCGGCGGGTGCGCTGGCGCATGCTGCCCGGCGTATTCTGAGCGGGCGGGTCGCGGCCCGGCTCAGCAGTCGGGGTCGGGCATCGGGCAGTCGGGATCGCAGTAGCCGTCGCCGTAGTAGCCCTCGATCTGGCACCAGTCCTGGCCGCCGGCCCCGCCGCAGTCGGGGTCGGGCTGGGCGCAGTCCTGGTCGCAGACGCCGTCGCCGTACCACCCCTCCTCGGCGCAGATGTCGCCCTGCTGCGGCGGCTGCTGGGGGTTGCCCGGATCGGCCCCGCAGTCGGGGTCGGGCTGGGCGCAGTCCCGGTCGCAGACGCCGTCGCCGTACCACCCCTCCTCGGCGCAGATGTCACCCTGCTGCGGGGGCTGCTGGCCGCCGGGCGGCTGCTGGCCGTCCGGCTGCTGGGGGGTGTTCGGGTCGGCCCCGCAGTCGGGGTCGGGCTGGGCGCAGTCCTGGTCGCAGACGCCGTCGCCGTACCACCCCTCCTGCTCGCAGATGTCGCCCTGCTGCGGGGGCTGCTGGCCGCCGGGCGGCTGCTGGCCGTCCGGCTGCTGGGGGGTGTTCGGATCGGCCCCGCAGTCGGGGTCGGGCTGGGCGCACTCCTTGTCGCAGACGCCATTGCCGTACCGCCCCTCCTGCGCGCAGACGTCGCCCGCCTGCGGATCCTGCCCGGGCGGCACCTGACCGTCCGGCGCCGCGCCGCCGGCCCATTGGTTGATCACCCCGTCGAGCTGGCTCCGATAGTCCACCGGCTTGCCGAAGATGTCGGCCCCCGACTGGACGTAGTAGCCGCTGTTGATCAGGTACACCGGCCCGTAATCCCCGACGGTCACCGGCCCGCCCGAGTCGCCGGGGCACAGCCGCGACGACTGCTGCCCAGCCACGAGGCTGGCGGTCTGCTTGCGGCCCTGGTGGGCGTCCTGGAGGTTGTTGCGGTCGCCGCAGCCGTAGCCGAAGAGCCGCAGCGCGGTGCCGGCGGCCGGGTTCGACTGGGCGATGCCCGTCGGCGTCGCCACCGAAGGCTCGACCGCCGCGCTCAGCCGCAGCAGCGCCAGATCGGCCGCGCCCAGATCCTGGCTGAAGACCCGGGCGGTGTCCCAGGTGTAGGTCCGCGACCCGCCGCCGGCGAGGTCGATGCGGAACTGGCCGTTGTAGCCGTCCAGGTTCTGGTAGTTCACGCAGTGGGCCGCGGTGAGCAGCACGTTCGCCCGGATCAACGTCGCGGTGCAGGCCCCGGCGTTGGTCGTGATGCGCCCGATCTCGGGGCGCACCGTCGTGAACTCCCCGTCGATGATCTTCTCGTCGGCCCCGGCGCCCGGGTCCGAGGACGGCGCGTCGGCGCAGCCGGCGAACGCGGCGCAGGTCAGGGTGAGCAGGGTCGACGCGATGGGTCGGCGCATGGGGCGGCTCCTGGTGCGGGCGATTACGCAGAACGGTAGAGCACCATCCGTGCCACCCCCGGTATCGGCCGCCCCGGCCGCCCCGGACCCCCGCCGCGCGGGGCGCCCCGGTCATCGGGTCCGCCGCGCCTCGGGTCGCCCGACCCCAGCCGATGGGACGCGCCGGTCCCACCCTCGCCCGCCTCCGGGACCGGGGTGTCCCGCCGGGCTGGACCCTCAGCCGGCTACTGCGTGCCCAGCCCGTCGATCCATCGCCCGAGCCGCTCGGCCTCCTCGGCGCTCCACGGGGGGTAGCCCTCGAACGCCGGCGGCATGCCCTCGCCGTCGCCGCCGACCTCGAGGTGGCGGAACGTGATCTTGAGGTACAGGAAGCTCTCGCCCCGGGCCCCGGGCTTGATCAGCGGCAGCGGCACCTGCACCGACTGCACGTCGACCACCGCCTCTTCGAACGGCGCGCTCAGGTCGAGCGACGAGAACGGATCGACCGGCCCGTGGCACTCGGCGCACTCGAAGTCGAAGCGGGCTTGCAGCTCGGCGGCGGTGAACGGCGCGACGTCCGGCGGCGGGCAGCCGGGGTCGGCCAGGCAGTAGCGGTCGTCGCAGTCGGCCCGCAGGTCGCCGTCGTCGTCGACCCCGTTGGCGCAGTCCTCGCGAGCCTCGAAGCACGACGCCGACGGCCGGCAGTCGGGATCGGCGCAGTCGATCAGCCCGTCACCGTCGTCGTCCACGCCGCCGAAGCACTGCTCTCGCGGCGGCCCGAGGTCGGGCAGCGGTCTGCGATCGGGCAGGGCGTCCGGCGGCGCGGCGTCGGCCTCGGCGTCGGGCATGACATCCGCCTCGGCGTCGAGCGTGGCGTCCACCTCGGCATCGACCGTGGCGTCGAGCGTCGCGTCCGGGGGCGACCCATCGGGGTCGGAGGCGGCGTCGAGCGCCCTGTCCGGCCGGGGCTGCATATCGGGCGTCGCGTCGGGCCCGGCGTCAGCGCCCGCGTCGAGGCCGCGGTCGATCTCGGCCGCGGCGTCCCCCGTGGGGGCGACGTCCCCGTCGCAGGCGGACAGGCTCAGCATCAGTATGACGGCGTATCGGCAGCGCATGGCCGCAGCATAGTGCGAAGGGCGGGTGCGCTTCAGGCGTCCACCGGCCCGTCCTGCACGGCGAACACCAGCCGGTCGCCCTCGGCGTCGACCTCGACGTGCTGCCCCCGGCGCAGCGTGCCCGACAGGATCTTCTCGGCCAGCGGCGTCTCGACCCGCCGAGCGATGGCCTGCCGCATCGGGCGGGCGCCCAGCCCCGGATCGTAGCCCCCGGCGTCGATCAGCACCGTGATCGCCGCGTCGGAGACCGCGAACGTGATGCCCCGCTCGCTCTCCAGCAGCCGCGCCCGATCGGCGAGCTGAAGCCGGGCCACCCGGGCCACCTCGTCCCGGGCGAGCGGGTCGAAGACCAGCCGGCACTCGATGCGATTCCACAGCTCGGGGGGGAAGGCCGCCTTCGCCGTGTCGAGCGCCCGCGCCCGCCGCGACTCGGGATCGACCGCCGCCGCCGGGGCGAAGCCGACCGCCTTCTCGACCGCGAACGCCTCGGCGCCCAGGTTGCTGGTCATCACGACCACCGTGTTCGCGAAGTCGACCGTGCGCCCCCGCCCGTCGGTCAGCCGCCCGTCGTCGAGGATCTGGAGCAGCAGGTTCCACACATCGCGGTGGCTCTTCTCGATCTCGTCGAACAGCACGACCTGGTACGGCCGGCGGCGGATGCGGTCGGTGAGCTGCCCGCCCTCCGCGTGCCCCACGTAGCCCGGCGGCGAGCCGATGAGCCGGGACACCGAGTGCGCCTCGAGGTACTCGCTCATGTCGAAGCGCACCAGCGCGTCGCGGCTGCCGAACAGGAACCGCGCCAGCGCCTTGACCGCCTCGGTCTTGCCGACCCCGGTCGGCCCCAGGAACAAGAACGAGCCGATGGGTCGCCCCCCGGCGAAGCCGGCGAGGTTGCGGCGGATGGTCTCGGCGACCCGTTTCAGGACGTGCCGCTGACCGATGATGTGCTGCCCGAGGCGATCCTCCATCTCGAGGAACCGCTGCGGATCGTCGACCATCAGGTGCTCGACCGGCACCCGGGCCATGCGGCTGATGACCTCGGCCACCGCCCGCCGATCGACCGGACCGCCCTGCCGCCGGGCCACCGCGCCCGCCAGATCGAGCACGCCCAGCGACTTGTCGGGGTCGCAGCGCTCGTGCAGATAGCGCCGCCCCAGCCGCACCGCCGCCTCGATGGCCTCGGGGGCGTAGGCCACCCCGTGGTGGGCCGCGTAGCGATCGGCCACCCCGGCCACGATGCGCAGCGTCGCCGCCTCGTCCGGCTCGTCGACCTGCACCGCGGTGAACCGCCGCTCGATCGCCGGATCGGACTCGATGCCCTCCCGGTACTCGTCGACCGTCGTCGCGCCGATGCAGGGGAACTCGCCCCGGGCCAGCGCCGCCTTCAGCTCGTTGGCCGCGTCGTGCCCATCGCCCCCGCCGGCCCCGACCAGGGTGTGGATCTCGTCGATGAAGATCACCACCCGCCCCGCGGCCCCGCGCACCTCGTCCTGCAAGTCGCGCAGCCGCTCGGCCAGCGCGCCCCGCAGGTGGGTGCCGGCCATGATGGCCCCCATGTCGACCTGGATGATCACCCGCTCCGGCGCCGCCCCCGACCCCCGCCGCTGCGCGTGCAGCTCGGCGAGGCGGGTGGCGACCCCCTCCACAATGGCGGTCTTGCCCACCCCCGGCTCGCCGACGAGGCACGGGTTGTTGCTGCGCCGCTTGTGCAGCACGTCCAGGGTCTGCTCGATCTCGGCCTCGCGCCCGAACACCGGGTCGAAGCGCCCCAGCCACGCCAGGTGGCTCAGGTTGCGCCCCAGGCGGGTCAGCGTCGGGAACCGCTCCCGGTTGAGCACGAACGGGCTCGGGATCTCGTCGTCCGGGCGGTCGTCGACCTCGGGCGCCTCCGGCTCCGGCGCGCTCGGCGGCTGCGCCTCTTCGACCGGCGCGCTGATCTTGTCGCCGCGCCGCCGCCCGCCGCCGATGCCCTGCTTGTCGGCCTGCCGCCGCCCCGGGTTCTCCGAGCGGCGGTCGCGCCGGTGGCGGGCCATCGGCTCGACGAAGCCCCGCCGCACCGCGTGGCGCCCGGTCGTGCGGTGCAGGCTGGGCGCCTGGACCGTCTCGCCGCCCACCGCCGGCAGATCGAGCGCCGTGTCGCGGTCGACCGGCACCCCCAGCGTGGCGTACTCCAGCGTATCGCGGGCCTGCACCTCGGCGTCGTCCATCCGCAGCGCCGCCCCGGCCCGCAGGAGCCGCTGGGGCACCCCGTGGGTCGCGTAGCGCCGGGCGGTCTCGCTGAGCTGCTGCATGTCGACCCCGGTGCGCTCGAGCAGCCGGTAGGCGAACGACTTCGGCTGCCCGGTGCACGCCGCGAGCAGGTGCAGGCAGTCGGCCGCGTCGGCGTCGCAGCTCCGGGCGATCTGCCGGCTGCGGGCCCCGAGGGCGTCCAGCGTATCGGGCGGCTCGCGCTCGAGGCGGCTCATGCACGCCAGCAGCGTCTCTTCGTTGACGTCCCGCTCGAGCAGCAGCAGCTCGGCGAGGTTGGGCACGGTGAACATCGCCAGCAGCAGGTGCGCGCTCGACAGCCGCTGCCCGGCGGCGTGGGCGATGTCGAGGGCCTCCCGGTGGACCTGTTCGAGCTCGGGGCTGCGGGTCACGGGTGATTCCAATCCACGCTGCGGGTTGCCGGTGTCGCGCCGACCGTGCTACTTCCGGCCGGATTTTCGGGGGATCGAGCAGCGGTACTCTAGCGACCCCCCGATCCGAAGAAAACCCCTGCCCACAGGAGCCGAGGTTGGCAGCGAGCGTGGTGTTGGGCATCGCCGGCGGGACCGGCTCGGGCAAGACCACGGTGGCCCGGGCCATCGCCGACCGGGTAGGCCGCAAGCGGGTCGCGTACCTGGAGCACGACTCCTACTACCGCGACCTGAGTCACCTGAGCCTCGACGCCCGGCGACAGGTCAACTTCGACCACCCCGACGCCTTCGACACCGACCTGCTCGTGCAGCACGTCGAGGCGCTCGCGGCCGGTGAGCCGGTCCTCCAGCCGGTCTACAGCTACACCGAGTCGGTGCGGAAGACCGAGACGGTGCTGGTGCACCCGGCCCCGCTCATCATCGTCGAGGGCATCCTGGTGCTCGAGAACGGGGCCCTGCGCGACCTGATGGACGTCAAGATCTTCGTCGACACCGACGACGACATCCGGCTCATGCGGCGGCTGCGGCGGGACACCCACGAGCGGGGGCGCACCATGGAGCACGTGCTCGGCCAGTACGAAGCCACCGTGCGCCCGATGCACCTGACCTTCGTGCACCCCTCGCGGCGCCACGCCGACGTCGTCATCCCTCGGGGCGGGCGCAACCGGGTGGCCATCGCGATGGTCTCCGACGGCCTCAAGCGCCGCCTCGAACGCGCCGCGCGGGGCGGCGAGCTCGAGACGGTCGGCTGAGCCGGTGGTCATCGACGCCATCCGGGCCCGCATCGAGGCCCGCGAGCGCCACGTCTGGCCCTCGAAGACCCGGGCGGCGGTGCTCGTGCCGCTCATCGACGACGGCGCCGGCCCGCTGCGGCTGCTGCTCACCCGGCGCACCGCGGGCATCAGCCACTCGGGGCAGGTGGCCTTCCCCGGCGGCCGGGCCGACCCCGACGACCGGGACATCGTGCACACCGCGCTGCGCGAGGCCCGCGAAGAGATCGCCCTGCCCGCCGACCGGGTCGACGTCATCGGCCTGCTCGACGACATCCCGGCCAAGGACATGCGGACCCTGGTCACCCCGGTCGTCGGCGTCGTGCGCGACCTGCCCCCGCTGACCCCGGCCCCGCTCGAGGTGGCCCGCATCTTCGACATCCCCCTGCCCGCGCTGCGGGTGGCCGACGACTGGGTGACGAAGCTGCGCCCGGACGACACCGGGCGCACATGGCCCCTGTACTACTTCGACTGGGACGGCGAGACCCTGTGGGGGCTGTCGGCCTACATCACGCTGCAACTGCTGTCGATGACGCCCGGCGGGACGCCGATCCGGCTGCCGCCGCCCTTCGACAAGTAGGCGGGCGACCCGACCCGAATCGCCGAGCCACCTCACCGCCGCTGGCCAGCCCTCACACGGGCGCGTATCGGCGGGCGATGCTCATTCGAAGACGGCGTCGAGGTCGGGCGCGGAGAGCAGGCGCCCGAGCCAGCGGTCGAGGGTGTCGATGTCGGCCGTACGAATTCGAAGCTGCGCCGACGCCGGCAGGGGGCCGAAGCGCTGCGCCAGCAGCCGCGACAGGCTCGCGGCCCGGCCCTCGGCCCGGCCCTTGGCCTCGCCCTCGGCGCGGCCCTCGGCTCGCAATCGCTCGGCGGTGCTCATGATGATCCTCCGCTTGTGCTCGGGCAGCGACTCGGCCACGCGGGGCTCGAGCGTACCGGGTGAGATATCGGCCACAGTATGGCTCCGTCAGGAAATTTCTCGGGCTGCGGCCGCGATCTCGACCCCCATTCGCCGCTTTCCTCCTCGCCTGCTCCTCGCCGCACCTCTGGTGCGACTGCGTCGCCGGCTGTGGGGGCGCTGGCGACTGGGGGCCGAGCTCACGCCCTCGCTGTCCGAGTAATTTCCTTCCGGAGCCTGTAGAGGTAATGCAGGGTCTGCACGACGCCATCCATGACCTCCTCGGCCCGCGCCGCCCGGTTGAGGTGCTCGATCAGTCGATCCGGGATCACATGCTTCGAGCCGTAGGCCGCCGTCTTGAGCGCCAGCAGGCAGCAGGTGACCAGCGCATCGCGGGTCGAGGCCTCGATCTCGTCCTCCGAGGACCGGGTCAGATCGTCGACCAGCAGCCGGAGCGCGGGCAGGTGCGGGCCCAGGCCGGCCTTCAGCGGGTCGGGCAGATCGAACAAGGCGTGCAGATCGAGTGGGGCGGTCCAGGGGCGCTCGCCGTGGTAGAGCACGACGGGCAGCACGGCGGGCACGTAGCCCGCGTTCGGGTGCTCGCGCAGCCAGCCCTCCCAGATGCGGCTGATGTAGATGTAGACCCGGACCGGCATCAGCGGATCGACCGACGACTGGTGCTCGAACAGCAGGAAGAACGCCGTCTGCTCGCCGATGCGGGCTCGGAAGATCAGGTCGGCCCGCCGCGCGGTGAGGTCCTGCCCGATGGACTCGGCCGGCACCCGCTCGAGGGTGCTCCAGTCGATGCGGTCGGCCACGTCGGGCGGGGGCTGCCGCCGCAGCACGTCCGCCGCCCGGCGGGGCGCGGAGAAGGTCGCTTTGAAGAGCGCGTCGTGGGGGTTCGTGTTCGCCATCCAGGTGAATAGGGGACGACGGGCCCGAAGTGTCCGAATCGGCGGTTTTTGATGCCATGATCCCGTGCAACGCCGGCGTCATGGCCCGTCACTGGCCCGCCCGACCCGGTCGGGATACCCTCCGAGGGCGATGCCCGATCCCTTCGACTTCGACCTCTTCATCGGCTACGCCGGCCCCGACCGGGCCCACGCCGAGGCGCTGTGCGCTGCCGCCCGCGCCGCGGGGCTGCGAGTGTTCATCGACCTCGACCTGCTGGCCGGCGACGACGTCACGATCGCCCTGCCCGACGCGCTCGAGCGGTCCCGGGTCTTCGCGTGGATCGTCAGCCCCCGCAGCGACAAGGGCTGGTACGACAAGGACGAGGCGGGCCACGCGGTCGAGCTCCAGCGAAAGGCCCCCGAGCAACGCCGGTTGGTGCCGATCCATCTCGGCGACGCGCCGCGGGGCTACGGCGTGCGCCACCTCGTCAGCATCGACCTCCCCGATCCACCGGCGCCCGAAGAGCTGGAGGCCGCCGCCGCCCGCCTCGCGGACGCCGTAGCCGCCGCCCGCGCCGCCGATCCCCCGCCCGAGCCGGCGCCCGACACGACCCGGCGCCTACCACCGGCGCTGCCCGCGCTCACCCGCCCCTACCCGCTGCTCGACCCCTACAGCCACCCGGCGCTGTTCGCCGGCCGAAGCCCCGACCGCCGGGCGCTGCTCGCGCTGCTCGACCCGGCCAACGCCGGCCCGGTGATCCAGCTCTACGCCCCCAGCGGCGCCGGCAAGTCCTCGTTGCTGCGGGCCGGCCTCCTGCCCGCGCTGCGGGGCCAGCTCGACCCGGACGCCGAGCCCCGCCCGGTGGCCTTCGTCGACGACCCGCACCAGCCCCGGCTCGTCGCCCGCCTGCTCGCCCAGCTCGTCCAGCCCGCGCCGACCGTCGCCGACGAGGCCCCCGGCGCCATCGCCGCCGCCTTCGCCGCGGTGCCCGGCGGCCGCCCGATCTGCGTGCTCGACCAGTTCGAAGAGATCTTCAAGTCCGGCGACCCGCTCGCCCGGGCCCGCGCCGGGCTGGCCATCGCCGCCACCATGCTCGGCTCGACCCGCCGCGTCCGCTGGATCCTGGCCTACCGCGACGACTTCCACGGCCGGGTGTGCCTCTGGCTGCGCGACCTGCTCGCCGAGGCCCGCGCCGCCGGGTGGCCCATCGCCGGCCTGCGCCCCGACCTCGAAGCGGCCCGCGCGCTGAAGGACCACCCCCTGCCGCTCTTCGGCGCCGCCCGGGGCGCCGACCCGCACGCCGCCGCCCGCGCGGCGTTCCACGACGCGATCACCCGCCCGCTCGCCGTGCCCGACGCGCCCTGGCGCTGGACCATCGCCTCCGAGACCGCCGCCGCCCTCGCCGACGCCTTCGCCGCCGCCCGGACCGCCGACACCCCCGACAGCGCCGAGCCCCCACCGCTGGTGCCCGAGCTGCAGGTCGTGCTCGCCCGGCTGATGGCCGAGGCCGGCGACGACCACGTCATCCGGCTCGCGCCCGAGGCCGACGAGGCGCTGCCCGACGCCGCCCGCCGGGTCATCGACCGCGCCTTGCAGACTCACCTCGGCGCCGCGCTCGATCAGGCGCTCGGCACCTGGCGCAAGAAGGACCGCGCGGCCGCCCGCCAGCTCGTCCTCATCGCCCTCAAGCGCCTGAGCCCCGCCCGCCGCCGCGGCCCCGCGCTGCCGGCGCCCGCGCTGACCGATCAGATCGGCCACAACGCCGGGCACATCCTCGAGACGCTGGCTCACCCCGCGCGGCGGGTGCTCGTCCAAGAGGCCGCAGACGACCCGGCCGATACGACCCGGTGGTGCCGGCTGAGCCACGACCGCATGGCCGAGGCGGTGCACGCCGAGATCGACGGGCTGATGGGCGGGCTCGCCGAGGACGACCCGCTGCGGCTGGAGGACTTCGTCGCCACCAACAGCGCGCTCTTCGCCCGGGGCGAGGCCGACGCCGCCGAGCTGAACCCCGGCCGGCGCAAGGCCATCGACGGGCTGCCCGACGCGTTCATCGAGGCCGACGAAGACCGGCGGCGGTGGTGGGGCGCGGTGCAGGCCCACGCCCGGAGACAGCGGCGGCGGCGGGTGATCATCGCGGGCCTCGCGGCCGTGGCGCTCGTCGCCGGTGCGCTGGCGCTGGCGTGGTGGATCCGGGAGCGCACGATCGGCGAGCAGCTCGCCTCGTCCGACCCGACGACGCAGTGGCGGGGGCTGGTGGCCCGGGTCGACGCCGGCGGCACGCCGGACGAGGCGGCGGCGCAGGTGCCGCCGATGGACATCGTCGGCCGGCGGCTGCTGTTGGCCGAGACCTTCCCCGACGTCGATCCGGCGCTCGAGTGCCCCATCCTGCGGGCGCTGATCGAGCGCTTCGCGCCGCAGGTCGGCGCCACGGCCGACTTCGGCGCGCTGCTCGCCGCCGCGCAGCGACTGGGCCTGCTCGCCCGCGACGCCTCCACAGCGTGCGGTCCGTCTGCCGAGGGCGCCCGGTCTCTGGTCGTGCGTCACCTGCGGGCGAAGTACGGCGAGCCGCCAGCCGAGGTGCATGAGCGCTTGCAGTGGCGACCCGTCCCTGTGGACGAAAGGCCATCTTCCTTCCGGTGTACCATTGGCAGTCCACTCGATGAGGCGGGTCGGCACGAGGATGAGACCATCCGCCAGATCACGCTGACGCGATTCGAGATCATGGATACGGAGGTCACGAATCGCCTGTACCGACACTTCCAGCCGACGAGCGGTCTCCACAAACACGCCGACGCTCGGGCGAGGACATCAGGCTCGCGGCTCGATCACCCAGCGACCGTGAATTGGTACGATGCTACAGCCTTCGCAGTCTGGGTCGGGGGACGCCTGCCGACCGAGGCAGAATGGGAGTGTGCGGCACGGGCTGGAGAACGCACGGCATACTGGTCGGGTCATGACACTGCGGATCTGAAATCAGTGGGGTGGACCATCGAGAACAGTAGATCGATGGCTCACCCAGTGAGGTCCCGAAAGCCGAACGAGTGGAAGCTGTTCGACGTGCATGGCAACGTGTGGGAATGGACGGCCGACTGGTATCAGAAGGTACGTCCACCGCGTGATGCTCGTGATCCCGCCGGACCCATTTCGGGTACACATCGCGTCCGCCGTGGCGGTTCGTTCGCTTCGGTGGCGGGGCACGCCCGCGCGGCGAGTCGAAGTCGCCATGCGCCTGGGGTCACGAACGCCTACGTCGGATTCCGGGTCGTCCGCCCCACCCCAGCTCGTTGATCATTGATCGTGTATGGATAGGGCCGGTGGCGGCCGATACTCGCCGCAGTTCGCCGGTCGGTCGTCTTGTCCCACAGCGAGATCCGGCGCTGCGGTGAGGGGCGGGATGCATCGGGTGATCGCGATGTGCGCGCTATTGGCGGGGTGCTCGGGCGGCGCCGGCCGAGCGCCGATGGCCGCGCCTGCCCCGCAGCCCGTCACGCCGCCGCCGGACGCGTCGCCGCCCGACGCGGCGGTGGAGGACGCCGGGGCCGCGCTGCCCGATCCGTGCCGCCATGTCCGCTGCCCGGCCGGCGCTGCGGGCGCCGACGGCCGCTGCCGGCCGCTCGACGCCGCGTGTGTGAGCGATGGACAGTGCCCGGGCGTTCAGCGATGCATCGACGGCGCGTGCGCCTGCACCTGCTTCGGCGATGGGACATGCCCCGCCGGGCAGATCTGCGACTGCCATTGCCGCCCTGCGGAGCAGGCGCCGGCGGGCGTTTCGAAGTACGAAAGATGAAAGAGGACGGAGGGCGTAGAGCCGGCGAACTGCGGCGAGTCTCGGCCACCGCCGGCCGACCTCGCCGCCGTCCCTATCCATACAAGATCAATGATCAACGCGCTGGGGTGGAACGGACGACCCGGACGCCGACGTACTTGAAGCGGGTGCCGGGTCGATCCCTGTCGCGTCGCGCCGCCCGCGCGTAGCCAGCGACGCTCGCGAACGAGCCCCCACGCAGGACGCGGCGCCCGCCTTGTGGGCGGCCCAACGGATCGCGCTCACCCTCTCGCGGGCGAGCCGCCCCGTACCAATCCGCCGTCCACTCCCACAGGTTGCCGTGTACATCGAACAACCCCCAGGGGTTGGCCCCCTTTCTGCGGATGGTGTGGGCCTGCCCCTCGCTGTTGTCCAAGAACCAGCCGGCCGTGCTGAGGTCGGTGTCGGTGTCTCCCGACCAATACGCCGTCGATGCACCGGCGCGGGCCGCGCACTCCCACTCGGCCTCGGTCGGCAGCCGCCCGCCGACCCACGCGGCGAAAGCGGTGGCATCGTACCAGTTCACACTCGCCGGATAGTCGAGCAGGGCGGTAGGCGAGATCCCAGCCCAGGCCTCGGGGGACCAATCAGAGCCACCGGCCTCCCGGAATGCAGTGAT
Organism: bacterium; assembly: GCA_030426085.1. Taxonomy (GTDB): domain Bacteria; phylum Myxococcota_A; class Bradymonadia; order UBA7976; family UBA1532; genus JACKDM01. The sequence goes on along the minus strand of JAUHYW010000033.1, from coordinate 3,696 downwards.
CATCTGGTTGGTGACCTCGGCGGCCATCGCCTCGTAGCGGGTCAGTTCGATCGTGCGCTGATCTTCGTCGTCAGCGCGCGCGGGCTCGTCGAACGGGCTGCCGATGCGGCAGGAGAAAGTCTCGGCTCGGGGGTCGGGCGGGATCGGCCGCCAGTCGAGGCGGTCGCGTACCACGGCCGGCGGCTCGCCGTACTTCGCCTGCAAGTGATGCACGACCAGGGACCATGCGCCCTCGGCGGACGGGCCGCACACCGTCGAAGCGGAGCGGGCGAGCCGGGACAGCCGCTGCCCGGCGGCGAGCAGAGCGCCGAAGTCGGTCGTAGCGTGGACCATCGGAGCGAGCCGCTCTATCAGAGCTCGCCGGATGGCGCACTCGACAGACGGGTCGACGCTGGGGAAGCTCTCGGCCAGAAGCAGGCGCCGGCCGGCGATATCCATCGGCGGCACCTGCGCCGCCGCTTCAGCCGGGGTGCCGCCCGCCTCGACCCGGGCGATGAGTCCCTTCCACTGCGTCGCCGGGTCGTCCGAGGCCAGCCGATCGGCGATGGCCCGATCCTCGACCGTCACCCGCCACTGCCACAGCCCGATCCCCGCCGCCACCAGCGCCACGACGGCCGCCGCCCCGGCCAGCCGGCGGTTGCGCCGCGCCCGGGCCTGCACCGCGTCCCACCACTTCCGCCGCCGCGGATCGTCGATGAGCTGCCCCGCGTGCGCCTCCACCCGGCGCCGGGCCCGGAAGCCGAGGGCCGGCGCGTCGCGATCCTCGGCGGCGAAGGCGTCCGCCCGCCGCCGGACCAGATCGGCGACCTTCAGGAATGCGTCGTCCCCCGCCGCCGCCGTCTGCGCCTTCAGCTCGGCCTCGACCGCCGCCGCCAGCCGATCGTGGCTCAGCCGATACACCCGGGGGCGCTCGTCTTCCTCGTCGGCCAGCGCCGCGTCGCCCCGCTCCTCGATCACGACCCGGGCACCCGCGCCGGCCAGATCGCGCAGGATCGCCCGGCTCCCGGCGCCGATGCGCCGCGCCAACCGGGCCTCGGGCACGACGTCGTTGTGCCGCCGCCCGTCCTTGGTCAGCTCGGCCAGCGCGCTGAGGATCGCCGCCCGCGCCTCGGGCTGGCTGTGCCGCCGGTGCGCGCGGGCCGCCGCCTCGATGTGGGTCCGCAGGTGGGCCCGCAGCGCGTCGGCGATGCCCTCGTCGGGCGCCTCGCCCACCACCAGCGCGAAGCGGCGGTCGCCGCGGTCTTCGAGGTGCCGCCCGAGCACCACTTGCAGCTCGGGCGCGAGCGGATCGTCGGGGTGGGCTCTGCGGGCGGCGGCGAAGGCCCGGGCCAGCCGCTCGGCGCCCGCGTCGTCGACCTCGAGCCGCCACGCGCCACCGGTGAAGCCTCGCGGGGCGACGATCGCGTCGCGGAAGGCCCGGGCGATCGGGTCGGCCTCGACGTCGTCCGGCGGGGTGAAGCTGTGCCCCTCGACCGAGCCGCCGAGCGGCTTCAGCTCGAACTCCCGCACCCGGTCGGCGCTGCGGGCGAAGGCGGCCGAGAGCCCGGCGACCGGCCAGCCGTCGGCGGTCGCCGCGTCGAGCATCGCCGGCAGCCAGCCGCTCACCCGCCCGTGGTAGTCGTCGCGGTAGGCCAGCACCCACCGGACCACCGGGGTCCCGTCGAGCGCGCAGGCGGCGGCGATGAGCAGCCCCACCCGGGCCCGCGCCGCCGCCCGGCTCGCGGGGTCGGGCTGCTTGAACACCTCTTCGAACTGGTCGAGCAGCGCCACCGGCCGCCGCCCGGCGAGCGCGGCGACCCGGCGGAAGGCGGCGGCGATGGCGGCGGGGTCGTCGTCGGCGATCGTCGGCGCCGGGGTGAGCCACTGCGCGATCAGCCGGCCGGCGAGGCCCGGCTGATCGGGGCCGCGGTCGAGCGCGACGCGCAGGCCGTCGCGGCGCAGGCGGGGCAGCAGGCCGGCGCGCAACAGGGACGACTTTCCGGCGCCCGAGACCGCGTGCAGCCGTACGATGGCGGTCTGCGGCGCGGCGAGCAGCTTGGCGAGGTCGTCGATCTCGGCGCCGCGGCCGGCGAACAGCGCCGGATGGTGGTAGGGGCGCAGCAGCGGGTAGGGCTCCCCGGGCGGCTCGGGATCGGCGGGCTCGACGAGCCGGGTCGCGGCGAGGCCCGGCGGGTCCGGGTGGCCGCCGATGGCCTCGTCGTCCAGCGCGGCGGCCAGCTCGGCGGCGACGCGGGGCCAGTCGCGGTCGATGGCGTCGACGGCGGTCAGCCGGGCGAGGCCGTAGGGCATCTCGCTCGGCCGGGCCGGGTCGAGCTTCACCGGCACGACCCGCAGCCGGCCGTCGCGGGCGAGGTCCAGCGCGCGGGCGACCTCTTCGGGGGCGTAGTAGGTGCGGTTGCGGGTCCAGGCGTCGCCGACGAGCATCGCGACCAGCGCCGCGCCGGCCAGCGCCTCGGCGATCGTCTCGTCCCACGGGTCGCCGGGCTTCAGGTCGTCGGCGTCGAGCCACGCGGGCTGGCCCCGAGCGAGCAGCGCCTGCCGCAGCGTCTGCGCGTGGGCTTTGTCGGGGCCGGCGTAGCCGATGAAGATGCGGCGCGGGTCTGCCATGCCTCCGTTGTGGGTGACCGGCCGGGGAGGCGCAAGAACACCGGCGTTACACGGGCTCGCATGGCGGGCAGGCGCCGGTCACTCGAGGGCGGCGTCGAGGCTGTCGGCAGAGAGGAGGCGGGTCAGCCAGCGGCCGAGCGTGTCCATGTCGGCGCCGGCGACGCGGGCCTTCGCGCTGGCTGGCAGGAGGCCGAAGCGCAGCTCCAGGATCCGCAGCACGTTGTCTGCGCGCTCCGCAGCGCGGCCTTCGTTTCGCAGTCGCTCGGCGGTGCTCATGATGACCTCCCGCTTCTCGCCGGGCCGGGCCTCACTCGAAGACGGCGTCGAGATCGGGCGCGGAGAGCAGGCGGGTCAGCCAGCGGCCGAGGGTGTCCATGTCGGCGCCGGCGACGCGGGCCTTCACGCTCGCCGGCAGGGGGCCGAAGCGCACCTCCAGGAGGTGCAGCAGCGTATCGGCGCGCTCCGCGGCTCGGCCCTCGGCCCGGCCCTTGGCCTCGCCCTCGGCTCGCAATCGCTCGGCGGTGCTCATGATGATCCTCCGCTTGTGCTCGGGCAGTGACTCGGCCACGCGGGGCTCGAGCGTGCCGGGTGAGATGTCGGCCACAGTATAGAGGTAATGCAGGGTCTGCACGACGCCATCCATGACCTCCTCGGCCCGCGCCGCCCGGTTGAGGTGCTCGATCAGCCGCTCCGGGATCACATGCTTCGAGCCGTAGGCCGCCGTCTTGAGCGCCAGCAGGCAGCAGGTGACCAGCGCATCGCGGGTCGAGGCCTCGATCTCGTCCTCCGAGGAGCGGGTCAGGTCGTCGACCAGCAGCCGGAGCGCGGGCAGGTGCGGCCCCAGGCCGGCCTTCAGCGGGTCGGGCAGATCGAAGAGGGCGTGCAGATCGCGGGGGGCGGTCCAGGGCCGCTCGCCGTGGTAGAGCACGACCGGCAGCACGGCGGGCACGTAGCCCGCGTCGGGGTTCTCGCGCAGCCAGCCCTCCCAGATGCGGCTGATGTAGATGTAGACCCGGACCGGCATCAGCGGATCGACCGACGACTGGTGCTCGAACAGCAGGAAGAACGCCGTCTGCTCGCCGATGCGGG
>JAUHYW010000161.1 GCA_030426085.1 bacterium | reverse complement strand
GTCGCCCGGGCGCATCAGCAGCCGGCTCTGCATGCACCGGATGGTGATCTCGAACGGGGTCCAGGGGCGGGGCACGAACATCAGCGGGCGGGGCATCGGCGCCTCCGAGAGAATGGGTCTCGAAGGGCTCATCGATCAGCCGCGCCGATTGTTGCGCAGAATCGACTCGGCCGAGCCAGCGGGTCCGGTCATCCCGAGGCCGCTGGCGAGCACGGAGTCGGCGTCGGTGGCGCTGCCGGCAGCGCAACGGGCGGCTGATCTCCGGGGCGCCGTCGACAGGGCACCGGGCGACGCGCGCCCTGCGCCTCAAGCCAGCGCGCTCTCCCGGCCCGAGTCGCGCACGAAGACGCAGGTCGAGTGCGTCGCCTCGACCCAGGTCAGCAGCTGCGCGAAGTCGGGGTCGGGCTTGATGCCGAAGACCGACACGTCGCACGGGGGCGCCGCCCGCAGCATCTCGGTGAAGGCCCCGGTGAGCACCACCCGCTCGGTGCGCGGGGGCATGCGGGCCAGATCGCACAGCGCGTCCAGGAACCGCTCGGCAGGCCCTCGGTCGGCCTCGTCGGCGATCACCGTCATCAGCCGCAGGGTGGCCCGCCACTGGCGGCCGAGGCGGTAGCCGGTCAGCAGGTTGAGGTTGAGGTTGCCCGAGTCGAAGGCGGCTTTGGTCCGCCAGGTGTCGGGGGCCCGCTGGACCCACAGGTTGATCACCGCCCGCTGGCCGAAGCCGGCCCTGGGGTGCATGCCGACGAAGAGCAGCCCCACCCGGGTCTCGGCGATGCGCTCGACCAGCGCGGTGAGCCGCTGGCCGCTCTCTTCGCCTGGGCTAAGGGTCAGCAGCAGCGTATTGGGGCGGAAGAACGCGCTCTGCAGCGCGTCGAGGCCCACCGAGATGCCCTCGACCCGGTCCCGGGCCCGGATCACCGTCGCGCTGGCCTGCACCCCCTCGCCGCGGAACGACTCGGCGAGGTCCACCAGCCGGGGGCGCAGGTCGGGGCGCAGCTCGGCCCCGTCGGCGTGCAGCCCGAGCAGGACCAGCGAGCCGTCGGGGCGGGTGAAGTCGAGCAGCAGGCGGAACTCGCCCCGCACCTGGTCGGGGTCGTCCACCGGCACGAGCAGGTGCGGCTTCCAAGCCCGCACGTTCGATTGCTGGCGGTCGGTCACCCGGGAGGCGGCCCACTGCGCCACCGAGACCAGCACGCTCGACCGGACCCCGGTCCGGCGCATGTCGCGGGTGCGGCGGTGGATCCAGACGTAGGCCAGCACCACCAGCACGACGGCGAAGAGGCCGAAGGTCGGGTTGACGATGAACATCGAGAAAATGCAGCCCACCAGCCCCACGAAGGGCACCAGCCGGGGGATCGCGAGCGTCGGTCGGTAGCTCACCAGCCCCAGGCTCTGCTCGAGCAGCACCACCACGTTGAGCATGGCGTAGGTGATGAGGAAGAACATGGTGACCAGCGGCGCGAGGGTGTTGAGGTCGCGCACGCAGATGCAGGCGAAGGTCAGCCCGGCGGTGATGACGATCGAGGTCCGGGGGTTGCCGTCGCCCGCCGTGCGGGCCAGCGCGTCGCTGAATGGCAGGATCCGGTGACGGCCCATGGCCATGAGGATGCGCGGGCCGCCCACCAGCCCGGCGAGGGCCGACGAGATCGTGGCCCCGAGCAGGCCGGCGAGCACCAGCGGGGGGAAGAGCGCCTTGTCGATCACGACGTTGTAGTCCCGCACGAGCACGTCGGGCGGCGCGGCCCTGGCGACCCACCACGCGAGGGCGAAGTAGACCACGGTGCTGATGGCCAGCGCGGCGAGCGTGCCGATGGGGATCGAGCGGCGGGGGTTCTCGAGGTCGCCCGACATGTTGGCTCCGGCCAGGATGCCGGTGGTCGCGGGGAAGAAGACCGCGAAGACCATCCAGAAGTCGGCGCCGGCGAAGCCGGTCTCTGGGGCGCCGGGGTAGTCGCCCCACCAGGTGATGGGCGCTTCGGGTTGGAAGGTGACCGGACTCGCGAAGATCGAGATCAGCGAGGCGACGATCACCGCCATGATCAGGTACTGCACCCGGAAGGCGAGGTCGGCGCTGATGTACGAGACCGCGGCCAGCACCCCGAAGACGGTGACGTCGACGATCAGGGCCGGGTGCTCGGGGAAGATCCACAGCCAGCCTTCGCGAAACCCGATGATGTACATCGCCACCCCCAGCGGGCGGGTGAGGTACAGCGGCAGGCCGATGGCGCCGCCGACTTCGAAGCCCAGCGAGCGCGACAGGATGGCGTAGGGGCCGCCGGGTCCGATGCGGGTGTTCGTAGCGATCGACGACAGCGAGAGCCCGGTGGCGGTGGTGATGCCCATCGCCAGCAGCATGACCAGCCACGCCCCGGCGAGGCCGGCGTTGCCCACGGTCCAGCCGACCCGCACGTACATGATGACGCCGAAGATGGTCAGCAGGGTGGGGGTGAAGACGCCGGTGAAGGTGCCGAACAGGACCCGGTTCGGCGGGTCGTCGTCGGGCGGGGCGGTCGCCGGGTCGCGGGTCAACGGGGGCTCCGTGGGGATCGCTCGCCTCGATTCTACTGCATCTTCTTCGGCTGCCCGAATCGGCCGGCGGGACCGCCGGGTCCGAGGCGGGACCGGCCGGTGGGCCCGAGGTCGGGACCGGCCGGCGGGCCCGAGGCAGGTGCGGACCGAGGTGCGGGGACTGCCGGACTGGACTGAGGTGCCAGGCACCTCGCTCGGGCACCTTGCTCGGCAGGCACCTCGCTCGGCAGCACCTCGCTCGGGCACCTTGCTCGGGCAGCACCTTGCTCGCCCCGGCACCTTGCTCGGGCAGCCCGGGCACCTTGTTCGGGCAGCCCGGCTGGTGGAGTCGCGCGGTAGCCGGCACCGCTGAGTGTGGTGGGCTTCGAAGGCCGGAGCCACCCTGTGCCACTGCCCGGGGTCGCCCTTCAGAGGCCAGCTTCCGCTCTGTGCCTGCTCGCCTCGACCCCCCGACACCCTGTTCTACTACATCGGGATTTCCTCGCGCCGCGCGGTGATTTCTACGCGGCCTCGCGCAGTAGCTGCTTGACCGTGGCCTTGCGGGCCGCGGTGAGGGCGGCGGTCAACTGCTGACCCTTGCTCGT
>JAUHYW010000127.1 GCA_030426085.1 bacterium | reverse complement strand
GCTGGACGGCCGGCCCCCGCCCGAGCGGCGGCGGTGGCGGGGGCCGGCGGGCGCCCTGGCGGTGACGCTCGGGCTGGGGGCGCTGGCCGCGCTGGGGCTCGAGGCGCCGGCCGACGCGCCGCGGGCGTCGGTCACGCCGGTCGCGGTCGAGGCGGCGCCCGACGCGGCGGCGCCGGTCGCGCCCGATCGAGGCCCGATGGACGCCACCCCGGATGCCGCGCCGGCGCCCGCCCCGGACGCGGCGGTCGCCGGGCGGGTGGCCCGCCCGGCGCCCCGCGAGAGGGTGTCGCTGAGCGCGACCCCGGCCGGGGCCCGGGTGTGGCACGGGTCGACGCTGCTGGGCACCGCGCCGATGGAGATCCCGGTGGCCCGGCCGATGACGGTGGTGGTCGAGGCGCCGGAGCACTACGGGCGGCGGGTGCGCCTGCGGCCGGGGCAGGGGCCGGTCCAGGTCGGGCTCGAGCCGGTCGTGCGCTTGAAGTGAACCCGCGGGAAAAGACATGACACCTGCCCAGGCGAAGATCCGATGGACGCCGACCCGCAGAGGAGACCGATGAGCGACGGGATGCCCGGTGAGGCCACGGTGGATGGGCAGACGCTGCCCACCGGATCGGCGGCGGCGGCCCCCGGGGCCCGCCCGCTGCCTCAGCTCTTCGTGCTGGCCCGGCGGGACGCGATCGACGCGCCCGGCAGCCGGCATCGGCTCGACGGGCTGGCCGAGGTGCGGCTCGGGCGGGGGGAAGGCGGCGTCGAGCGCGACCGGCGGCGGCTGGCGCTGCGGCTGCCCGACCGCCGGCTGTCGGCCCGCCACGCCCGGCTGGTGCGGCGGGACGACGGGTGGCACCTCGAGGATCGGGGCTCGACGAACGGCACCCGGCTCGACGGGCAGCCGGTCACCGCCGCCCGGCTGAGCGACGGGGCGCTGATCGAGCTGGGGCGCTCGCTGCTGCTGTTCCGCGATCGGGCGCCGGTGGCGCCGACCACCCCGCTCGACGTCGCCGAGGGCGCGCTGCCCGAGGTGGCGCCGGGGTGGCGCACCTTCCACGATCCGCTGGCCGCCGACTGGCGCCGCCTGTCCCGCACCGCCGGGCGGGCCCGGGTCCTCATCCGGGGGCCGACCGGCTCGGGCAAGGAGGTCGCCGCCCGCACGCTGCACGCGCTGTCGGGGCGCCCGGGGCCGTTCGTGGCGGTCAACTGCGCCGGTCTGCCGCCCGATCTGATCGCCGCCGAGCTGTTCGGGCACCGGGCGGGCGCGTTCTCCGGGGCCCGCGAGGCCCGGCCGGGCTATCTGCGGGCGGCCCACGGGGGCACGCTGCTGCTCGACGAGGTCGACAGCCTGCCCCCGGCGGCCCAGGCGGCGCTTTTGCGGCCGCTGGCCGAGGGCGCGGTCTCGCCGGTGGGGGGCGAGCGGGCGGCGCCGTTCGACACCTGGGTGCTCGCGGCGAGCAACTGTGATCTGGAGGCGGCGGTCGAGCGGGGTGCGTTCCGGGTCGACCTGATGGCCCGGCTCGCCGAGCAGACGCTGCACCTGCCGCCGCTGGCCGATCGGCGGGAGGATCTGGGCCTGCTGGTCCGCCGCCTGTGGCCCGGCCGGCCGCTGCGGCTGGAGCGGGGCGCGGGGCGCGCGATCTTCGGCGGGGGCTGGGCCCGAAACGTGCGGGGGCTGGAGTCGGCGCTGCGGGTGGGCTGCGCGGCGGCCCGGGACGGGGTGCTGCGGGCGTGCGATCTGCCCGAGCCGGGCGGGGGCGGCGCGGCGGCGGTCGACCCCGAGCGGGCGTCGCTGATCGCGGCGCTGCGGGCCGAGGGGGGCAACGCCCGGGCGGCGGCGGCCCGGCTGGGCGTGGCCCGGTCGACGTTCTATCGGCGGCTGGAGCGGCTGGGCATCGACCCGGCGGCCTATCGCTGAGGCGATCCGGGCGCCGGCGGCCCGTCAGACCCCGAGGCCGCCGTCGACCCCGATGGTCTGGCCGGTGACGTAGCCCGCGTCGGGCCCGGCGAGGAACGAGACCACGCCGGCGATGTCGCCGACCTGCCCGTAGCGCCGCATGGGGATGGCCTTCTTCAGCTCTTTGTCGGCCGCGTCCCGGATGCGCTGGCTCATCTCGGTCTCGATGATGCCCGGCGCGACGGCGTTGACGGTGATGCTCTTGGGGGCGAGCTCGACCGCCAGCGCCCGGGTGAACGCCTCGACCCCGCCCTTGCTGGCGGCGTAGTTGACCTGCCCCTTGTTCGGGCGGCGGGCCGAGATGCTGCTGAGGTTGATGATGCGCCCCCGGCGCTTGCGCAGCATGTGCTTCGCGGCGGCCCGGGCGGTGTAGAAGACGCCGTCGAGGTTGGTGCGCAGCACCCGGTGCCACGCGTCGTCGTCCATCATCAGCGCCAGCTTGTCGGCGGTGACGCCGGCGTTGTTGACCAGCACGTCGAGGCCCTCGAACCGCTCGATGCAGGCGGCGACGGCCCCCGCGGCGGCCTCGGCGTCGGAGACGTCGGCCCGGTGGATGGCGGCCTCGCCCCCGGCGGCTTCGCAGGCGGCGCGGGCCTCTTCGGCCTCGTCTTCCCGGCTGCGGTAGACGAGCAGCAGCTTCGCGGCGTGGTCGGCGGCGAGGCGCTCGGCGATGGCCCGGCCGATGCCCCGGCTGGCTCCGGTGACGAGGGCGATCATGGGGTGAACTCCACGGCGATGAAGGTGGTCTGGGCCCCGAGCCCGGCGGCGTGCACCAGCGCCCGGCGCACCGGCGTCCGGCGGGCTTCGCCCCGCACGAGGTCGATGTCGGCGCACTTGGGGTCGAGCTGATCGACGCCGGCCACCGCCGGCACGGTGTTGCGCCGGCCGGCTTCGAGGGCGCAGGCCAGCGAGAGCGGGCCGCCGGCGGCCATGGCGTGGCCGATCTGGGCCTTGTTGGTGGTCACCGCCGCCGAGCGCGGGCCGAGCACGGCGGCGATGGCCTGCGCCTCGCGGCGGTCGTAGACCGGGGTGCCGTTGCCGTGGGCGTAGACCAGGTCGACGGTCTCCGGATCCCACCCGGCGCGCTCGAGCGCCCGGCGGCAGGTCGCGGTGATCACGCCCAGGTCGCCGGCCGAGAGGCTCTGCGCCCCGCAGCCGTCGCCGTAGCCCGCGATGCGCCCCAGGATGCGGGCCCCCCGGGCCCGGGCGTGGGCCTCGGTCTCCAGCGCGAAGAACGCGGCGCCCTCGCCGGGCGCGAAGCCGTCGTGGCGGGCGTCGAACGGGCGCACCGCGTCGGCCCCGCCGTTGCCGGTCATCGCCCGCAGCCGCCCGAAGCCGGTGAAGTGCAGCGGGTTGACCGCCGAGTCGGCCGATCCGGCGAGCACCACGTCGGCCTTGCCCTCGACGATGGCCCACGCCGCCTCGCCGATGGCTTGCAGGCCGCCGACCCCCGAGTTGCAGTAGTTCTGGTTGACCCCCCGGGCGTCGAGGTCGGCGGTGCCGAAGCCGAGCACGTTGTTCGACAGCCCCTTGAGCAGCCACAGGGGGTTGATCGCGTGCATGCCGACCTCGCCGAACGCCTTCGGGTCGAAGGCCCCGTCGCGCACGCTGCGCTCGATGGCCGGCACCAGATCCTCGGTGCGGCCGACGGCGGTGCCGGCGCCCACGAACAGCCCCAGCCGCTCGGGGGCGACCCCGGCGTCGGCCAGCCCGGCGTCGGCGTGGGCCCGCTTGAGCGCGCCCATGCCGAAGCGCACCGCGTCGCTCATCAGCTTGAGGTTCTTGCGGTTGGCGACCCAGTCCCGGGCCTTGTAGCCCTTCACCCGGGCGGCGACCTTGCACGGGAAGGGGCTGACGTCGAACGCCTCGACCGGGGCGATGGCCGAGCGGCCGGCGAGCAGCGCGTCGAACAGCTCGGCGGGGGTGTGGCCCAGGGGCGCGACGACCCCGGCCCCGGTGATGACGACCTCGCGCAGCGCGCTCACGGGCCCTCCAACTCGGCCAGGATGGCCTCCAGATCGGCCTCGCGGTCCATGCTGGCCATCGGCGCCCGCCGGGCCTGGAGCTTGACGAAGCTGAGGTTCGACCGGCCCGGCCCAAGGTGCCAGAAGCGCTCGACGCCCCGCTCGAGCATCAGGGCGATGGTCTGCCGCCAGCGCACCGCGCCGACCACCTGCCGCACCAGCGCGTCGCGGATGGCGGCCGGGTCGTCGCCCGGATCGCCCGGCGCGATCCACGCGGCGTCCACGTTGCTGACGTAGGGCCACTCGAGCGGGCCGACGGCGGTGTCGGCGAGCGCGGCGGCCAGCGCCTCGGCGGCCGGGGCCAGCATCGGGCAGTGGAACGGGGCCGAGACCGCCAGCGGGATGACCATCGCCCGCTGCGCCTTCAGCGCCTCGCACGCCGCCTCGACCGCCGCCTTCTCGCCGCTGAGCACGACCAGGTCGGGGCCGTTGTACACCGCCGGGGTCACGACGCCCGGGGCGGCGGCGCAGGCCTCGGCGATGGCCGCCTCGTCGGCCCGCTTGACCGAGGCCATCGCGCCCACGCCCTCGGGCACGGCCGCCTGCATGAAGGCCCCCCGCCGCCGCACCAGCCGCACCGCGTCGGTGAAGCGCAGCGCGCCGGCGGCGACCAGCGCCCCGTACTCGCCCAGGGAGTGCCCGGCGAGCACCGCCGGCGCCAGCCCCCGCTTCTCGAGCACGGCCCACGCGGCGCAGGCCACGGTGAGCACCGCCGGCTGGGTGTTCTCGGTCCGGGTCAGGGCGTCTTCGGGGCCGTCGAAGATCAGCGCCGACAGCGCCTCGCCCAGCGCGTCGTCGGCCGCTTCGAAGACCGCGCGGGCCTCGGGGAAGCGGTCGTGCAGCAGCCGGCCCATGCCGACGTATTGGGTCGCCTGCCCGGCGAACAAGAGCGCCGTCTTCATCGATGCTCCTCGGGGTGGCCCAGGGCGAGGCAGGCGTTCTGCCCGCCGAAGCCGAACGAGTTGGAGAGGATGACCCGGGGGGTGGCCGCCCGGCCGGCGCGCTCGACGAGGTCGAGGTCGACGGCCCGGTCGGCGGTCTCCAGGTGGGGGTTGGGCGGCAGCCGGCCGCCGTGGAACGCCGCGAGGCAGGCCAGCAGCTCCATGGCGCCGGCGGCGGCGATGGTGTGCCCGATCTGGGCCTTGCTGCTGCTCACCGGGGGGGCGGCGGCCCCGAAGAGGCGGCGGATGGCGCCGGCCTCGGTGACGTCGTTGAGCGCGGTGCCGGTGCCGTGGGCGTTGATGTAGTCCACCGCGTCGAGCGGCAGCCCGGCGTCGGCGAGGGCCGCGGTCATGGCCCGCTCGGCGCCGACCCCCTCGGGGTGGGGCGCGGTGACGTTGTGCGCGTCGCAGCTCGAGCCCCAGCCCTGCACCAGCCCGTAGATCCGGCGGCCGGCGGCCCGGGCCCGGGACAGCGGCTCGAGCACGAAGAACGCCCCGCCCTCGCCCATCACGAAGCCGTCCCGATCCTGGTCGAACGGCCGCCCGGCGCGGGTGGGGTCGGTCTCGGGGCTGGTCGCGCCGAGCAGGATGAACGGCAGCATGCCGAACGGGTGCACCATCGAGTCGGCGCCCCCGGCGAGCATCATCGGGACCTCGCCCCGGCGGATGCGGTCGGCGGCGTGCCCGATGGCCTCGGCGGCGGCGGCGCAGGCCGAGAAGTGGCAGGTGCCGGGGCCGGCGAGGCCCAGGTAGGTCCGCAGCAGGGCCACCGGGCGGTCGACGAGGTGCCGCCGGGGCGACTGGGTGTCCCGGGCCCGGGCCTGCTCGGCGCCGAACCGGATCCAGTCGATGTTGGCCTCGGCGTCGAGGAAGGGCGCGTAGTCCTGCTCGAGCTCGGTGAAGCTGACGCTCGACAGGCCGGTGGCGTAGGCCACCCCGGCGCTGGGGTCGAGGTCGCCGTGGTCGTGCACCGCGTCGAGGGCGGCGCACATCGCCAGCTCGACCTTGCGGTCGTCGAGCCCGCCGGTGGCCGCGGCCAGGGTCGGCGGCAGGCGGGCGGCGGGGTCGAAGTCGGCCACCTCGCACGCGTTGCGCACCGGGAACCGCCGGGCGTCGAAGGCCCGGATGGGGCCGGTGCCGCAGTCCCCGCGCAGCAGGCGGGCGCTGAAGGTCTCGAAGTCGTGGCCCAGGGGGCTGGCGAGGCCGACGCCGGTGATCGCGACCGGCTCGGGGCCGCCGCTGACCTTGATCGCCGGGGCCCGGTCGGGGCCGGGGGGGTCGACCGCCACCGCGCCCAGCGCCGCCCGCTCGCCGCGGCCCACCGCCAGGGCCAGCGCCGCCGCGCCAGTGGCCGCGCCGCAGTGGCCCAGCTCGGCCAGCGCGGGGTTGGCCGGGTCGAGCCGGGGCGGCGCGCCGCGGTCGGTGGCCAGCCGCAGCACGCCCCGGACGCGGGCCCCGCGGGCCCGGGCCGCCTCGAGCGGCTCGAGCACGAAGATCGCCGCCGCCTCGCTGCTCGCGCCGTCGATGCCCAGCCGCAGGGCCACCAGCCGGTCGGTGAAGCTCACCCGGGTGTCGCTGGCCCCGGCGACCACCATCGGGGCCCGCCCCTCGTGCAGCGTGCGCACCGCCTCGGCCAGCGCGTCGAGCCCCGCCTCGGATCCGGTGCACCGGGTCTGGCTGGGCCCCATCGCGCCCAGGCGGATGGCGACGTGGGCCAGCGACATGTTGGGCAGCGTCTTGAGCGACGAGAGCGGGTTCATCCAGCCCATGCCCTCGTCGATGAGCCGATCGAGGTCGATGCGCCCGTCGGCCCCCTTGGAGTGCACCAGCGCGGGGATGATGTCCTTGAGGTTGCCCGGCTCGCGGCCCACGCCCAGCATCACCCCGCAGCCGGTCAGATCGGCGCCGTCGAGGTCGAGGCCGGCGTCGTCGATGGCGAGGCACGTCGCCGCCACCGCCAGCCGGTTGGCCCGGGCCATCAGCTTGAGGTCCTTGCGCCGCCGCTTGGGCAGGTAGCTGCGCGGCTTGAACCCCTTGGGCACCAGCAGCCGGGGGGAGTCGGGCAGGCCGACCGCCTCGTCGTTGTCGGGCAGGGCCGGCTCGAGCGGGCCGGCGGCGAGGGTCTTCAGCGCGACGTCGAGCCCGATGCCCGCGGGGCAGATGAGCCCGACCCCGGTGATGGCGACCGCGCCGCTCATGAATGCCGTGACACGATCAGGGTGCCGTTGCTGCCGCCGAAGCCGAACGCGTTGCTCATCGCCACGTCGACCCGGGCCTCGCGGGCCGCGTTGGGTACGTAGTCCAGGTCGCAGTCGGGGTCGGGGTGCTCGTAGTTGATCGTCGGCGGGATCACCCCGGTCTCGATGGCCTTGACGCAGGCGATCAGCTCGACGGCGGCGCAGGCGGCGACGAGGTGGCCCATCATCGACTTGGTCGACGAGATGGGGACGCGCTCGGCGTCGGCCCCGAAGGCGCCCCGGATGCCGGCGGTCTCGGAGGCGTCGTTCTGCTGGGTGCTCGTGCCGTGGGCGTTGATGTAGTCCACCTCGCCCGGGGCGACCCCCGCGTCGCGCATGGCCTCGAGCATCGCGTGCTTCGCGCCCCGGCCGTCGGGCGGGCTGTCGGTGATGCGCCACGCGTTGGCCGACCAGCCGTAGCCCCGCAGCACCGCCCGGACGCGGGCCCCGCGGGCCTTGGCGTGGCTCAGCGTCTCGAGCACCAGGAAGCCGGCCCCCTCGCCGAGCACGAAGCCGTCCCGGGTGCGGTCGAACGGGCGGCAGGCGCGGGTCGGGTCGTCGTTGCGGGTCGACAGGGCGCCGAGCAGGCCGAAGCCCATGACCATCAGCTCTTCGACGAGGCGGTCGGTGCCCCCGGCGAGCATCACGTCGGCGTCGCCCCGGCGCAGGATGCGCAGCGCGTCGGCGATGGACTGGGCCGACGAGGTGCAGGCGGTGGCGGTGGTCAGGTTGGGCCCCCGGGCCTGCATCACCGCGGCGAGGGCGGTGGCCGGGAAGAACGCCGACATCACGGCGAACTCCTTGGGGTCGGTCGCCCGATAGGCCCGCTCGGCGCCGTGCAGCGCCATCTGCCCCATGCGCTCGGCGACCTCGCCGATGCCCGGGCGGCTGACCTCGGCCCCCACCGAGACCCCGAAGCGATCGGGATCACCGGCCCCCGGCTCGAGCCCGGCGTCGGCCATGGCCTCCCGGGCGGCGGCGACGGCGAAGCTGCTCTTGTCATCCCGCCAGCGGCCGAAGCGCCCGTGCAGCTTGGGCGGGTCGAATCCCCGGATCTCGGCGGCGAAGGTGCAGGGGTAGGTCTGCGCCTCGAACCGGGTGATCGGCCCGATCGCGTTCTGCCCGCGGGTCAGCGCGCGCCAGGTCTGGTCGACGTCGAGCCCCAGCGGGGTCACGCAGCCGATGCCGGTGATGACGACGGGCTCCATCGAGCGCCTCCGGGGGATCTCGCGTTGGCTCATCCGGGGGGGGACGTGCGGTCGGCCCAGGCCTCGTAGCCGCTCCACAGGAGCTTGAGGTTCTCCCGCTCGAGCAGCTCGAGGCGCTTCTGGGCGGCGTCGGTGTCGAGCCGGTCGGGGCTGAAGACGAACACCAGCTCGGCATCGATGGTGCGCTGCCCGTCGACCGTGCCCCGCACCGCGCACACCGCCGACTCGTCGCGCAGGCCGGTGAGCTTCGTATTGAGGGTGAGGGTGTCGCCCGGCCGCACGAAGCGGCGGAACTTGGCCTTGCGCACGATCGACAGGATGGGCCAGACCCACCGCCGGTCGTTCTCGAAGACGGTCACCTCGATGAGCTTGCCCGAGAGCTGGGCGAGCGCTTCGATCTGGATGACCCCCGGCACCACCGGGAACCCCGGGAAGTGGTCGGCGAAGTAGTCCTCGCTCGACGCGCAGCCCTTGCGCCCCACGGCGTCCGCCCCGGGGGTCAACTCGTCTATCCGATCCAGGAAGCTCCAGCGCATGGCGAGCACCTTATGTCCCGGGGCGCCGCCCGTTCAAGCCCGCCCGCGGCGGAACGGGGCGATCGAGCCCCGGGGGCGGGGCAGAAGACGACGATCGACCCCGGGGCGGGCCGCTCGAATGCGCGCCGGACGTGTTGGCCCGGAGGTTGCTGAGAGGGTGGGCACGAGGTGGGCGCGGTGCCCGCCGCAGAAATCTGAAAGGAGCCCCGATGAACATCCTCAAGACTCTGACCTGGGCCGTGCTCGTGACCCCGCTGGCCTTCGCCACCATCGGCTGCGAAGACGACGGCCCGGCCGAGGAGGTCGGTGAGCAGATCGACGAGGCCGGCGACGAGGTGGGCGACAACCTCGAAGAGGCCGGGGACGAGGTCGAAGAGGCCATCGAGTAGCCGCGCCCCATCGCCCGTGAACGACGCCCGGCCTCGGCCGGGCGTCGGCGTTTCGAAGCCTCGGCATCCGGTGTGCACGCGCTCGGCGGCGCATCCCGACGATGGAGGAGACGATGCGCATTCCGACTCTGTTCCTGTTGAGCCTGGCGCTGGCGATCCCGGGGCTCTCCGGCTGCGAAGGCGAGGACCCGGCCACCGAGGATGCGGGCCCGCCCCAGCCGCGGGACGGCGGCGAGGGCGAGGGCGAAGGAGAAGGGGAGGGCGAGGGCGAAGGAGAGGGCGAGGGCGAGGGCGAAGGAGAAGGCGAGGGCGAGGGCGAAGGAGAAGGCGAGGGCGAGGGCGAGGGCGAAGGCGAGGGCGAGGGCGAGGGCGAAGGAGAAGGCGAGGGCGAGGGCGAAGGAGAAGGCGAGGGCGAGGGCGAGGGCGAGGGCGAAGGAGAAGGTGAGGGCGAAGGCGAAGGCGAAGGAGAAGGAGAAGGCGAGGGCGAGGGCGAGACGCCCTGCGGCGGCCTGCTCGGCGGCATCTGCGAAGAGGACCAGTTCTGCGACTTCCCCGAGGACGGCTGCGACTTCGCCGACCAGAGCGGCCTGTGCATGCCCCGCCCCGAGGTCTGCCCCGAGGTGATCGACCCGGTCTGCGGCTGCGACGGCCAGACCTACGACAACCTCTGCGAGGCCCATCGCTCCGGCATCGACGCCGCGTCCCCGGGCGCCTGCGACGCGCCGGGCGACATCTGCGGGCTGCCCCCGGTCACCGGCCCGTGCGACGCCGCCTTCCAGCGGTGGTACTTCGACCCCGATCGCGGCGAGTGCGTCGAGTTCCTCTACGGCGGCTGCGGGGGCAACGAGAACAACTTCGAGACCCGCGAGGCGTGCGAGGCGGCCTGCCCGCTGCAGCCCGGCGCCTGCGCCGACGCCGATCGGACCTTCATCGTCACCGGCGGCAACCGCAGCTTCGGCGAGTGCGTCGACGGCTGCATCTCGAACCTGTCCATCGTGCCGACCAACCTCGACGAGGCCGCCTGCGACCGGGTGAGCCTCGAGGTCTGCGACAACGCGTTCGACGGGTTCTGCTCGATCCACTCGGGCACCCTGACCGCCCGGGGGCACGCCGACGCCCGGCGCATCGCCGAGGCGCTCGACGGGGTGGTGCTCGAGGCGCGCTATGGCTGCCCCGACTGCGCCGACGGCGGGGCCTCGACCGTCTCGCTGCAGCGGGGCGATGTGCGCAGCCAGCACGTCTTCGAATTCCGCGACCCGCCGCCCGAGCTGGCCGACGCGGCGACGCTGGTCGACGCGCTCATCGACAGCCTGCGCCGCTGCGAGGCGTCGCTGTACGCCGAGCCGGACGCCGACTGCGCGCTGCGTTGAGAGCCTTGCCCCTCTGGGGGGGCGCTGCCAGACTCGGCGGAGCACCCGGGAGGTGGCGATGTCGAAGCTGGGCACCATCCGCGAGATCATCCGCATCATGCGCAGCGGCGAGGACGTCGGCGACGCGGCGGCCCTCAAGCTGACCCTCACCGCCGACGAGCCGCCCGGCCCGCACACCGAGGCGGCGCGGGCCCACGCCGAGCAGAACTTCCAGCCGCTCGACTTCGAGGCGCTCGCCGCGCTGCCCGAGGGCACGTTCGGCCGGGCGTACGCCGACTTCATGCGGGACAACGGCCTGAAGCCGCTCAACTTCTCCGAGCGCAGCCGCCCGATCTTCGAGCAGCACCCGGTCGCGCTGCGCTACATCCGCATCCACGACATGGTGCACGTGCTCATCGGCCTGGGCACCGACGGCCCCGGCGAGGCGGGGGTCTACGCCTTCGTCGCCGAGCAGAAGTACACCCCGACGCTGGACAAGGCCGCCCGCACCGCCCACCGCGTCGGCAAGCTGATGTTCTGGGCCCGCAGCCGGGTCCGCGAGGCGGAGCGCGTCGGCCGCGAGGCGGCCGAAGGGGCGCAGATCCTGGTCACCGCGCCGCTGGAGGACATGCTCGATCGGCCGCTCGACGAGGTGCGCCGGGCGGTGGGGGTCGCCTGAGCCGGCGCCGGTCGGGCGCCACTCGCTGCCCTACTCGCCCTTCTTCGGCCGCCCGGCCTCGACCACCCGCCCCTTCCACACCGCGCCCTTGCCGCTGGTGATGCGGATCGCGCTGTTCCAGAAGAGCGCGACGATGATCAGCATACCCAGCGGGAAGCTCCAGAAGTGGCCCCAGCGGTAGCCCCGGACCTTGTGGCCCAGGGCGTCGGTGGCCAGGATGATCGTGCAGATCATCACCTCGAGCAGCAGGAACAGCGGCTCGTAGGGCTGGCCGGTCGCGGCGAGGGTCGCGTTCTTCGCCAGCAGGATGAACGGCAGCACGCTGAACGCGAACAGCAGCAGCGTCACGATGAGCGTCGCGATGAGGCTGTAGTCCAGCGCGGGGAAGAGGTTCTTGGTCCAGCCCTGCCAGATCTCGCCGAGGCCGGTGTACATCCGGCACTTGAAGACGCCGGGCCCGTAGAACAGCCGGTAGCCCTCGCTCTCGGCCTTGGCCCGCTTGGCGAAGTCGACGTCGTCGAGCACGCTGTCCTTGATCGCCTCGTGGCCCCCGAGCCGGTCGTAGGCCGCCCGGCTGAACAGCAGGCACTGCCCGTTGGCCAGCGCCCGCTCGTGCTCGGGGTCGTTGACCTCTCCCAGCGGGTTGCCGCCGGCGATCACCGCCCCCATCCGGGTCTGGATGACCCGCTCCCAGAAGCTGTCGACCTCCAGCTCGCCCAGCGCGCTGGCCATCTCGACGCCTTGCTGCCGGGCCCCGCCGACGATGCGCCGGGCGCCGAGCGGGTCCAGCTCGACGTCGGCGTCGACGAACCACAGCCACGCGCCGGTGGCGTGGGCCTGCGCCCGGTGCAGCGCGTGCGGCTTGCCCTTCCAGCCGGGGGGCAGCTCGACCCCGTCGATGACCGTCAGCCGGTCGTCCTCGGCGGCGAGCCGGGCCAGGATCTCGCCGGTGCCGTCGGTGCTGCGGTCGTCGAGCACCACCACCTCGAGCCGGCCGGGCCAGTCGAGCGCGAGGGCCGAGCGCACGCTGCGCTCGATGTTGCGGGCCTCGTCCCGGGCGGGGATGACCACCGACAGCGCCGGCGGGGCCTCGCCGTCATCGGCCACCGGCGCCGGCTCGGTGTCCCGGTCGAGGGTGTACTCCGGCGGGAGGTCGACGTCGGCCAGCAGGTTGTAGAGCGTGCGCAGCCAGGCGAGCAGCAGCAGCGCGAGGCCGACGGTCGACAGCCAGAACATCGAGTCCTCCGGGCGGCGGTGGCGCGGCATCATCGGCCGGGGCCCGCGGGGCGGTCAAGCGTCGGGGTACCTGTCGGCGGCGGTCTGGGGCCGGCCGCTGTACCCGACGCGAACCGCTGCTGTATGGTGGCCCGGTTCTGGAACCGCTGGACGTCGGGAGGGGCGATGCGGCTCGTTTGCTTGTGCGCTGCGCTGGCTTTGATCACGGTCGGGTGCGACGGGGAGGACCCCGAGAGCCCCACCGGCGGCACCGGGGGCAATGGTGGCACCGGGGGCGTCGTCGTCGACATGGACGGGGGCGACTCCGACATGGGCCCCGAGCTGCCGGACATGGATCCGGTGGATGTCTTCGTCGGCGCGCCGCAGTGCGCCGACGGTGAGGACAACGACGAGGACGGCCTGACCGATCTCGACGACCCCGGCTGCGAGAACGCCCTCGACGACGACGAGCGCCAGCTCCAGTGCGCCGACGAGATCGACAACGACGACGACGGGCTGATCGACTTCCCCGACGACCCCGGCTGCGGGTCGCCGGGCGACAACGACGAGCGCAACCCGATGGTGCTGCCCCAGTGCGCCGACGGGCTCGACAACGACCGCAACGGCTTCATCGACGAGCAGGATCCGGGCTGCTCGGCGGTGGCCGATCCCACCGAGGAGGCCCCCGACGAGATCGCCGCCTGCGCCGACCGCATCGACAACGACGGCGACGGGATCATCGACTTCCCGTTCGAGCCGGGCTGCGCCGCGGCGGGCGACGAGGACGAGAGCGACCCCATCGCGGTGACCGCCTGCGCCAACGGCGAGGACGACGACGGCGACGGCCTGCCCGACTTCCCGGCCGATCCGGGCTGCTTCGGGGTCGGCGACCGCGACGAGGGCGACAAGCCGGTGACCCCGGCCTGCGCCGACGGGCAGGACAACGACCGCGACGGGCACATCGACTGGCCCGACGACGCCGAGTGCTACGCCGCCTCCGACAGCAACGAGAAGGGGAGCTGCCTCGACCGCTACGACCCGCCGGAGCTGACCGACGGGGTGGGGCTGGTCATCGACACCAGCCAGGGCGTCTTCCGCTCGGCCGGCTCGTGCGGCGGCATGGGCTCGCCGGAGCGGGTGCTCTTCTATCGGCTCACCAACCAGATCGAGGCGCTCGAGGTGACCACCGTCGGCGAGGGCACCGCGGTGCCCACGAGCCTGTACGTGCGGCGCACGGACTGCCTCGAGGCCGACGCCGAGCTGGTGTGCAGCCGGGAGGAGCCCGACGCGGTGTCCCCCGGTCAGACGGTGCGCATCGACGATCCGCAGCCCGGGGAGTACTTCATCTTCGTCGACGGGGTCGCCGGGGCCGGGGGGCCGGTCGAGGTGACGGTCGACGAGGTGCCGCTGGCGCAGTGCCTCAACCTGATCGACGACGACGAGGACGGCACCGCCGACTACCCCGCCGACCCCGGCTGCCGCCGGCCCGACGACCGGGACGAGACCGACGAGGGCCTGACGGTGTGCAGCAACGACGAGGACGACGACGGCGACGGGCTGGTGGACTACCCCCAGGATCCGGGCTGCATCGCGGCGTCTTCGGACGACGAGACCGACGTCTGCGGTGAGGGCGTGCGGCTCAACGAGCTGTTCGAGGGCGTCAACGAGGTCTACGGCAGCACCGATCCGATGGACGGCATGGCCACCAACGCCCTCAACGGCGGCTGCGGCCCGGCCGGTCGCCCGGAGGTGGTCTACTTCTACCGCAACCCGTACAACGCGCTGCTGACCGTCAGCACCGCCCACCCCGAGACCGAGGTCGCCGCGGCGGTCTACGTGCGCACCGCCTGCGCCGAGCGCAACACCGAGCTGGCCTGCGACGACGGCGCGGCCGGCGGGGCGGGCAGCGGCCGGGTGCAGCTCCGCTCGCTGCCGCCGGGGGCGTATTACATCGTCGTCGACTCTCGCACGCCCATCGGCGGGCCGTTCCGCCTGACCATCGAGACCGAGCGCGACGACCCCCAGTGCGACGACCTGATGGACAACGACAATGACGGGCGCATCGACGCCGACGACCCCGGCTGCGACCGGCCGAGCGACGACAACGAGCGCGACTCGGCCCGGGTGCCGCTGTGCAACAACATGCTCGACGACGACGGCGACAACCGCATCGACTGGCCGCTCGATCCGGGCTGCGAGGCGCGGGGCGATGTGACCGAGGACGACCCCGAGGAGCCGCCGGCCTGCCTCAACCAGATCGACGACGACCTGGACGGGCTGACCGACTTCCCCAACGACCCCGGCTGCGCGGGGCGGGGGGACGCCACCGAGGAGGACCCCCGCATCCTGCCGGCCTGCGCCAACGGGCTGGACGACGACGGGGACGGCAACATCGACCTCGAGGACTTCGACTGCCTGTTCGCCGGCGACCCCGACGAGGATCGGTGAGCCGGTGAAGGTCTTCGTCGAGCCCAGCGGCCGCCGCATCGCCCCGTTCGACGATCCGCCGGCCGAGGCGCTCATCGGCAACCGCACCGTGGGTGATCGGCTCGACGAGGCCATCCGCGGGGCCGGCCTGACCCGGGTCGACGCGCTCGAGCCGCCGTGCGTCGTGGTGCCCGATACGCTGTGGTGCACCGCCGGAGCCCTGCGCAAGTTCGTGGCCGGCGCCGCCGGTCGGGACGCGGTGCTGGTGCTGGGGCACTGCCGCTTCGCCGACGCCTCGACCCCGGTCCAGCCCCACGTCCGCAAGGTGGAGGCCGGCTTCCTCTTCGAAAAGATCCGCCTCGTCAGCGGGGCCGACGCGCCGCCGGTCGAGGTGGTGATCGACGCCGACGAAGACCCCTTCGACATGCCCGCGCCGCCGTATCTCGACGCCGAGACGCTGGCCTTCGGGCTGCCGAAGGACGTCGTGATGACCCTGCACCACTGGGTCCACATCCTGTGGGCCAACCTGTTCATCGGCGCGGTCGACGCCCGCAATACGCCGAAGTCGACGATGATCCGGCGAGGCCTGTGGGCCGCCGTCCGGGCCATGTCGCTGAACAAGTGGCGGGTCATGGGCAAGTTCAACGTCATCGGCAAGGGGTGCGACATCCACCCCACGGCGGTGGTCGAGATGAGCACCCTGGGGGACAACGTCACCGTGGGGCCCTTCGCCCGGGTCTTCGCCAGCACCCTCGGCGACGGGGCGCAGGTGTGGGCCGGGGCCCACTGCGAGCTGTCGACCGTCGGGCCCCGGGCGGTGATCTCCGAGCTGAGCACCCTGCGCTTCTCGGTGCTCTACCCCGAGGCGGTCGTAGGCCAGTACCTGATGCAGATGTGCGTGCTCGGGCGGAAGGTGCTCACCACCGGCGGCGCGTTCACGATGGATCTGAACTTCGACCAGAACATCCGGGTGCCGCTCGACGGCGCGCTGCACGACACCGGCACCCGCTTCCTCGGGGCCGCCTTCGGCCACCGGGCCCGCATCGGCACCGGCTTCTACCTGGCCAGCGGGCGCATGATCCCCAACGACTACTTCGTGGTGCGCTCGGCGGACGAGGTGCTCTCCAAGATCCCCGAAGGGCTCGCCGCCCGGAACCCGCTCGTCGCGCGGGGGCGCACGCTGGTTCCGCAGGGATGATGTAGCGGGCCGGGCGGTCGGCGCATCGAATGGGCCAGGAGGTCCCAGATGCGTTGGATTCTGCCCGTGTTCCTCGCCGTGGCGCTGCCCGGCGCCCTCATCGGATGCGTCACCGAAGGCGGCGACGGCCCCAGCCTCGTGGGCGAGGGCTGCGTCGATTCGGCGGACTGCGTGGCCGGCGCCCGCTGCGAACAGAGCCTGTGCGTCGCCGATGACGGCGGGCTCGACGCCGAGGTCGACGGCGACACCGATCCCGGGGGCATGGGCGGCCTGCCCGGCGCCGGCGGCATGGGCGGCGTGGCCGGGATCGGCGGCGAGGCCGGGTTCGCCGGGGAGCCGGGCCCCACGGGCGGCTTCGGCGGCGTGGGCGGCGAGGGCGGGTTCGCCGGCGAGGGCGG
>JAUHYW010000032.1 GCA_030426085.1 bacterium | reverse complement strand
CTCTGCCGGGCCTCGACCCCCCGCGCCGAGCCGATCGGGGGCCCGCCCGAGGGCCCCCCGGGGCCATGGCTGTCGCCGCCGAAGTCCTCTGCCGGGCCTCGACCCCCCGCGCCGAGCCGATCGCGGGCCCGCCCGAGGGCCCTCCGCGGCCCTGACGGTCGCCGCCGAAGTCCTCTGCCGGGCCTCGACCCCCCGCGCCGGGCCGATCGCGGGCCTCAGCGACGACTCCCCTCGACGCCGACCCGTGGTTCGAGGGTCCGCCCGAGGGCCCCGCCGACGCTCGCCGGCCCCACCGGGCGCCCGCCCGACGACTTCGCCGACGCCGCGGAGCACCGCGGGGGCCCTCCGGAGGGCCCCCCAGAGGCGCAGCGACCACGGCGAAGGCCCTCCCGACGACCTCGCCGACGCCGCCGAGCCGATCGACGGCCCTCGGGAGGGCCCCCCGATCGCGCAGGGCGCGCCGCCGGGGCCCGCCCGACGACCTCGCCCACGCCACCGAGCCGATCGATGGCCCTCTGGAGGGCCCCCCGAGCGCGCGCCGAGCGGGTCCCGGGCCCTCTGGAGGACCCCGGGTGGCTCGCCGAGCGGGCCCCGGGCCCCCCCGGCCGATCGGCCGACGTCGCCGCGCCCCCCCGGCGCCCCACGATGCGTCGGCGCCCGACACCTTCGGCGGTATTCGTCGGGGGGCGCGGTGTGGTACTCGGGCCGCCCACGGTGATGGAGGCTTCACATGGCCGTCACGTTCGACGCCGAGCTGGTGATCAACGCGCCGCCGGAGCGGGTCTACGACCTCGCGCTCGACCCCGACCGCTTCGGCGAGTGGATGGACAACTTCGTGCGGGTCGAGGTGCTCGACGCGGGCGGGCCCGATCGGGTCGGGGCCCGGTGGCGCGAGACGCGCAAGATGTTCGGCAAGGAGGCCACCGAGGAGTTCGAGGTGACCGAAGGCGCCCGCCCCGAGCGGTACGCGCTGTACGTCGACGGCAGCAAGGGCACCACCGGCAAGGGCGAGTACCGCTTCACCTACGATCTGGCCCCGGCCGGCGACGGCACCCGGATGCGCTTCACCGGCGAGATCGAGGCCCCCGGCTTCTTCGGGCGGGTGATGAGCAGGCTGATGGTGGGCGCGATGCGCAAGATGTGCCTGCGCGACATGCAGCGGTTCGCCGAGTTCGCCCGCCGCGCCGGGCGCTGAGTCGGGGCGGGGCCGGGGTCAGGGGCCCCGCAGGATGGCCCGCCAGGCGTGGCCCGTCCGGGCGAGGGCGGTGAGGCCCGGGTCGTCCACCAGCCCCGGGGCGGCGACGACGCCGTAGAGGCCGCCCGATACGCTCAGCAGCAGCCACGCGCCGGTCGCTCGCGGCGCCCGGGGGCGCAGCCACCAGCCGCGCAGGCGGCCCTCCGTCGGCGGGCCGTAGAGCTGCTCGGCCCGGGTGACCGCGGGTCGGCCGAGCCGCACGATGAGCCGGGTCTCCCGGGGGTCGGTCAGGGGGTCGGCGGGGGGGGTGGCCCGCATCCACCACGCCGGGGCGGGCGGGGGCGGCGCGGGATCCGCCGGGGGCGGCGGCGCGTCCCGGCAGCCGACGGCGGCCCAGCAGAGCGCCGCGAGGGCCACGGCCCGCGCGCGGGTGCGCAGGGCGGCGAGGTGGGGCACGGGTTCCTCCCGGGGTTGCGCGTCGGCTCGGCGGGCAGCATGCGCCCCGATGGGGTCGTCCACAAGTCGTCGACGATCCGTCACCCGGGCGACGGATGAGCGGTTGAAGCGAACCGCGCCGCCCCCCATACTGGCCGGGATGCGAAACATCGCCTACATCGTCGGCGCCGGGCTGCTGCTGCCGGCCCTCGCCTTCGCGCTGCCGCCGGGTCCGGCGGTCGTCTGCGAGGTCTGGCCCGACGCGGCCCCCTGCGCTTCGGGGTTGCCCGACTGCACGACCTGCCACATCGCGCCCCCGGCCCGGAACGTCTTCGGCGCCTCGGTCGAGGCGGTGCTCGCCCCCGACGAGGCCCGCCCGCTGAGCCCGGACGCCTTCGCCGAGGCCCTGCCCGCCGCGCTGGCGGCGGTGGCCGACGAGGACGCCGACGGTGACGGGGCGAGCAACGTGGCCGAGATCCTGGCCGGCACCTCGCCGGGGGATCCCGCCGAGGCCCCGCTGTCGAGCGGCGACTGCACCGGGCCCAACATCAACCCCGACTGGGATGTCTGCGGCTACGATCCGGCCTATGCCTTCCGCCGGGTCTACCTCGATGTCTGCGGCCGCTCGCCGCGCTACGCCGACTTGCAGGCGTTTGGTGAGGAGGGCCGCGAGGCGCAGATGGCGTGGATCGCCGACGCCCTCGACGCCTGCCTCGACACCCCGTTCTGGCTGGGGCGGGACGGCGCGCTGTGGCGGCTGGCCCACGCCAAGATCCGCCCGCTGGAGGCGATCAAGAGCGGCGCGGGCGGGGGTCCGGTGCCCCTGGCCGATTACGATCACGACTACGCCCTCTTCGCGTATATCAGCAGCGACGACCGCGACGCCCGGCTGCTGCTGACGGCCGATTTCCACGTCGAGTTGACCGGCGCGGGCACCTACCGGGTGGCCGATCACGGCGACGAGCGGCTGGAGGACGAGCGCCGGGCGGGGCTGATCACGACCCGCTGGTTCTTCGTCATCAACACGATGTTCACCCCCCTGCCCCGCACCACCGCGGCCCAGGCGTACCGGGCCTACCTCGGGCTCGACATCGCCCGCAGCGAGGGGCTGGTGGCCCCGGCCGACGTCGAGCTCGTCGACTACGACGACAAGGGGGTCACCGCGCCGACCTGCGCGGCGTGCCACACCACGCTCGACCCCCTGGCCTATCCGTTCAGCCGCTATCGGGGCATCGGCGGCGGGCGCACCGGCACCTATCAGGCCAACCGCATGAACAGCTTCGGCCCGGCCGAGGGCAGCCGCATCGGCGAGGTGCCCGAGGCGGGCTATCTGTTCGGCGAGCCGGTGGCCGATCTGGTGGAGTGGTCCCAGCGGGCGGTCGACAGCGACGCCTTCGCCCAGGCGACGGTGCGCGACTACTGGCGGCTGCTGGTGGGGCACTCGCCGACGCCCGACGAGCAGGGCGAGTTCGACGCGCTGTGGCGGGCCTTCCGCACGACGCACGAGTACCGGGTCGAGCGCATGCTGCACGACCTCGTTCGCACGGAGGCCTACGGTGCGCCGTGATCCGCGACGATTCGCCGTCTGGCCGGCCCTGCTGGCGGCGCTGTGCTTCGGGGCCCTGTCCGGCTGCGACGATGAGCCGATCGGCGTCGACGTCGACGCGGGCGGCGGCGGCGGCGAGGGCGGCGGCGCCGGCGGCGAGGGCGGCCAGGGCGGCGTCGGCGGTCAGGGCGGCGTCGGCGGCCAGGGCGGCGTCGGCGGTCAGGGCGGCGTGGGCGGTCAGGGCGGCAGCCCCGGCCGGGCGCCGACCTACGCGTCGGCCCGCAACAACCTGCGCTTCAAGCGCACCGCTCGCATCCAGCTCGAGTTCGCCCGCGTCCTCGAGCTGCAAGAGAACCAGCTCTGCGCCGAGCTGGGCCTCTACGACTGCCTCGACAACATCCACACCGTGACCCTGGGCGGCGTCGAGCCGTACCGGGCCAACATCTACGAGGCCTTCGAGCACACCGCGCTCAGCGCCCCGCTGGCCATCGAGCGGGTGGCCCTGGCCGCGTGCACCCGGCGGGTGCAGCTCGACGCGGCCGATCTGGCGCAGGCGGTCATCTTCACCGACGTGCCGGTGACCGTCGACGGCCGCTTGCAGGACGTCGAGGATCCGACGGTCACCGCGGCCATCGAGCGGCTGTTCACCCGCGCGCTCCTGCGGCCGCCGACCGCCGACGACATCGCCGACATGCGGCAGCTCTACCGCGACGTCGAGGCCTCGCCCGACAGCGAGGTGCCGGCGGCCGAATGGGGTACGCTGGCGTGCATGATCACCCTGACCAGCGTCGAGTCGCTGTTCTATTGACCGCGAGCGACCCATGAAGCGAAGGCAGCTCCTGCGACCCACCCGCCGAGACGCGCTGCGGGGCCTCGCCGCCGGCATCGCCGGGGCGGCGGCCACCACGCTGCCCGGCCTGCCCCGTCCGGCGCGGGCTCAGGGCGGCCCGGGGGCCGATCCCCGCTTCCTCATCGT
Source organism: bacterium (assembly GCA_030426085.1). Taxonomy (GTDB): domain Bacteria; phylum Myxococcota_A; class Bradymonadia; order UBA7976; family UBA1532; genus JACKDM01. The sequence goes on along the minus strand of JAUHYW010000032.1, from coordinate 89,972 downwards.
GGTCACCGGCACCGGCGGGGCCTCGATCATCGACGCGATGCTGGCCATCCGCGAGTCGGAGTCGGCCAACGCGGCGGTGCTCAATACCTTCCCCGATGGCATGGTTCAGGGCGTCGAGGGCAGCCCCTTCCGGGCGGTCGACATGGAGCTGCGCGACCTGGGCCCCCTGCCCTACGAGGGCGCGTCGAATCAGAGCGACTTCGTGCGGCGCCACGCCGCCGACATGATGGTCGTCACCCACACCGGCACCAGCGTCAATCACCTCATCGCCCAGAAGCGGGCGCTGACCGGCAACGACGCCTGGGCCGGCCGCACCCTGCCCGAGCTGGTGGCCGAGGCCTACGGCGGCGGCTTCGCCATCCCCAACGTCAACATGAGCGTCGGGGGCTACATCGAGCCGGGCATCGACCAGACCCTGCCCGATCGGGCCCGGGCCGAGGCGGTGGTCGACGCCAACGTGTGGTTCTCGGGGCTGCACGGCTCGCGGGGGGTCGGCGGCGCGCCGGCCCATTCGCTGGTGCAGATGGCCCGCCAGACCCGGGGCGCGATCGAGGGGCGGTCGTCGTTCAGCCGCACGTTCGGCGGCAGCCCGGCGCTGCAACGCTGGCTGCGGCAGCGCGACGCGCTGGCCCCGGCGGTCGAAGAGGCCGATCTCATCACCAAGCTCAACGTTCTGCCCGACGGCCCCGGCGTCCCGCTGGCGGCCTACGGGCTCGAGAGCGCGCCCGACGCCGCCCGGGTGCGGGAGGCCTTCCCCCTCTTCGCCCAGGATCCCCTCGAGGCCCAGGCGGCGCTGGCCTATCTGCTCATCCGAAACGGGGTCTCGGTCACGGTGACCATCGGCCCCGGGCTGTCGCCGGGCGTCGGCGGGCAGCAGATCGTCGACAGCCCGCCGCTGGCGTTCGACTTCTCCCACAGCGCGCACCGGGGCACCCAGGCCCTGATGTGGAGCCGGCTGCTGAGCGTCTCCGATCGGCTCATCGGGCTGTTGAAGCAGGTCGAGTTCGCCGACGGGCAGAGCTATTGGGATCGCTCGGCGCTGTACCTCGCCACCGACTTCGGTCGGACCCGCAACCGCCCGTCGGGGGCCAGCGAGTTCTCCAGCGGGCACCACCTGAACAACGGCTCGCTGATCGTCTCGCCCTTCGCCAACGGCAACCGGGTGCTCGGCGGGGTCGACCCCGACACCGGGCTGACCTACGGCTTCGATCCCCGCACCGGCGCGCCCGAGCCGGGCCGCGAGATGGCCGAGGTCGAGGTGTTCGCCGGCATCTGTCAGATGATGGGCATCGACACCGGCCCGGTCGGCCTGCCCGACATGCCGGCGATGCGCGGCTGAGCCCGACGCGCGGCTACTCGGCGCGGCCTCGGGGCGGCGGGCCGCCGAAGGTCGTCCGGGCCTCTTCGATCAGCGCGTCGACCAATGGGTGCGCCGTGCGCCGGGCGAGGGTGTGCACGTAGACCCGCTCGTCGACCCCGTCCAGCCGCCCGATGGGCACCACCCCGAAGTCCTGGTTGATCTCGCGGGCCACCAGCGCCGGCCCGGGGAAGATGCCGTGCCCGTGCTGGCCGAAGACCTTCATCAGCGCGCTGTCTTCGAACTCGCCGACGACCCGGGGCCGCACCTTGCGGGCGATGAACCACTGCTCGAGCGCCCGCCGCATCTCGGTGTGGGGCCCCGGCAGCAGGAACGGCGCCCCGTCGAGCACCCGGGGCATCGGGGTGCGGTGGCGGGCGGCGAGCTCGGGGGTGGCGAAGAGCACGATCCCGCAGCGGCCGACGAGGTGGCTCTCGACCCGGTCCCCGCCCTCGGTGACGGTGGCCGGCGCGTCGCTGAGCACGAGGTGCACCCGGTGCAGCACCATCTCTTCGATGAGGCGCCCCGGCTCGCCGGTGCGGCATTGCAGGCGCACGCCGTCTCCGTGCTCGAGCACCGGGCGGATGAGCCGCATCGCCAGCATGCGGGGCATGACGTCGGCCACCCCGACCACCAGCCGGGGGGCGCGCTCGAGCGGGCTCTCGGCGAGGGTCTGGGTCAGCTCGCGGCCGAGGGCGAAGATCTCGTCGGCGTAGCCGAAGACCGTCTGGCCGACGTCGGTGAGGACGAGCGAGCGCCCGTCCCGGCGGAAGAGGGCGTGCCCGAGTTGCTCTTCGAGCTGCCGGATCTGGGCGCTGACGGTGGACGGCGCGAGGTCGAGCGTGCGGCTGGCGGCGGTGACCCCGCCGTCGCGGGCGGCGACCCAGAAGTAGAGCAGGTGGTGGTAGTTCAGCCAGCTCATCGGTCGCGCTCCCCCGGGTGTTTCCTCCAGGGAAGATTCGGCCGGGCCGAAAGGGTCGCCCGGAATCCCGGGCTATTGTCGATCAGACCGAATGAAGGTGGTCGACGAGCGCCCGCGCCGGGTGCGGCACCCGGCGGCCGTCCACCCGCTTGATCTGGCTGCGGCAGGAGTAGCCGTCGGCCACGGCCCGCTCGCCGGCGCGGGCCAGGGCCGGGCCCCAGCTCATGGCGTAGATGCCCCGGGACTCGGCGGCGTGGTCCGCCTCGTGGCCGTAGATCCCGCACATGCCGCAGCAGCCGACCGCCGCGGCGTCGAGCGCGAGCCCGGCGGCCTCGAAGATCTGCCGCCAGCGGCGCTCGGCGTGGGGGCTGGCGGTGCGCTCGGTGCAGTGGGCCATCAGGGTCCACCGGGCGCCGGTGGCTTCGCCGGCCGCGGCCCGGACGGCGTCGAGGCGCTCGGCGAGCCAGTCCTGGATGAGCTGCACGGTGAAGCCGAGGTCGTCGACGCCCAGCGCGTGGGGGTACTCGTCGGCGTAGGTGAGCACGACCGCGGGGTCGACGCCCACCAGGGGCGCGCCGGTCGCCGCCAGCGGGCGCAGGGCCTCGACGTTGCGCCGGGCGGTCTCGGCGAAGCGGTCGAGGAAGCCCTTGACGTGCAGGCCCTTGCCGTTGGGCACGAACGGGGCGACGTAGGGCGTGAAGCCCAGCCCGGCGAGCAGGTCGTGGCACGCGACGAAGGCGTCGGCGTCGAAGAAGTAGCTGAACGCGTCGGGCACGAGCACCACCGCCCGGTCCCGCTCGGCGTCCGGCAGGGCGCGCAGGGCCTCGGCGGTGGCCCGGCGGGCGCCGCGGCGCTTCAGGCGGGCGCGGGCGGTCGGGTGGCTGAAGGCGGGCGGGTCGACGATGCCCCCGAGCCGGCGCAGCAGCCAGCGGATCGGCGGCAGGCGGGCCATGAGGTTGCTCAGCCGGGGCGCCCGGGCGGCCAGCGCGGCGCCGGGCTCCAGCGCGCCGACGAGGTGATCGCGCAGGGGGCGCAGGTAGCGCCCGTGGTAGGCGGCGAGGAACTCGGCCTTGAACGCCGGCACGTCGACCTTCACCGGGCAGCGGGTCGCGCAGGCCTTGCACGACAGGCAGCCGTGCATCGCCTCGTAGACCTGATGGCTGAAGTCGGGCGCGCCCGATCGGGTGTTGCGGGCCCGGGTGATCAGCCCGGCGGGGCCGCCGTCGGCCGCCAGCGGCTGCCCGGCCTCGGCGAGCATGCGCAGCCACTCCCGCATCAGCCCGGCCCGCCCCTTGGGGCTGTGGATCCGGTCGCCGGTGATCTTCGATGAGGGGCACATGACGTGGTCCGGGTGGTAGTCGAAGCAGGCCCCGTTGCCGTTGCACGCGATGGCCACCTCGAACCGCTGCTGGTCGGCGGGCGCGATCTGGCGGTCGCGCTGGCCCCGGGTGGGGCCGTCGATGCTCACCAGCGGGGCCTCGACGGTCGCGATCTTGCCCGGGTTGAGCTGGTCGTGGGGGTCGAACAGCGCCTTGATCCGCCTCAGCAGCGGCCACGCCTCGCCGAAGAACCGGGGGCTGTAGGCGCTGCGCATGCCCTTGCCGTGCTCGCCCCAGATGAGGCCCCCGTAGCGCTGGACCAGATCGCAGACCGCGTCGCTGATGCGGTGCAGCCGGGCCTCGTCCGCCGGGTCGCGCAGGTCGAGCGCGGGGCGGACGTGCAGGCAGCCGACGTCGATGTGCCCGAACATGCCGTAGCGCAGGCCCTCGGCGTCGAGGATGGCCCGGAACTCGGCGATGTAGGCCCGCAGGTTCTCCGGGGGCACGACGGTGTCTTCGACGAAGGGCACCGGCTTGCGGGGTCCGGGCGCGTTGCCCAGCAGGCCGACCCCCTTCTTGCGCAGATCCCACAGCGCGGCGGCCTCGGCGGCGTCCCGGGCCAGCGCCCGGCTGATCGGGGCGTGGGCCGCGGGGGACGCCTCGGCCTCGACCATCAGCCGGGCGGCCTTCTGCTCGACGGCGGCCGGATCGGTGCCGGCGAACTCGACGAGGTTGACCGCGGCCAGGGCCTGCGAGTCGCCGAGGATGCCCGCCACCCGGGGCCAGATGGCGTCTTTGCGGGCGAGGCCGATGACCATCTGATCGACGGTCTCGATGGCGCTGGGGGCGAGCGCGACCAGCTCTTCGGCCGAGGCGAGCGCGTCTTCGAAGCGGCGGTAGCCCAGCACGACGAGGCGGCTGTGGGTCGGGATGGGGGTGAGCTGCACGGTGGCTTCGACGATGACGCCCAGCGTGCCCTCGCTGCCGCACATCAGCGCCCGCAGGTCGACCCCGCCCCCGGCCGGGCGGGCGTGCACGAGGTCGTAGCCGGTCATGTAGCGCTTCAGGTCGGGCCAGGTGGCGGCGATGAGGTCGGCTTCGTCGGTCAGCAGCCGGTCGATCGCCCGATAGATCGCCGTCATGGGATCGGCGGCGGGCATCCGGGCCACCGCCGCCGGTCCGGTCGCCCGGCAGGTGTGGCGCTCGCCGCCGATGAGCACCGCGTCGAGCGCCAGGACGTGCCCGCTCGTCTTGCCGTAGACCCGCGATCCCCTGCCGGCGGCGTCGGTGCTGATCATGCCCCCGAGGGTCGCCCGGCTCGACGGCGAGAGGTCGGGCGCGAAGAACACCCCGTGGGGCCGCAGGTGGTCGTTGAGCTGGTCGAGCACGACCCCCGGCTGCACCCGGGCCACGCCGGCCTCGAGGTCGACCTCGAGGATGCGGTCGAGGTGACGGCTGACGTCGAGCACAAGCCCGTCGGTGAGCGCCTGGCCGTTGGTGCCGGTCCCCCCGCCCCGCGGCGCGAGCTTCACCGCCCGGAAGCGCTCTTCGCCCAGCAGCCGCAGGACGGCTTGTACGTCCTCGGCCTCGCGGGGGTAGAGCACCGCCTGGGGCAGCACCTGGTAGACGCTGTTGTCGGTGGCGGTGACGAGCCGCCGGGCGTAGTCCGGGGCGATCTCGCCGCCGTAGCCCGCGCCGGGCAGCGCGCGCAGGAAGTCGAGGTAGGTGTCGCCGACCGGGGGGCCGGGTTCGAGGCGAGGGATCATCGGGCTCCGCCGGCGCCGGGCAGGGAGACGCCGCGCCCGCAAGATGACCGAGCCCGCGGCCCATCTGCAACCGCGTCGCGCGAGCGAACCGCGTGCGTCGCCGCCCGGCTCGGGGTAGATTGCGCCGTGGCCCGCTTCACCCGGCTGTCGCTCGCCCTCGCCCCGGCGCTGATCGCATGCAGCGCCGCGACCACCACCGTCGTGCACCGGGACGGCTCGACCTTCGAGGCGGTCGTCGAGCGGGCCGACGCCGAGACGGTGACGCTGTCGGTGCCGGCCACCCGCCGGGTGGTGGTCCTGCGGCGCGGCGACGTCGCCCGCACCGATCTGCCGGGCGACGCCTGGGCCGGCGTGGGCGCGACGATGGCGGTGGTCGGGCTGGGGGTGATGTCGGAGGGGCTGTTGAGCGAGCGCGACGCCGCTCGGGTCGTCGGCTACGGGACGGTGGCCGTCATCGGCACGCTGCTGACGGCGTGGGGGCTGTATCAGTTCCGTCAGGCCCGGGCGGCGTGGGCGACCCCCGCCGTCGACGGGGGCGCCGGCGGGCTGACGGTGCGCTTCTGATGGCGGGCGGCTGCGGCGCTTGCGTCGACCGCCGTCGACTCCCAGACTGCCGACGATGATCGCCCCCGCGCCCCACGCCGAAGACGTGATCCTCGTGCGCCCGCCGCACCGCCACGAAGGCCTGATGCGCGCCGCGCTGCGCTTCGTCGGGGCGGGCCTGCTGGCGCTGGGGGTCATGCTGGGCGTCGTCTCGGCCCGGCTGACGGGCGGCGATGTGGTCATCGCGCTGGCCTTCTGCCTGACGCTGCTCGGCGGGGGGTGGGCGGCGCTGTGGTGGATGAAGCACAGCGGCGGCGTGCGCCGGGTCGAGGTCCGGGCCGATCGGGTCGTCGTGCATCGGGCGGGCTTCGCCGGCGTGGTCCGGCGGGTCACGATCGATCGGGCGGCGGTGACCGATCTGGAGCTGCGCTCGGTCGGCGAGGGCCGGGCCGCGCGCTGGCGGATCCGCCTCGCGACGCCCGATGGGCGGCTCGATCTGGGCGGCCTGATCCGCAGCGGCGACGGTCCTCCCGCCGGAGGGGCCGGGCGGGCCGCCCCTCCGCCGCGGGATTGAGCCCCCCGCGCCGCGCGCCCGTCACCGCCGTGATGGAGAACCCCCTCACCTTCGACCCCGCGAGGTGATCGTGGCCCGACGCCCCCGTACCCGCATCAACCGCCGCACCTTCCTGCGCTGGAGCGCCGGCGCCGCCCTGGCCATCCCGCTGGTCGGCTGCGCCGAGGACGATCCGGTCGAGCCGTTCGTCGATCGCCCCGAGGACGAGACCGTCTTCCCGCTCGGCCTGCACGCCGGCGCGATGCGCAGCGACTCGGCGATGCTGTGGACCCGCTGCGTCGATCGCCGCCCGCTCATCCTGCGGCTGTGGCCCGGCGCCGCCCCGCTCGACGCCCAGCCGGCGGTCGAGGTGGACGTCGAGCCGGACGACGGCGGCTTCTGCGCGCCCCGGGTCGGCGGCCTGCCGCCCGGCGAGTGGTGGCGCTACGCCTTCTACGACGAGGGCCGGGGCGTGCGCTCGGCCTTCGGGCGCTTCCGCACCGCGCTCGCCCCCGGCAGCCGGGCCCCGCTGCGGGTCGGGGCCACCGCGTGCACCGCCTACAGCCGCAACCCCTTCCCCGCCCTGAACATCACCGCCGACGCCGGCTGCGACCTCTTCTGCCACCTGGGCGACATGGTCTACAACGACGCGGCCTTCACCGCCGCGGAGTACGCCGCCGGCTGGGAGAGGACCCACCGGCTGCCCGGCTATCGGGCCCTGCTCGGCTCGACCGGCAGCTACTTCACCTGGGACGATCACGAGTTCTTCGACAACAGCGATCTGCACGCGCCGGACGTCGATCTGGCCCGGGTCGCGATCGCCAAGGACGCCTGGTATCGCTACCTCGCCGTCGAGCACCGCGAGGAGCCGGGGGCCGGCGCGCTGGCCGACGATCGGGTGCACTGGCAGAGCTATCGCTGGGGTGAGACCGCCGAGTTCTTCGTGCTCGACAGCCGCCTCGAGCGCCGGCCGGAGACCCGGGACGCCGAAGACATCTACCTCGGCGAGCTGCAGATGCAGTGGCTGCTCGAGGGGCTGTCGGCCAGCCCGTGCCACTTCAAGGTGCTGCTCAACTCGGTGCCCATCGCCGATCTGCCCCGGCTGTGGCTCATCGACGATCGGTGGACCGAGTACCCCACCCAGCGCGAACGGCTGCTGAATCACGTCGTCGACGAGGCGCTCGACAACGTGTGGTTCCTCGCCGGCGACTTCCACGTCAGCGCGGTCTGGCGGGTGGAGGCCGCCGGCCCCCGCTCGGCGATGTGGGAGATCTTGTGCGGCCCTGCCGGCAGCGCGCCCAGCGCCCGGCTCGCGATCGCCGAGCACGTCCCCGAGCAGTTCTTCCCGCCGGGGCGCATCGACTTCGCCCAGGGGGAGCACGCCGCGACGGTGCTCGACTTCGACCCCGACGCCAACCGGGTGCGGGCCGTCTTCACCCGCGCGGCGGACGGCGAGGTGCTCTACGACGAGGCGCTCGTGGCCGCCGAGGTCGCCGACGGGTGACGCGGCGGCGCCCGACGGGCTACCCTGCGCCCATGCACACGCTCACCGACGGGTTCGTCCACATCTTCACGTTCAAGGATCGCAGCCGGCTGCTGTCGCCCATCGCGCACGATCTGCGGTTGGACTGCACCCGGTTCGAGGTCACCCTCGACGACGGCCGGGTGCGGGGGCGCTTCCCGGCGGACGGGGTCGAGGTCGCCGGGCCGGTGCACGACGGGGTCGTCGATCAGAAGGGCTTCGGCAAGCTGGAGAAGGGCAAGGTGCTCTCCGGCATGCGCAAGGACGTGCTGCGCAGCAAGCGATACCCCGAGGTGATCTTCGCCGGGCACATCGACGGGGATCGGGTCCGGGGCGGGCTGACCCTGGTCGGGCGCACGGTCGACATCGCGTTCCCGGTCGAGATCGCCGACGGGCGGGTCCGGGGGCGGGTCGAGCTGACCCCGAGCCGGTGGGGCATCAAGCCGTACAAGGCCCTGCTGGGGGCGCTGGTGGTCGCCGACCGGGTGGAGGTCGCGTTCGATCTGGCGTGGCCCGCGTGACGCCGGGCGACGCGGCGCCGGTGGAGGTCCTCGCCCGCATCCTGCGCCCGGCGGGCGGCGGGGTGTACGTGGTGAGCACCGGGCTGGCCGAGCAGCGGGCGCTTCAGCGTCGGGTGTATGGGGCCGGGTCGGACGCCGAGGTCGACGCCCGCTGGCGGGCGGCGCTGGGGCGGCTGGGCGAGGCGAAGGTGGCCCTGCTCGGGGTGCCCTCGGACGTCGGCGCCGGCTTCACCCGAGGCGCGAACCGGGCCCCGGCGGCGCTGCGGGCGTGGCTCATGGATCGGCCGGGCCACCCCGTCTGGCGGATCACCGACGCCGGCGACGTGCGGGTCGTGCCGCAGCTCCTCAGCGACGAGATGCTGGCCCCGGCCCAGATCGCGGCGACCCGGGCGGCGCTCTACGGCGACGATCCGCTGGCCGACGGGCTGCCGGTCTCGCCGCTCGACCTGTGCGCCCTGGCCCTCGACCGGCTCTTCGCGCTGGCGCCCGATCTGGTCCCGATCGTGCTCGGCGGCGATCACAGCGTCGGCTGGCCGGGCTTCCTCGCCGCCCACCGCCACTGGGAGCAGGCCCGCGGGCGGCGGCTGGGGCTGCTGCACTTCGACGCCCACACCGATCTGCTCGAGACCCGCCTGGGTATCAAGTATTGCTTCGCGACCTGGGCCTGGCACGCCAACGAGCTGCTGGGGCGGGACGGGCGGCTGGTCCAGGTGGGGGTGCGGGCCAGCGCCCGGCCGCAGGATCACTGGGAGGCGGCGCTCGGCGTGCGCCAGATCCGGGCGGCGGAGGCCAACGCCCGGGGGGCCGCGGCGCTGGCCGACGAGATCGTCGCCCGGTTCGAACGGCTGGGGGTCGACGCGCTGTACGTCAGCAATGACATCGACGGCACCGACGTGGCGTGGGCCGGGGCGACGGGCACCCCCGAGGCGGGCGGGCTGACGCCGACGCTGGTCTCGGATCTGACCCGGCGGGTGGCGGCCCGCTTCCCGCTCGTCGGGGGCGATCTGGTCGAGGTCGCCCCCCCGCTGGCCCACGGCGCGCCGGGCGAGCCGGGGCGCACGCTGGACACCGCCGCCGGCTACCTCGCCGATCTGATCGAGTGCGCCGGCGGCTGAGGCCGGTCAGGCGCCTCAGCGGGGCACGATCGAGTCGTAGATGCCGGCGATGGCCCGGGCCTGGACCCGCGCGCTGTAGGGCTCGATGGCCTCGGGGGTCGGCGCCCGCTCGCGGCCCTCCTGCCGGGCCCGGTAGAGCGTCGCGATGGCCTCGGCCACCGCCGCCGGATCGCCGTGGGCCGGGCACAGGCCCGCCCCGGCCTCGCGCACGATGCGGTTGGCCTCTTCGTTGGCCGAGATCGCGAGGATGGGCCGGCCGGCGCACAGGTAGTCGTAGAGCTTGCCCGGGATCTGGAGCTGGCACTCGGGCTCGATGATCAGCGCCAGCGCGTCGGCCGCCCGCAGCACGGGCAGGCTGTGGCGGAAGGGCACCGGCGGCATCACGAAGAGGTGGTCTTCGAGGCCGAACTCGGCGGCCCGGGCGGCGTGCTCGTCGTCGAGGCCGCCGACGAAGGTCAGCCGGGCCCGGGACGGGTCGAGGCCCTCGGCGGCGACGAACCGGGCGAAGCCGTCGAGCAGGGCGTCGGGCTCGACGAAGCGCCGGAAGCGCCCGAAGTAGAGCACGGTGAACGGCGACTCGATGGCCGAGTCCTGGGGGGCCGCCGGCAGGAAGAGCCCCGGGTCGAAGGCGTTGCGCACGGCGGTGAAGCGGCCGGCCGGGATTCGGCCGGCGTAGGCGTCGATGTAGGCGTCGCGGCAGGTCTCGGTGTTGAGCACGATCTTCGCCGCCGCCTGGAACAGCTCGTACTCGAACAGCTCGAGCGCCCGCCGGGAGACCGCCGGCCGCAGGGCCATCTTGCCCGCGTGCTGAGACCACGGGTCGCGGAAGTCGACGACGAGCGGCAGCCGGGTCTCGCGGGCGAGCTGCAAGGCGGTGATCAGGGGGGACCACGGGTCGGCGCTGACGTGGATGACCTGGGGCTCGTGCTGGTGGATGAGCTTGCGGGCGGCCTCGAGGCCGGCGGGCAGGTCGGCGAGGTAGCGGTCGAACGGGGTGAGGAAGCTCCAGTCGCGATCGGGCAGCGCGTGCCCGGCGGCCGAGGCGGCCGACTTGATCGCTGCGCCCACCGCGCCGCCCACCGCGCCCACGGCCCCGCCGACGGTCTCGGCGACCCGCTCGATGGCCGGGTTGTGCACCGGCAGCGCGTCGATGAGGGATCTCCACGGCGGCCGCCCATCCCGCGGCGCGGGCGGACGGGAGTCGCGCTCGCGGGCCTTGCGGGCGAGCCAGGGGCGCACCAGCCCCGAGAAGCCGTAGCTGACGATGGCGCCCGGCGGGATGCACTCGGCCAGATCGGGATCGTGGCGCTCCTTGACCGGGGGGCCGGCGAGCACGATGGGCGTCCAGCCCTCGGCGGGCAGGTTGCGGGCGAGGTGCAGCGCCCGCTTGGCGCCGGAGACCCCCATCGGGGGGAAGTAGGGCGAGATCAGCAGCGCGCGGCGCATGGCGTCTCCTGGGCCTCGGGCGTTCGCGGGCCGTGATTGGATGCAGGGGACCGGGCCGGGCGTCGCGCGCGTTCGTTCACGCCCGCGACAGCCGGGGCAGCGCGCCGTGGGCGGTCCAGCCGAGGGCGGCGCTGCGCGGGCGGGGGCCCTCGTCGGCGAGCGCGGCGGCGATGCGCTCGGCGGCCTTGCCGTCCCACTTCGCGGGGATGCCGAACGCGGCGGGGTCGCTGTCCATGCCGGCCCGATACTCGGCCCAGATGCGGTCGGGGTCGACCCCGGCGAGGCGGTTGGTGCCGATGAGGCAGGTGGACGGCCGCTCGGTCGACTCGCGCAAGGTGATGCACGGCACGCGGAGGACGGTGGTCTCCTCCTGGATGCCGCCGCTGTCGGTGAGGATGATCCGGGCGTGGCCGACGAGGTGCAGGAAGTCGAGGTAGCCCATCGGGGGCACCACGGTGACCGCGTCGAGCGCGTCGAGGCGGCCCCGCAGGCCGAAGCTGTCGAGGCGATCGAGCGTGCGGGGGTGGGCCGGGAAGACGATGCGCTGCTCGGCGGCGACCCGCTCGACGACGTCGAGCAGGCCGGCGAGCACCTCGGGGTCGTCGACGTTGGCCGGCCGGTGCATGGTCAACGCGGCGTAGCCCCGAGGCTCGAGTCCGTGGTCGTCGAGCACCGTCGACCGGCGGGCTTTCTCGAGGTTGCGCATCAGCGAGTCGATCATGACGTTGCCCACGAAGTGCACCCCTTCGTGGTCCAGCCCCTCGCGGGCGAGGTTGACGAGCCCGCTCTGCTCGCTGACGAAGAGCAGATCGCTGATCTGGTCGGTGAGCACCCGGTTGATCTCTTCGGGCATCGTGCGGTCGAAGCTGCGCAGCCCGGCCTCGACGTGGGCCACCCGGATGCCGAGCTTGCTGGCGACGAGCGCGCACGAGAGCGTCGAGTTGACGTCCCCGACGACCAGCACGAGGTCGGGGCGGTGGGTCTTGCAGACCTCTTCGAACGCGGTCATCACCCGGGCGTGCTGGCTGGCGTGGCTGCCGCCGTGCACCCCGAGGTTGAGGTCGGGCCGGGGGATGCCCAGCTCTTCGAAGAAGAGGGTGCTCATCGCGTGGTCGTAGTGCTGGCCGGTGTGCACCAGCAGCGGCTCGAGGGCGGGGTGCGCCGGGTAGGCCGCCATCAGGGGGGCGATCTTCATGAAGTTGGGTCGGGCGCCGACCACGTTGATGATCCGCATGGGTGCTCCTGTGTGCGCCGGGTGGGCGTGTACTGCGTCTGGCGATGGGTTGCAAGCCGCGTCTGCGGCGGCGGGCGGGGGATGAGCAAGGCCCGTGCCGCCGCGGCGCCCGGTCGGGGGTGTGGGGGTGGAGCGGCCGTGCTCCGACGACGCGGGCGTCGGGGAGCGGGGCCGCACCGATCGAGGCGGGCGCGACGACGCCGGGGGGCGTCGTCGCGGGTCGAGGTCAGCGAACCCCGAGCGGGCTCAGAGGCTGTCGATCCACTCGGCGAACGCCGCCAGATCGGCCGCGTCGACCGCCGGGCGGCCTTGCGGCATCCGCCCGCCGCCGCCGCCGACCTCGCCCTGGCTGCCGTCCATCTTGCGCCAGATGTAGCTGTTCATGTGGTCGCCGGCGGTGATCTGGGGCACGTCGGCGGTCGAGTCCTGGTCGATGGCGGCCGAGATGTCGTCCAGGTTCAGGCCGTTGCGCTGCGCGCCGTTGGTGTGGCACGGCGAGCACGAGGCGGTGATGAACGCCTGGGCGTCGAACTCGCCCTCGCCCTCACCCTCACCTTCGCCCTCACCCTCACCTTCGCCCTCACCCTCACCTTCGCCTTCGCCTTCGCCCTCGCCTTCGCCTTCGCCCTCACCTTCACCTTCGCCTTCACCTTCGCCTTCGCCTTCGCCCTCACCTTCGCCTTCGCCCTCGCCTTCGCCTTCGCCTTCGCCCTCGCCTTCGCCCTCACCGCCGCCTTCGCAGCCATCGCGGAACTCGCCGCTGGCCATACTCACGAAGCCCACAGTTTCGCCGCACATGTCGTGGGTGCAGACGATGCTGGCCAGCGCCGCCATGCCGGCGCACGTCTCGAGGCAGCTCTCGTAGAGCCCGTCGGCGTTCTCGGGCCCGTAGCCCGGGCAGTGATCGGCCGAGATGGCGCAGTCGGTCAGCCACTGACACGCGGCCGGGCACTGGTCCCCCTCGGCCGGGCACTCGGGCAGCATCTCGCCCTCACCCTCGCCCTCACCCTCGCCTTCCCCCTCACCTTCACCCTCGCCCTCGCCGCCCATGTCGGCGTCGGCGTCGTCCCCGTCGTCGTCGCAGGCGGTCATCATGGGCATGGCGCATGCCAGGAGCAGCGCCAGCAGCAAACGCTCGATCAACTTCACGTGTCGGTCTCCCTCCAACCACACACGGCGCGCCGCGCGCCGTGCTCGGCGGGAGTATGAATCAGTTGGGGGGATCGGGGCAAAGGCCCCGTGAGGCGGGCCGCCGCGTCGGGCGCGGCGGAGGCGGGATCACATCGGATCCGGCTGCATCGGCGGATCGGCGTTGCACTGGTTGGCGAACTGCTCGTTGACCGCGAGCACGGTGTCGATGACGCCCTGGCAGTCGGGCTGACCGCAGAGCGCGCCCGAGATCAGGCCGGCCATCATCTCGCACTGCGGCTGGCACTGCGCGATCACGAGCGGGCCCTCACCGCAGGGGATGCCCCCGCAGAAGTCGTCGCTCTCGGCGCACGCGCCCAGGTAGTCGCAGGCGATCAGGCAGTTCTCGCGGGCGTCCCCGCCGTCGACGCAGGCCGGGGGCCCGTCGGGCTGGTCGCAGACCATCTCGCCTTCGCCCTCACCTTCGCCTTCGCCCTCACCTTCGCCCTCGCCCTCACCTTCGCCCTCACCTTCGCCCTCACCTTCGCCTTCGCCCTCACCTTCACCTTCGCCCTCACCTTCGCCCTCGCCCTCGCCCTCACCTTCGCCCTCGCCCTCACCTTCGCCCTCGCCCTCGCCCTCGCCCTCGCCCTCGCCCTCGCCCTCGCCCTCGCCGCCGCCGGTGCAGGCCGCAGCGAACTGCGGGTTGCCGCCGCTGGCGAGGGTGATCGTCTGCTGGCACATCGTGTGGCCGCAGGCGATCGTCGCCAGCGTCGGCGACTCGACGCAGCTCTCGATGCACGGGCCGGCGACCATCGGGCCCTCGTCCCGGGGGATGCCGGGGCAGAACTCGTCCGCCGCCGCGCAGGCGCCCAGCCAGTTGCAAGCCTTCTCGCACTGCGTCGGGACGTCGTCCCCCGCCTCGCAGCCGGGGCCGCCCATCGGCGTCTCACCGGTGGGCTCGCCTTCGCCCTCGCCCTCGCCCTCGCCCTCGCCTTCGCCCTCGCCCTCGCCTTCGCCCTCGGCGCCGGCGTCGACCTCGGCGTCTTCGCCGTCATCACAGCCGATCATGGGCATCGCGGCGGCGAGCAGCAGCGCCAGGAACAATCTCTCCAACAGCTTCATCGAGTCATCCTCCCCAGTGTGGCTCGTTTCGGTGGGCCAGCCCCACCCGTTCTCGCGCAGTATGGTGGATGTCACGGGTCTGTGCAAAACCTCGGGAGCAGCCCGCACAAGTCCCCGAAATGCGGTCGAAGCCGCGGCAGGGGCCGATCAGCGGTGGGTGGTCCACCAGCCGAGGGCGGCGTCGATGTCGTCGGTCTGGGGCGGGGCGAGGACCGGCGCGGGGGGCAGCGGCAGCATGCCGGCGTCGATGCCCGGATCGTCGAGGAAGATCACCTCGAACCCGAGCTTCTTGGTGCTGGTGATGACCTCGTCCGGCGTCAGGACGAGGGCCGATCCCCGACGCGGGGGGCGGCTCGCCGCCAGCCCCCGGGTGGGGTCGGTCGTCAGCACCAGGGCCACCGGCGCCCGGGCCCGGGCCGACTCGCGGATGAGATCGCCCGCCTCGCTGGTCTCCTTGTCGGGCAGCTCGAGGCCCACCGCGTCGGTGCCGTTCTGGTTGAGGCCCAGCGCCAGCGCGGCGTACAGGCCGCCGTCGCCCAGCCGATCGGGCTCGGAGTGCGCCGGCGCGGCGAGCAGCAGCGCGCTGAGGTTGCGGGCGGTGGGCTCGGGGCTCAGCCAGTCGGTGACGGTGGCCCCCGCGACGCCGACGAGGGCGGCGACGGCCTCGGCGAAGGTGGGCAGCCCCGCCTCGCCGTCGATGACGAGCAGCCGCAGGCGGGTCCGCAGGGCGCGCCACGCCACCCGGTCGAGGCTCTTGTCGGTCGTGCCCACCGACAGCGCCTCGGCCAGATCGTCGCACTTGCGCCGCAGCACCTCGCCCCACCGGGCCAGCGCGTCGGGATCGGTGCCCGGGTTGGCCTGCCGGCGGAAGATGGAGGTCTTCAGCCGCAGCCGGGGGCACAGGCTGCGCAGCTCGGACTGCAACACCCGGTTGACGAGGTGGGCGTGCTGGGCCGACGCCTGCCGACCGCGCAGCGCCCGGGCCTTCACCAGCGTCGCGGCGATCTGGAGGGTGCCGATGCGCTCGTCGGGCACCAGCGTGCGGGCGGCGGTCAGCCACAGCGCGAACTTCTCGATGACCCCCAGGCGCTCGCGGATGCGGCCGACGGCCTCGTCGAGCACGACCCGGGCGTGGGGGGTGTCGCCCTCGGTCAGCGCCCGGGCGACGGCGGCCGGGGTGGGGATGGTCGGCACCAGCCCCACCCGGGCGAGGCGGCCGACGCTCAAGGCGCCCTCGCCGACCCCGGCCAGCGCCTCGTCGACCCCTTCGAGGAAGCGGGCGGCCTCGGCCGCGTCGATCAGCGGCCGGCGGGTGCCCAGGGCCCCCCGGCCGTCGTCCATCGACGCGTCGACCGAGCCGTCCAGCGAGCCGTCGGACTCGCCCGGCGCGGGCAGCAGCCCGGCGGGGTAGGCCCGATGCTCGCCGGTCACCGGCAGCGGATCACCCGGGCTGAGGCGGCGGGGCGCCTCGAAGCCGTCTCCGGCGATGGCCCGGAAGCGAGCCCCCATCTCGTCGGCCGAGGGGCGATCGGCCGGCCGGGCCCGACGGGGCGACGGATCGGGCGCGTCCTCCCCCAGCCCGGCGGCGGTCGGGCGGCCCTCGGCGTCGAAGGCCCAGGTCCAGCTCTCGCCGTGGCGCACCACCAGCGGCGCGTCGGGGATCAGATCGGCCAGCGGCGCCAGCTCGACCGAGAGGCGCGATACGAGCCCGGCCCGGCTGCTCATCAGCCCCAGCATCAGCCCCAGCGCGTTCCAGATGCGATCCCGCTCCTCGGGCCGCAGGGCGTCCCACGCGCCGGGGTGCAGCAGATCGAGGTGGGTCGCCAGCTCGTCGACGGTGACGTCCGGATCCTGCCCGGTCTCCCACTGCACGAGCGGGAGCTGCAGCGCGGCGCCGAGCACCCGGTTGAAGTCGGCCCCCCGGGTCCGGGTCTCGCCCCGCTCGGCGAGCACCACCTCGAGCGCCATCTGCTGAGCCGCCCGGATCCGCATCGAGAACACGCTGCGCGGGGCCTGGGCGTCGAGCCGCACCCCGCCCAGTCGGCGGTCGGCCAGCATGCGGTCGAGCGCGTCGGGCCGCATCCGCGAGGCGTGCAGCAGCGCGTAGCGCAGGATGCTCTTGTCGAGCCGGGCGTCGGCGGCGGCGGTCTCGGAGAGGTCGTCGGGCAGCGCGAGCCGGCGGTCGAGGTAGGCGTGCAGCGCGGCCGGGGTGTAGGCGACCGGCAGCCGCTCGGTGATCTCGGGCACGTCGGCGGCGAAGCCGGCCTCCTCGGCGACGAGGATGGCGCAGGCCCCGTCGGGCAGATCGGCCAGCAGCCGGGCGATGCGGGCCTCGACCGCGGTCGGGTCGCGGTGGGCCCGATCCAGCTCGTCGAGGATGAACACCGGGGCGTAGCCCACGGTGCGCAGGTCGTGGATGAAGTGGCGCAGCAGGTCGATGAGCGCGTCGATGTCCGGCGGGCCGTCGTCCACCGCCTCGTCGGCGTGCTCGTCGGCGCCCGCCATCGGCTCGGTCGGCCGCTCGGGCGGCGGGGGCGGATCGGCCATCGGGGGCAGCGGCTCGAGCTCGATCTCGGGCCGGCTCGACCCCCGCCCGGAGAGCGCGAAGCCCAACCCCCCGCCGACGATGCCCCCCGCGATGCCCCCGGCCACGCCGAAGTGCAGCCCCAGGCCGGCCCCGGCGATGGCGGCGAGCACGACCGCCGAGGGGTCGGTGCTGCGGGTGGCGAGGTCGAGCTGGTGGGCGATCACCGCGTCCCGCTCGGCGAGGGCCGCCGAGAGCCGGCCGACCTCGTCCCGCAGCGCCTCGACCACCGCCGGATCGACCGCGGGGCCGATCTGCTCGACGATCGGCGCCGGCGGGGTCGGCTTGCGCACCCCGCGCAGCCGCACCGCCTGCCACAGCACGTTGGCCTCGCGGGCGACGCTCTCGTCCTCGCCCAGATCGTCGTCGTCGTCGAAGAGCGCAAAGCGGGGCTCGGCGTCGGAGCGCAGCCCGCGCAGCTCGTCCCGCTCGGGCACCCCCCGCAGCGCCTGCCAGATCGCCTCGACCGCGGCCGCCCGCTCGGCGTCGTCCCCCGCCCGCGCGCCGAGGCGCTCGACGAGCTCGGTGAGCGCGGCCACGGCGAGGAAGCGCCCGACGACCCGCACCTCGTCGAAGCGGTCGCCGGCGCTGCTGAAGAGGGCGCTGGTGCGGATGGGGACCGGCAGGAGCTGCACCGGCCGGTCGAGCCAGGTCAGGGCGACCATCGCCTGCTCGACCGCCCGCAGGACGACGGTGCTGCGGCCCGACCCCTGGGGGCCGTGCACCAGCAGCGCGTCGCGGTCCCGCTCGCCGCGGGCGAAGCGGTCGAGGGCCCGGGCGAGTCGCCGGCCGGACTCGCTGCGCACGAAGGGGGCCGGCGGCGGCGGGCGATCGGCCCGCAGATCGGCACGGGTGCGCGGGCTGAGCGGCGCGGCGGGGCCTTCCGCGATGGCGGTCATGGACGACGGGCGCATGGTGCCTCCCACGGTGAGTCCGAAGCTCGATCCGGGACCCTAGCAGATCTGGATGCGGGCCGCTTCTTCGACCGCACGGGGCGGTCACGGTCCATTGTATCGCCCCGACCCGGGTGGCTATGCTGCCCGCCGTGACGAGGCCCGCCACCGAGATTCGACAGCGGTCGCTCATGGGGCGGCTGGCGGCGTGTGCGCTGTGCGCGCTGCTGGTCGGAGCCTCGGGCTGCGGCGAGGACGACCCGGCCCCCGCCCCCTGGCTGCTCGACCCCGCGCTGCCGATGCCGACCTGGCTCTCGGCCGCCGGCATCTACGCCGATCGGCTGACCCTCGCCCCGGCCGACGGCTTCGTCGTCTACGAGCCCCCCCACCCGCTCTACAGCAATCGGGCCACCAAGCAGCGCCTGCTGTGGCTGCCGCCCGGCACCCGGATCGCGGTCGGGCCCGACGGCTGGGGCTTCCCCCTCGGCGCGGTGCTGGTCAAGACCTTCGCCTATCGTCACGTCGAGGGGCGCTTCGGCGACGTCGCCATCGAGACCCGGGTCATCCGCCGGGCGGCCGACGGCTGGCAGTACGGGGTCTATCACTGGGACGAGGGCGGCGACGAGGCCCGGCTGGCCGCCCCCCGCTGGCCCGAGGCCCGGTTCCTGCTCGAAGACCTCAACGGATCCGACTTCACCTACGTCATCCCCGGCGAGCTGGACTGCGAGGCGTGCCACGCGACCCACGGCGACCCGCCGGTCATCGGCCTGGGCCCGGGCAACCTCGATCCGGCGCTGGCGCTCGACCGCCCCGAGCTGTTCGAGGCCCCCCCGGCGGCCGATCCCCTGCCCGCGCGCAGCGAGCCCGAGCGGGCGGCGATGAGCTACATCGTCGGCAACTGCGCGCACTGCCACCACGGCGCGCCCCGGGGGGACAACGCCTCGTTCGACCTGCGCCCGGCGGCGCTGGTGGCCAACACCGTCGGGGTGCCCACCGAGAGCTCGGCCTCGGGCGACGGGATCCGGGTCGTGCCCGGCGATCCGGCGGGCAGCGCGCTGTACGAGGCGGTGGTCTCGGCCCGGGACCCGGGCTACGCCGGGGACTTCAAGCCGATGCCGCCGGTGGGCATCGTCGACCTCGATCGGGAGGCGGCCGATATCCTCGCCGACTGGATCGACAGCCTGGAGGCCGAGTGATGCCCCGCGCCGCCCGCTACGCGCTGGTGGGCCTCTGCGCCGCGGCCGGATGCAGCCCGGCGAGCGAGGACGCGCCGTTCCAGCCCATCGGCCGCCCGGCCGACGCCGCGCCCGATCGGGCGCCCGCCCCCGACGACGGCCCGGCCGATCCCCCCGATCCGGCGGCCCCGCTCGCCCTGCGCTTCGAGCCCATCGCGCACGACGCCGGCGCGCTGCGCATCACCGACATCGCCTTCCTGCCCGGCACCGACGGCGAGTTCGTCGTGCTCGACAAGGACGGCGAGGTCATCCACATGATCCTCGACGGCGACGGGGCCCGCCGGCTGGGCGGCTTCGCGTTCGACGACGTGTGGAGCGTCTCGGACGCCGGGCTCATCAGCGTGGCGGTCGACCCCGCCTTCGCCGCCAACCGCCGCCTCTACCTGGGGCTCACCCCCGACCGCTTCGGCAGCGTCATCCGCCGGATCACGCTGCGGCCGGTGGACGGCGACTACGGGCCGGTGCGCGACTCGGCGGTGGATCTCTTCGAGGCCCGCGAGCCCGACGCCCCCCGCTCGTGGCACAACATCGGCAAGATGGGCTTCGACCGATCCGGCGCGCTGTGGGCCCTCTTCGGGGACAAGGTGATCGACGACAACGCCGCCGATCCCCACTCGCCCCTGGGGTCGCTGGTGCGCGTCGTGCCCGGCGACGACGGCTGGGAGGTGCCGCCCGACAACCCCTTCACCGACGGCAGCGGGCACCCGGCGGTCTACGCCAAGGGCTTCCGCTCGCCGTGGACCGGCTTCGCGTGGCAGGGGCGCTTCTGGGTCGGCGACGTGGGGCTCGACAGCCACGAAGAGGTGAACCTCATCGACGGCCCGGGGCAGGACTTCGGCTGGCCCGACTACGAGGGGCCGTGCCCCGGCGGCGCCTGCAACGACACGGTCGGGCCCTGGCTGAGCTACGGCCGGGGGGGCAGCCATCGCTTCGTGCTGGACGACGCCGACGCGACCAGCAGCCGCCTGCGCTCGGTGTGGGTCGCCGCGCCGTGGCGCGATGGCGGCGGGCCCGATCCCTACGCCGGGCGCTGGCGGGACGTGATGCTCTTCGGGGACGCCTTCGTGGGCTACGTGCGCGGCCGCCGGGTGGACGGCGGCGAGAGCTTCCCGGTGGGGCACCTGCACTTCGCCACCGGCTTCGCCCAGGGGCCCGACGGCTATGTCTATGCCACCGCGCTGGGCACCTGGCCGGTGGACGCCCCGATCACCCCGTCGCCGATCCTGCGGGCGGTCCTCGCCGACTGACGACCGTCAGGCGCGGCTCGAGCGGCCCGCGCCGCTCTCTCGACCGACGCCGTTGGACCCCCGCGGCTCGGCGCCCATACCCACCCCCGGGGCCCAGGTGCGCAGGACCCGCTCGAGCACGCCCCGGGGGATCGGCTTGGGGATGTAGTCGTCCATGCCCGACTCGAGGCACCGCTCGCGGTCGCCGGGCATCGCGTTGGCGGTCATCGCCACGATCGGCCGATCGTAGCCCTGGGCCCGCAGGGTGCGGGTCGCCGCGTAGCCGTCCATGCGCGGCATCTGGCAGTCCATGAAGATGATGTCGAAGTCCCGGCTGAGCGCCTGCTCGACCGCCCCGGTGCCGTCGTCGACGCTGTGCACGTCGCAGCCGAGCTTCTCGAGCAGCCGGGTCGCCACCCGCTGGTTGATGACGTTGTCCTCGGCGAGCAGCACCCGCACCTGATCGGTCACCGGCTCGATGACCCGATCGCTGGGCCGCTCCTTGCGGGTGTCGGCGGCCTGGGGGGCGGCCGTCGCCGCCATCGGCAGGCTCACCCGGAACCGGCTGCCCCGGCCGACCTGGCTCTCGACGTGGATCTCGCCCCGCATCAGCTCGGCGAGGCGGCGGCAGATCGCCAGCCCCAGCCCGGTGCCCCCGAAGCGGCGGGTCGTCGACGAGTCGGCCTGGCTGAACGCGTCGAAGATGTAGCGCAGCTTCTCGGCGGGGATGCCGATGCCGGTGTCGGCCACGGTGAACTCGAGCATGTCCTCGCCCCGCCAGGCGACCTCGACCGAGACCTTGCCCTCGCGGGTGAACTTGACCGCGTTGCCCGCCAGGTTGAGCAGGATCTGCCGCAGCCGCACCGCGTCGCCGAGCACCCACTGAGGGGCGCCCTCGCCGACCTTGGACTCGATGCGGATGTCCTTGCCCTGAGCCGCGGGCAGCAGCACCCCGGCCACGTCGCGCACGACCTGATGCACGTCGAACGGCCGGGACTCGATGTCCATGCGGCCGGCCTCGATCTTGGAGAAGTCGAGGATGTCGTTGATGACCGTCAGCAGCGCGGTGCCCGAGCGCTCGATGCTGCTGACGTACTGCATCTGCTCCTCGTCCATCTCGGTGTCGAGCAGCAGGGTCGTCATGCCCACCACGCCGTTCATCGGCGTGCGGATCTCGTGGCTCATGTTGGCCAGGAAGTCGGCCTTGGCCTGGGTCGCCGCCCGGGACTTCTTCAACGCCTCGGCCAGCTCGTTCTCGGTGCGTCGGCGGGCCTCGACCTCGGCCTCCAGCTCGGCGTTGGCCGCCTCGAGGGCCAGGGTGCGCGCCTCGAGCCCCTCCTCGAGCCGCAGCGCGCGCCGCCGCATGCCCCACAGCCCCTGGGCCCCGAGCAGCACCAGCAGGCCGATGAGCACCAGCCGCAGGTTGGACCGATAGTGGGCCTCGTCGAGCGCCTCGGTGCGCGCCTGGGTCAGCCGCTCCTGGATCTCGCGATAGGGCTCCTGGACGTGCTCGCCGAAGTAGGCCTGCAAGCGCCGATCGACGGCCACGCGCCGATCGACGAGCGTGTCGAGGTGACGCTGCAACAGGTCGAGCTGCCCCGCGAGCGGCGCCGGCAGGCCTTCGATGGCCGCCAGGGTCCGGGCCCGCCGCCCGATGGACGCGGCCAGCTCGTCGCCGCCCTGCTGGCCGAAGACGAGGACCTCCTCCCACAGCGCGCGCAGGTCGCCGTCCACCTGCTCGGCCACCTCCGGCGCGCCCTCCCGGGCGAGCGCCAGCGTCTCGCGGATGAGCGTCGGTACGTAGGCCATCGAGTTGCGCATGATGGCGTGGTCCGACTTGAAGGCGTCGATGTGCGCCCGCTTGGCGTCGATGACATCGGCGATGTCTTCGAAGAGGACCTGGGGCAGCTCCCCCTCCTCGGGGTCGACCGCCACCCCGCCCAGATCGTCGTTGTTCATCGGCGCCCCGTCGGCGTCCGGCCCGACCGTGCGGGCGCCGATGAGCTCGATGGCCGCCCGGGCCTCCTCCACCGCCGCCCGGATCGCGGCCGAGCGGCGGGTCAGCTCGTCGTAGCTGGCGCCCACCGCGCCGTGGGCCCGCATCAGCGCCCCGTCGAGCCGCACCTCGGCGAACTGCACGTCCCGGGTGCGGGAGATGGCCTCCCCGATGCGGTCGGCCCGGTTCTGCTGCGGTTCGCTGCTGAGCAGCAGAGCCCCGACGAGGCCCATGATCCACAAGAAGACCGTCAGGATGTGGCGCACGCCCATCAGGGGGCCTCCGCGGCGCCGAGCGGCCGCCCCTGCCACTGCCCGGTGAGGCTCTCGAGGAAGGCGGCGATCAGGGCCACGTCCTCCTCGGACGCCAGACGCCCAAGCTGGTATCGGGTCATCACCCGGATGGCCTCCTCGAGATCGGTGACGCTGCCATCATGGAAGTAGGGCGCCGTCAGGGCCACATTGCGCAGCGAGGGCACCTTGAACCGGTGGCGATCGGCCTCGTCGCGGGTGACGTTGTAGCGCCCCAGATCGGCCTTCGTCGGCTCGCCCCGGTCGGCGAAGTAGTCCCCCATCACCCCGAAGACCTGGAGCATGTTGCCGCCCACCGCGACCCCCTGATGACAGGCGACGCAGCCGAGGGACTTGAACCGGGCGTAGCCCGCCTTCTGGGTCGGGGTCAGCGCGTCGTCGTCGCCCCGCAGCCACCGGTCGAATGGCGCGTCGGGGGTCAGCAGCGTCTCGACGAAGGTGCCGAGCGCGTCGCGCACGTCCGCCGGCTGCACCTTCTCGTCGGGGTGGGGGTAGAGCTTGGCGAAGCGGGCCCGGTAGTCGGGATCGCCCTCGATGACCGCGATGATGCCCGGCCAGGTGTGGCCCATCTCGAGCGGGTCGAGCAGCGGCCCGTCGACCTGCGACCGCACGTCGAGGGCCCGGGCGTCCCAGAACTGACGGAACTGCAGCGCCGCGTTGAAGACCGTCGGCGCGTTGATGACGCCGAGCTGCCCCCCGACGCCCACCGAGCGGGCCCGGCCGTCCATGCCCCCCCGGTCGAGCGGGTGGCACGAGGCGCACGAGACGGTGCCGTCCTTCGACAGCCGGGGATCGTGGAAGAGCGCCCGCCCCAGCTCGACCCGGGGCGGGTCGGGGAAGTCGACGGTCGGGACCGGCGCGATGGGCTCCACCCGCAGGCGGCGGTCGTCGGCGTGGGCCGATCCGAGCAGGCACCCGAGCGCTGCGCCGACGAGGGCCACGGCGCGCGCCAGACGCGCTGCGTCGCCTGGGGTCGGTCGCCGCGCCGGGCAGGTGCCGTACGCCATCGAGTACCTCGCGTCGAAGGATCATCGGGCCCGGATAAGGGGCACACCGTATACCCTAGCCGATCACGGGCACCGGCGCACGCCCGAAGTCACCGTTCGTCTCAGAAGTCCTGCCGCGGCGGATGCGCCGCGATCTCGTCGACGATGATGTGCGCCGGCCACCCCAGGATGCGCACCAGCATGTCGGCCACCGCGTCGGCCGGCATCGCCCCGTCGACCGGCCGGCCGGGGGTCGTGCCGCCGAACCAGGTGTCCATGATGCCCGGGTTGAAGGTCGTCACCCGCAGGCCGCGATCCTTGTACTCTCGCAGCAGCGAGCCGGAGAAGCCGGCGAGGCCGTGCTTGGCCGCCACATAGGGCGCCATGCGGGCCAGCGGCCGGCGGGCGAGATCGGAGGCGACGTTGACGATGTGCCCCCCGCCCCCGGCGAGCAGGTGGGGCAGCGCGGCCCGGCAGACGTACATCGGGCCCTTGAGGCAGACGTCCAGCGCCATGTCGAGGTCGTGCACGCTCTGCTCGAGGAACGGCGCGTAGCGCCCGACGCCGGCGTTGTTGATCACCGCGTGCAGCCCGTCGAGCGCGGCGGCCGCGTCGTCGACGAAGCGCTGCACGCCCTCCGCGTCGCGCACGTCGACCCCCCGGTGGAAGACCGCCCGCCCCGGGTGGGCCTCTTCGAGCCGCCGGGCCAGATCGGCCAGCCCCTCCGCCGAGCGGGCCAGCAGCGCCACCCGGGCCCCGGCCGCCGCCGCCCTCACCGCCAGCGCGTAGCCCAGCCCCCGGCTGGCGCCCGTGATCAGGACGGACCGCCCGTCGAGCGCCGCCATCACGGCCCGCCCTCGGCGTCGAACGCCGCCAGCGCCGCCTCGGCCGCCCGCTGCGCCGCCGGCCGCTGCTGGCCGGGCGGCAGCCCCCGCCAGACCTCGACGACCTCGGCCAGCGCCGCCCGGGTCGCCGGCCGATCGCCGCGGGCCCGCTCGATGTCGGCCAGCAGCGCCCAGGCCCGCGCAGCCCGGGGCCCGTAGACCCGCGCGATGGCCCGCTTCGCGCTGCCTTGCGCCTCGTCGAGCCGCCCGGCCTTCCACTGGATCCACGCCAGGCGATACGGCGGTTCGTACTCCTCGGGCAGCGCCGCCTCGGAGGCCTCGAAGGCCGGGATCAGCGCCGCCGGCCGCCCGAGGAAGGCGTGCACCTCGGCCCGGGGCCAGTGCCAGGTGAGCGCCGTGCGGGGGTCGGCCCCGGCCGCCGCCTCTTCGAGCAGCGCCCGCTGAGCCTCGGCTCGGGCTCGGGCCGCCTTCGACCGCCCCAGCGACAGGTGGATCTCGCGGGCGATGCGCAGGGCTTCGCTGCGATCGTCCACCGTCAGCGGTGCGCCCTCGTCGGCCAGCACCGCCTCGAGCGCCGCCTCCGCCGCCGGCAGGAGCGAGGGATCGGGCGGCTCGACGCCCCGGGCGCAGGCGTGCAGGTAGTAGACGAAGTCGGCCGCCGCCGGCGTATGGCCCCGCAGCGCCCGCGCCAGCCCGGCCCGAGCGGCGGCGAGGCACTCGCCCTCCGCGTCGGCCCGGTACAGCGCGTTCATCCGCGCGACGAGCACCGCCGGCACCCGGGGGTCGTCCGCCGCCGCCGCGAGCGCCTCGGCGTAGCGCCGGGCGGCCTCGGTGTGGCGGCCGGCGGCGGCGGCCATGTCCCCCGACCGCACCGCCTCGGCGAACGGGCCCGCGTCGCCTCGCATGCGCCGGGCGCCGGCGTCGAGGAAGGCCACGAACGCCGCCCGATCGGCCGCCCCGAGCAGCCGGGCCGCCACGCTCTCGTCCCGGGGGTCGACCACGAAGAAGGTGGGCCACACCTCGGGGGGGAACTTCTCCAGCGCGGGCGCGTTGCGGGCCCGCTCGGTGTCCATCTCGAGCCACACGAAGCGGTCGGCCACCGCGGCCATGGCCGGGTCGCGCAGCACGGTGTGCTTCATCGAGAGGCAGGTGTGGCACCAGATGGCCCACAGGTCGATGACCAGCGGGCGGTCGCTGGCCCGGGCGTCGGCCAGCGCGGCGGGGTAGTCGTCGGAATACCACTTCAGCGGGCCGTCGGCCGCGGCCGAGGCGTGGCCCGCGAGGACGAGGACGGCGAGCGCGAGCGCGCGGGATACGACGGTCATGGGCTCATCCTACCCGAGCCGGGCCCGCTCGGCATCGGTCGCCGGATCAGATCAAGCTGAGCTGGGCCGCCGCCCGCGCCCGGGGCCAGGGCGGCAGCTCGCCCACCGGCGCGCCCCGGCGGCCCAGCATCTCGTGGAAGACCCGGGCGAGCAGGGGCACGTCGGCGTCGCCCGGGCTGTGCAGGAAGACGTAGGGGTCGCGCCCCTCGGCGATCCACCCGGCCACCACGTCGGCCCACGCCGTCAGCCAGGGGCCGTTGGCCCGGGCCACCGGGTGGGCCACGATCCGCACGAAGGGGTGCGGCCCCAGCCCGATGGGGCGCACCGGCAGGTCGGGCTTGCGGGTCAGCGCGTTGCGGGTCGGCTCGTCGTGGGGCGGCGGAGCGGACCGCAGCGGGCGGGTGTCCATCACGACCCGATCGGCCCCCCGGGCCACCAGCAGCGCGTCGAGCCCCTGCTCGGCCGGGCCGCCGTCGAAGAAGGCCGGGTGGCGCACCTCGACCGCCCGGGGCAGATCGGCGGGCAGCCCGTCGAGGAAGTCGGCCAGGACCGGCAGCCGCTCGGGGCCGAAGCGGGCCGAGAGCTGCACGAAGAGCGGGCCCAGGCGGCCGGCGAGGGGCGCGATGCCGTCGAGGAACCGCTGCACCTCGGCCCGGGGCGGGGCGAGCAGGGCGTCGTGGGTGATGCCCCGGGACAGCTTGAGGCAGAAGCGGAAGCCATCGGGCACCGCCGCCGCCCACCGGGCCGACAGCTCGGGCGTGGGCACCCGATAGAAGGTGGTGTTGCCTTCGACGGTGTTGAAGACGCTGGCGTACTCGTCGAGGTAGCTGTTCGAGCGGGCGCCGGGCGAGAAGAAGTCGTCCTTCCACACCGCCGCCCCCCACAGGGGCCCGCCGAGATGGTATCGCGCGATGCTCATGGCGGGAGGGAGCCACAAGACCGCCGCCCGATCAAGCGTCGGCGGCCCGGCGATGTCAGGAGCCCCCGCTCCCGGGTGTCTGCGCGGGGGGCTGCCATGGCTCGGGCCCGCCCCCCGGGGACCCGTAGATCCGACAGTTGACTATTGATCCGCGCCCCGGAATCCACGATCTTTTGTGAGCTTCGTCAACCCGATGGGGGGGTCCCATGCGCGCATCCGTTCGATGCCTGCCCACGCTGGCCGTGCTGCTGTGCGCCGGTGCAGCCTCAGCCCAGATCACCAACTTCAGCGCCGACGTCGGCCGCTCGATCGACGACGGCCTCGACTGGCTCGACGCCCAGGGGGCCTTCGCCAACCCCAGCGCGTGCCGGTCGTCGGACCGGGTCGACGCCGCCGGACTGTGCGCCCTGGCGCTGCTCGAGAAGCGGGAGAGCGCCGATCAGAACGCCGCGGCCATCGGCTACGCCAACGCCGACGCGGTCGATCGCGGCCGCCTCGACCGCATCATGGGCCACATCATCGACCGCTCGAACCTCGCCTTCTACGCCTATCGGGACGGCGCCGCCCTGATGGCGCTGTCGGTCTACCTGCGCACCGGAGGCCCCGCCGGCGGGGCCCGGGCGGCGCTCGATCGCACCTTCGATCGCATCGCGGCCAACCAGGGCGCGGGCGGCACCGCCGGCTACTGGTGCTACATCAACGGGACCTGCGCCGACTCGTCGACGACCCAGCTCGTGATGGCCGGGCTCGCCGCGGCCCGGAGCATCTACGGCGCGCCGGCCGGGGGGGACGCCAACCGCCTCGCCCGCCTGAACCAGCTCACCGCCGCCACCCGCGACGCCTACGTGCGCAACGGCCAGAACGGCGGCCTCGGCGGCGACAAGGGGCACGGCTACCAGTCGGGCAACGTGCCCAGCTATCAGCAGACCGCGTCGGGGCTGTGGTGCCAGGTCATCGGGGGGTCGGACCTCAACGACGCCTCGGTCCAGGCCTACCTGCGCTGGCTGCAGTATCGCTACAGCTACTCCAGCATCGCGGCGGCCAACGGCGGCTGGTCCAACAGCTACTACTACTACCTGTGGTCGTCGGCCAAGTCGTACACCTTCCTCGAGGACTCGGGGGTCATCCCGGCGGCGGGCAACATCGGGATCGACGCGCTCGGCACGCTGCCCTCGAATCAGGCGCCGGCGTTCGCCGACCGCCAGATGCTGCGCGACCCGGCGGCCGTGCCTCGGGTCCCCCGCCGGGGCAACAACGGGGCCGGCTACTACGATGACATCCGCGAGCTGCCCCGGTGGTACTTCGACTACGCCTACACGATCATGGATCGACAGCAGGCCAACGGGCAGTTCACCCCGCCCCCCGGTCACAACAGCTGGAACGCCTACTCGAGCCAGGCCTACGCCCTGCTCGTGCTCGAGCGCTCGGTGGGCGGCGGCTGCGTCGACAGCGACGAAGACAGCATCTGCGACACCGAAGACAACTGCCCCCAGACCCCCAACGAGAACCAGCGCGACGGCGACGGCGACGGCGTGGGCGATGTCTGCGACAACTGCCCGGCCGCCGCCAACCCCGACCAGAGCAACCGCGACGGCGACGCCAACGGCGACGTGTGCGACGCCTGCCCCGACGTGAACGACGCCCAGGCGGTGGACAACGACGGCGACGGCATCGGCGACGCGTGCGACAACTGCCCCGGTATCGCCAACCCCGACCAGCGCGACGGCGACGGCGACCGGGTGGGCGACGTCTGCGACAACTGCAGCGCCGCGGCCAACCCCGATCAGGCCGACGGCGACGGCGACGGCCTCGGCGACACCTGCGACAACTGCCCGGTCGACGCCAACCGGGACCAGGGCGACGGGGACGGCGACGGCAGCGGCGACGTCTGCGACAACTGCCCGGCCGACGCCAACGCCGGCCAGCGCGATGGCGACGGCGACGGCGCCGGCGACGCCTGCGACAACTGCCCCGCGGCCGCCAACGACGACCAGGGCGACGTGGACCGGGACGACATCGGCGACGTCTGCGACAACTGCACCGACGTGCGCAACCCGGAGCAGGCGGACCAGGACGGCGACGGCATCGGCGACGTCTGCGACCCGTGCTCGGGCGACCCCCAGCCCGAGGTCTGCGACGGCTTGGACAACGACTGCGACGGCAACGTCGACGAGGAAGCGGACGAGCCGCCGGCCGGCGATCCGTGCGAGTCCGACGTGCCCGGCGTCTGCGGCCAGGGCCAGCTCGTCTGCGACGGCGGGGACTACATCTGCCTGCCGGTCGTCGCGCCGGGCCCCGAGGTGTGCGACGGCCTCGACAACGACTGCGACGGCACGGTCGACGAAGAGGTCTTCGGCGTCGGTCAGACCTGCCCCACCGGCCAGCCGGGGATCTGCGCCCCGGGCACGACCGCCTGCGTCTTCGGCGAAGAGCAGTGCAACCCCGACAACCAGGCCGGGGCCGAGGTCTGCAACGGGCTCGACGACAACTGCGATGGCGAGATCGACGAGGGGCTGCGCAACGCCTGCGGGCGCTGCGGCCCGCTCGAGCCCGACCGGTGCGACGGCTTCGACAGCGACTGCGACGGCGAGATCGACGAGGACCCGGGCTGCCCCACCGGCACGACGTGCGTCGCCGGCGAGTGCCGCGACGACTGCGTCAACTTCGAGTGTCCCGCCGGGCAGCAGTGCGTCGGCGGCATCTGCGTCGAGGACCCGTGCGACGTCGCCGAGTGCGGGCCCGGCGAGGCGTGCGAAGAGGGCCGCTGCGTCGATCCCTGTGAGGGCGTCGACTGCGGCGGGGCCCGCTGCTGGCTCGGCGAGTGCGGGGACGAGACCTGCGATGCCATCGGCTGCCCGCCGGGCGAGATCTGCGTCAGCTCGGCCTGCGTCGAAGACCCCTGCGCCGAGGTCGACTGCCCCGACGGCCAGTTCTGCCGCGAGGGCGCGTGCGTCAGGAGCTGCGGCCGGGTGAGCTGCGCGCTCGACGAAGAGTGCATCGACGGCGAGTGCGTCGGCGACCCGTGCTACGGCGTCGACTGCCCCGCCGGCGAGAGCTGCTTCGGCGGCGCTTGCGCCGAGGACCCGTGCACCGACGCCGACTGCCCCGACGGCCAGACCTGCGCCGGCGGGTTCTGCCAGAGCGACCCCTGCCTCGCGACCCGCTGCCCGCCGGGCGACCGCTGCGAGGTCGACGCCGACGGCGACGCGCAGTGCGTCTCCGACCTCGAGGGCGACCCGCCGACGCCGCCCGCTCGGGACATGGGGGCCGACGACGGGGTCGACGACCCCGACGGCGGGCTGACGCCGCCGGGCAATATGGACGGAGGCCGCATCGAGAGCGGCATCCCGCCGGGTACCGGCGACGCCGAGCCCGGCGGGGCCGACGCCGAGACCGTCGGGTGCACCTGCCGGGCCGACAGCGGCGGCAACGGCGCCTGGCTCCTGCTGCTGCTGCTCGTCGGCCTGCCCCGCCGCCGCCGCTGACCGACCGCGCGGCGCCCACCGGGCCCGAGCCGATCGCCGGTGGGGCCCGGCCGACCACACCCGCCCCACCGGTAGAAACACCCGCCCGCCCCCCCGAACGCCCCCGTGGGACCATCCCGCCGGCCGCCGAAAGTCATGTCACTGGCAGCGGAATCCCGCAATAGAACTACCGTTTGATGTTATGCGGCCGCGCGCCGCCGGCCCCGCGCGCAGGCTCACCGCGCGGCGACCGATGAGAGAAAACACCAGCGGCCCGGTGTTTTTTCTGTCAGTGGAGCGCAACCGTTCCCGGACATGCCGCATCTGCAACCGGTGTCCGCCCCGAGAGATGGACTCATGGAGCCACACGCTCTGGCGGCAGCATGGAAGAAACCCCGTGATATGGCTTGACGCTCTCTGCTTTCCGCTGTATCACTTGCGAGCTTGATGGATTGGAGCGAATCCAGAAGGCACCTCTCGTCAGGTTCGACCCTTGAACCAACTTGGAGAACACATACGATGGCGGTCACCATCCAGATCGGTGTAGACAGGCTGAACGACCCATCGGTCGCGAAGGCCCTCGCTAACCTCGTGCTCGCGTTGGGCGGCGCGGCCACGGGGCAGAAGAAGCCGGCGGAAGCGCCGGCCCCCAAGGTCGCGGCTCCGGCAGCGCCGGCGGCCCCGAGGGCCGAGGCGGCGCCCGCGGCGCCCGCCCGGACGACGCGTCAGGCGACGCAGAAGAAGGCCGCGCCCCCCTCGGTGGACGACGGCGACGCGGCGGCGCGCTACGAAGCGTTCGTCGAGAACCTGCCGGGGCGCTCGCGGGCGTTCCTCGACCTGCTCAAGCAGCGGGGCACCCTCACCATCACCGAGGCGATGGAGGCGCTGGACATCTCGGTGCCCAAGGCCATGGGCGGTATCACCGGCAGCATCGGTCGCTGGGCCCCGGTCCGCGGCGTGCCGGTCCCCTACGAGGCCGGCATGGTCGACGGGGTGCGCACCTGGACCTGGACCGGCGGGCCCGACGGGGCGTCGCCGGCGCCGGCCAAGAAGCCGCCCAAGGCGAAGAGCCAGAAGAGCAGCAAGTCGAGCAAGGCGGCGAGCACCAAGACCACGGCGGCCCCGGCCGACGAGGGTGATCTGGCGCAGCGCTACCACGACTTCGTCTCGAACCTGCCCGAGCGCTCGCAGCAGTTCATCTCGCTCGTGCGCGAGAAGGGTACGCTCACCATCAGCGATGCGATGGAGGCGCTCGGCCTCACGGTGCCCAAGGCCATGGGCGGCATCACCGGCAGCATCGGCCGCTGGGCCCCGGTCCGCGGCATCCCGGTGCCCTACGAGGCCATCACGGTCGACGGCGAGCGGGCCTGGAAGTGGCTCGGCGCGCCCGGCGAGGGCGAGGAGGGCGCGTCCCCAAAAGCTGAAGCGCCCGCGGGGGTGACGACCGAAGGGTCGGCCCCCGAGGGCGCGAAGCAGGCCGAGGCCGAGAAGGCCCGGCAGGAGGCGGTCGACGCGATCATCGAGGCGCTGCCCGATCGACAGTCGCTCTTCGTCCGCACGCTGCGTCAGCGAGAGATGATGACCATGCAGGAGGTGCTCGACACCTTCAGCCTGGCCAAGGCCCGCGCCGTCTCCGGCATCGTCGACCCCATCCTCGCCGCCTTCCGCGACGCGGACGTCGAGCCCCCGTTCGTGGCGACCTTCGCCCCGACCGGGGACAAGGCGTGGGTCTGGTCGAAGCCCGAGGCCGAGCCGGCCCCCGCGCCGGTCGTCGAAGAAGACGCGGCCGACGAGCGCGGCGTGAGCGCGGCCCGCCCCGGCGTGCGCGTGCGGCGTCGCGCGCGGTAGCCGACCGGCGCCGGCCCGGTCGGCGCCGCCCCCACCCCTCCATCCCATCCGAAGCGAGCCATGCCCGGCGACGTGCTCGACATCGACGCCGTGCCCGCCTCCGCGTTTGCCCTGGCCGACGAGCTGACGCCCGGCGGCGGTCGCTGGCACAGTCACACCCGACATCAGCTCCTCTACGCCGCCCGCGGCGTGCTGCAGCTCGAGGTCGAGGGCGGCGAGTGGATGCTGCCATCGGCCCGGGCGGCGTGGCTGCGAGCCGGCGTCCGCCATCGGGTCGACGTCTCGATCCCGGCCTCCCTGCGCACGGTGTACTTCGCGGTCGACGCCGTCCCGGCCGAGGTCGCCCGGCTCGGCGAGTGCCGGGTCTTCGCCACCTCCGACCTGTGCCGGGCGCTCATCCTCTACAGTATGCGCTGGGGCCCCGACCGCGACCCGGCCGATGGGCGGGCCAACCGCTTCTTCGCCGTGCTCGGCGACTGCTGTGTCGAGTGGGTCGAGGCCATCCGGCCCTTCCGCCTGCCCCGCGGCCGCAGCCCCGAGCTGGCCACCGCGATGACCTACGCCCGTCATCGGCTCGACGCGGCCCACGTCGAGGGCGCCGCGCAGGCGGCGGGGATCTCGGCGCGCACCCTGGGGCGCCGCTTCCGCAGCGAGACCGGCATGACCTGGCGCCGCTGGCTGCGCACCGCCCGCATCCTGCGGGCGATGGAGCTGCTGGCTGAGGGGGCCACCGTCACCGAGACCGCGCTGTCGGTCGGCTTCGACAGCCCGGCGGCTTTCAGTCATGCGTTCAGCGAGATGGTGGGCGAGCCGCCGAGCACCTTCGCCCGCCAGATCCGGCAGGCGGCCTGACGATGGGGTGCTCGCCCATTGAGGGATTCATCGTAGGCGCTGCTCATGGCTGACGATCCCGCGACGATTCCGTACCAGCCCTACTACTGCGAAGAGAACGTATGGCATCTGTGCCGGCACCTCGATGCCCCGCGGGCGGCGGTCTTCGTCAGCAACCCCGATCAGCGGGTGGTCGTCTTCGGCCAGCGAGCGGGCGCGCCCCGACGGTACGTGGTCTGGGATTACCACGTCGTCGCCCTCGCCGCGCGGGGCGGGGCGTGGCGGGTCCATGATCCCGACTGCCTCGCCGGCAGTCCCCTGCCCCTCGCCCGCTGGCTCGACGTGAGCTTCCCCCACGTCGGTCGGGTCGACCCGGCGTTCGACCCCTGCTTTCGGGTGGTCGACGGCGCGGCCTATATCCGCGACCTGTGCACCGACCGGCGACACATGCGCGAGGGCGACGCCTGGCGCGCGCCGCCGCCCCCCTGGCCCGCCATCGGCGACGGCTTCAACCTGTTCGACTACGTGGCGATGTCCGCCGATGATCCCGACGTCCTCGACCTCGACGGCCTGCGTCGGCGATGCTCGGGGTAGGCCCTTGGGGGGCTCGACGTCGAGTCGGCAGGCTCGAGATGTACTCTGACACGCCCCGAGCGCCCGGAGTCGACCGATGGTGACCTGGATCAAGACCCGCCGGGCGGTGCTCGGCAGTCGCCACCTGACGCCGACGCCCGCGACCATCGCGGTGCGCGGCCCCCGCATCGCCAGCGTGAGCCTGCCGGGTGATCCGCCTCCGACCCCCGGACCCGACGACGTCGTCGTCGACGTCGGCGACCACCTCGTCACTCCGGCCTTCGTCAACGGGCACACCCACCTGGCGATGTCGGCCATGCGGGGCGTCGGGCTGGACGCCATGGCCGGCAACATCATCGAAGACCTCTACTTCCGCATCGAGGCCGAGCTCACCGCCGAGGACGTGCGGGCCTTCACCCGCATGGGCGCCGCCGAGAGCCTGCTGGCCGGGGTCGGCGCGGTCTGGGACCACTACTACTTCGCCGAGGCGGTCGCCGAGGGCATGGTCGACATGGGCCTGACGGGCGTGGTCGCCCCCACCCTCCAGGATCTGGCCGGGCCCGGCGTGCCCCGGCTCGAGGCGGCGCTGGACGCCACGGTGGCGATCGCAACCGACGCGGGGCTGGCCGAGGCGGGCATCGTCGCCGCCTGCGGGCCTCACGCGACCGACACGGTGAGCGAGGCGCTGTGGACCCGGCTGGCGCAGCTCGCCGACGACCACCACCTGCCGATCCACGCCCACGTCGCGCAGTCCATCGAAGAGTATCGGCGAAGCCTCGATCGCCACGGCAGCAGCCCGGTCGACTGGCTCGCCAGCCTCGGCGTGCTGAAGGCCGGAGCCGGCATGCTGCTGGTGCACGGCCTCTACGTGACCGAGGCGGATCTCGGCCGGCTGCGCCCAGGGACCAACGTCCTGTGCTACTGCCCCTTCTCCCAGCTCCAGTTCGGCTT
This sequence comes from bacterium, assembly GCA_030426085.1. Taxonomy (GTDB): domain Bacteria; phylum Myxococcota_A; class Bradymonadia; order UBA7976; family UBA1532; genus JACKDM01. The sequence continues at coordinate 55,434 of JAUHYW010000032.1, read as the reverse complement.
CCCGGCGGCAGTCGAGGGCTGGTGGAAGGCGGGCATCCCGTTCGTGGTGGGCACGGACTGCGGCGCGAGCAACGACTCGATGAGCGTTCAGCAGGAGCTGCGCCTGCTGGCGTCGGGCCGGGCCTTCGCCGTCGCGCCGTCGTCTGCCGGGCAGCGTTTCCGGTCGAGCGGCGATCTGTCCCAGGCCCGGGCGCTCGACGTGCTGCGGCGCAAGCGGCGCGACGAGCAGCAGGCGCTCGCCGATCCCCGCACGCTGCTCGACACGGTGTGGCGGGTCCCCGGCGGGCTGCACCCCCGGCTGGACGTGGGACGCCTCGTCGCCGGCGCGCGGGCCAATATCTGCATCTGGGACGCCCGCCATCCGGCGTGGTGGCCGCGCACGTCGCCGGTGCGGGCGCTGACGATGGGCGACATCAGCACCCCGTGGGGGCTGATGGTCAACGGCGCGTGGATCGGCGAGCGGGGCGCGGTGCGCGAGAGCCTGCTGAGCAGCGACGAGTGGCGCGAGGCCCGGGCCGAGGCCGACGGCCGGCTGCGGGCCCTGGCGAAGCGGGCCGGCCTGCCCGAGTGGATCACCGCGCTCGACGGGTGAGCCCGCCCGGCGCTCTCAGGGTCCGGAAGGAAATTACTCGGACAGCGAGGGCGTGAGGTCGGCCCCCAGTCGCCAGCGCCCCCGCAGCCGGCGACGCAGTCGAACCAGAGGTGCGGCGAGGGGGCCAAGCCCACGACCCGACGGGGCGTAGGCCCGGGTCGAGGCGCGCAGCGCGGAGACCAGGCGAGGAGGAAAGCGGCGAATAGGGGTCGAGATCGCGGCCGCAGCCCGAGTCATTTCCTGACGGAGCCTCAGCTCCCCGGGCGGTAGTTGATCGAGCCCTCCCGGGTCCACACCGACGACAGCGCGTCACCGGTGGCCCGCAGCGCGTCGGCGTCTTTCTTGGTCACCCGCCGCACCACCGTGTCGCCCCGAGGCAGCCGCTCGACCTCGAACAGCCGCACCCGCTCGTCCTCGAGCGCCAGGGCGTCGAGCCCGGCCGCGTGGCGCAGCGTCATCAGGACCTGCGGCCGGCTCTCGTCGCGCAGGACGAGGGCTTGCAACTCGTCGACCACCTGCTTGGCCAGCGGGGCGTCGAGGGCCTGATCGGCGCTGTCGATCGCCACCACCGGCGGCGCGTCGGGGTGCAGCAGCAGCGTGGTCAGAAACAGCGTGTGCAGCGCGCTCTCGGGCGCGTCGAAGGCCGACAGGGCGTTGTGGCTCGGGGCCAGCCGCCGGTCGTGCAGGGCGAGGACGTGGCGCTTGGTCGGCACCACCATCGACAGGTGGGTCTCGCGGGGCGTGGCCAGGGTCGGCCGGTCGGTCCAGGGGATGACCTCTTCGAGCAGCGCTGTCAGCCGGCGCCCCTCGGGGCCGGCGAGCACCTCGGGCACCGCGTCGGCCAGCCCCCCGCCCGAGTAGCCCAGCGGGGCCCCGCCCATCGGATCGGGGTAGGCCCCCTGGAGGATGGGCGTCGACAGCGCGTAGACCCCGAAGTGGGACAGCTCCGGCTCCAGCGGGGGCGGCCGCTCTCCGCGATCGGCCGCCCCGTCGGGCAGCGGCTCGACCTTGTCCCGCACGCTCCACAGCTTGGGGTCGTCCTGATCGGGCTTGATGGCGAGGGTGCGCTTGTTGCCGTCCTCGTCGGCCAGCGCGATCCACACCGCGCCCGACCCCCGGTCGGAGAACCCGGCCAGGTAGCGCGACGGCGCCCCGGGGCGCACCCCACGCCGCCACAGCCGGATCTCCTTGACCCCCTCGGGGTGGGTCGCGTCGGCGGCGAGCCCGATCGCCTCGAGCAGGTTGGTCTTGCCCGCCCCGCCGGGGCCGACGAAGACGTTGAACCGGGCGAGGTCGAGCTTGACGTCGAGCAGCGACTTGAAGCCGCGGATATGTGCGGAACGGATCATCGGCCCCTCCAGAGCACGGGGCCGATCATGACACCCCCCGGCCGGGGATGAAAGGCGGGCGAGGTCAGTCGGCCTCGGGGTACTGCTTTCCGTTGTGCCGATGGCGCACGCTGAGCTCCACGAGCACGTCGTGCAGGCCGTCGGCGGCCCCCTGGTTGGCCCGGTGCAGCCGCTTGACGTGCTGACCGTAGGCCGCGAGATCGTCGCCGTACTCGTTGATGCCTTCGAGGGCCTCGATGAGCGCGATGATCTTGGCCTTGAGGAACTTGTCGGTGATCTCGCTCTTGCCGCCGACGTGCGGCAGGTACTTCTGGATCTCGCCCTCGATGAACGCTCGAGTACTGGCGAAGTCGGGCTGGGACATGGTGACCTCCTGAGGTTCGGGAACGCCGGATCAGAGGAAGCCGAGTTGCGCCCTGCGCTCCTCGGCGCCGGGCATCGGCTCTTGCTGGTCCACGATCGGCTCGTCCCCTCGCTCGCGGACCTCCTCGGCTCGGGCCGCGTTGAGCTCGATCCACAGGACTTCGGACTCAGGTACCTCGTCTTCGCAGTAGATGGCCTCGACGGGGCACTCCGCGACGCAGGCCGAGCAGTCGATGCACTCCTCGGGGTCGATGATGAGCATGTCACCGAACTCGTAGAAGCAATCGACCGGGCAGACGAGGACGCAGTCGGTGAACTTGCATCGTTGGCAATTGCCAATGACGACGTGTGCCATGATATCTCCGTGGCAGGTTGGTCTCCGAGCTTTCGCTCGATGGCCACGGTGGCAGGCACCGCCCCTCCCGTCAATAGCCGTAGTGGCATACCCGGGGGATACGCTCACCTCGTGACGGACACCACCAGCCCGGGCGCCCAGTGCTTCTTGTCGTCGGTGTAGTACAGGTAGGCCGTAGACGCCGGCCCGGTGAACCGCCCGGGCACCTGAGCCACGAGGTCGATGGGCACCTGCTTCACCGCGCCGGGGGCCAGATCGCGGAAGTAGAGGATGACCTCCCGGGGGCGGGTCTCGTAGAAGGCGATGACCCCCTTCTCCTTGAGCTCCTTGAGCTGCCACGTCTGGTAGGTCAACCCGCCGGGGAAGCCGACGCGGGCCAGCGTCATCGGCTGCCCCTGATCGGTCACGTTGCGGATCTCGGCCATCAGCCGCACCGCCTCACCCACCGGCACGCTCTCCCGACCGAGGGTCGTCTTCACCGCCACCGCCGCCTCGGGGTGGCTCTCCGGGTTCTCGGCGCGGTACTCGACCGCCATCGAGAACGGCAGCCGGTCGGCCCCGTCGAGCCGCAGCTCGATGGTGTGCTTCGCCGGGGTCAGGAAGCGCCCCAGATCCTCGAACTCGATGGGATCCCGATGCCCGGCGGCGTACGCCCGGCTGGCGACCACTTTGCCGTCGACCACCACCGACACGGTGCCGGCGCCCTTCGTCGCCCGGCTGTTCTCGGCGTAGGTCGTCATCGCCTCGAGCGCCAGCACGGTGGCCTGGGTCGCGCCCCACTGCCCGAAGCCGCCCCGGTTCTGGTTGAGCCAGTCCACCGCCTTGCGCACCGCGTCCTCGTGGCCCCCGGCCGACATCAACGCCAGCATCGCCAGCGACGTCGTCTCGATGTGCAGGTTCTTGCCGCTGCTCCGGGTGATGCTGTGGTCGGCCCCGGTCCAGGCCCCATCGGCGCCCTGCATCCCGGCGAGGCGGGCGGCCATCGCCTTGCCCGCGTCCGCCCGGGCGGGCATCGCCAGCATCGTATTGGCCGCCAGCCCCAGCAGGTAGGCATCCTTCGTCGTATTGCCCCGCTTCGCCTGCGCGGCGACCTCGGCCTCGAACTCGGCGCCCAGCCCGGCCTCGGCGACCGCCCAGGTGATGTAGGCGTCGGTCACCTCGGGCGAGGCCCGCCCGAAGCTGTCGAGCGCCTTCGCGTTGCGCTGGAAGCCGCCCTTCCCGTCCCGCCGGCCCTTGAGGTAGTTCACCGTGCGGGTGATCATCGCGTCGTCGACCCCGCCGTACACCCGCTTCATGTCGAGGAACTGCAGGATGCCGTACGCCGTCAGCGCCTCGTGCGGCGGCGACGACCCGAACCACTCGTAGCCCTTCTGCTTGGTCTCGTAGCCCACCAGCCGGTTGTAGCCCTTCTCGATGAAGCCGTTGGTGCGGGCCACCAGCGCCGGATCGGCGACGTCGTTGGCTTGCAGGTAGCGCAGCACCATCACGTTGGGGTAGTTGCTGCTGCTCGTCTGCTCGAAGCAGCCCGACGGCTGGCGCACGATGCCGGCGAGGCCGCCGGTCATGGTCGCGATGGGGCTCGGGTACAGCTTGAGGGTCGCGTCGAAGGTGCCGGCCGTCGCCGCCGAGAAGTCGAAGTTCATCGACAGGCCGTCCTTCGACAGCGTGCCCCCGCTCTCGGCGAGCTGGGGGAAGCCGAGCGGCTCGATGCGCACCTGGCGCACGAACTCGTCCTTCAGGCCGCCGGCGTTGGCCGCGAGCTTCACGTCGCTCCGCCCCCGGACGGCGGTGACCTCGAGCGGGTAGTACAGGCTATGGCGGGCCTCGGGGGCCAGCGCCGGCTCGGACAGCGTCACCGGCTTCTGCAGCGTCAGCCCCTCCCCGAAGTCACTGGCCAGTGACACCGGCAGGGCGTTCTTCTGCTCGTTGGTCAGGATGAGCGGCAGCTCCAGCGTATCGCCCTGGCTGACCTCGACCGGCAGCTTGATGGCCATGCTGAACGGCAGGCTCGAGGTGATGACCTTCTCCGCCCGCCCGACCATCGAGCCGCCGGCGCCCTCGGCGAACACCCGGAACGACGTGATCGCGTCACTCAGGTGGAACGTCACGGTCGCCTTGCCGTCGGGGCCGGTGCGCACCGTGGGGGCCCAGTGGATGGTCTCGCGGAAGTCGGTGCGGGGGCCGTCGTACTCCAGCGGATAGTCCGGCGCGGGGAAGACCCGGATCGGCGCAACGGGCGCGGCCCAGCCCGAGTTCCCGCGGATGTTGCCGGCCACCTTCGCCTTCTCGGCGCCGGCCCAATCCCGGTCGGCGCCGGTGGCGAGATCGTCGAGCGCCCGCTTGCGATCGGCCCGGTCGAACGGGGGCTCGGCCTCGGCCTCGTCCTGCTCCTCCATCCGCGGCGCCTCGCGCCGGGCCATGATCGGGGCCGGATCTTCGGCCGGTCGGGGCACGGCGGGCATCGGCTTCGCCGCCGGCCGGGGCGGGGCCTGATTCGCCATCACCCCGTCGGGCTTCGGCGCGGCGGCCGCGGCGACCGGCGCGGCCGCGGGCGGAGGCGCCGGACGAGGCCGGGCCCGGCGCGGACGGCGAGCCGCCCCGGGGCCGGCCCCGCGGCCCTTGACCCCGATCCGACCCAGGCCGATGCCGCCGACGGCGCGACCGCCGCCGCCCCGACCGACGCCGCGGACCCCGAGCCCGCCGAAGCCCGCACCCTCACCCACCGCGTCGCCGAACAGCGCGCTCAGCTCGGGCTGCGGCGGCGGGGGGTTCTTCACCCGCTGCCAGTCGAAGCGTCGCCAGCCGCGGGTGCCCATGAGCAGCTCCATCGCCACCGCCGACTTCTCTTCCTTCAGGTCGAAGTAGAACTTCGGCTCCTCGATCTTGCCCGGCACCTCGGGCTGCAGGAGCACCTGCGACAGCATGTGCCCCTTCTTGTCGTCGGCGAAGCTGATGACCGTGTCGTCGACCACCGACAGGGCCAGCTCGGCGGGCACCGGCGCGCCGTCGGGGCCGGTCGTCGTCACCTCGAGCGCCGCCTGGGCCCGGGGCACGTAGCGATCGGCGCTGGGCGCGATCTTCACCTGCAAGCCCGCCCGCCGGTTGCGCATGACCACCCGCTCGGCGAGCGGCTTCAGCGCCTCGTCGAACACCGTCACCCGGGCCACGCCCCGGGCCGCGTTCAACCCCGCCTCCTCGCTCTTCAGGTAGACCACGGCCGGCGCGTCGACCGGCACCGCCACCGCCGCCGCGTCGATCAGCCGATCGCGCAGCATGCCGGTCACGATGACGGTGCGCGGGCTGTCGCAGCGCACCGCCGCCCGCAGCGCCTCGGCCTGCCCGTCCAGATCGTCGAAGGTGCGCAGCACGCAGCCCTTCTCCTCGGCGACGGGCATCGGATACTGCTCGGTCACGCCCACCGGGCGGGTGATCTCGATCTTGTAGGTGCGCCCGGTCGACGGGGTGAACTCGAAGCGCCCCAGGCCGTTCTTGTAGCTCTCGAACTTCGCGACGGCGTTGCCCTGGTCGTCGACGACCCGCCCGGCCACGTCGGCCGGCTTGCCGATGGTGTTCTTCGCCTCGAAGTAGACCCGCGAGGGCAACCCCTCGACCAGCGCACCGCCCTCGGGGAAGGCGCTGAACTGCAGCTTCTTGAGGATGATCGGCACCCGGCGGGTGACGGACTCGGTGACCCCGCCGTCCTCGACGAGCACCGTCAGCAGCGCGTCGCCTTTCTCGATCTCGCCCGGCAGTTGGAAGCGGACCATGCCCCCGCCGTCGTCATTGGTCGTCACGGTCACCGGGGGGAGCTGCTGCCCGTCGAGCGTGACCAGCCCCCGCAGCGTCTTGCCCCCGAGCGGCTCGCCCGTCGGGCGCTTGATCTCGATGGTGGCGGTGACCTCGTCCCCCGCGCCGTACGCCTTGCGCACGAACTCCAGCTTCTTCTTCACCCGGGGCGGCTCGTACGTGCTGACGATGATCTCCCGCTCGGCGGTCTCACCGTCGCGGGCCCGGAGCCGCACCTCGTACATCCCGCCCTGCACGCCCTCCGGCAGCACGAAGTCGTTGGTCGACCGCCCCTTGGCCTGAGCCACCCGCTTGCGCAGAACCACCGCGCCCTTGGGGCTGACGAGCTCGTACAGCGCGTCCTCGACGCCATCGGGGCCCGCCAGATCGCGGGCCTTCAGATCCCAGCCCTTGATCCAGATGGTCTCGCCCGGCTTGTAGAGGGGCTTGTCCACCTGCACGTAGATCCGGCGGGTGACGTTGCCTTCGAAGTGGGTGGCGATCTTCTGGGAGAGATCGGCGACCGGCGGCAGATCGGCCAGTCGGGGGGAGGCCGGCGGCGCCTCTTCGGCGGCCACCGGCGGGCGGATGGTCTTCTTCTTCGGGGCGTCGGGATCGACATCGGGCTTGACGACCGGCGGCTTCGCCGCCATCTGGGCCGCCGCCTCGCTGCCCTCGGAGGCCGCGCCGGCCCCCTGCCCTCGATCCGGATCCCGGGGCGCGCAGCCCAGGGCGAGGGCCGCCGCGCAGGCGGCCAACATCAGACGACTCATCGATCCTCCTTCCGTCGTCGGTGGTGCGCCCGCTACGGATCGGCGCGGTCGACGATCTGAATCCCCGAGATCGGTATCGCAGATCCCGGCGCGCAGCGCACGAATCAGTCAGTCGTCGACGGCTGCGGTTCCCCACCGGGTGCGATCGACCCCGCACGAAGGGGCGAACTTCGACAGATGGTGATAGCCTGACGGCGGACGGACGACTCAGGCATCGCGATGCCCTCACTGCTCGAACGCTGCCCCATCTGCGGCAGCCCCGGCCCGGCCGGCGAACTCTGCTCGACCCCCGACTGTCGTCAGCAGGGGGTCCGGTTCGCCCGCCCCGCGCCCGACGACCCCTCGGGGCCCGACGGCATCGTCTTCGACCTCGGCTCGCTCCAGGCGCAGTTCGCCGACATCCCCGACCCCGAGGACGTGCAGCTCGATCCGGCCGCGGTGCCCCCGCCGCCCCCGCCCCCGCCGCGGCGACCGCCACCGGCCGAGGCCGCGCCGCCACCGCCCCCTCCGGCTGCGCCGCCCCCGTCCGCGACGCAGGACGAGAGCTGGGCCGACAACTGGAAGCCGCCGCCCAAGCGCCGGGAGGTCGAGAAGACCCTGCTCGTGGCCCCCATCACGGATGACGGCGACGGCCTGCCGCTCAACAAGAAGGGCAAAAGCTCGCAGCTCCTGATGGTCATCATGGTGATCGCGTCGCTGGCCCTGCTCGGCGCCGTCATCTGGCTGATGCTCAACCCGCCCGCGCCGACCCAGAAGAAGAAGCCCGGCTCCCAGACCCTGCACGCCCCGGCCGATCGGCTGGCGGACGCCGACGCTTCTCAGTCCCGGCAGCAGCGGAACCCGACGTCGTCGTCGGCGAACGCCTCGGCGAGCGCGTAGTACATATCGCACCGCGCCGCGTCGATGCGGAACATCACCGCGTTGAGCTTCCAGCTCGCCCCCCGCTTCGAGCCCTCGGCGGTCAGCTCCCACACGTTGCCGCTCATGTCGTACACCCCGTCGGGCGTGCGGCAGCCCTCGCGGATCCCGGTCGGCTCGAGCGCGCCGCTGCCGCTGACGTGGTCGTTGCACACCCCCATCCGGTGCCCCTGGGCGTATGGGAAGCTCCATAGCCGCTCCGGCCCCTGACACGCCGTCTGCCACTCCTCGTCGGTGCACAGGCGGAAGCCGTTCGCCAGGCACACCCGGCTCGCGTCGGGCCGGGTCAGCCGGGTCCAGGGCAACACCCCGGCCCGGCTGCACACCGCGCTCTCGTCCACCCCGGCGCCGTCGCCCGTCGCGTCGGGGCGGCTGGCCTCGAAGGCGAAGATCTCGACCCCGCCGACCCGGACGATCGAGATGCACGGCTCGACCTCCACCGGCCCGCCGCCGTCGCCCTCCACGCCGCGATCCGCGCCCGGCGGGCCGCCGTCCTCGGCGCCGTCCGGGCCCCCATCCATCGCGCCGGGGTCCGCCGCGTCGCCCGCCGCCCCGTCGCCGCCGACCTCGCCGTCCGCGTCGTCCGTCGTATCGCAGCCCGCCCACCCGAAGGCGCAGGTCAGCGCCAGCATCCGGATCGTGCCTCGCGTCGTCATCATCACTCCCCGCGCCACGCTCGCCGGCTCATGGCCCGACGAACGGCACCGACATCTCGACCACCCCCGGCGCCCCCTCGACGAAGACCGCCAGCAGGCCGGTCGCCGGATCGTAATCGGTGAACCACTCGACCCCGTCGGCGCCGGCGAACGCCGGCTCGCCGGGGATCCGCCCGGCCATGTCGATCCGGGACAGCCCCTGCGCCGAGCCGTCGGCCAGCCAGCGGAACGTGAACCCGTCCTCATCCGACGACCAGGACAAGGGCCGACCGGCCACCAGCACCGGCCGCGGGCGGCGCAGCGCCGGATCCCACAGCGCCGCCGGGGCGCCGTCCTCGTCGCGCAGGCCGTAGGGCGTGCCGAAGCCGTCCTGCCACACGACGCCCACCATGCCGTCCGCCTCGATCCGAGCCTGGGCCGCCGCCATCGCCTCCGGCGTCTCGCCGCCGACGCCCACCACCCACGCCGGGTGACCGACCAGCGTCGCCCCCTCCCGCGCCGACGACCGCCAGTCCATCGGCCAGCGGTCGTTCGCGCCGGGCCACAGCCCGGGCCCCCAGCCGGAGACCACCAGGATGCGATCGGGCCCCGGCCGCGGGCGGAACCCGAGCGCCTCGCCGTGCCGCAGCGGGCTGTCGAAGACCAGCAGCGGGCCCAGGCGGGCCTCGGCCTCCTCTTCGACCGCCGCGTTCAGATCACCGAGCGCCTCCAACACCTCTTCGGGGCCCCGCGAGGCGGCCAGCGGCTGGATGCCATCGATGCCGTGGGCCTCGTCCAGCGCGCAGGTGTCGAGCAGCCGGATCCAGGCCGCCACCAACAGCTCGGGCCCCTCGCCGTCCCAGAACGACTGCCACGCCGCCACCAACGACGGGTGGGATCCATCGTCGCCCACCGGCACCGGCTCGAGCCCCTCGGGCGTGATCCACGGCGGCATGCCATGCCCGCCCAGCGCCGGCCCGAAGCGGCCCTGACTCAGCGCCAGCACCACGTCCAGCCCCGCGCCCGCCGCCCACCGGGCCTGCTCGCAGACCCGCCCGAGGTAGGCCCCGTTGTAGGTGCCCCGCATCGGCTCGATGCCTTCCCACAGCACCAGCAGCCAGACCACCTCGACCCCGGCCGCGGCCAGATCGGCGTACATCGGCGGCTCGTGAAGCGGGGTCGCCGCCGGCCGGGTCAGGCTGTCGCCCGAGACCGCCACCGCCCGCGGCAGCACCGCCCCCTCACCCTCGCGGACCATGCGGCAGCCGGCGACCCGCAGCGCGCCCGGCGGCCGGGGGGACTCTCGGACGCGGCACGGCTGCAGCAGCGGATCGACCTCCATGTCGGGGGGGGCGCGATCGGGCATCGGCGCCATGTCGAGCGCCCGGTCGGGGATCCCGGCGTCGGCCGGCCCTCCGTCTCCGACGTCCACCGACCCGCCGTCCGGCCCCCGGTCACCCAGGGCGCCATCCAGCCCGATGTCGCCCTCCGGATCGCCGCTCGACCCGCCGCCGACGCACCCCAGCGCGCAGATCCCCACCAGCACCGCCCACGACCACGCGCTTCGCATCGACATGGGTGGATTCTGAGCGGCCGGCCGCCTCGGCGCAACGCCCACCGCCGACCCGGATGATGCGCACCCCGCCGGTGGTGTATGACGACTACTCGAAGACGCTGCCCCGCAGCGGCCCACCCTCGGAGGAACCATGACCCGCACCCCGTGGTGGCTGCTCGCCGCCCTCGCCGCATCGCTCGCCCTCATCGGCTGCGACGACGGCGGCGGCGGCGGCGACGAGCCAACGGCCGACGCTGGGGGCGTCGAGCCGGATGCCGCCCCGCCCTCGGGCTTCACCGACAGCGGCCTGCCCATCCCCGAAGCGCTGCCCACCGCCCGCTTCGCCCTGGCCGACGACCCCCCGACGACCCCCCTGGGCGACGTGCCCTTCCCCAGCGACGTCTACCGCGCCGCCGACGGCCAGCTCGACCTGCGCGGCTTCCCCAACCAGCGCAACCAGAACGACTCGGTGCTGCAGCGCATCGTGCAGGCCATCGAGGCCGACACCGGCGGCTTCGGAACCGCGGCGACCCTCTACATGGCGTTCGACGGCCTGATCGACCCCACCACGCTGCCGGCCGACGCCGCGGCCTCGATGACCGACGGGTCGAACCTGATGCTCGTCGACATCGACCCCGACTCGGCCGAAGCCGGGCGCCGGTGGCCGATCGAGTGGCGCATCGGCTACGACGCCACCCTGTATCTGCCGGCCAACACCCTCGCTGTCCGGCTGGTCGAGGGCTCGGCGCTGCGCCCGCAGACGACCTACGCCCTCGTCATCACCGACAGCGCCGCCGAGCCGGCCCCCGGCTTCACCGCCACCCTGTCCGAGACCCGCCCCGACGGCGCCGCCGGATCCGCGTGGGACGCGCACGCCCCGCTGCGGGCCTGGATCGCCGAGTCGGGGGTCGCGGTGGCCAGCGCGGCCGTCTTCACCACCCAGGACAGCGTCGGCGAGCTCTTCCGGGCCCGGGACTTCATCCACACCCTGCCCGCGCCGAGCATCGTCGACGTCACCAGCCAGGGCATCCAGCAGCAGCTCTACGAGCACTTCACCGGCACCTACCGCGCCCCCCGCTTCCAGGAGGGCTCGCCGCCCTACCGCACCACCGGGACCGGGCCGGGCACCTTCGCCTTCGACGACGGCGGCGACCCCATCGTGCAAGGCGAAGAAGAGCTGCGCTTCAGCCTCGCCGTGCCCAGCTCGGCCGACCTCGAGATGCCCGACGCCGGCTGGCCGGTCGTGCTCTACGGGCACGGAACCGGCGGCGACTACCTCAGCTACATCTCGGCCCGGGTCGCGACCACGCTGAGCCAGGTGGGCATCGCCGTGCTCAGCATCGACCAGATCCACCACGGCCCCCGCGACCCGCGGGAGGACGGCTGCCAGGACGACATCGACTACGCCGGCTGCGTGGGCATCTCGTTCTTCAACTTCGTGGTGCCCGGCGCCGGGCGGGACAACGTGCGCCAGTCGGCCCTCGACTTCGTCTCGCTGCTGCGGCTCGCCCGGAACTTCGAGATCGACGGCGCGCTCACCAGCGGCGGCGAGACCGTGCGCCTCGACCCGGACAACGTCCTGTTCATGGGGCACAGCCAGGGCGGCATCAACGGCCCGCTCTTCCTCGCCGTCGAGCCGCTCGTCAAGGGCGGCGTGCTCAGCGCCGCGGGGGCGACCATCGCCATCAGCATCGAGCAGAAGCGGCGCCCGGTCGACATCCCGATGCTCGTCGGGCAGGTGCTGCCCGTCGGGGACAACGACGTCATCGACCGCTGGCACCCCGCTCTGATGCTGTTGCAGACCTTCATCGAGAAGGGCGACCCGGTGAACTACGCCCGCTACTGGTTCGACGAGCCCCCGGCGGGCTACGCGCCCAAGAGCGTCTTTATGACCGGCGGCCTGATGGACGACTACACCCCGCCCGACGCCATCTTCGCCCTCGCCGCCGCCGGGCGGGTGCCGGTCATCCCCCCGGTGCTGGTCTCGATCCCGCTGTTCGACCTGCTCGGCATCGGCCCCGCCGGCGACACCCCCTTCGGGGGCAACGTGGCCGGGGGCGCCGCCAGCGCCGGGCTGGCCCAGTTCGGCGACCTGGGGCACTTCGTCATCCAGAACAGCATGAGCGCCCGCACCCGCTACCAGCAGTTCCTGCGCAGCCTCGCCGACGGGGATCCGCAGATCCACTGATCCGTCAGGCCGCCCGCCCCGCCTCGGCCGCCCCGGCGACTCTGTGCAGCCGGGCCATCATGCCATTGACGATGGCATCCAGCGCCACCGGCGGGACGTGAGGCGTCACCCCCACCCAGTGCAGGCACATCCGCCCGTCGAGCGTCGCGGCGAAGGCCGCCAGATCACCGAACACCGTCGGCGCCGCGCAGAAGCCCACCGCCTCGACCGCCACGGCGCCATAGCGCGCGTCGATCGACAGCCGCCCCAGGTTCGACAGTCCGATGCCATCCAGCCAGATGGACCGCATGACCCGCACGAACCGCCGGGCGCCGACCACCCCCCGGCCCAGCCACGGCGCCAGCCGAGCCAGCCCCCGCCCCTGGAACGGGATCGCCGAGAAGACATCCCCGCTGTCGATCATCTCGCCGAGCTGCCCCCGGATGTCACGCGCCAGATCCCAGAAGCCGGGCATGGGATCGAGCCGATGCAGCGAGGCCACCATCGTGATGAACAGCCCCACGTCATCGCCCACCGGCGGCATCAGCCGCCCCCGCAGGTTCACCGGGCTGCCGAAGCCCACCACCGGCCGCCGGTCGCTCACCGCGAAGGCCGCCTCGAGCAGCGCCGCGCCGAGCAGCCCGTGCACCGTCGTCCCCTCTGCCCGAGCCGCCGCGGCCAGCGCCTTCGACGCGGCGGGATCGAGGTCGCGCCGCGCCACGCCGATACGACACGCGCCCACATCGGCCCGGGGGGCCCCATCCACCCGATAGCCGGGCACCCCCCGCAGGCGGGCCAGCCGACGGAAGACCCGCCCCAGGAACCCGAGGTGGGCCACGACGCCCCGCGCGCCGACCGTCGCCGGCGGCAGATGATCCTCGAGCGCCGCGGGCAGCGGCGCCTCGCCCGCCTCGCCGGCGAGCGCCTGCATCAGATCGCGCACCAGGAGCGCTCCGGCCGTGCCGTCACCGATGCTGTGATGGAACGTCAACAGCAGCGTGGACCGCTCGCCCACTCCCCGGACCCACGTCGCCCGCAGCAGCGGCCCGGCCTCTTCGGGCAGGCGGCGCGTCGCCTCGTCGGCGCACAGCCCGGGCACCGCGTCCTTCGGCGCCTCGACCACCGCCAGCGGGATCGGCCCCGCGCCCGGCGCGAAGCGCAGCCGGCGACCGTGGGGCGCCAGCGCCATGCCCAGCAGCGGGTGCCGCCGCTGCACGACATCCAGCGCCGCGCGCAGCCCGGCCTCGGCCACCGGACCTCGCAGATCGGCCACCATCACGAAGTTGATCGGCGCCGCGCGGTCGGCGATCGCGACCACGTACTCCAGCGCGCCCAGCGGACGCCCGCCCCCGGCCATGGCTCACCTCCCCCGACTCCTGGGGAGAGTAGCCGATCCGCGGCCTCGGTGGTCGGGGTCGGCCGGGGATCGACCGACCCCGGGTGTCTGAAGCGCCGTTTTCCTCCACCCCCTTCGTCGATAGTCCTGGCGTTCCCCCCGCCGCTGCGGTGAGCTGTGTGACAGGAGGAGGGAGGTGCCATGAGGATCATCGATCACATCGCGGTCGCGGTGGCGTTGTGCGCGCTGGTGGGGTGCAAGCCGCCCGGGCCGAAGCCGAAGCCGGCGGACGCCGGGGCCAAGGACGGCGCGCCCGACGGGCCGTGCATCGGGGAGAAGGCGATGCCGCCGCCCGATCTGCCGTGGGACAGCGTGGACGCGCTCTGCGCGCAGGCGCCGCGGGGCGCGAAGTGGGCCGAGGCGGCGCCGCAGCCGGGCGAGACGGGGGCGCTGTCGGATGTCTACGCCGAGCGGGTCGCCGGGTGGCTGCGGGGGCTGACCTATCGCGCGGCGCCGTATGAGTGGCTGCACGACGCCCGCTGGCGGCTGACCGGGGACTACGAGGGCTGCCCGCCCGACGGCGTGGATCACGGGCCGCACCCCGCGGTGCGGATCTACTACTCGCCCGAGGTGATCGACTGGATGTGCGAATACCGCCGGGGCGAGGACGAGCGGCCCGGGGCCGAGGCGCTGCCGGCGGGCGCGATGATCATCAAGGAGATGATCAGCCCCGAGGCCGTCGCGCTGGTGCGCAAGCCGGGCACCGACACCTTGTGGATCGGGCCGCCGGCCGCGGGTGGGGCGGCCTACGACGACGCCTTCGACAGCTGGACGGTGATGATCAAGTCACCCGGGTCCTCGGCCGATGGCTGGTACTACGCATATTTCGCCCGCGATCCGAAGGGCAAGAACCCGCCGCTGATGGACCGGGGCGGGTTCTCGAAGACCCCCTACCCCGGCAGCGACGGGCAGCCGGTCACCGCGCCGCCGGGGGATGAGTGGTATCCCACCTACTGGCAGTATGCCGTGCCCGACGCGCAGTTCCCCAACTATGGCTTCGGCAACTACTGCGTGTACTGCCACGCCTCGGCGCAGGGCGAGAATACGTTCTCCAGCCTGAGCAACATCATGGGCACCGAGATCGAGTACCGCTGGCGGCCGACGCGCAGCCGGGCGGTCGATCACGACGATCACGCCAAGGGGGCCGACGCAGCCGGGGGTGCCGCGCAGAGCGATCGAGGCCCCTTCCCCGCCCCGCTCGATGCGCCGCCGCCGGCCTTCACTGCGGCGTTCACCGATCTGGGCACGGTCTACAGTCAGGTGTGGGCCGGGCGGCTGCCGGCGCAGACCTGGGACCACGCGGTGTCGATGATCGGCGTGGACGGGGCCGATCCCGAGGCGTCGACCTTCCTGACGTCGGATCAATGCGAGGGGTGCCACGAGGCGGGCGGGTCGGGGCAGCTCGAGCGGCCGTACATGGTGGTCGACGACGGCGACGCGCAGATCGACCTGTCGCCATGGGCCGAGTGGAGCGTATCGCCGATGGGGCTCGCCGGGCGCGATCCCATCTTCCATGCGCAGCTCGAGCTGGAGCGCAACATCGCCTCCGGCCAGCCGGGTCTGGCCGACATCAAGGACTGCATCGACAACACCTGCCTGCACTGCCACGGGGCGCCGGGGGCCCGGCAGTACAACATCGACACCGCCGGTCAGGGGCCGGCGGACGACCCGTGCAAGGACTTCCTGCCGGCGAAGCCCGACCGCCGGGCCACCGACTACGACGGCGGGCTCTTCACTCAGAAGATGGTGTTCGCCTGGCGGGACGAGGACGGCGAGCACGCCCGCTACGGGGGGCTGGCCCGGGATGGCATCAACTGCACGATCTGCCATCGCATGGCCGACACCGATCTCGATCCGGCGAACCTGAAGAAGACCTTCACCGGGAACTACCGGGTCGGGCCGCCGGACGTGATCTACGGGCCGTTCCCCAACGACGACTCGAAGGCGGCGGTGCTGACCCGACCGATGGAGAATACGCTGGCCATCGCGCCGCAGTACGGGGCCCAGGTGGCGACGTCGGAGATGTGTGGGACCTGCCACACGGTGTTCCTGCCGGTCTTCGACGACACCGGGGCGCTGGCGGGCACGGCCTACGAGCAGACGACGTATCTCGAGTGGCTGCTGAGCGACTTCTCCCAGCCGGGCACGGCCCAGAGCTGCCAGGAATGTCACATGCAGAGCCGCTATGGCGATCAGCACCCGCTGAAGACGGGCATCGCCAACGTGCAGGACACCCGCTATCCGAAGGCCGACTTCCTGATGCCGGCGGCCGACGTGGACAACCCCGAGCGGCCCTACAACCGGCATCAGCTCTACGGGCTCAACGCCTTCCTCAACGCGTTCGTGCAGCAGTTCCCGCTCATCCTGGGGTATCGCCAGCAGAGCTACATGAACGGCAACGTGCGGGCGCCGCTGCTCAACGGGCGGGAGACGGTGCTGGAGGTGGCCCGCGAGGAGACCGCCGAGGTGACGGTCGCCGGGGTCGCGTGGCAGGGCGACGCGCTCGAGGCCCGGGTGACGGTGCGCAACAAGGGGGGGCACAGCCTGCCGAGCGGGGTCGGGTTCCGGCGGCTGTTCGTGGAGTTCGTGGTGCTCGACGCCGACGGCGGCGCGCTGTGGGCCTCGGGGCGCACCAACGCGATGGGGGTGCTGCTGAAGGGGATCGGGGAGACGCCCCTGCCGACCGAGAGCGGGCAGGCGGGGGCCGACGGGCTGCCCTTCCAGGCGCATCATCAGGTGATCACCCGGGATGATCAGGTGCAGATCTACGAGGAGGTCACCCAGAGCCAGTCCCTGGCGCTGACGTCGAGCTTCATCCACCGCTACTGGGAGCTCAAGGACAACCGGCTGCGGCCGAAGGGCTACGATCCGGCCAAGGTGAAGGACGCCGGGCTGCGCGAGGAGTACGGCAAGGCGACCCGCCCCGGGCGGGGGCCCGAGCGGCACTGGTGGCCCGAGCCGGCGCCGATGCAGTACGTCAATCCACAGTTCCCGGCGATCGCGCAGTACACCGACACCGCGTCGGATCCGGCGTACGACGTGGCGCAGACCGGGGGCAAGGGGCTGTCGGGGGCCGATGATCTGGTCTATCTGATCACGCTGCCCGCGGGCGCTCGGGCGCAGGCGAAGTCGGTGCGGGTGACGCTGTACTCGCAGTCGATCCCGCCGGCCTATCTCGAAGAGCGGTTCGCGGCGGCGGCGAAGCCGGGGGCCGAGCGGCAGGCGGCCGATCGGCTGTACTGGATGGTGGGGCACCTGAACACGGGGGCCGAGGCGGACGACGGGCAGCCCTATCTGGCCGACTGGCGCCTGCGGGTGGGTGATCCGGCGACAGCGGCGGTGCCGGCGCCCTGAGCGCAGGGTTTCGGGCCGCAGGGTCTCGGCCCGCAGGGCTTCAGGGGCCGGGGCGCGGGCGGCGCAGGCGGTGGGCGGTGACCTCACGCATCTCGGGGTGGTCGCCGGCCATGTCGCCCGTGCGCGCGCCGTAGAACCGGGCGGCGGGGCCGGCGCTGACGCCGTGGGCCAGCACGCTGCCCAGGACGGTCAGCAGCGCGATGCCCGTGATCGCGTCGCCGTGGGGCAGGTCCACCTCGCGGAGCTGGATCGCGAAGACGACGGTGGCCAGCCCCCGGGGGCCGAACCACGCGACGAAGCCCACCGCGCCGGGGCGCAGGCCGGCGCCGATCAGGGACAGCGCCACCGGCAGCATGCGGATCACCGTGAGGCTGGCCAGGGCGTAGATCCAGGGCGCCCAGCCGTGGAGCCCGAGGGCGGTCCAGCCCAGGGTCACCCCCATCGCCAGGAAGACCAGCAGCATCAGCAGCTCGCCCTCGCTCTCGAGGAAGGCGTGCACCGGCTCGCAGATGTCGCGGGCGCTGGCCCCGAGCACGAGCCCGCCGACGAACGCGGCGATGAAGCCGTTGCCCCCGACGAGCCCGGCCCCGGCCCAGGCCAGCGCGGGCAGGGCCAGGCCGCCCAGGCGCTGGGAGGGCTCGCTGCTCCAGCCGGCGGCCCGGGCCCGGGTGAGCAGCCAGCCGCCGCCGCCGCCGACGATGATCCCGACGAGCGGACCCAGGCCGAGCTGGGCGGCGACGAACGCGAGCCACGAGTCCTGGTGGGCGTGGCCCGCGGAGAGACCCGCCCCGGCGGCGGCCATGGCGGTCGCCAGGGTCACCAGCGGCACGGCGATGCCGTCGTTGAGCCCGCTCTCGACGTTGAGCGCCTGCCGGATGCGCTGGGGCACGCCGTCGGCGCTGACCACCGCCTGGCCCAGCGCGGCGTCGGTCGGGGTCAGGATGGCGGCGAGCACGAGCAGACTCCAGGCGTCCCACCCGGGCAGCAGCAGCGCGCCGACACCCCACCCGGCCAGGACCGTCAGCGGCATGCCGATCAGCAGGAGCCGGGCGGGCAGGCCCAGCTCGCGGCGCAGCGCGCCGAGGTCGATGCGGGTGGCGTCGGCGAAGAGGATGAGCGCCAGGGTGCCTTCGGCGAGGACGTGCAGGGCCTCCTCGGGCACCGGCGGCAGGGCGTCGGCGGCCCGGCCGGCGAGCAGCAGACCGGCGCCGGTGAAGACGAGCGGACCGGTGATCGGGCCCCGGGCGGTGCGCCGCTCGATCAACGCGAACGCGAGGACGAGGCCGGCGATGACGACGACGGGGAGCGGTTGCATGGGGACCTCGCTGCGGAGGGCGCCAGTGTGGATCGGCGCGGTACGGGATGGAAGCGGGCGGCCGGGCGCGGGGTGGTGCAGCGGGCGGCGTTTGCCGGTATGGTGGGCGCCGGTCCAGTTGGAGGTGTCGTGAGCGAGGCGAACCGGCGGGCGCTCTCGGAGGCCATCGCGGTCGCGCGCGACGCGGGGGCTCTCTTGCGTCGCGCCTTCCACCAGCCGCCGCCGGCGGGTGAGGTCGACGGCAAGTCGGACGCCGATCGGGAGGCCGAGGATCTCATCCGCGCCCGGCTGACAGCGGCCTTCCCCGATCATGGTTTCCGGGCCGAGGAGCGCCCCGAGGCCAACCGAGGGGCCAAGGCGCCCGACGGCCCGGTGTGGCTGGTCGATCCCAACGACGGCACCAGCGCCTTCCAGCGGGGGCATCGGGGGGCCTCGGTCTCCATCGCCCTCATCCAGCACGGGCGGCCGATCCTGGGGGTCATCTACGCCTACGCCGCGCCGGACGACGGGGGTGATCTCTTCGCCTGGGCCGAGGGCTGCGGCCCGCTGCGGCGCAACGGCGCGCCGGTGATCGACCCCGGCTGGCCCGAGGCCCTGAGCGCCGACGACACCGTCTTCGTGTCGAACTCGGCCGACGTCCGGGCGGTGGCCAACGGGCGCAGCGTGTGGCCGGCCCGCTATCAACCGGTGCCCGGCATCGCCTACCGCCTGGCCCTGGCCGCGGTGGGGGACGGCGCGGCGGCGACCTCGCTCTTCCACCCCCGAGACTTCGACTTCGCCGCGGGGCACGCGCTGCTGCGGGGCGTGGGCGGGGTGCTGCTCGACGAGCGCGGGCGGCCGGTGACCTACGATCCCGATCGCCCCCACCGGGTGGGGTTCTGCTTCGGCGGGGGCCCGGCGGTGTGCAAGGCCCTGGCCCAGCTCGACTGGCAGGCGGTGCTGCGCGCGCCGCGCATCGACCCCGGGGCCTACGATCTGGTGCGGCCCGAGCCGGGGGCGCTGACCACCGACGCCGGGCGGCTGTCTCGGGCCCAGGGGTGCTGGCTGGGGCAGCTCGTCGGCGACGCGCTGGGGACCCAGGTCGAGGGGCAGCCCCCGGCGGCGATCGAGGCGGCCTGGCCCCAGGGGGTCAACGCGCTGGTCGACGGCGGGGCCCACGATCTCATCGCGGGGCAGGTCTCGGATTCGGAGATGGCCCGGGCGCTGGCCCACAGCCTGGTCGAGGCCGGGGGCTACGATCCGGCGGCGGCCGAGCGGGCCTATCGGTGGTGGTTCGAGACGCTGCCCCCGGCCGTGCCCGAGGCGGCGCGGGCCCGGCTGGCCGACGAGAGCGACGGCGCCCGGACGGCGGGCCCGGCGGGCGGCGGCGCGGTGGTGCGCACGGCGCCGCTGGCCATCGCGGGGCACGGCTGGCCCGAGCGGCGGCTGCTCGAGGCGCTGCGGGGCGACGCCCGCTCGACGGGGGCCTCGCCGGTGGAGGCCGACGCCAGCGCGGCGGTGGGGCTGGCGATCGCCTTCGCGCTGCGCGAGGGGCCGTCGGCCGAAGGCGTCTTCAGCCACGCCGTGGCCGGGGCCAAGGCGCTCGGCCTCGATCCGGCGGTGATCGCGGCGGTGGAGTCCGCCGGTGACGGTCCGGGCCCGGATCACATCCAACCTGACGCGCGGGTGTTGCCCGCGCTGCGAAATGGCTTCTCGCAGCTCCTCTTCGCCGAAGATCTGGCCAACGGCCTGATGGACACGGTGTCCCGAGGGGGCGACGCGTCGCTCTCGGGCGCCGTGGCCGGCGCGCTGCTCGGCGCAGTGCACGGGCGGGAGGCCATCCCCTGGATCTGGCGTGACCGGGTCCTGACCTGTCGGCCCATCAAGGGGCTGCCGGGCGTGCGTCGTCCTCGGCCGCGCGCGCTCTGGCCGGTCGACGCCATGGTGCTGGCCGAGCGTTTGCTGACATCGAGTTGATCGTGACCCCAGAAGCCGCCTTCACCCTCCACGTCTTCGACCCCCACGCCGAGCGCGCCGCGCTCGACAAGGCCCTGGCTGCGGCCGAGAGCCCGTGGTTGGGGGTCTGCTTCGCCCGACAGCGGGGCGTCCTGTGGCGCCTCAACCGCCTGGTCGGCGAGGTGGCCGATCAGTGGACCTCGATGCAGGTCGGCGAGCTGGATGATCCCCGGCGGGGGCTGGCCGACACCACCACCTGGCTGATCAGCGAGCTGGCCGAGCCGGTGGGCGCGATGTGGTTCGCCTGCCCCGAGGGCGGCCCGGGCACGTGGTCGGCGCTGGCCCCGGTGGTCGAGGATCTGCGCCAGCGGGCGGGGGTCCACCTGGGCGGGGTGATGCTGCTGACCCAGCCGACGCCCCGGCTGCGGGCGATGGACGCCGCGCCGACGGTGCGGCCGCCGGGCGAGCGGCTCGTCCTCGAGAGCTGCGCCCTGGCCGACGTGAGCCCGGCGACGCTGCCGGCGGGCGATCTGGAGGCGGCCCGCAGCCTGTATCGGCCGTTCCTCGACGAGATCCGCCGCCGGGCGGGCGAGACGCCGAGCGCGGGGCTGGCCCGGGACATGTCGCTATGCCTCGACGCGGTGGGTGATCTGGAGCAGTACGCCGGCCAGCTCGAGGACGCCCTGGCGGTCTACGAAGCGTCGCTGGCCATCGCCCGGCGCATGGTGCAGCTCGCCGACGGGCCCGGCGCCCGGCGCGATCTGGCGGTGAGCCTGGAGAACGTGGGCGGCATCTGCATCCGCCTCGATCGCATGGACGACGCCGAGCGGGTCTACGCCGAGGCGCTCGACCTGACCCGGGCCCTGGTCGACGTGGAGGGGCACACGCCCGATCTGCTCCAGGATCTGTCCATCAGCTTGGATCGAGTGGGCTCGCTGCACTTCCAGCGGGGGCGGCTGCGCGAGGCGCTGGGCTCGTTCGAAGAGAGCCACCGCCTGCGCTGGCGGCGCTTCAATACGCTGGGGGTGACGGCCGAGACGCTGTTCGATCTGTGCATCAGCTTGAGCAAGGTGGGCGACGTGCACCGCCGGGCGGGCTCGCTGACGGCGGCCCTGGCGGCCTACGAGCAGTCGCTGACCCTGGCCCGGCGCAGCCTGGTCCGCTTCGGCGACGCGCTGGACGTGCGGCTTCAGCTCACCGCCGATCTGGCGAGCGTGGGCGAGGTCTGCCTGCGCATGGGGCGGATCCGCGAGGCGCTGTTGGCCCAGGAGGAGTGCTTGCAGTTGTCCCGGGCGCTGGTCGAGGCGTTCGCCCAGACGCCCGACGCGGTGCACGATCTGGCGGTGTGCCTGGACAACGTGGGCGACGCCCGGCTGCGGGCCGGTCAGCGGGACAGCGCCCGGGGAGCCTACGAGGAGGCTCTGACGCTGCGCCGGGGGCTGGTCGAGGCGCTGGGGGTGACCCCGGAGACGCTGCGCGATGTCTCGCTGAGCCTGGATCGCATCGGTGAGTTCGATCTGCGCATGGGGCGCCTCGGCGGGGCCCAGCGGGCCTACGGAGAGTCGATGCAGCTCGCCCGCAAGCGCCTGGAGCGCTTCGGCGAGACCCACGAGGCGCTGCGCGATCTGTCGGTCAGCCTGGAGAACGTGGGCGAGGTGGCGCTGCGCCTGGGTCGGGTGGACGACGCCCGGGGCGCCTTCGACGAGGCGCTGGCCATCGGCCGACGGCTGACCGCGGCGGTGGGGGTGACGGCGGAGACCCGGCGCGATCTGGCGACGACCCTGGAGCACGTGGGGCGGGCGTCGCTGCGGGCGGGCGACGTCGGCGAGGCCACCGACGCGCTGGTCGAGGTGCTCGAGATGCGCCGGGCGCTGCACGCGGTGGTCGGCGACACCCCCGAGACGCTGGGCGGGCTGGGGCGCAGCCTCCAGCGGCTGGGCGAGGCCCGGCTGGTGGCCGGCGATCTGGACGGATCGGAGGCCTGCCTGGGCGAGAGCCTGGCCATCCGGCGGCAGGCGGTGGCGGGGTTCGGCCGCCATCGACGGCTCCTGGCCGAGCTGGCGGTGGCGCTGCGGCTGGTGGGCGACGTCAGCGCGGCCCGGGGCAACGCCATCGCGGCGCTGGCAGCCTACGACGAGGCCCGCGCGACGCTGGACGAGGTGCGGCAGTGGGGCGATCTGCCCGACACGCTGTCGGAGCTGTGCCGGGTGCACCTGGGCAGCGCCCGGGTCCGGCGGTGGAAGGGGCCCGGCGACGCGGCGGGCGATCGGCGAGCGGCGGCCGAGGCGCTGGATCGACTGGCCGACATGGAGGGCGATCCCAGCCCGCCGCTGGTGCACGATCTGCGGCGCCGGCTGGCGGCGCTGGACGTCTCGGAGACCGGATGACCCACCCCCGGGATCGCTTCATCACCGTCTATGGCCGCAAGCCGGTGCTCGAGGCGCTGGGCGATCGGCGGGTGACGGTGGACAAGCTGCTCGTCGCCCGCGGGGCCAACGGGGCCCAGATCGATCGCATCGTGCGGGCGGCCCGCGAGCGGGGTGTCGAGCCGCAGCGGCGCCCGGCTCGGGAGGTCACCCGGCTGTCGCGCAACGGGCGCCAGGATCAGGGGGTCGCCCTCGATCTCATCGCGCCCCGCATGCAAGCGCTGGACGGGTGGCTGGCCGAGGGGCCCGCCCGGGCGCAGATCTTCGTGTTGGACGGGATCACGACCCCGGGCAACGTGGGGCTGATCATCCGGGCGGCGACGGCGGCCGGGTTCGACGGCATCGTGCTGCCCCGGGTGGGCTGCCCCGAGGTGAGCCCGCTGGTCATCAAGGCGTCGGCCGGGGTCGCGCTGCGGGCGCCCATCTTGCGGGTGCGGGCGGTGGCCGACGCGGTGAAGGATCTGGCGGCGGCGGGCTATGCCATCCTGGGGCTGGCGGCGGATGGCACCGATGACATTCATGGCATCGGGTTGAGTGATCGCACGGCGTGGGTGCTCGGCGGCGAGACCCATGGGCTGTCGGCGGCGTCGCAGGCGGCGCTGACCGGGCGGGTCCGCATCCCGATGCGGGGCGAGGTGGAGTCGCTCAACGTGGCCACGGCGGCGGCGGTGGTGGCGTTCGAGGTGCAGCGGCGGCTGTCGACGGGCTGAGTCCCCCGCCTCTGCCCCGCTGTCACAAGCGGCAGCGATCGCCCCCGGGCGCCGGGCGGCAGCGCAAGCGGCCGGCGCACCGCGGGCCGAAGCGGGGGTCGCAGCGGTCGTCGAGGCCCAGCGGCTCGCCGGGGTCGGGCCAGGCCCCGTCGTCGGCGAGCAGCACCCGGTCGTAGGGCACCACCCGAACCTGCCCGGCGGGATCGCTGACGATCGCCGCCACATCCCAGAACGAGCGATGCGCCTCCAACGCGTCGGCGCTGATCGCCACGATCTCGCCGCCGACGTGGACCTCGACGGCGAGATCCACCGTCGTCGGCGGGCCGTCGGGCGCGGCCAGCACCGCGAGGCCCAGCCGCAGCACGGGCTCGAGCGGCCCATCCTCGATCCACAGCGTGGCGCGCCCGCTGACGTCGCCGTGGTCGAGGTCCAGGCGGGGGTCGTCCGCCGGGCCGGCGCGGCCCCAGTCGGGCGGGGGTGCGTCGGGCGAGAGCCCATCGCTCCAGTCGGCGGCCGCCCCGGGGATCAGCAGCGGCACGATCCGGGGCCGGCCGGGCGCCGCGTCGGCCGAGCGTCTCCAGCCGACGCGGATGGTCGCCGCCCGCTCGGGGCACGGGCAGGCGTGCACCGCGACCCGCGCCCGCTCGGGCATGCAGTCGGCCGTCGGCGGCAGGATGGGCTGGGCTTCGAAGAGGTAGCGCCCGGCCTTCTCGGCGTACAGCACGGCCGCGAACGAGGACGGGTCGTCGGGCGGCCCGCCGGCCTGGGGCGCGTCAGGGGTCAGGAAGCGCTCCAGCGGCTGGTCGGCGTAGCCCATCGGGCTCTCGACCGTGGTCCACAGGAGACCGACGTCGGCCAGCGACACGGTCGCCGGGGGCTTGGCCTTGAGCAGCAGCGTGGCGCCGGGCTCGAGCAGGGCCGGCGGGGCGGGCTCGACCTCGACGGTCCAGGCGGCGCACGGAGGCCCGGACCACGCGCCCCGACCCCGCAGCGGGATGCGGCGCACCCCGTCGTCGGTGGTCAGGCGAAGCTCGCCGACGCTGTCCCGGCCGGCGATCTCGGAGGTGAAGACGACCGGCCAGCGGGCCATCGCGCCCGGCTCGAGGATCAGGGGCGTAGGCGGGGCCCCGAGCGCGAGGTCGAAGCCCCGCCCGTCGACGACGGCGGCCTCGACCCGCAGGGTCTCGCGCCCCGCGCGCAGCGAGACGGCCCGCTCGACGGCGCGGTAGGGCTCGACCTCGCCGAAGTCGAGCTCCATCGGCATGAGGGTCGGCCCCATGGGCAACGCGAGGTCGGGCGGGTCGGCGTCGGGGCGGGCGTCGGGTGGTCGGAGGATGGCGTCGATCGGCTCGAGGGCGGCGTCGGCCCGGGGCAGCGTGCTGTCCAGGCCGTGGTCGGGGTCGGGCTCGAGGGTGACGACCTCGCACGCCATCGCGCTCCAGAGCAGAATGACGAGCGCGAGCCGGCGCGGGCGCGGGTCGGGGGCTCGCCGTGCGGCGCGATCGGTCGTGAGGGGCGGCCCCCCGCCCGATCCGGGGCGCGTCCGGGCGGGCCGCCCGCCGCTCATGGCGCGTCGGGGAAGGCGTCTCGCATCCGGCTCGCCCGGCGGGCGTCGGGGAACCGGCTCAGGAACCGGCCCGCGCTCTCCCGGGCGGCGGCGTCCCGGCCGGCGAGCCGCTCGGCGAAGGGCTGGTGGAACATCGCCTCTTCGAGGAAGACCCCATCGGGGTGCTGATCGGCGTAGCGGGCGAAGAGCCGGGCGGCCTCGGCGGCGGACGCCGGGTCGAGCATCAGCCGCTGGGCTTCACGGATCAGCCCCTCGCCGGGCACGGCGGCCTCGACGGCGGCGGCGCAGTGCGTCGCCTGTTCGCCGGCGCCGAGCAGGGTCGAGGCCTGCCCCGCGGCCACCCGCACCTTGCCCTCGCTGACCTCGACGGTGGAGCAGCCCTCGGCGGTGCGCACCCGGAACGCGGTGCCGACGACCTCGACCTCGATCTCGGGGGTTCGTACCCGGAACGACTGCCCGGGGCCGAGCGGCTCGATGTCGAAGTCGGCTGCGCCGGTCGACAGCCGCACCAGGGTCTCGTCGGCCCGGCGCCGCACCACCTCGACGTCGGCGCCGGGGGCTCGCAGCACCGTGTGGCGCCCGACCTCCAGCCGGTCGGGGGCGTCGACCGGCGGCTCGCCGGGCAGCACCACGAAGGCGACGGCGGCGGCCGCTGCGGCCAGGCCCATCAGGCCGATCGGCAGGGCGAGGCGGCGGCGAGGCTCGAGAGCCCGGGCGACGATCCGCCGGCTCACCGCTTCGGCGGGGCGGGCGTCGCGCAGCGCGGCGAGGGCCTCGTCCGCGCCGAGCGGTTCGGTCTGCTGCTCGGTCATGGTCGCTCCCACGAGAGGCGGGGGGTGCCCCCCCGGGTCGGCCGCGGCCCGGCGCGGCGGGTGCGCGCCCGGCTTCGCTCGATCCCCGGCGGGTCGGGACGTTTCTCGTCCCAGGCGGCGCGGAACGCCTTGCGGGCCAGCCGCAGTCGGCTGGCGACGGTGCCCGGCGGGATGCCGAGCATCTCGGCGACCTCGTCCCGGGTGTAGCCTTCGACGTCGGACAGCATCAGCACCTCGGCCTGCTTGCGGGACAGCCCGTCGAGGCAGGCCCGCACCGACAGCTCTATGTCGGGGGTCGGGCCCTCGACGAACGCCGGCTCGGGCGGGCTCTCGGTGGGCAGCACCCGCTTGAGCCAGACCAGCCGCCGCATGTTGGCGACGACCCGGCGGGTGATCTGATACAGCCACGAGTCGAACGCCCGCGGCGCCCGGCACTTGTGAAACTGCTTCCAGGCGCGCCACAACACTTCCTGCGCAGCGTCCTCGGCTTCGGGGGCGCGCAGGCCGAGCATCACCGACCAGCGGAACACGGCGTGCACCCGGGTCTGCACCACCCGGCGCCACGCCCGCTCGTCGCCGGTGCGACACGCTGCGAACAATTCGGGGTCGAGGCTCATGCCCACCAGATGTCGGGGTCGGGGGCCGGTGATCACCGGCCGGTCGTATTCGGGACACGTCGGCCCATCGAAGCACGCTCAGGGGCGCCAGTCGATGGAGAACCCGAGGCGGATCTGCCACGCGTTGAGCGCGGCCCGGGGGCCATCGGGGATGAGCACGTCGTTGGCGGTGGCCATCCACCGGCCCCCGACGATCCCGCCGACCCGCCAGCCGTCGCCCATCGCCCCACCGACGCCCAGCCCCAGCTCGAGGCCGGCGTCCCACAGCGCCCGGGTCACCGCGCCGGGGACGCCGACGCGGAGGACGGTCCATCGCTCGATGACCCCCATCAACCGCCCGTCGACATGCAGCCCGGACGCGCCCCAGAGGCGGGGGACCCAGCCGGCGCCGGCCCAGGCGGCGGCGATCTCGAGCGGGCGGCTGTCGAGCGCCCACTCGGTCGGCGCCATGCCGCCCACTTCGGCCATCGCCGAGGCGAGGTGAAGCTGCAGCGCGACCTCGAGGCCCAGCACCGATGGCGCGCGCAGAGCCGCGCCGAGGCGGGCGCCGACGCGCCCCTCGAGGCCTTGCTCGGCGGGCGGCGGGGGCGCGACGACGGCGATCGTCGGCGGGGGCGCGGGGTCTTCGGGGAACGGCGGGGGCTCCGGCGGCGGAGGCGGGCGGGTGATCAGCGCCGCGGTCCGCACGTCGCGAGCGGCGAGCGCGGCGGCGCGGGCAGGCGCTCTGCGCGCCGTCCGCGGGTCCTGCGGCTCGGGCTTGGCCGAGCGCATGCGAGGCTGCGGGGCGACGGGCTTCGGGGCGACCGGCTTCGGGGCGCTCGGCTGCGGAGCGGCGGGCTTCGGGGTGGGCTCGGGCGCGGCATCCGGCGACGCCCCGACGGTCAGCGGCGCCTCGACGGCGGTCGGCGCCGGGGCCAGCGGCGGCTCGGCCGCGATCGGGGGTGAGGCGGCCGCCGCCCGCAGCGCGCGGTCTTCGAGGATCAGCCCGTCGAGCAGCACCGCCACCGCGCCCAGCCGACCTCGGCGGGCGAGGGCCACGATGCCGTCGTCGGCCCGCTCGAGCCACGGCACGGCCCGCTCGAGCCGGTCGCCGGCGGGCGTGGCCAGCATCAGCGCCACCCCGCCCCCGCGGCGCACGAACCGCGCCCGGTAGCCATCCCCCGCCTCGCACGCCTCGGGCCGCCTCGGCCGCAGGCGCACCATATCGCTGTGTTCGCCGAGGCGCACCACCGCCACCGCGGCCTCGAACGAGGGCTCGACGCACATGTCGATGGGCACCGCCCCGAGCAGCCCGATGGCCAGCACGGCGAGCAGCCCGGTCGTGGTGGTGCGGCGACCCATGGGTCCATCCTGGCGTGTCACGCGCCGGTTGGCGAGGGTCGCGGGGATCATTCGGGGCGCTGCACGACATTGCGCTCATGGCGCTCAGCCCGCGGCGCGGATCCCGGCCAGGAAGTCGAGCTGGGCCCGCCACGCGTCGCGGGCCGGCGGCTGCCAGAACACCGCGTGGAAGGCGTGCACCGCGCCGGGGTGGATCGAGATCTCGCACCGCCCACCGGCCTGCTGCACGGCGGCGCCGAGGCGGCGGGTGTCGTCGAGGATGGGATCCCGGGTGCCGCAGATGGCCAGCATCGGGGGCAGCGGGCGCACCGGCTCGGCCTCTTCGAAGACCACCAGCGGGTCGGCGAGCGGGTGATGGCCCGCGTCGTGGTACTCGCGGCAGACGACGTCGATGCGCGCGTGCAGCCACGGTGGCAGGTCGGGCTTGCGCCGCCGGAAGCGGTCGGGGTCGCTGACCTGCAACAGCCCGCAGGCGGGCAGCGCGGCCGTGATCGGCAGCGCGCGGCCGTGCAGGGCCTGCGCGTGGGGGTCGTCGAGCGGGTAGCAGGTCGCGGCGATGACCCCGCAGATGAGGTTGGCCCCGGCCGACTCCCCAGCCAGCGTCACATCGCCGGGATCGGCCCCGTACGCGTGGGCGTGGTCGGCGACCCACCGCACGGCGTCGAAGGTGTCGTGCACCGCCGCGGGGAACGGGTGACCCGGCGCG
The DNA here is from genome assembly GCA_030426085.1 of bacterium. GTDB lineage: Bacteria > Myxococcota_A > Bradymonadia > UBA7976 > UBA1532 > JACKDM01. Next base: position 26,762 of record JAUHYW010000032.1, on the reverse strand, counting down.
AGCCGGTAGTTGATCGAGAAGACGACGTAGCCCTGGCGGGCGAAGGTCGCCGCCATCATCCAGTGGGTGTCCTTGGAGAGGATGCGGAAGCCGCCCCCGTGCACGTAGATCAGCGTCGGGCGGGGCTCACCGTCGGCGCCGTCGGCGGGCACGCGATGGACGTCGAGGGTGTGGGCCCGCAGCCCGGAGTCGGTGTAGGGGATGTCGCGGATCACCTCGACCCCTCGACGCAGCCGGCGAGCGGCGGGGTGCAGCTTGCCGGCCGAGGAGAGCGAGCGGAGGGCGGTGTCGATGACGAGCCCCACGCCGTCTCGGCGGGCGACGTCGGCGACGCGGCGGGCGGTGCGCTTGATCATGGGCGCATGATGCCCCGAGGTGACGGGCGGGTGCCACTCCGGGGTCGACCGGGGATCGGTCGGGGCTCACGAGCGGGCGTCAGCGGCCGGGGCCGCCCCTGCGCACGGGCGGGCGGATCCGGTAGCCGGCGCGATCGACCCGGATCCGGGGCGGGACCCGGTGCTCTTCGAACAGCGCGAACCCCGGCCGCAGCCCGGGCCAGGTCGCCGCGTCGGTCGGCCGCTCGGCCCCGGCCGCGGTCAGCGCCGCCTCGCAGCGCGCGGTGCCGAACCGGCAGGGGAAGATGTGGACCGGCGTGCCCCGATGCCCGGCGTCCCAGGCGGCCACCGTCGCCACGTACAGCGCCTCCATCGGCTCGTCGCGCAGGGGCAGGCAGCCGATCGTCACGCAGTCGCCGTGGATGAAGATGTCACCCCCCGGCGAGCGGCCGGGCGGGGTCCGGGTCCGGTCGAGAGCGTTGGGGTAGTCGATGCCCAGCGAGAGGTGGAAGCGGCTGGCGGGGTTGAACCGCTCGACACGGTAGAAGCCCTCGGGCACCTGCCGATCGCCCTGCTGGCGCTTGGGGCCCAGGCCCCCGCTGGCGGCGCAGATGGGGAAGCTGCGGACCTTGATCCAGCGGTCACCGGTGGCCGGGGCGGCCCACATCTCGAGCAGACCTTCGAGCTTGAAGGCCCGCAGGAAGAGGCGTGGGGGCCAGGCGGCGCCGGCGTCGCGGAAGCGGCGCTCGACCTCGGCGGCGTCCTCCGAGGCGGCGGCCCGGTAGCGGGGGTAGCGGAGCTGACGCTTTTCGAAGGCGCCCGCCGAGGCCGACCCGGGCCAGGCGCTGACGAGCGGCAACGCGAGGAGCGGGGCGAGGGCGAGCAGGGCGGCGAGCGCGGCGCCCACTGCGCGCCGGAGGCGGCTCGGGGCGGTGGTTCGGGCGGAATCGGCGGGGGCGGTTGAATATCGCATGGCCCGGCCTACGGCCGGACCCGAGCGGCGATCCATCTGGGGCGAGATGCTTCGAAAAACGAGAGCCGGCGCCCGAAGACGCCGGCTCTCGCCCGAGCGGGCCGACCGCGGTCGGCCGACTCAGCGCCTCACTTGGGGTCCAGGCAGCACTTGATGTTGGCGTTGCCCGGGCACAGGTTGGAGACCGTCTCGGTGTCGCAGAGCTTCTCGTCGATGCACACGCCGGTGAAGCCGTCGTCCGTGGCGCAGCCGTAGTCGATGCAGCAGACGATGTCGTCCCCGCCGGGGCACAGCCCCGAGGCGAACTGCCCACCCTCGCCTTCGCAGTCGTAGCGCCCGTCGTTGATGTTGAGGCACACGCCCGCGCCCAGGTCGGACGGGTCGCACGCCCCGCCCGAGAGATCCACGTCCTCCTCGCAGATGTCGCGGGCGGCCTGCGAGTTGTCGAGCACCAGCTCCACAGCGGGCGGGCAGTCGGGCTCCTCGTCGAGCTCCTGGGCGTCGATCAGCCCCTGGCTGCACGCCGCCTCGCAGGCGTTGTCGAGCGCCGCGATGTCGTTGAAGCCGCCGGGGCAGTTGGTCTCGTTGTAGCAGCCCGAGCCGGTGACCTCGGCGCAGGCGTCGACGCAGTTGAACTCGCCTTCACCCTCGCCTTCGCCCTCCCCTTCCCCTTCGCCTTCACCCTCGCCCTCGCCTTCCCCTTCGCCCTCGGCGCCGCCGTCGGCGCAGACGCCCATCTCGTCGCAGTCGTCGCCGTCCTCGACGTCGCACGCGCCGAGCCCGAAGAGCAGGGCCGGAACGAGCAGCAGGTGCAGGGCTCCCCGGATGTAGTCGTGCATCGATTGTCCTCCTCGAATGTCGTTCGATGCGAGCCTGATGGCCCGGGGGCGCCGCGCCGCGCGATACCCCCATATACGGATTACCGCATACCGTCCCTCTGCGAAACCCCACCGTGCGCCGATACGACCGGGATATCGGCGGCCGGGCCCTGTCAATCGCCTCGAATTTCGGGTAAACAAAGCCCGCGCGCCCGCGGGTTCTCTGTCGGGCGACACGCCCGGAGGAGACCGCGTGACCCACGCCCTGGCCCTCGGCGGCCGCGACATCGCCCTCGAGCTGCACACCCTGCTGCGGGAGTTCGACCCGGCCGCCTTCCGCGACGACCTGTCCACCGGCCTGCGCGATCGGCTCGGCGCCCTCTCGGCCCGCCTCGCCGAGCTGCTGGCCGACGATCCCGCCGACCGCGCCCTGCGGGGCCTGCACGATCGCCTCGCCGAGGTGAAGCGCAGCCTGGACGAGCAGACCGGCCGCCTCGCCGAGCGCGGCCGCAACTGGCGGGCGGCCCACCGCCAGCTCCAGATGGCGTATCAGCACCTCGCCGAGGGGCTGCGACGCTACGAGGTGCACGTCCCCGCCCTGCGCCCCACCAACTACCTGCGCAACGTGTTCCACGCGGCGGGCGGGCTGACGGCGGTGGCGCTGGTCGAGTTCGTGCTCGCGCCGCCGACGATGCTGTGGATCGCGCTGGCCTTCTGCGCCTACGCCTGGACGATGGAGGCCGCCCGCCGCCTCTCGCCACGGTTCAACACCCTGCTGATGCGGCTGTACGGCAAGGTCGCCCACCCCCACGAGTGGCACCGGGTCAACAGCGCGACGTGGTTCACCACCGCGCTGCTGCTGCTGGCGCTGACCGGCAAGCCCATCCTGTGCGCCATCGCCTGCGCGGTGCTCGGGCTCGCCGATCCCGCCGCGGCGCTGGTCGGGCGGCGCTTCGGCCGCACCAAGCTGGTCAACGGGCGCTCGCTGGAGGGCACCTCGGCCTTCTTCGTCGTGGCCTTCTCGATCTCGCTGGCCATCGCCATCGGGCTGCACCCCGTCGCCCTCGGCCCGGCCCTCGTGGCCGCAGCCAGCGCCGCCGCGGTCGCCGCGGTCGTGGAGCTGTTCAGCCGGCGGGTGGACGACAACCTCACCATCCCCCTCGCCGCGGCCGGCGGCGCCTGGCTGGCGTTCGCCCTGATGGGCGTCGCGATCTGATCCGGCCGGCGTCGCAGCTCTATTCACGGGCTTCAGCGCCGCACAGCCCCGAGCGGCCGCGCCGCCCCCTTACCCGTGAATAGCTCCGGCCATCGCCCCGCGACCCCCGGTCGTCTATGCTGCGCGCCATGCGCCATCCTCCGCTCGCCCGCCCCGGCCGCCGCGCGCCGATCGTCGCTCTGGCCGCCGTCGCCCTGACGCTCGCCTCGACCCTGGGCTGCTCCGGCAAGAAGAAGGACGCCCCCGACCCCAGCGCGTCGTCGGCGGCGGCCGAGGCCCGCTGCGTCTTCCGCTACGCCCTGCCCGAGCCGCCGGGCAGCCTCGACCCGGCGTTCGCCCGCTCCAGCCTGGAGAACCTCGTCGCGCCCAACCTCTTCGAGGGGCTGATGAACTACCCCGAGGCCGACGGCCCGCCCATCCCGGGGGTGGCCGAGCGGTTCGAGGTCTCGGCGGACGGCCTGACCTACACCTTCCACCTGCGGGCCGACGCGAAGTGGTCCGACGGGCAGCCGGTGACCGCCCGCGACTTCGACTACGCCTGGCGGCGGGTGCTCGACCCGAAGACCGGCGCCCCGTATGCCGACATCATGTACGTGATCGCCGGCGCCGCCGAGGCCCACGCCGGACAGGGCGACCCGAAGGCCATCGGCATCGAGGCCCCCGACGACCGCACGCTGATCGTGCGGCTGCGCCACCCGGCGCCGTACTTCCCCGAGCTGACGGCGTTCTTCACCTACCTGCCGGTCCCCCGGCGCGCAGTCGAGGCCCACGGCGACCGCTGGACCCGGCCGGAGCACATCGTCACCAACGGCGCCTTCCGGCTGGCGGGCCACGAGTACGGCGCCCGGCTGCTGCTCGCGCGCGATCCGACCTATTGGGGCGTCGCCGAGGTCGGCGCCGAGCGGGTCGAGATCCGGTTCGTCAACGACGGCTCGACGGTGGTGACGCTGGTCGAGACGGGCGATCTGGACTGGACCGGGCTGGTCGATCTGCCGCCGGTCCGCCTGCCGGTGCTGCGGCGCACGCCGCTGTTCCGGGCCGATCCGTGGATGGCGACCCACTACCTGCGGCTCAATACGACCGCCCCCCCGTTCGACGACCCCCGGGTGCGCGAGGCGGTGGCGCTGGCCCTCGACCGCTCGGTGCTGGCCAAGATGGCCCGCGGCGGCCGGGCGGCGGCGGGCGGCTTCGTGCCCCCGATGCCCGGCTGGACCCCGCCGAAGCCCACCGACGGTGACCCCGACCGGGCCCGGGCCCTGCTGACCGAGGCCGGCTACGGCCCCGAGAAGCCGCTGACCTTCCGGCTGCACTTCCCCAACGACGAGTTCCGCCGGCTGCTCGCCCAGCTCCTCGCGGCGCAGCTCGAGAAGCACCTCGGGGCGAAGGTCGAGACCTGGACCGAGGAGTTCCGGGTGTACTTGCAGACCCAGGATCGCCTGGGCTACGCCGCCAGCCTGAGCCGCTGGGCGGGCGACTACGCCGATCCCACGACCTTCCTCGAGATGTGGACCTCGGCGTCGCTGCACAACAAGACCGGGTGGACGGATCCCGCCTACGACGCGCTGATCGCGCGGGCCCAGCGCACGGTCGACGCCGAGGCCCGGCGGCGGCTGCTGGCGCAGGCCGAGGCGAAGGTGCTCAGCGCGGCGCCGATCGTGCCGGTGGTCTACGGGGCGAAGGCGTTCCTGCTGCGGCCGGGCTTCACCGGGCTGGGGGTCAACAGCCTGGGCAACCACCTGATGCGGCACATCGCCTGCGCCGACGCGGCCCCCGGCGGCTGATCGGGCGGGCTGCGGGCCGGGACCGCCGGGCCACGGGCTGGGGTCTGCCGGCCCCAACGGGCCGAGGCCCCGCCGCCCCACCGAGCCCCTCCGGCGACCGGCCGGCGTCATCCCGAGGCCGCTCGCCACCGGGCACGGGCATTGCGTATCATGAGCTCGCCATGCACCACCGGCCCCTCGCAATCGCCTCGCTCGCGCTCGCCCTGATCGCCGCGCCCGCCGTCGCCGATCCCATCGGCGAGGCGGGTCAGGCCATCCGAAACGGCACCCGCACCCCCCAGATCGTGCCGCTGACCGAGGGGCAGCAGCTCGCCATCGGCTTCGTCTACACCCCGGGCAACCCGAGCAACCCCTTCTGCACCGGCACGCTGGTCGCCTCGCGGGTGGTCGTCACCGCCTCCCACTGCACCCGGGGCATGGGCCCCGACGCCGTCGCCTTCGGCATCGGCCTCGACCCGGCCGATCCGGTGGCGCTCTTCCCGCTGGCCCAGGTGTCGGAGTACCCCGACCCCGAGATCGACGCCGCCCTGCTCTTCCTCGCCGGCGACGCGGTGGCCGAGGTGCCCGAGGTCGAGCCGATGCCGGTGAACCGCACCCCGCTCGGCGGCGCCGACGGCGACTCCATCGTCGGGCGGCAGGTCGAGGTCGCCGGCTACGGAGACACCGGCGACCCCAGCGTGAGCGGGCGCTTCTTCGCCAGCGTGACCCTCGCCGAGATCGACCCCGAGTTCGTGGTGGTCGACGGGCGGGGCTTGCAGGGGCTGTGCTTCGGCGACTCGGGGGGGCCGGTCATCACGCTCAACGCCGCCGGCGCCCCGGTGCTGCTCGGGGTCGAGCACGGGGGCGACGACAGCTGCGTGGGGCGGGACTACCTCACCCGGCTCGACCTGCTCGGCGACTGGCTGATGGCCGCCGTCGCCGCCACCGAGCCGCTGGTGCAGGCCGGCGGGCCGTGCGGGGTGCTGAGCTTCCAAGGGCGCTGCGTGGGCAACACCGCCGAGTGGTGCGACGAGGGCGGGCGGGTCGCCTCGGTGGACTGCGGGGCGCATGGGCGGGCGTGCGGCTTCATCGACGACGAGACGGGCTACTACTGCACGACCACCAAGGCCTGCGAGCTGGGGGACGACGGGCGCTGCGTCGATGATCCCGAGGTGGCCGGCTTCATCCCGGACGGCGCGCAGCGGGTGGAGTACGTGGGCGGCTGCGCGGTGGATCCCGCGTCACGGCCGTCGGGGCCGCGGCCGCTCTTCGGGCTGGCTCTCCTGCTCCTGCTCCTCATCCGCCGACGCCGGGTGTAGCCTTACACACCGGGTGAAAATGCCCCACTCCCCCGTCGTCGCCCTTACGACGCCTCCCCGAACGTGATACCACTGGCAGCCGAGTGTGTACCTGCCAGGCGCGGGAGACGGGAGCCTCATGCGTACGCTCACCCTGGTCGCAGTCGCGTTGATCTGCGGCTGCGATGTCGACTCGGGCACGGTCCGCGATCCGCTCGGCGATGATCCGCCGCTCGCCGACTGGAGCGACGCCGCCGTGGTGCCCGAAGGGCCCGCGGACGACGCCCCGCCCGCCATCACCATCGACCTCACCGAAGAGATCGAGCCCGGCCTCGTGCGGCTGGCCGGCACCACCGAGGACGATCGGGGCGTCACCGCCATCCAGATCGCGGTCGGCGCCTCGGGCCCCTATGACGTGGCCCCCATCGGCCGCGGATTCACCGAGTGGGAGGCCACCGTCGAGGTGCCCGAGGTGGGGCCGGTCGGATTGCAGGCGACCGCGTTCGACGGCATGGGCAACACCGGGGTGGCCGAGGCCATGCTCGACCGGCCGATGCCCGATGACGACACCCCGCCCACGGTGACCATCGCCGCCCCGGTCGACGGGTTGCAGACCAACGTCGGCCGGCTGCTGGTCGAGGGCACCGCCGAGGACGACACCGCCATCGCCCGGGTGGTGGTGCTCATGGAGGTCGACGGCGTCGAGCTGGGCATCGGCGTGGCCCGCACCGCCGACTTCTTCGCCCGCTGGTCGCTGAACGCGCCGGTGCCCCCGGCGGCCGAGGTGACCTACGTGGTCCAGGCGACCGATCTCGCGGGCAACGTGGGCGAGGCCCGGGCCCGGGTCGTCTCCCGGGCGGCCCCCCCGCATGATCCGCCCCGGCTCGTCGCCAGCAACCCGGCCGACGGCACCACCGTCGGCGCACTGCGTCAGGGCTTCCGGCTGACCGTCGAGGCCGACGCGCCGCTGGTCCAGGTCACCGCCGGCCCGGTCGACGGGCCGCTGTTCGAGGCGGCCCCCGAGGGCGACGACTTCGTGGTGAACCTGGCCCTCGCCCCCGGGGACAACCGATTGCGGGTCATCAGCCGGGACGCCGACGGGCTCATCGGGCGGGATCTGATCTCGGTCGAGGTCGACGACGGCTGGGGCGCCATCACTCCGCTGGTGCTGAACGCGCCCGGCGAGCCGGGCGGCGAGGTGTCGCTCGATCTGGACAAGACGGGGGTCATCGAGATGTTCCCCGACGAGGTCAAGCGCACCACCAACCTCATCGAGCTCGACCCGGGCCCGATGGTGCAGAACGCCCTCGGCGCCATCCGCGCCGCCTGCGGCCGCAACTGGGAGGGGCCGCACTTCGCCAACGGGGCGTCCCTCTTCGACTGCCCGCCCGAGTGGGGCCCCGCCGAGCGCAACCTGTGGGGCCTGCTGACAATGACCCCGGCCAACGTCAACGTGGTCGGCACCGACCTGGAGGGCGCCTCGGAGCTGGCGCTGCCCATCCTCGATATCCCGTTCGGCGAGATCCTGGCTCTGGCGCTGGGGATCGAGTTCGAAGAGGTCATGCTGGGCGATGAGCCCCTCGTCGCCGCGATCAAGGAGGCCCTGATCGGCACCCACCCCAATACGACCCCCTCGGGCGCGCTGGCGGTGACCCTCGACGACGGCCTCAACGACATGCTCCCGCTCGGCGAGCGCTTCGACGCGGTGCCCGGCGAGCACCCCGGCTTCATCGCGGGCTACGTCGAGGCGGCGGTGCTGACGAACGACTTCCGCATGGGCCTGACGCTCCAGAGCAACCTGCGGCTGTACGACGGCCTCGACCTCGAGGCCCCGACCAAGACCTACTTCGCCGATCGGGCGCCCGACGGGCCGGTGGTCGAGCTGGAGTTCCTCGAGATCGAGTCGTTCACCCTCGAGGGCATCGCCCCCGCCCCCGAGGTGGCGATGGACTTCCGCATGGTCGAGGCCGACATCGCCGCGGTCCCGGGCAAGAGCATGCTGCCGCTCGGCCGCGGCGACAGCGACGTGTGGGCCTTCGAGCCCTACCTGCTCGAGCACGTCGTCGCGCTCTCGTCGCGCTACGCGTTCGACGATCTGCGCACCGGCTGCGACCTGTGCAGCGGGCTGTCCGAGGGCGCCGCGCTCTTCCTCAACCCCAACGGGGGCACCGACTTCGCCGAGATCGCCATCGGCACGGTGGGCTACGACTGCGTCGACGCCGCCGATCCCGACTGCACGTCGGGGGTCGCGCCGAACGCCCGGGGGGTGGCCGAGCACATCGAGGCCATCGACGCGCTCTTCTGCCAGGACGACGTGGAGTGCCCCGCGGGCATGGAGTGCCACCCCCAGAACCGCTGCGTGCCCGCCGAGCAGAACATCTGCGCCCGCGACCGCAACTGCGCCGAGGGCGAGCTGTGCCTGCTCGGGCAGTGCCTGCCCGAAGCCGCGGTCGAGTGCCGGTCGACGCCGGAGTGCGACGTGGGCGACATCTGCTACGAGGGGGCGTGCATGCCGGTCCCCCTCGGCTGGTTCCGCCTGTGGATGCCGCCCGGCGTCACCGTGCTGCCCGATCCGGGCTACATGTGGGACGTCGTCCTGCAAGTGGCCCAGGCCCGGCTGCGCGACAGCGGCGTGCGCCAGGGCGGCGCCGACGGGGCCCCGTTCATCGACGCGGTCCCCGAGGGCGAGGGCGACGTGGTCTTCGGCCTCGAAGGGGTCTCGGTCGGCTTGACCGACGCGGACATCGAGCGCGAGGTCCGCCAGAACCTCCAGCTCCAGCGCGAGACGCTCGCCGACGCCCTGCTCGGGGCCTACACCGACATCGCGCGCCCGGTGGACGTCTACCTCGACCGCTTCGGGGCGGGCGACGACCGCCGCATGTGGCTGATGCACAGCCCGTGTCGGGTGGGCCGGGCCCACGTCCCCGATGCCGCCGACCGGGTCCCGGGCGAAGCGCGCTGCGATGCCGACCCCGACGTCGGCATCTACGACAGCCCCGAGGGCGGCGATCGGCTCGACGTCCCGGCCCCCAGCGGTCTGCGGGGCGTCGTGATGGACGATCCCGCCGCGCCCGCGCCCCCCACCCTGTACGTGCGCACCACCGAGGGCACCCATCGGCTCGACGTCGCCCGCGTCGACGCCGACCGGGTCCTGCTCTGGTACCGGGCGCCCCGATGAGGGCCCGATCGATGCTCACCGCCGTCCACGGAGCCGCCATGAGACCCCCCGCCCGTCGGCCCGCCCGCCGGCTCTGGCCCTGCGCGGCGCTGGCCGCCGGCCTGATGCTGGGCGCGTGCGATCAGGAGTCGACCGAACCGACGCCCGACGAGACGCCGCCGGACGAGGTCGCCTGCCCCTCGGCGGCGCCGACCGCGGCCTTCGTCTACCCCGAGGACGGCGCGCCGCACACCGAGGCCTTCTTGGAGATCGCCGGTACGGCGTCCGGCGCCCGGGCGGTTCAGGTGGTGGTCGACGAGGGCGAGCCGCTCATCGCGGCCGGCGGCAGCACCTGGCGCACCACGGTGCAACTCACCCCCGGGCCGCACACCCTGACCCTGACCCCGCTGGCCCCGGGCGACTGCCCCGCCGGCCCCTCGGTGACCCACCGGGTGGTGCAGGGCGACCGGGTCACGCTGATGGAGCCCCCGCCGGGCAACACCGTCGAACTGCGCCTCGACCGGCTGGCCCTCGAGCAGCTCCTGCCCCCCGCGGCGCAAGAGCAGATCACCCTCACCGAGCTGGATCTGCGCCCGCTGGTGCTCAACGCGCTCGCCGCCCTGGAGCACCCCGAGGACTGGGGCTTCGACCTGGACGGCGTCGCCGCCGAGAACCTCGCCGGGCTGCTGGTGATGAGCCCCGACACGGCGGACCTCGACGGCACCGGGCTGGCCGCGGTGATGGATCTGTCGGGCCAGCTCGGGCTGGCGCCGGCCCGCATCCTCTCCGACATGCTCGCGCTGCCGCCCAGCGAGCGGTTCCTCGACCCGGTGCTGGTGGCCGACGTGATGATCGACAACCTCATCGCCTCGCACCCCAGCTTCCCCGCCAACAGCGGCGGGCGCATGCCGGTGACCCTGGCCGACGGGCTGGGCGATCTGGCGCCGCTCTTCGACCGCTACGGGGCCCACCCCAGCGGACACCCCGGCTTCCTGGCCGAGCCGCCGGCCGGCGAGCTGTTCACCCCGGCCTTCGCCATGATCGTGCGGGGCAGCGGCAACGTCGGGGTGCGCCCGGGCATGAAGCCGGGCGAAGGCTTCGCCAGCCACGTCGACCTGCCCCCGGCGGGCACCGCGATCCTCGACCTCGACTTCGAGGACCCGGCCACGTTCGAGATCGTCGGCCTGCACCCCGAGCCGCGAGCGGCGCTGACCCTCGAGGTCTCCGAGCTGCCCGAGGCCTACGCCACGCTCGCCGGGCTGCCGCCCGACCCGTGGACCCTGGAGCGCATCGTGGGCGAGGCGTCCCGCCGGGCGTTCGAGCCGCTGTGGGACGGCCCGCAGGCGTGGTCCTACGACCTGGGCAGCATCGAAGGCGCGGCCAACGTCGCCTGGGACGCCGGCTGGGTCGTGGTGGACGTCGTGGCCGATCTGGGCCCTCCGCCGGCGCCGGCCTGGATCTGGGACATGATCCTCGACGTGGCCCAGGCCCGCCTGCACGACGGCGGGCTCGCCGAGGGCGAGGCCAACGTGCGCCTCGAGCTGCCGCTGCTGCCCATCGGCCTCGACGCCGCGGGCCTCATCGATACGATGCGCCCCATCCTGCAAGCGCAGCGGGAGACCCTGGTCGGGCTGATGGTGGGTGATCCCAGCGTGCTGCCGAGCGAGGCGACCATCTGGCTGGCCGAGGGCCCGGCGCTCGAGGTCGACGAGACCGCGCCGGCGCTCTACCCCACCGCCGAGGCGCTCGCCGAGGGCAGCGGCGGGGTGCGCACGGTCAGCCTGGGCGCCGAGAGCCGCCGCTACTGGACCGCGTCGGCGGCGGGTGAGCCGGTGGTGCTCGACATCGGCCCGTGGCAGCGCGATCGCGTGGTCATCGGCCAGACGGTGATGTCCGATGAGGAGTGACCCCCCGATGTGCAGCCCGTCGATGTCGCCCCGCCGGGCCGGCGCCCGGCTGATGCTCGCGGTCGGCCTGCTCGGCCTCGGCTGCGTCGAAGAAGAGCCCGAGGCGCCGCCGCCGACCCCGCTGGCGGTCGGCGAGGCCCGCGAGGTCGAGCTGCGGTTCACCCCGCTGGACGTCACCGACTTCCAGAAGGTGCTGACCCGCATCGACCTGCGTCAGCTCCCCCCGTCGGTGCTCGAGCGCACCTGGCTGACCGACATCGATCTGCAAGGCACGCCCGACGGCGCCCCGCAGCTCATCGATCACGCCATCGCCGCCATCCTGGCCGAGACGCCCGACCTCGACGCGACCGACCCCGCCGAGCGGGCCAGGGGCAACCTGATCCGGCTGCTCCAGATGTCGCCCCAGACGGCCGATCTCAGCGGCACCTCCATGGCCCCGCTGCTGCAACTCGCCCCGGAGATCGGCTTCTCGGTGCCCGAGGTGCTCGGCGCGGCCCTCGGCGGCGCGCCGGACGCGGCCTTCCTCGCCCCGGGCGACGTCGGGGCGGCGATGGTGGCCCACGTCATCGGCTCCCACCCCAACGCCCGGCTGCGGCTCGGCCCGCGCACCCCCGACAACCCCGAGGGGTTGTACCCGGTCGAGCCGGGCAAGCTGCCGGTCTTCCTCGACGACGTCCTGAGCGACCTGCGCACGCTCCAGCGGCGCTACGGGCCGTACGCCGACAATGGGGTCTATCATCCCGGCTTCATCGCCGGCCCGGTCGAGGCTCAGCTCTTCGGCGACGACCTGCACATGGTGGTCAACGCGAACACCAACGGCGCGCCGGACAAGGGCATCGACCTCGAGATGGCGGCCATCGCGGGGGTCAACTCCATCGATGATCACCCCGAGCTGCTCTTCGACTTCTCCAACCCCGACTGGCTGAACATCGAGGGCTCGTTCGCCGATCCCCCGACCATCGCCCGCATGGAGTTCGCGCTCGGCGAGGACGCCCGCTTCATCCCGGCCGGCACCAACCGCCAGCCGGCCCCCCGGGGCGACGGCGCGGTGTGGACCGCGGCCCCCTACACCCTCGAGCGGGTGGTCGCCGAGGCGGCCTACGCCCGCTGGCAGGACCACAACCTGTTCCGGACCTACGACCGCACCCCGGGCCAGGACGGCGACCTGCTGACCATGTCGGTGGAGGACGGCTGGCTGAGCCTCGCCACGCCGGGCGGGGTCGGCGCGCCGCCGCCGCCGACCTACATCTGGGATCTCATCACCGAGGTGGCCCAGATCAGGGTGCACGACGGGGGCATCCCCGAGGGCGAGGCCAACGTGACCTTCGTGCTCGAGGACGTGCCCCTCGGCCTGTCGATGTCGGACCTCATCACGGGGGTCAAGGCCAGCTTGCAGGCCGATCCCACCGCGCTGGTGCAGGTGGCGGCCAAGCTCTTCGACAACACCTGGGGCGAGGCCGACATCTTCTATCGCTGGGTGCGCAGCGCCGACGAGCCGGGCGGGGCCGACTACCTGTTCTACATCGCGCCGGAGGACATCCCCCGCGACCGCAGCGACACCCCCATCCGGCCCTACACCTACGCCAACCCCGGCTTCTTCGCCGACCGCGACCTGACCGAGCAGCTCGCCACCCGCGAGCGGGTCGACGACGACGCGACCCACCTCAAGATCCGGGTCGAGCCGGGCATGACGCTGTTCGTGGGCGACGAGGGCGACCGCGCCTACCGGCTCACCATCGGCGACAAGCCGTCGCGGGCCCGCCTGTCCCTGACCGTCGAGAGGATCCGATGATGGCGCGCCCGGCGACCCGACCGACCGCGACCCGACCGGCAGCGACCCGGCTGGCGGCGATGGTGCTGGCCTCGACCCTGGCCGCCGGCCCGGCCTTCGCCAGCGGCCTGTCGGCCCCGGTGGTGGGCACCAGCTCGTCCTCGGCGGTGGCCCGTGACCCGGCCGCGGTCTACTGGAACCCGGCGATGATCACCCGGGTGGTGGACGAGCGCACCTCGGAGTGGCTGCTCGGCTTCTCCATCCTCTACCTGCACGTGAACTACGACCGCGAGCGCCTCGGCCGCTACCAGCACCCCGACAACCTGCGCTTCAAGGCCCCGGTGCCCGAGGAGGACATGGATCCCTCGCGCACCGGCCCCGCGGGCAGCGCGACGGCCTCCGACTTCATCCGGCTGGGCCCGGTGCCGGCCCCCGCGCCGCAGATGTTCTACGCCCGCAAGCTGGACGACGACTTCAGCCTGGGCCTGGGCTTCTTCGTGCCCTTCGGCGCGATGCTCGAGTTCGACGACGACGGCCCCCAGAAGTGGGCCCTGCAATCGGTCGAGCTGCTGACGGTCGAGGCGGCGGCGGCGCTGTCGTACAAGGCGGCCGACAACCTCTCCATCGGCGTCGGCGGCGGGCTCGTCGGGGGTCAGGTGCGGCTGCGCAAGGTCGTCGATCTGGCCAGCACCCCGCTCATGCGGGACGCCTTCGCCAACCCGCCCATCGGCCAGCCCAACTCGTTCGGGCCCGACGCGCCCTCCGAGGTGCGCGAGCTGGACGTGCTCAGCCGCCCGGTCGACATCGGCCCGGCCTTCGGCTGGTCGTGGGCCGCCCGGGTCGGCATCGCCTACGCCCCGCTGCCCGACGTGCAGCTCGGCGTCAGCTACGCCCACCGGGTGCCCATCGTCTTCGAGGGCGGCTTCACCCTCGACATGGACGACCCGCTCTTCACCGAAGACCTCGTCGCCCAGGGCCTCAAGTACCCGGCCGAGGTCAACGGCGAGGCCGAGGTCACCTTCCCGGTGCCGCCCAACCTCAACATGGGCGTCGACTGGCGCATCGACGACAACTGGAACGTGGGGGCCAACGCCTCGCTGTTCTTCAACAGCGTCGTCGACGTGCTCGGGGCGAAGCTGTCGAGCAACGAGCTGGTGCAGCCCGAGCTGGGCCTGGGCACCGACGCCGCCGTCGACCTGCCCCGCGACTGGTCCGACACCTGGCACCTCGACGTGCGGGGCATGTACACCACCGACGACTGGTTCCTCGGCGCCGTGCTGGGCTACCACACCGCGGCCAGCCCCGACGCGACGCTGGACGTCGCCAGCCCCGACGGCCCGCGGGTGGTCTTCGGCGCGACCGGGGGGTACGGCTTCGGGGCCATCGACCTCATCGGCGGCGGCCTGCTCGACCTGGTGCTCGACCTGCACGTCCAGTACGTCCTGCCCCGTGAGAACACCGGCAGCGACTACGATCTGGCCAACGGGACCTACACCCTCGTGCTCGCCGGGGGCACCGCCGCCGCCCGCATCCGCTTCTGACGCCTCACCGGTGACCCCCTCCGCCGTCCTCGCCCGGGCCGGGCTGCCCGATACGCCGACGACCCGCCTCTCCGGCGGCAGCATCAGCGACGTGCACCGGGCCGGGGCGTGGGTCGTGAAGTGCCACCCCCGGGCGCCGGCCGGCCTCTTCGAAGCCGAAGCCCGCGGCCTGCGGGCGCTGAGCGACGCCGGGGTGCGGGTCCCGGCCGTGCGCTGGGCCGGGCCCGAGGGCATCGTGATGCGCCACCTGCCGCCGGGCCCCGACGACCCGGTGGGCCTCGCCGAGCAGATCGCCCGGCTGCACGCCACCCCGGCCGACGGCTACGGCTGGCCCGACCCCATCTTCCTCGGGTCGTTCCCCCTGCCCCGCTCGCCGGCCTCCACCGACTGGTCCGACTTCTGGGCCCGCCACCGCATCGACCCGCTGCTCGCCGCCACCCGAACGACCTTGGGCGCCATGGCCCCGGCCGTCGAGCGCCTGCTGGCCGACTTCGACCCCCCGGTCGAGGGCCCATGCCTCGTGCACGGCGACCTGTGGAGCGGCAACGTGCTGATGAGCGCCGCCGGCCCCGCGCTCATCGACCCCTCGGTCTGGCGCGGCGAACGCAGCGTCGATCTGGCGATGATGCACCTCTTCGGCGGCTTCGGCCCCCGCTTCTGGGACGCCTATCGCGCGCTGCGGCCGATCCCCCGGGCGGTCGCCGAGGCGATCCCGTTCCACCAGCTCTACTTCGTGCTGGTGCACGTGCACCTCTTCGGCGCCGGCTACCTGGGCCACGTCCGGCGCATCCTCGACCGCTCCGCCTGACCGCAGCGACCCGGGCCCCGCCCGGGGCATCGTTCTGCCATGGTCCGCAAGATCAAGAAGAAGAAGCGCCGGCCGGCCCCCAAGCCCCGGCGCGCCTCGTGGCTGGTGCCCTTCGACAGCGAGGGCGTCGCCGGCATCTACATCCACAAGCACGGCGACTCCGACGACCACAGCGCGTGTGGCCCGGTGGTGATGTGCTGCGAGCGGGCGGTCGAGCCCTACCGGGCGCTGGCCCCCGACCTGCACGGGCGGGTTGCCGAGTACAAGCCGCAGTGGGGCGACCACCTCACCGGCTGGTTCGACAACGGCGTCAAAGCGATGTACTTCGTGCTCTGCGATCAGCACGACCCGAAGGTCATCTACCAGTTCGGGCTCTCGGCCGAGCACGCCCGCCCGCTGCTGGTGGGGCGGGTCCCCCACTCGGCCTACCGCGTCGAAGAGCGCAAGTTCGTCGCCCCCGATCGGTGAACCGGGCCCCGAGTTGACTTCGACCGGCAACCGGTCGAGTCTGGGCACGATGATGCCCGCTGCCCGCCCGCTGCTGTTCGTGATCGCCGCTCTGAGCCTCGCGGCCTCCGCCGCGCTCGCCCAACCCGGCGCCGTCGAGTCGGTGCGCTTCGAGAGCCACCCCGATCGCCTCGACTTCGTCTTCACCGCCTCGACCCCCATCGACGGATCACTGGCCGAGGTCATCCCGGCCCGCAAGGGCGAGGTGCTGATCCTGCGGCTGGGCGGCATCACCGCCAAGCGCAAGTGGATCAAGACCCGCGACCGGGCGATCCGGCGCACGCTGCTGCACCCGTCGACCGAGCGCCCGCCGGGGGCCATCCTGCGGATCCGCTTCAAGCGGCGGGTCATCACCCGGGACCTCGTCAAAGACATCCAGGCCGAGTACATCGGCGATGATCGGCGCACCGTGCTCATCTCGGTGCCCCGCCCGCCGGAGGCCAAGCGCAAGGCCAAAGCAGAAGCCAAGACCGATCCGAAGCCCCCCGAGCCGCCGACGACCGATCCCCCGCCCGAGGAGGCGCCCGACCCCGACCCCCCGAAGGCGGCCGAGCCCGACCCGAAGCCAGCCGAACTCGACCCGAAGCCAGCCGAGCCCGAGGACGCACCCCCGCTCCCGACGACGCCGCCCGTGGCCCCGCCGCCGACCATGGCCCCCGCGCCCCCCCCGACGCCCGCGCCGGCGCCCTTCGAAGCCATCATCGCCCCGCCCGAACCGCGCACCGCCGACGTGCGCGGCGGGGTGGACGGCCTCGTCGACCGCCTGCGCCTGGGCATCGAGCAGCGCCCCGGCGTGCCCCGGCTCGCCGTGCTGCCCCTGACCGCGCTCGACGACGCCAGCCACCGGGAGCACCTCGACGCCAGCGGCACCGAGCTGGTCGCCGCCCGTCTGCTGCACCGCCCGGGGCTGGTGATGGTCGACCCCGCGCGTTTCGAGGATGGGCTCGAGCGCCTGCACCGGCGGGACGACGGCCGCTTCGCCCTCGACGACGCCCGGGCCCTGGCCGCGATGCTCGGCGCCGACACCCTCATCGCGGGCAGCGTGCTCAGCGACGGGGACACCGTCACCCTCTCGGGGCGGGCCATCGACGTCGCCAGCGGCCGGGACCTCGGCGCCACCCGCCAGCCCTTCGACCGGGCCGCGATGCGGGCGCTCTCCGACAGCATCCGCGAGGAGTACACCGCCTCCGGCGCCATCCTGCGCTCGGCGCTGCTGCCCGGCCTGGGCCAGATCAGCCAGGGCCACGCCGGGCGGGGCGCGGGCTACCTCACCGGCTTCACCGCCACCCTCGGCGCGGGCATCATCTCGGCGGCGCTGGGCGCGGCGGCCGAGTCCGACGCCGCCGACAACCCCTCCGCCGACGGCCTCGCCCGGGAGGACGACGCCAACGGCCACTACACCCGGGCGACCGCCTTCTTCGTGGCCGCCGGCGCGGTGTGGCTGGCCAGCCTCGTCGACGCCATCGTCACCAGCGAAGACCGGGTCGAGTACGACCTCACCGACGATGCCCCGCCCCGCTGAGCGCCGCCCGCTCGTCGGGCTGATCGCCGCGCTGCTCCTCGCCTGCGGGCCGGTGGACGTCGATCACCCGCTCGACCCCGACACGCCCCCCGAACTGCAGACCCCCTCCCGCCTCTCGGGCCACCTCACCACGGCGGCCGGGGCCGACCCCGCGATCTTCGCCGACGCGCAGGTCGAGCTGTGGCGGGCCGAGGTCGACGGCGACGCTATCGCCGACGCGTTGGCCTACACCGCCCCGGTCGACAGCAGCGGCCGCTTCCGCTTCGACGCCGTCACCCCCGGCGTCTACCGCCTCGACGCCCGCGCCGGCCGCCTCGAGGCCGATCCCATCGCCCTCTCGCTGCCCGCGGGCCGGGTCCTCGACATCGGCGCCGTCGCCCTCGACGCGGTCCTCGGCACCGTCACCGGCCGGGTCGTCGACCTCGCCGATCAGCCCGTCGCCGACGCCCGGATCACCGCCGCCGACGCCGCCACCCACACCGCCGCCGACGGCACGTTCGCCCTCAGCGCGCCCGCCGGCCCGGCCACGCTCGCCGCCACCGCGCCGGGCCACGTCACCGCCCGGATCGACGTCGACATCACCCCCCGGCGGATCACCGCCCTCGGCGCCCCGCTCGTCCTGCGCCCGCAGCTCGGCGCGATCACCGGCACCGTGCGCCTGCGGCGCTTCCAGACCCCCGAGCGCCTCGCCGCGACCGTCGTCGACCTGGGCGGCGCCCGGGCCGTCGCCCCGCTCGACGGCGCCTTCACCTTCGACGACCTGCCCCCGGGCACCTACACCCTCACCGCCTCGAACCCGGGCTACGACCCCACCACCCGCCGGATCGAGATCGTCGACGACGCCTCCGTCGAGCTGACCCCCATCGAGTTGCCCCACGCCTCGACCGGCCCCGACGCGGTGTGGCTGCGGGCCCGGATCACGGCCGACGGCCCCCTGCCCGGCGTCGCGGTCGCCGTGCGCATCGACGGCGTGCCCTTCGACCGGGCGATCACCGATCGCGACGGCGCGCTCGCCCTGCCCGCGGCCCGGGACGACCGCTACTGGCTCGACGTCGACACCGTCGGCTACGCCCCGGCGACCCTCGGCCCGCTGGCCTGGGACGGCGAGGACTTCGTCGATCCCGAGGGCGCCCCGCCCCACCTCGAGCTCCAGCCCCTGCCCTGAGACCGGCGCCCCGCAACGACCGGGGGGGTTGCGTCCACCGGCGGGATGTCGCAGGGTGCGCACGCCCACATCGGGAGACGGGAATGCCCAGAGCGCTCCTCATCACCTGCGTCTGGCTCGCGCTGACCGCCGCGGCCGGCGCCGCCGAGCCCATCGTCTACACGCTGGGCTTCGCCGACGCGCAGAACAGCTACGTGGACGTCGAGGCCCGGCTGCCGATCGAGGGCCGCACCGAGCTCGAGGTGATGATGGCGGTGTGGACCCCCGGCTCGTACCTCGTGCGGGAGTACGCCCGCCACGTCGAGCAGGTCCGGGCCGAGAGCGAGACCGGCCAGGCGCTGCAGCTCGTCAAGACCCGCAAGAACCGGTGGCGGATCTCGGCCCTCGGCGGGGCGAGCGCGGTGGTGCTGCGCTACAAGGTCTACGGCCGCGAGATGTCGGTGCGCACCAACTGGGTCGAGCGGGACTTCGCGCTCATCAACGGCGCCCCGACCTTCGTGACCCTGGCCGACGACTCCGGCCCCCGGCCCCACGAGATCCACATCCGGCGCCCCGAGGGCTGGTCGGCGGCGCACACCGCGCTGCCGCCGGTCGAGGGCGAGGCCGATCGCTTCCGGGCCCCGGACTACGACACCCTGGTCGACTCCCCCATCCTGCTCGGCAGCCCGCGCACGGCGCAGTTCGAGGTCGGCGGCAAGCCGCACCTGCTCGTCGACGACGGCGGGGGCGACGTGTGGAACACCGAGCAGGCCGCGGCCGACGTCCAGCGCATCATCGAGACCCAGCAGGCGTTCTGGGGGTCGGTGCCCTACGACCGCTACACCATCCTCAACGTCATCCACGAGGCCCGGGGCGGCCTCGAGCACCTGTCGTCGACGGTGGTGATGGCCAGCCGCTGGCACCAGCGGCTGCGGCCCAGGTACCTGCAATGGCTGCGGCTGGTGAGCCACGAGTACTTTCACACCTGGAACGTCAAGCGGCTGCGCCCGGTCGAGCTGGGCCCGTTCGACTACGAGCGGGAGAACCACACCCGCTCGCTGTGGATCGCCGAGGGCGTGACCTCATACTACGACGCGCTGCTGCTGCACCGGTCGGGGCTGTCGACGGTCGACGAGTACCTGGGCATGCTCTCCGACCGGGTCCAGGCGGTGCAGCGCACCCCGGGGCGGGCCATCCGCTCGCTCGAGCTGGCCTCGTTCGACGCCTGGATCCGCTACTACCGCCGGGACGAGAACTCGGTGAACACCGACATGAGCTACTACGACAAGGGCGCCGCCGTGGCGTGGCTGCTCGACGCCCGGATTCGGGCGGCCACCCGGGGCAAGAAGAGCCTCGACGACGTCATGCGGGCAGCCTACGACCGCTTCTCGGGTGAGCGCGGCTTCCGGACCGAGGCGTTCTACGCGCTGGCCTCCGAGATCGCGGGGGTCGACCTCGGCCCGTGGTTCGAGGCCCACGCCGGCGGCACCGACGAGCTGGACTACGGCCCCGCGCTGAAGTGGCTCGGCCTGCGCTTCGCGCCGAGCGAAGAGGCCCCCGACCGGGGCTGGCTGGGGATCGACACCGCCTACAGCGGCGGCCGGCTGCGGGTCGCCGAGGTCCTGCGCGGCGGCCCGGCGTGGCAGGCGGGCCTCAACCCCGACGACGAGCTGGTGGCCATCGAGGGCTATCGGCTGGGGCCCGACCTCGGCCAGCGACTGCAACAGTACCGTCCCGGCACCCGGGTCGAGCTGCTCGTCTCGCGCCGCCAGCGGATGGTCACCCTGCCCGTCGTGCTGGGCCCGCCGCCCACCGCGCCGGTGATCGAGTTCGACCCCGACGCTTCGAAGGTGGCCGTCGGCCGACGCGCGGCGTGGCTGGCGACGCCCGAAGCCGACCCGAAGAGATCGAATAAGTGAAAAATGCGCCTCAGTGACCAGAAAGTGTCGCGATGGGCGCCCATCCTTGGTATACGGCCGCCTGTTCGACCCCCGGAGACTGCGGGGCGACTGCGAGCCATGGGAGGAACCATGAACCGTTACGTGAAGAACGTCTTCACCGTCGCTGCTGCGGCGGTCCTTCTCAGCAGCCCGGCCCTCGCCGCCCGGCGCACCTCGCTGAGCAACAACCAGCTCATCAAGGACAAGGACGACGTCGTCATCTATCCCCAGCTGATGCTGGACTACCGCAACCTCATCAACTTCGACTACGGCACGTCGAAGGGTGAGGGCAGCGGCATGCTGCTCATCGGCAGCCGGGACTTCGGCTTCGGCATCCTGGTCAACCGGGCCGACATCAACCCCGGTCCGCTCGGTGACGCCGGCAGCAGCTTCATGTGGAACTACATGGACACCTACGAGCTGGCCAACCTCGGCGCCCCGGGCAACCCGCTCGCGACCGCCGACGGCGGCGTGGCCGACGGTGACTACTCGAGCCCGCTGACCTTCGTCGACCTCATCATGGCCTTCAACCTGGGCCGCAACCTGCTCGGCTTCCGGCTGGGCATCGGCACCGGCGGCCAGTCGGAGACCGCCGACGAGGAGAGCAGCGACAGCCAGTTCGCGCTCAAGCTCACCGCCGGCATGAGCTTCGGCAAGAACATGGACCTCGCCGCCGACATCGTCTTCGCCAGCGGCCAGCGCACCGTGGGCGGCGACCTGGCCCACAGCGGCTCGCTCTTCGGCATCAACGCCAACCTGCGCGGCTTCTCGCCGATGGGTGAGAAGATCGACCTGGGCTACCTCGGGCAGTTCGCCTTCGGCAGCCAGGCCATCACCGAGGCCAACGACAACAACAGCGACGCCCGCAACGACATCCTGCTCGTCGGCGGCCTCGGCCCGGTCTACAAGCTCAAGAAGATGAACAGCACCGTGTCGGCCTACGGTCTGGTGGGCATCGGCTGGAGCGGTCGCGACCCCAACACCGACGGTGACGTCGACGAGGACGCCGAGACCGACCTGACCATCATCATCCCCGGCTTCCGCATGTCGCTCGAGCTGAACCTGCTCGAGTGGCTCGTGTTCCGCTCGGGCATGGAGTACCACTTCGGCTACCAGCAGGACACCGAGGCCAACGGCGACCTCGTCCTGACCCAGCAGGAGGGCAGCTTCGGCTGGAACGCCGGCCTCGGCCTCATCATCGGCGACTTCACCCTCGACGGCGCCATCCAGCAGAACTGGATGACCCAGGGCCCCGACTTCCTGGGCGGCGACGCGCCGATGTTCCTGAACGTCTCGGCGAACTACACCTTCTGAGTTCGCCCCCGCCGCGCGGATCTCCGCGCAGCGCAGAACGCCCCGCGCCGCCCGGCCCGGGGCGTTTCTGTTTTCGAAGGGCCCGCCTCGACGCGCGGCGCTGCCGAGCGACGCAGCGCGGGCGCTCACCTCATCCCCCGGTCGGCTGGCCGGCGCAGCGCGGGCTCTGCCCGACGGGGCGCCGATCCTCGACGCCGCACGCCGCGGGTCGACCTCATCGCCGAGTATCGACCTCGGCCGCGTGAGGCCCCCGCCCTGATCCATCCGGCGAGTCGCCCGCGGAGCGCCCACACAGCCCTGACTCGGGCCGCCGGTGGCCGCCGACGTGGGGTCGGGGCGCTGGCGCCCGCCGCCGCCAGCCCCGCGACCGCCGACCCTGCGCGCGCGGCGGCGTCCGCTCCCCGCCCGACCGCGGCCTCTGCGCGAACGTCGCGCTCCGCTCGCCCCCGAGCGCGCGGTACAGCGCGTATCCGCCCGCCCGATACGGCGGCGGCGGGGGTCGGGGCCCGCATATCGCCGGCGCGCAGCGCGATGAAGTCGGGCCACCCCCGGCGTCCGCGCTCCACTTCGCCCGCGCCGGTGGTCGGGTCGCGGACGCCGCCGGCCAGCAGCCCCACGCAGCCGGCCACCGACCCCGCTGCACGGCCCGGCCCCGTCGAACGGCGGGTCACCGACCCCACTGCGCGGCCCAGCCCCGTTGATCGGCGGGTCACCGCCCGGATTCTCCGGGCCGGCGGCCTCGAGTCGGGGGTCGGCCCCCGAGCGGCGGAGGCTGGCCGGCGCGCGAGGGGGGTCACCCACCGGAGCCGGCGGGCGGGCGGCCTCGAAGCGGTGGTCGATGCCCGGATTCAGCCGGCGAGCGGGCCCGAGGTGGGGGTCGAGGCGCGCCGTGCGCCGCCCGAGCGCGCTCGGTCGGCCCGCGGCGCCCGGATCGCGGGGGCAAGTCGCCCGCGCGGGGCGGTCGAAGGCCCCATCGCGCGGGCTGCCAGCCAGCGCGACGGCGGGAGGGCCCCATCGCGCGGGCTGCCAGCCAGCGCGACGGCGGGAGGGCCCCATCGCGCGGGCTGCCAGCCGGCGCGGGCCGGGGATCCCCCCGACTACTCGTGATCCCGGATGAGCTCGAGCAGATCCTTGGACGAGGTCTGCGCGCAGAGGTGATCGACCACCTCGGGGTTGTAGAGCAGGCGGGCCAGCGCGGCCATGCCCTGGAGGTGCATCTCGGCCCGCCCCGCCGGCGACAGCATCAGGCACACCAGCCGGATGGGCACCCCGTCGGGGGTCGGGCCCGAGACCCCGTCGGGCACGATGCCGATGAGGCAGCGCGAGGCCTCGAGGCCGGGCACGTAGGTGTGGGGCAGGATGACGCCCATGCCCATCGCCGTCGGCAGGTCGCGCTCCCGGCTGAGGATGCCCTCGACGATCTGATCGGTGTCGTACTCGTCGTCGGCCCGGGCGAGCAGGATATGGATGACGTCCTCGACGCTGTCCACCGCCTCTTCGACGAGGAACGCGTCGGTCACCAGCCCGGCCAGCCCCGGCACCCGATCGCGCAGCACCACCGCCCGGGTCCCGACCTTGGGCTGGGGCTGGGCCCGGGTCCCCATCATGACCGCGGCGCCGTCCTTGACCGACAGCAGCGGCTGCAAGTGAGGCCCGAAGCGCTCCAGGTCGTGCTCGGTGGCCACGTCGAGCACCTCGACGACCCGGGTGCCGCTCTCGATGCCGTGGGCCAGCTCGCCCGGCGTGGGCAGCTTGCTCCAGACGCGGCCGTCGGTGAGCACGACCTCGCCCCCCGGCCCGCCGGGGCTGGGCACCCACCGGCTCAACGCGGTCGGCGGCAGCACCTCGCGCCAGAGCTGGCACACGAGCTGGTTGAGGTGGGGGTTGGGCGACAGCGCCAGCACCCGCCCCACGTCGAGCAGGCGGGGTTCGGTCAGCAGGTCGGGGTCGACGGCGTCGGCCTCCAGCCAGCGCACGCCGCTCTCGGCGTGCCCCCGACCCTGGGCGTCGTCCACCAGCACCGCGACCGGCGCCCCGGCCTCGGCGATGGCCTCGCCCAGCGGGCCGACCAGCGCCGGCTCACCGACCAGCAGCCACCGCCGCCGGGGCGGCTTGCTGAGCCCCAGCGCGCCGGCGACCCAGCCCGCCGAGAGCCCCTGGAGCAGCACCGTCGTCCCGATCACCGCGTAGGTGAAGGTCTCGAGCACGCCGGCCCGCGCGTAGCCCGCCTCGCGCAGCTCGAGCACGAAGAGCGAGGCCATCGAGGCGGCGACGATGCCTCGGGGCGCGATCCACGACAAGAAGACCTTCTCCTTCAGCGCGAAGCCCTGGCCCCAGGTCGACAGCGCGATGTTGAGCGGCCGCAGCACGAGCACCATCACCCCGACCACGGCGACGCCGGCCCAGCCGAGGGCCGAGAAGGCGGCCAGCTCGAGGTTGGCCGACAGCAGGATGAACAGCAGCCCGATGCCCATCTCGGTCAGCTCGAGCTTGAAGTGTTTGAGCCGCTTGAGCTGGGGCGGCTTGCGCACGGCGAGGATCATGCCGGCGACGATCACCCCCAGGATGCCCGACTCGGGCAGCAGCGCGTCGCACACCCCGAACAGCACCAGCGCCGCGCCGAGCACGAAGATGTTGGTGTGCTCGGGGCCGACCCAGTCCTTGCGCAGGATGTACTCGAGGCCCATGCCGAAGACGACGCCCAGCCCGGTGCCGAGCAGCACCCGCAGCATGAAGTAGCCCAGGTGGGTCGGGGCGCCGATGTCCTCCTTCGAGGTCACCCACTCGAAGCACAGGACGGTGAGGAAGACCCCCACGAAGTCGACGAGCACCGCCTCCCAGTAGAGCACGTCGCTGAGGCGCTCCTGCACCCCCACCCGGCGCAAGATGGGCGAGATGACGGTGGGGCCGGTGACCACGACGAGGCTGCCGCCGATGGCGGCGAGGGGCAGCGGCAGGTCGAGCAGGAAGTGCAGCGCGGCGGCGCCGCCGGCCCAGGTGAGCGCGACCCCGATGGTCAGCATGCGCACGATCACCCGCGGGGCGCGGCGGTAGCCGTCCAGGTCGAGGGTCAAGCCGCCTTCGAAGAGGATCACCGCCACCGACAGCCCGACCACCGTCGACAGTCCCCGCCCGAGCTGGGCCGGCTCGACCCAGCCGAGCACCTCGGGGCCCAGGAGGACCCCGAACGGCAGCAGCAGCGCGATCGACGGGACCCGCAGGCGCGCCGAGAGCACGAAGGTCGCGACGCCGGCGCCGGCCGCCAGGGCGAGGGTGAGCAGTGGGCCGCTGTGCCCCATGGGGTGGACTTCCTTTCGGCTCGGTGATGCCGGGCCGCGCCGGCTCGGCGCGCGGGGGTCGGTGCGGGCCAACGTAGCAGAATCCGCCCGGGCGCGCTGCCGCGGCGTCGGGCTGTGCTATTGAAGCGACAGCGCCGGGATCGTCGGCGCCCATCGACCCCCAAGGAGATCCATGAGCACCGCCCTGATCATCGGCGCCAACCGGGGCATCGGCCTCGAGATCGCCCGCATCT
This sequence comes from bacterium, assembly GCA_030426085.1. Lineage (GTDB taxonomy): Bacteria > Myxococcota_A > Bradymonadia > UBA7976 > UBA1532 > JACKDM01. The sequence goes on along the minus strand of JAUHYW010000032.1, from coordinate 1,219 downwards.
ACGCCGACCGAGGCGCGCGGGTCATCGCCGCCTGCCGCACCGCCTCCCCCGCCCTGAAGGCGCTCGGCGTCGACATCGAGGCCGACGTCGACGTGACCGACGACGACATCGGCGGCCTGCCCGGTCGCCTGGGCGACACCCGGCTGGACGTGCTCGTACACAACGCCGGCATCCTGCGCAACGAGACCCTCGGGGCCCTCGACCTCGACAGCATCCGGCGGCAGCTCGAGGTCAACGCCCTCGGCCCGCTGAAGACCGTGGCCGCGCTGCGGGGGCACCTGGCGCCGGGGGCCCGGGTGGGGCTCGTCACCAGCCGCATGGGCTCGATCGAGGACAATACATCGGGCGGCCGCTACGGCTACCGCATGTCGAAGGCGGCGCTGAACATGGCGGGGGTCTCGCTGGCCCGCGACCTGCGCCCGGCGGGGGTCGCGGTGGCCCTGCTGCACCCCGGCTTCGTCCAGACCGACATGACCGGCGGCGCGGGCGACGTCGGGCCGGCCGAGGCCGCCCGGGGCCTCGTGGCGCGGATCGACGCGCTGAACCTGGAGAGCAGCGGCGGCTTCTGGCACGCCAAGGGGCAGCGGCTGCCCTGGTGAGGATGGGGCGGCGGGCCTCGATGACCGGGGCCCGCCGGGCGCTCACATGGCGAACGGCATGTTGATCTGCATCGGATCGCCGCTGAACTGCGGGAAGCGGAACACCTTGACGGTGCGCTCGACGCAGTTGCCCTGGGCGGTGCCCTTGACCGGGCCGCCGATGATGTTCGCGCTCGAGACCGACCCGTTGGGCGCGATCTGCATGCGCACCGTCACCGTGCCCGAGGCGCCCGGCGGCTGAGCCTTGCACTTGCGCACCCCGCCCGCGTTGCGCTTGACCACGGTCAGGATCTGCCGCTTGGTCAGCGCGGCCGGCAGCATCGGATCGGACGGCGCGGCCACCGGATCGCTGCCCCCGGCGGGGGCGGCGGGCTTCTTGCCGTTGAGGCTGCCGAGCAGATCGTCGACCTCGCTCGTCGACTCCTCGGCCGGCTTGGGCGGCGGGGGCTTGGGCGGCGTGGGCTTGGGCGGCGCGGCGGCGGCCGGGGGCGGCGCGTCCTCTTCGGCCGGCGCCTGCCGGGCCGGGCTCGGGGGCGGCGTCGGCCGGGGGCTGGCTCGGCGGGTCGACCGGCGGCTGGGCGTGCGGGCCTATCAGTTCAACTGCCTCGCCTGCCACGCGG
>JAUHYW010000126.1 GCA_030426085.1 bacterium | reverse complement strand
GACCTCGTCGAGGGGGCTGGCTTCGTTGGGGTCGAGCGTGGAGACCTCGTCGAGGGGGTGGGCTTCGTCGGGGTCGAGCGTGGAGACCTCGTCGAGCGGGCTGGCCGCGTTCGGTGGGGCCATCGGGGAGGGCTGGGGGTCCTGCTTGGTTTCGACGGCCGCCTGGACAACGCTGAGGGTGGGCACGGCGGGCCAGCTCTCGGTGGGTCGAGACGCGCCAACAGCGTTACGAGTGCCGTGCTCGACTCCGGCCCTTCGGGCCCGGCCTACGCCCCGTCGGGTCGAGGGCTTGGCCGCCCCGCTCCGCGGGGGCGGGATCTACGCAGCGTCGTCGGCCTGCGGCCTCCTCCTCGCTCCGACCCGTCCGGCGTAGCCGGACACCTGCGCTGCGCTCGGCGGCTCGCTCCGCTCGCGTGCTCGCGCGTTCTGGGTGGGATCTTGTGCGCTGATCATCCACCTGGATGAGCGATGGCGTTTGCAGAGACAGCGACGCTCGCGTCTCGCGCTGCGCGCTCGACTGGCTCCGGTCGATGGTGGTCGTGGTCGCGGGGGCGGGCGCGGCTCAGAGCAGCGGGCTGGCCAGGTGGGCCGCCGACTCCAGCAGCGTGCGCAGCTTCGACTGACCCTCCAACTCGGCGAGGAAGATCTCGTCGCTGTCGTCCACCAGCGCCGCGTGCCACGCGGACAGCTCGGCGTTCAGCGCTGGCGACAGCATGAAGCAGCCCACCTCGAAGCTCAGGTGGAAGCTGCGGGTGTCGACGTTGGCCGTGCCCACCGAGCACAGGTCGTCGTCGACCACGAACGCCTTCGCGTGCAGCATCGGACCCTGATACTCGAAGACCCGCACCCCGGCGGCGAGCAGCTCGGGGTAGTACGAACGGCAGGCCCAGCCCACCAGGGGCACGTCGTTGTCCAGCGGGACCACCAGCCGGACGTCGACGCCCCGGCTGGCCGCCGCCTGGAGGGCCACCGAGAGCGCCGGGCTGGGGATGAAGTAGGGGGTCGCGATCCACACCCGGCGCTCGGCCCGGGTGAAGGCCTGGAAGTAGCCCAGGTGGATCCAGGGCTGCTCGGTGTCGGGGCCGCTGGCCACCACCGCGATCTGGGCCGGGTGGCCGGCCTCGGGGTCGGGGGCGGCGGGCTCGATGACCGGGGCCTCGGCCGGGCCGCCCACCGCCGCGGCCCAGTCCGACAGCAGGATCTGGCGCAGCGCCTGCACCGCCCGGCCCTCGATGCGCACCATCATGTCCCGCCAGATGTGGCGGTACTCGTCGCCGATGTTCATGCCCCCGGTGAAGGCCACCCGGTCGTCGACGATGATGATCTTGCGGTGGTTGACGAAGTTGACCCGCGGGGTGAGCCGCAGCAGGCGCCAGGGCATCACCCGGGCCACCTCGGCGCCGGCCTCGGTCAGCGGGGCGGAGAAGCGGCTGTCGAAGCGGGGGCTGCCGTGGGCGTCGACGAGCACCCGCACCTGCACCCCGGCCTTCGCCCGGGCGGCGAGCAGGTCGCGGACGCGGCGGCCGGTCTCGTCGGGCTTCCAGATGTAGAACAGCACCATCAGCGAGCGCTCGGCGCCCTCGATGGCGGCCTCCATCGCGGGGTAGGCCGCGTCGCCGTCGATGAGCAGTCGGACCCGGTTGTCGTCGCTGGGGAAGACCGAGTCCCCCAGCGCGGCCATCGGGATGCGGCTGTCGAAGACGGTGCCCACGTCCATCGGGATGGGGCCGTGGCGGGCGACGACCCGCTTGACCCGGGCCTTGCGCGCCTCGCGGTGCTTGCGCAGGTGGGTCCGGCCGATGGCCCACCACGCGATGGCCCCGAAGATGGGGGCGAAGGCCACCACCAGCAGCCACGACAGCGCCGCGCTCGGTCGGCCCCGGCGCTGGAGCAGGATGCTGGGCACCGTCGCCAGCCCCAGCACGATGCCCAGGGGGGCGATGAGCGCGTAGAACTCGCCCAGGGTGCGGAAGAAGTCGTCCATGGGCCGCATGATGCCTGCTCGGGCGCCGGTCCTCACCCGCCCACAGAAAAAAATCGGCGCCCGCGAAAAAAGTCTGTCAGTGAATCGCCGCCGCTTCCGTTGGCCTGGCGCACACCGGGGAGACCCGCTCCCTCGACCCCGCGCCTCAGGAGGCCATACGATGCACGCCGTGACCCTGCCCCCCAGCCAGCCGCCCGCTTCCCTCGACCCCGACGCCGCCGCCGGGGGTCGCCTCGTCGCCGCCGACGGCCGGGCGCTGCCGCTCAAGAGCGCCCACCTCGCCGTCGAGGCCCGGGGCGGCGTCGCCCGGGCGGTGCTGACCCAGCGCTTCCGCAACCCGACCGCCGCGCCGCTCTCGGTGCGCTACCTGCTGCCGCTGCCCGCCCGGAGCGCGGTGGCCGGCTTCGCCTTCACCCTGGGCGACACCCGGGTCGTCGGCGAGGTGCAGCCGCGCGAGACCGCCCGCCAGATGTTCGAGGAGGCCCTCGTCGAGGGGCGCACCGCCGCGCTCGTCGAGGAGGCGCGCTCGACCCTGTTCACCCAGCGGGTGGGCAACATCCCGCCCGAGGCCGAGGTGGTCTGCGAGATCGTGCTCGATCAGCAGCTCGCCTGGCTCGACGAAGGGGCCTGGGCCTGGCGGTTCCCCACCGTCGTCGGGCCGCGCTACACCGGCGGGCCGGGGGTGACGCCGGACGCCGGGCGCATCTCGGTGCCGGTGGCGACGGCCGATCTGCCGGCCCGGGCCGGGCTCGAGCTGCGCATCGGCGACGCGCTGACCGGCGCCGTCGAGTCGCCCTCGCACCCGGTGCTGGCCGAGGCGGAGGACGAGGAGACCGCGGTGCGTCTGGCGCAGAGCGCGGCGCTCGATCGGGACATCGTCGTGCGCTGGCCGGTGGCCGCCCCCGCGGTGGGGGTCGCCGTCAGCGCCGCCCGCCCGGCTGATCCGGGGCATCAGGGGCGGACCTACGGCCTGCTCACCCTGGTGCCGCCGCGGGGGTCGATGACGCCCCGGGCCCGCGACCTGACGCTGCTCGTCGACACCAGCGGCTCGATGGGCGGGCAGCCGCTCGATCAGGCGAAGCGGGTGATGAAGGCCCTCGTCGAGCGCCTCGGCGATCGCGATCGCATCGAGATGATCAGCTTCGGCAGCCGCCCGGTGCGCTTCCGCAGCGAGCCGATCGCGGCCACCCGCGACGGCAAGAGGGCGGCGCTGAAGTGGCTGCGTAAGCTGTCGGCGAGCGGGGGCACCGAGATGCACACCGCCGTCGTCGAGGCCCTGCGCCCGCTGCGACCCGACGCCCAGCGGCAGATCGTGCTGGTGACCGACGGCTACATCGGCTTCGAGCAGCAGATCCTGCACCGGCTGCTGACCGATCTGCCGCCCGACTGCCGGCTGCACACGGTGGGCGTCGGCTCGGCCCCCAACCGCACGCTGACCGAGGGCGCGGCCCGCGCCGGGCGGGGCACCGAGCTGATCGTCGGGCTGGGGGAGGACGCCGACGCCGCCGCCGCGCGGCTGGTGGCCCGCACCGCCGATCCGCTGGTGACCGAGCTGAGCGTCACCGGGCCCGGGCTGGCCGAGCTGGCGCCGGTGCAGCTCCCCGATCTGTACGCCGGTGCCCCGGCGCTGGTGGGCGTGGCCTGCGCCGCCGCCGGGCCGCTGACCATCCGCGGGCGCACGGCCGACGGGCCCTATGAGCACACGGTCGAGGTGCCGAAGCTGGCGCTGGGGGAGGGGGCGCAGGGGGTCTGCGCGCTGTTCGGGCGCAACCGGGTCGACGACCTCGAGATGCGGCTGACCGCGGGCGAGCCGACCGCCGTGATCGACGCCGGGATCGAGCGGGCGGGGGTCCTCTTCGCCATCGCGACCCGCAAGACGTCGTGGGTCGCGATCACCGACGCGGTGACGGTGGAGCCGGGCGGCCACCCCGAGGTCGAGCAGCCGCACATGCTGCCCCACGGGGCGAGCGTCGAGGGCTTCGGCTTGCGGGCCGCGGCGTCGGCGGGCTTCGGGGCGGCGGCGGCGCAGGCGACCGCCGCCCCCCGGGGGGCGCTCGACGGCCGGGTGGGGGGCATGGCCTCGAAGATCCGCCGCCGGGTGCTGGCGCCGCCCGCGCCCGGGGTGTCCAAGGGCGAGGCGCCCGCCGGGCCCGAGCTGGAGGCGCCGGCCGAGGACGGCTGGGCGGGTGATCTCGACGACGACGCCTTCGATCGTGAGGCGCCGCTCGGGCTGGCCGACGCGGCCGGGGGCGCGCTGTCCGAGACGCCCGCGCCGCTCGACGAGGCGTCGCGGCTGTTCGACGCGCCGGTCGCCGACAAGGCGGCGAAGCCGGCCCCGTCCGACCCGTCGCTGGTCGAGCCGTCGGCGCTGAGCGGCCTCGAGCGCGAGGCCGAGCCCTCGCCCGCGTCGCCCATCGCGCCGCTGTCCGCGCCCCCGGCGGCGCGCGCCCGGTGGATCGTGTGGCTGGTCGTGGCGATCATCGCCGCCCTGATCGGGCTGTGGCTGGCCTTCGGCGGGGCCGCCGTCGAGGCTCCCGCCGATGGGCCCGCCGAGACCCCCGCCGCCGAGGAGCCGCCCGCCCCGTGAGCGATCTCGACCGATACCTGCCGGCCATCGCCGCCGGGGACGCCCGGGCCTTCGCCGCCTGGATGAGCGAGGCCGAGCCGGCGCTGCGCCGGGGCCTGCGCCGCTTCGCCGCCGTCGTCGACACCGAGGCGGTGTTGCAGGAGGCGCTGCTGCGGGTGTGGCAGGTGGCGCCCCGGGTCGAGCCCGACGGCCCGGATGCCTTGCTGCGTCTGGGTCATGTCATCGCCCGCAACCTGGCGATCGACGAGATCCGGCGGCGCAAGGCGACCCCGGTCGATCCGACGCTGATGGCCGAAGGCATCGACGAGCGCGCCCGGGATGAGCCCCGGCCGCCCGATCCCATGCTGCGGCGGGTGATCGCGATGTGCCGGGAGAAGCTGCCCCCCCGGCCGGGTCAGGCGCTCGCCGCCCGGCTGGCCGCGGGGGGCGCCCGCCCCGACTCGGCGCTGGCCGCGGCGCTGTCGATGAGCCACAACGCCTTCCTCCAGAACATCACCCGGGCCCGCAAGCTGCTGGCGCGCTGCCTGCGCCACAACGGCGTCGAGCTGGAGGCCACGTGAGCACCCCGACCAACACCCCCGAGGATGCCGAGCGGCTCATCGAGTCCCTGGCCGGCGCCTGGCGCCCCCGCGATCCGCGCCGGCTGCGGTTCCACCCGGCCTTCTTCGACCTCGACGCCGCCGGGCGCATCGCGGCCTTCGATCGGGCGGCGCAGCTCCGGCAGATGGAGGCCGCGCTCGACCCCGACGGCCTCAGCACGACCGCCCGGGCGGTCCTGGCCCGCCTGGGTGGTTGACGGGCTCCCGCCCCGATGCCACCGTGACCGGACCGGCGCAGGGGGCGCCGGACCAGAGAGAGGGGGGGCGCGATGAGCGACGTCGAGATGCTGCTGGTGGGGACCAAGGTGAGGCAGAAGCTCAAGGAGGCCGATCTGCGTATGGGGGGCGAGGTGCTGGATCAGCTCAACGCCGAGGTGCATCGCCTGATCGAGCGGGCGATCGAGCGGGCGACGGCCAACGCGCGCCGCACCGTGCGGGGGCATGACATGTGATCCCGCCGGGTGATCACTCGGCGAAGGGATCCTCGGATCCGGTGCCGTCGAGGGTGTCTTCGGGTGCCTCGTCGTCTTCGAAGAGGCCCGGGCACTGCATCTCGACCGATGCGCAGGCGGCGCTGCCCGCCTCGGGGTCCTCCATCTCGTCGGGGTCGCCGATCTCGGCGGCCAGCGCGCAGTCGAAGTCGTCGATGAAGGCGGTGAGCGCCTGCATGCCGTCCTCGATGCAGGTCTCGATCTCTTGCAGGGTCGCGGTGCAGTCGGGGTGCTCGACCAGGGGGCACACCTCGTCTTCGTCGTCTTCCAGCATCAGTTCGCCGGGGTTGGCCCGGCACTCGTCGTAGACCATACGGCAGGCGCCGACCGGGTCCTGCTCGGAGAAGCCGCCGAAGATCAGCCCCTGCAAGCCGCAGGAGAACTCCAGGATCTGGGCCTCGGAGAGCGCGTCGCCGAAGGCGGTCGCCAGCGCGCCGCACGCCGCCTCCCGCTGGGCGTCGTCCAGGTCGGCGACGCTGTCGGTGGGCTGCACCCCGGCCCCGGCGTAGTTCACGACGCCGCCGATGCGCGGGCCGCCGGGGTTGTTGCCCGGGTTGTTGCCCTCGAGCATGCCGACGTCGAGCTCCATGCCCGGGTCGCCGTCGGCCGGCCCGCCCTGGGGCACGCAGCCGATGGCCAGGGCCAGCGCGGCGGTGGAGATGAGCAGACGCTTCATGATGACCTCCCGTATTGCTTGCGATGAGTCATTCGAGTCGATGGCATGGCCTCACCAATGCCATTCGGGGCCGCCGCGCCCTTCGGCCGGCGGGCGGATGTCGGCGGCGGGCAGGATCTCGCGCAGGTAGTGGTCGAGCCCCCGGTCGGTCTTCCAGTGGCGGGGGTAGCCCACCGCGACCTCTTCGAATCGCACCCCGTCCCGCCAGTCGGTGGCCCGCATGTGCAGGTGGCCGTTGACGCAGGCGGTGGCCCGGTAGCGGGTGTGCCAGTCTTCGGTCGCGGCGGTGCCGCACCACGGCACGAACCGGGGGATGCGGGTCAGGCGCACCAGATCCCGGCGCAGGGGGTAGTGGTTGATCAGGACGGTGGGGCCCTCGACGGCGTCGAGCCGCTTCGCCGTCGCCTCGACCCGGGCCCGGCACCAGGCGGCCTTGTCCGGGTGGGGGTCGCTGTGCAGGAAGCGCTCGTCGGCCGAGTAGATGCCGTGCTCCCCGGCCCACGCCTTCACGTCGGCGATGTCGCGCATGCCTGCGGGGGCCCATGAGTAGTCATAGCCCAGAAACATCGGCGCCAGGGTGTGCCCGGCGAAGGTCGGGTAGTCGTCCTCGGGGGTGAGCACCCCGTACAGCCGGGCCGCCTCGACGAGCGCCGCGTAGCGGGCCTCGCCCCGGGCGTCGGTCGCGTCGTCGCTGGGGTGGGTCCACAGCTCGTGGTTGCCCGGCACCCAGATCACCCGGGCGAAGCGGTCGGTCAGCACGTCGAACGCGAAGCGGAGCTGCTCGAGCGTCTCGCCGACGTCGCCGCAGCAGATGAGCCAGTCGTCGTTGCGGCGGCGCAGCGCCTCGAGCGCGGCCCGGTTGGCGGCGTAGCCGATGTGCAGGTCGCTGATGGCCCACAGGCGGGGATCGGGCGGTCGGGGGGCGTCGTCGCTCACCGCGCGAGAGTAGATGACCCGGATGCGAAAGTCGATCGACGCGGGCGTCACCCGCCGGTTGTCGGGGTGTTGGCCCGGCGTCACATCTCCGTTAGTGTCGGCGGACCGTGACCCCCGATGCCCCAGCCGGCCGCGTCGCGATGATCTCCGGCGCCAACCGGGGCATCGGCGCCGCCATCGCCCACGCGCTCGCCGAGTCCGGCTGGCGCCTCAGCCTGGGCATGCGCCGCCCGCAGGCGTCCGATCGGCGCCGGCTGGTCGAGCGGTACGACGCCCGCGAGCCGGCCACCGCCGAGCGCTGGCTGGCGGCGACGGTGCGCGCCTTCGGCCGCCTCGACGCCCTGGTCAACAACGCCGGGGTCTTGATCCCGCACCCGCTGACCGCGCCCGACACCGAGCCGGTGCTCGACATGCTGCGGGTCAACGCGCTGGGGCCGTGGCGCCTGACCAGCCTCGCGCTGCCCCACCTCGCCCGGACCGGGGGGCGCATCGTCGACATCGCCTCGATCTCGGGGCTGCGGGCGACGGTGCCCGCCGAGGCCGGCTACTGCGTCAGCAAGTTCGCGATGATGGGCCTCTCGGCCGTCGCGGCCCAGGCGGCCCGCCCGCTGGGGGTGGGGGTCACCGCCGTCTGCCCCGGCTGGGTCGACACCGACATGGCGCGCAGCCTGCCGGGGGTCGCGCCCGAGGGGGCGCTCGATCCGGCGGTCGTCGCCCGCGCCGTGCGCGACGTCTTGCAGCAACCGTCCGGGGTCGACATCCCCCGGATCATCCTGGATGTGCCTTGAGGGAGGTGTGATGAGGCGGGTTCTCGTATTGGGCAACGGCCTGTCGGTCGGGCCGCTGGTGGGGTTCTTCCTCGATCGCGGTGATCGGGTGACGGTCGCCTGCCGCCGCCCCGAGCGCAACGGGCGGCTGGGGGTCGACCTCGATCGGCTGGCGGCCGTCACGCCGCTCGATCTGGATGATCCGGGCCTCGTCGATCTCGTCCGGGCCCACGACCTCGTCGCCAGCTTCGTGCCCGGCGGCTGTCAGCCGAAGGTGGCCGCCGCCTGCCTCGAGGCCCGGCGGTCGCTGGTCGTCTCGTGCCACGCCCACTACTTCGAGGCCTGGCCCGGCGGATCGACGGCCCTCGACGCCGCCTGCCGGGCGGCGGGGGTGGCGATCATCAGCGAGCTGGGCGTCGACTGCGGCGTGCTGGGCATGCTCTGCGCCGAGCAGATCGACCGGGTGAAGGCCGACGGCTGGGCCATCCGGGCGCTCGAGTTCCACACCGGGGTGCTGCCCGGGCAGTACGTCAACCCGCTGGACTACGCGTTCTTCTGGGCCGCCAAGAAGGCCGCCCTGTCGTATGTGCGGCCCAAGGCGGGCAAGGCCGACTGGATCGACGGCGGGGCGCGGGTCCGGGTCGATCGGGAGACGGTCTACCGGGCCCCGACCCTGGTCGATCCGGCGCCGCACGGCGCGCTCGAGACCCACCCCAACCTCGACTCGGGCGCCTGGCCCTACCGCGAGGTCTACGGCCTGGGGGGCATCGAGCGCTTCTACCACGGCACCCTGCGCCACATCGGCTGGTGCAGCGCGATGCAGGCGCTGCTCGATCTGGGCTACGGGGGCGACGCGCCCCGGCCCGAGCTGGCGGGCAAGCGGTTCGCCGAGGTCACCGGGGCGCTGTGCGGCGCCTCGGCGGCCGACGCCCGCCCGGCCGCCGCCGATCGCCTGGGGCGCTCGGTGCACGACGACGTGATGCTGCGCCTGGAGTGGCTGGGGCTGTTCTCCGATCGCCCGGCGACGACGAGCGGGGACGGCTCGACCGCCGACATGGTGACCGATCTGATGATGCGCCGGATGGGGGTCTTCGGCCCCGACAGCGGGGTCGCGTCGCGGGTGGTGAACCTCTACGCGCTGGAGGCGACCCGGGGCGGCGCGGTGCGGCGGCTGCGCTCGGTCTTCGACGCCCGGGACGCCGGCCGGGGGCACTCGGTGTGCTCGCGGCTGATCTCGGAGACCACCGCCTGGGCCGGGCTGGCGCTGATGGGCGGCGCGCTGGAGGGGCTGGTCGGGCTGCATCACTGCTATGGGGCCGACGTCCGCCGTCCGGTGCTCGCCGGCATGGCCGAGCGGGGCTTCGAGGCCGCGGTGCACGACGCCGTCGAGTCGGGCGGGCGCGCCCGGTGAACCCGGTCGCCCCGCTGGCCCGCGCCGTGGCCCGCGCCTTCGGCCGGCGGGGGGCCGTCACCGCCGTGTCGCTCGGTGAGAACGCCGTGTTCCGGGTCGACGAGGTCTCGGGCGCGGTCGCCTGCGTGCGGCTGCACCGGGCCGCCGGCCACCCCCGGGCGGCCATCGAGAGCGAGCTGCGCTGGCTCGACGCCCTCGCCCGCGACACGCCGCTGTGCGTGCCCCGGCCCCGCCGCGCGGTCGACGGCGCCCGGGTGGTCGCGGTGCCCGATCCGGACGGGGTCTGGCGCTGGGGCAGCCTGCTCGACTGGATCGAGGGCCAGCCGTGGGATCCGCACCCCGACGCCGACGCTCAGCGGCAGATCGGCTGGGCGCTGGGGCACCTGCACCGCCACACCGCCGGGCTCGGGCGCGATGACTTCGCCCGGCGGGTCTTCCGCCCCGATCGGGCGCTGGGGCAGAGCGCCGCCGTGGACTTCGCCGGGATCGAGCACCGCCTGGGCCCGGCGCGGGGCGCGGCGTTGCGGGTGACGTTCGAGCGGGCCCGGCGGGTGCTCGATCCGCTGCCCTGCGCCCCGCCGCACGGCGGGCTGTGCCACGGCGATCTGCGCCCGGCCAACCTGATCGCGCGGGCCGGGGGGCCGGGGATCATCGACTTCGACGACGCGCTCTTCGCGCCCTTCGCCTGGGACATCGTCACCGCCGCCTGCGCCTGGCTCGATCCGCGGCGGCCGCCGTCGGCTCAGCTCGGGCCGCTGCTGGACGGCTATCGCGCGGTCCGCACCCCGCCACCGCTGTCGGACGCGATCGTCGACGCCTGCGCGTTCGCCCGGCACCTGGGCGTGCTCTCGTGGTCGCTGGGCCCGGCGGCGCCCGCGGTGTCGGCCGCGGTCGAGCGCGCCGCGGAGGCGTTGACTGCGCTCGGGTCCCGGGTCGGCTCGGTGGCCGCGTGAGTCGGCTGCGGGTCGCCGTCGCGGGGCTCTCCCGAGCCGCCGATCGCCTGCTGCTGCCCGATCGGGCGGCGCAGCGGCGGCGGCGCGTGGCCCGCTTCGAGCGGCGCCGGGCCCCGACGCCCGAGGCGCCCTCGACCGGGGGCAGCGCGGCGTGGCGGGGCTTCGGCAACGTCGTCGCCCTGGCCACCGGCGCTCACCGCAAGCAGATGCGGGCCCACGCCGACGGGCGCTTCGAGGTCAAGACCGGGGCCGAGCGTCGGGTCGACGCCGCCCTCGCGCTGAGCGTCGTCAACGTCGGCTTCGTCGGCCTCAGCCTGGCCTGGGCCCCCGCGATCTGGCTCACGCTGCCGATCATGGTGCTCACCGCCGTGCCGATGTACGAGCTGGCGTGGCGGGCGGCGGTCGACGAGCGTCGGATCTCGGCCTGGGCCGCCGACGCGGCGCTGTTCACCGTCGCGGTGGTCACCGGCCACTTCGCCCTGGTCTCGGGCACGAGCTGGCTCAACGTGCTGGCGGTCAAGATCCGCTACATGAGCCAGCAGAGCGCCAAGGCCAACCTGCGCGATCTGTTCGGTGATCAGCCGCAGCATGTGTGGGTGCCGCTGGCCGGGCCCGACGGGCGTGAGGTCGACCACCGGGTGCCGCTGGCCGAGGTGCGCGCGGGTGATCGGGTGGTGGTGCGGGCGGGGCAGATCATCCCGGTGGACGGCACGGTCGAGCGGGGCGAGGCCCTCGTCGATCAGCGGCGGTTGACCGGGGAGTCCCAGCCCGCCGAGCGGGGCCCCGGCGACCGGGTGCTGGCGTCGACCGTCGTGCTCGCCGGGCACCTCTACGTCACCGTCGATCAGGCGGGCCCCGAGACCGTGGCGATGCAGATCGGGCGCATCCTCGAGCGCACCGCCGAGTACAAGGACGCCCGGCTGACCGAGGCCGAGCGGGTGGCCGATCTGTCGGTGCCGGTCACCGCCGGCCTGTTCGCGGTGACGCTGCCCTTCCTCGGCATCGGCCGGGCGGTGGGCCTGCTGGCGAACAAGTTCGGCAACAAGATGAAGGACTTCGGGCCGGCCAACATGCTGGTCTCGCTCAACGTCGCCTGCGTCGACGGCATCCTGGTCAAGGACGGGCAGTCGTTCGATCGGCTGGGCGGCGTCGACACGGTGGTCTTCGACAAGACCGGCACCTTGACCGTCGACGCGCCCACCGTGCACCGGGTGCACGCCTTCGGAGACACCCCCGCCCGCGACGTCCTCGAGCTGGCCGCGACCGCCGAGCTGGGCCAGAGCCACCCCATCGCCCGGGCCATCGTCGGCGAGGCCCGCGCCCGGGGCATCGAGCCGGCCGCGATCGGCGAGGCGGCCTACACCGTCGGCTTCGGCATCCGGGCCCGCGTCGGCGGGCGCACGGTGCGGGTCGGCAGCCCCCGCTTCGCCGCCCGGGAGGGGCTGCGGTCACCGCCCGCGCTCGACGCGCTCGCCGGGCGCTGCGCCCGGCAGGGTCGCTCGGTGGTCTGCGTGGGGGTCGACGACGCGGTGGTGGGCGCCATCGAGCTGCGGGCCACGGCCCGCCCCGAGGCCCGGGCCGTCGTGCAGGCGCTGCGCGAGATGGGCCTGTCGATGCACATCATCAGCGGCGATCGGGAGGGGCCGACCCGGGCCATGGCCGAGGCGCTGGGCATCGAGCGCTACTCGGCCGAGGTGCTGCCCGAGGACAAGGCGGCGATCGTCGCCCGGCTCGAGGCCGAGGGGCGCTCGGTCTGCTTCGTCGGCGACGGCATCAACGACGCCCTCGCGCTGGATCACGCCACCGTCTCGGTCTCGCTCGCCGGGGCCAGCCGGGCCGCGGCCGACACCGCCCAGGTGCTGCTGATGGACGCCACGCTGCGCCACCTGCCCCGGCTGTTCGCGATCGCCCGGGGCTATCGGTCGAGCATGCGCGCCAGCTTCGCCCTGTCGACGGTGCCGACTGGGGTCGGGCTGACGGGGGTCCTGTTCCTGGGCTGGGGGCTGGTCGGCGCGGTGATGCTGAGCAACGCGGTGCTGCTGGTGGGGATCGGCTACACCCTGCGCCCGCTCGTCCAGCCGCCGCGCTTCGATCTGCCGGCGCCGGACGCGGCCGGGTCGGACGCGGCGGCTCAGCGGCGCTGGCGGCCGGCCCGGACGCGGCGGCTCAGCGGCGCTGGCGGCCGAGGGCCAGCGCGCCGATCAGGATGAGCAGCGCCGGGGGCAGCCCCGAGGGGGCCCCGGGCAGCGTCGAGCAGTCGTCGTCGGGCGTGGCCGAGGGCGGGCGCGGCTCGGGCAGCGGCTCGGGCAGCGGCTCGGGCGGGATGTACTCCGGCAGCGGCTCGGGCATGGGCTCGGGCAGCGGCTGAGGGCCGGCGTCGACCTCGGCGTCGGGGCCGGCGTCGGCCGGGCCCGCGCCCCCGTCGGGCATGGGGCCGGCGTCGGGCTCTTCGACGAGGTCTTCTTCGGGGTAGACGCACTGCGCGGTGCGCCGGCGCACCTCGCACACCCGGCCGGGCGGGCACTCGATGTCCCAGCAGGGGTCGTCGAAGCAGACCCCGCCTCGGCAGATCTGGGCCAGGGCGCAGTTGACGCCCTCGCAGGGGTCGTCGATGCAGCGCCCGGCGACGCACGCCTGCCCCCGGCGACAGCGGCGGGCGCCGCAGGCGTCGTCCTCGCAGGCGCCGTCGATGCAGATCGCGTCGAACGCGCAGCCGACCTCGCAGTTGGGCACGCAGGCCCCGTCCCGGCAGAAGCCGTCGTCGCCGCAGTCCACGTCGAGGCACGGGTCGGGCTCGCAGGCGTCGTCCCGGCACCGCTGGCCCTCGGGGCAGCCCCGGGCGAAGCAGTTGTCGAAGACGCAGCGCCCGTCCTGGCAGATGAAGCCGTCGGGGCAGTCGGTCCCGTCGCAGGGGTCGGTGCAGTTGCCGGTCTCGGGGTTGCACACGCCGCCCGGGTCGCAGCCGACGGCGAGGCAGCGGGGCACGCAGGTGTTGGTCTGCACCAGGCAGAAGTCGTTGCGCGGGCCGAGGCACTCCTGGTTCATGCACGGGTAGCCGCAGCCGAAGCCCGGGGCGCAGGTGCCCGGCACCCCGTCGACCTCGGGGCAGGGCAGGGCGTCTTCGTCGATCTCGCCGTCGCAGTCGTCGTCGACGCCGTCGCACAGCTCGTCCGCCGGCGGGCCGCAGTCGTTGCACGCGTTGCGCAGGTCGCCCTCGTCGATGGAGCCGTCGCAGTCGTTGTCCCGGCCGTCGCACACCTCGTCCCCTTGCAGCGCCGGGTCGGGGCGGCAGCGCAGCCGGCCGTCGAGGCACACCTCGAGCCCCAGCGCGCACACCCCGACCCCGCCCGCGTCGCAGTCGCCGCCGGTGGTCGCCTCGTCGATCACCCCATCGCAGTCGTTGTCGGTGCCGTCGCAGATCTCGTCCACCGGGCGGATGTCGGGGCGGCACACCGTGCGCCCGGTCTCGGGGTCGCACACGGTGATCCCGGTGGCGCACACCCCGGCCAGCCCGGTCTGGCAGCCTTCGCCGGTGCCCTCGATGCCTTCGTCGATCTGGCTGTCGCAGTCGTTGTCCAGCCCGTCGCACGCCTCGCCGTCGGCCGGCTCGGGGGTCACGCAGCCCAGGGCCCGGTCGACGCAGCCCAACACGCCCTCGCCGCAGATCCCGGGGCGGTCGCGGCGGCACGCCTCGCCGGCCCGAGGGTCGGACTCGTCGGTGTCGCCGTCGCAGTCGTCGTCGAGGCCGTTGCAGATCTCGTCGGTGCGCACGCACACCTCGCAGGCGTCGCCCCGGCCGGAGCCGTCGCGGTCGACCTGGTCGGGGTTGGCCAGCTCGAGGCAGTTGTCGCAGGCGTCGCCCACCCCGTCGCCGTCGCGGTCGGCCTGATCGGCGTTGGCCACCCGGGGGCAGTTGTCGTCCTGGGCGCAGACGAAGTCGTCGTCTTCGTCGCTGCACGCCGGGCGGTAGCCCCAGTTGAGGCCGTAGCACAGCATCGGCGACATCTCGTCGGGCTCGAGCGGGCCCACGTCGAAGCGCAGCGCCAGGGTCACGTCGTAGCCGCCGTCGGTGACCGCGTCGCCGTTGGCGTCGGCCTGGCCCCCGTTCTCGTAGGTGATGCCCCCCCGCAGCGGCGCGCAGCCCCGGTTGGTATTGCCGATGCGGAACCGGCTCTCCTGGTACTCGGCGATCTCCCAGCCGGTGAGGAACCGGTCGTCGGGATCCTGGCCCGACAGCGCCAGCCGGGTGGTCGGCGAGCGGGGGTCGTCGCCGGCGTCGAACTCGTAGAGCTGGCGGGGGATGCCGGTCGAGGTGCCGGCGTAGTCGTTGTTCTGCTGGCCGACGAAGTACAGGTCGCCGTCGAGGTAGGCGAACAGCGCCAGCTCGTCCAGCCGGGCCCCGGTGCGGTTGGTGAAGGTGTAGCACAGCGTCAGATCGCTGCACGCGAAGGTGGCGAGCAGGTCGACCTCGACCCCGTCGACGGCGTAGCGGCTGTGCAGCGAGTTGCCGTCCCCCTCGGCGACGACCGGGATCTCGCCCAGCGCCTGGGTGATGCGCTGCTCTTCGAGCCAGACCCCGCTGCTCGCCGCGCCCTGGGTGCGGCAGAGGAAGGGCATCGACTGGAAGACGGTGCCCTGGGCCCCCTGGTCGGGCATGTCGCCCGCCGGATCGTAGAGCGCGTCCAGATCGGCCGGCGTGCCGTCGCCGAAGCTGCCGTAGACGTCGAGCCCCAGCGAGAGGAACCCGGTCCGGGCCCGGTCGCAGCTCGGCCCGGTCTCGAACTGCTGGAACCGCTCCACCGGCTCGGCCTGCGCGGCCCCGGCCAGCATCAGGCTCAGCGCCCCGGCGGCGATCCACCGCCCGTCCCCCCGCTCGCGCGTCATCGCTCGACTCCCGAATTCGAAACTGTGCACAGGGTGCGGCCCGGACGGGTATTCAGTCAATGTGAGGCTTCGGGGGGCCGCGGTGGGCTGGGCGGCGGGGGGCGCGGGGCGGGCGGGGCGTCAGCCGGCGGGCGCGGCGCCGGTGAGGGTCTTCATGTGCTTCTGGATGGTCTCGGCGTCGTCGTCTTCGACCGTGACGGTGTACTGCTCGCCGTCGATCGTGACCCGGATCGCCTCGAGCGGCGCGTCGGCGAGCACCTTCGCCTGGGCGTCGTCGAGCACCAGCGGCAGCTTCCACTGGGTGATGACGTTGTAGGCGTAGACGTTCGAGACCGGCTTGGCCAGCGCCGTGGTCGGCCACTCGTGGGTCTCTTCGCCGACCCGCAGCGCGACGATCGTGCCCGCCTCGGCCGCGGCGGCGCGCTGGCCCCGCTCGACCACCAGGATCTCGGCCTTGAACGGGCCCTTGGCCTTGCGCGCGCCGAACGCGGTCAGCCGGCCCTGGTCGAGGTACATCACGAAGCCCCGGGTCGGGCCGTCGAAGGGGTCGTCGTAGGTCTGCAGCACGCCGTTGGGGGGCATTATGCTACAGCCCGTCGCCATCACGGCCAGCGCGAGCGCAGTGAACAGCAAGTACGGTCGCATGGTGTCTCCCGATTGGAGACATCGTGTTAGCGCACCTTCGCCGGGGAGTCACGCATCAAGTGCGTCGGGCGAGCCAGTCGGCCTCCGACTCCTCGTCGCTGTCGAGCGGGATCCAGCCGCCGCCTCGCTGGCGCTGGCGGGCGTCCTCCCGCAGCTCGCTGCGGGTGTCGGGCTCGAGCAGGCGGCACGGGTCGAAGTAGTGCATCGTGCGGGCCCGGCCCAGGACCGGCGGGATCTCGCCGGAGAAGGCGGGGTTGTCCGGGCAGCGGTCGTGCCACAGCGCCCAGCGGTCGGGGGCGTCGCCGAGGCTGAGCAGCTCTTTGACCCCGCCGTTGCAGTTGGTGCTGACGGTGAGGATCGGGCCCAGCGTCGAGGCGTGGTCGGCCGGCAGGCGGAAGATCAGGTCGTGGTGGAACTCGCCCTGCTTCCAATGGGCGAGCAGCTCGCACGGGCCGAAGCGATCCATGAGCGCTTCGAACCACGTGCGCGGCCCGAGGGCGTCGAGCAGGGCTTCGAGTTCGGCGGTGGGGGAGGGGGATCGGGTCATCCGCCGCGGCTCACTGCGCGATGAGCTGGAAGGTGGCCGCGATGTCGTGGAACGCGCCGGGCACGCCCGGATCGGCCGCCTCTTCGGCCTCGGGCGCGATGCCGAGCGGCTCGGCGAGCAGGTCGCGCAGCCACGCGCTGACGTCCCAGGTGATCACCAGCTCGGAGTCGTCGGTCTCGATCTCGACCACGCCCACGTAGAACTCGTACGAGGCCCGCGAGCTGACCGAGACGGTGGCCCCGGCGGAGCGGGTGTCGCCGGGGTCGATGCCCGGCTGGTCGGCCTTGGCCCGAGCCGGGGTCGGCGCGGGCTCGGCGGGGGTCGGGGCCGGCTCGGAGCGCGGCGGCCCGCCCTGCTCGCCGCCCGGGACCGGCTCGAAGGCGTCGCCCGCCTCGCCCCAGGGGTCGTCGGCGGGGGTGGGCGCGGGCTCGGCGGGGGT
>JAUHYW010000125.1 GCA_030426085.1 bacterium | reverse complement strand
GATCACACCGGCGAGTGGGTGGCGGTCAAGCTGCTGCACGCCCAGCACGACGACAGCGCCGAGCGCCGGGCGCGGTTCTTCCGCGGGGCGCGGCAGATGGCGCGCATCGAGCACCCGGCGATCGTGCGGGTCATCGAGCCCGAGGGCGAGGACGGTGGCTGGCACTTCTTCGTGATGGAGTACCTGCCCGGTGGCGATCTGGCGGCGGCGGTCCGGGCGGGCGAGAGTACGCGGGAGAGCGCCCTGGCCGCGGTGGTCACCGTTGCCGACGGGCTCGCGGCGGCCCACGCCCGGGGGCTGGTGCACCGCGACGTGAAGCCGGCGAACATCCTGCTCGACGACGCGGGTCGGGCCAAGCTGAGCGACTTCGATCTGGTGCGCGCCAACGATACGACCGGGGGCACCCGCACCGCCGCGCTGGGCAGCTTCCTGTACGCGGCGCCCGAGGCCCAGGAGGACGCGGGGCGGGTCACCGCGCGGTGCGATGTCTACGGGCTGGGCATGTCGGCGCTGTTCGCGCTCGTCGGGCAGCCGCTGCGGCGGATCGTGCTGCGGGATCCCGAGCGGGTCTTGGCCCAGGTCGAAGGCTTCGCGGCAGTCAAGCGGGAGATCCTGAAGGCCATCGATTGGGAGCCGGACGCGCGTCACGAGAGCGCGGCAGAATTCGCAGCGGCTGTTGGACGGGCTGAGGCGGCTATTCCCAAGGACATATGCTCGGTCAATGAGGACACTGCGCAAGTGCTGATGGCCATCGAGCGGGCCACCGACGCCCTCCGGCTGTCACACAATGGCGTGCTGAAGCTGCCCGACGAAGACGCTCCGCAAGTGACAATCTACGCCGAAGACGAGCGCTGGTGGATCGAAGCCAAGGAAGGCACTCGAGAGTCAGTCTCTGATCGGCACATCGTGGTGCTCGACGGGGTGGTCTGGGTTCTGCGGCTTCCCCAAGCGCCCCAGCCCACCCGCCAAGCCGCCCAACCACCCAGAGCGGCCGACCTACGGCTGCAACTGCGGCTGGGATTCGACTACGAGACCATCGAGGTCAATCTGTTCTACGGCGAAGAGCGCATGGGACTCGAGCCGCGGTCCTTCCATGAGCTTCTGTACTTGCTGGCCCTGCGGCACCGTGACGAGAAAGAACTGCCCGAGCCGGAGCGCGGCTGGATCCACCCGGAAGATCTTGCTCGTGACGCAGGTCTGAATCGCGGTGTCCTCAACGTCTACGTGTATCGACTGCGTCAGCAGTTCGCCGCCTGCGGGGTCGTGGGCGAGATCATCCAGCGGCGCCCGTCTCGCGGTCTTCGGCTGGCTCCGATGGACGTCGAGATCGTGCAACTGAGATAGAGCATCGCCATGTGGGAGGCCCGCCAGCCTACATGTCGAACCTTGCCTGCCGCTACGCGTGGACCGTCTGTCAGGATTTGAGCGCCGCCCGGTCCGAAACTGCTTCCCGGCACAGTTGCGTCCGCATCATCCGCGCTTTCCGCGCTCTCTGGCCGAGTTCACTCATCTCCAACGGAGGGCCCTCATCCGGCCCGCAGCCGCGCCACCAGGGCCCACGCCAGCCAGACCCACGGCGCGCCGTGCAGCAGCAGGTCGAACCAGTCGGCGCCGGCCATGCCTTCGGCGCCGCCGAGGATCCAGCGCAGCTTGCCGACGATGTGGGGCTCGGGGGTGAACGGGGCCAGCCCCAGCGTCAGGCTGGCGACCAGCGGCAGCAGCAGCCCGGGCGCCCGGCGGCCCTCGACCGGGTGGCCGGCGGACTGCCAGGCCAGGGTGCCGCCCTCGACGTTCACCGCGTCGAAGCCCCGGGCGGCGAGCTGCGCGGCGGCGCGGGCCGAGCGGGCGCCGGAGCGGCAGACGAGCCACACCGGGCGGTCGCGGTCGAGCGCGTCGAGGTCGACGGTCGGCAGGTGCCGGGCGCCGGGGATGTGGCCGCCGCGGTATTCGGAGCCGGTGCGCACGTCGACGAGCTGCGGGGCGGGGTCGTCGTCGAGCGCGGCGTGCAGCGCGTCGACGGTGGCGGTGCGGGGTCGGGCGGGGGTGCTCATCGGCGCACGGTCGCCCAGGGCGTCGCGGGGGTCAAGGCGGCGGCCGTATCCGCGGTGTTTCGGCGCCTCGCGAAAAAAATCGGCCCGCCCGAAAAAACGAGCGCGGGCGGCGGTGCAGTACCCCGGCAGAGCACGAAACACCCGGCATCACGATGCCATCACCCATGGAGAGACCCATGAGCACTCAGTTCTGGCTGCGCGCCGCCCTGTCCACCGCCGCCCTGACCGCGGCGACCGCCCCCGCCATCGCGTCCCCCGAGCGGGCGTGTGACTGCCGCGACGAAGACCGCGACGGCCTCATCGACGAGGGCGTCGACTGCCTCTACGCCGGCAACGTCGAAGTCACCGCCGATGACACCTACGACCTCTTCCTCGACGGGGCGCACCTCGGGGGCGACAGCGCCTGGAACGTGGCGACCACCTACAACTTCTCGGTGCCGGCGGGCACCCACCGGCTGGCGGTCGAGGCGCAGGACGTCGGCTACGCGGTGCAGGGCTTCCTGGCCCGGGTCGTGCCGCCGTTCGGGGCGTCGTTCGTGACCGGCGAGGGCGTCTGGCGGCTGCGCAATTCGGCGCCGGCCGCCGGGTGGCAGGTGGTCGGCGGGGCCGGCTTCGCGGCGGACGACACCGCGCACTGCGCCTCGACGAACGCCTGGGGCGGTCAGCCGCAGAGCCTGTCGGACGCCGACTGGGTGTGGGCCGGCGGGTGCAGCCCGTACAGCGCGCCGCGGCAGAACTACGGCATCGCCGACTTCGAGGTGTGCGGCGAGGCGACGGTGTGTTGCGATCTCAAGGAGGGCGGCGTCGCGTCGCTGACGGCCTACGAGTGCGCCGAGGTCGGCACGCAGACCGGGGCCGATCAGTGCGCCGAGGTGTGCTGCCAGATCGGCGACGATCGGGTCGAGACGCTGATGGCCGGTGAGTGCGATGACATCGGCGGGCGGGTGCTCGAGGATGCCATGTGCGAGGAGGTCTGCTGCGACCTGCGCGGTGAGTTCGTGACGGCCGCGGCCTTCACCTGCCGGGTGCACGAGGGTGTCCAGACCGAGGATCGGTTCTGCGAGGAGTCCTGCGACTGCGAGGACAACGACCGGGACGGGGCCATCGACGAGCGCATCGACTGCACCTACGACGCCGGGCTGCGCATCACGGCCGATGACACCTACGAGGCGTACCTCGACGGGGTCCACATCGGGGGCAACGCCAACTGGAGCGTGGCGTCGGATTACAGCTTCGCGGTCTCGGCCGGGCGGCACGTCATCGCGGTCGAGGCGGCCGACATCGGCTACAGCGTGCAGGGGCTGCTGGCTCGGGTCTTCGCGCCCTTCGGCGGCAGCTACGACACCGGCGCCGGCTTCTGGCAGCTCTCGAACAGCGCGCCGGCCGGCAACTGGAAGGTGACCGGGGCCGGGCTGCCGGTGAACGACGCCAACGCGGTGTGCGCCTCGGCCAACGCCTGGGGCGGCAACCCGCAGAGCCTCTCCGGCGCCGACTGGGTCTGGGCCGGGAGCTGCAGCCCCTACAGCGCGCCGCGCACGCTCTTCGCGGCGACCACCTTCGAGGCGTGCGTCGAGGCCACCGTGTGCTGCGAGACCCGCGAGGGCGCCGTGGCCCTGCCCGCCGCCGAGTGCGCCGAGGTCGGGGCGGCGGTCGCGGCCGAGCGCTGCGAAGAGCAGCCCTGCGTGCCGGTCCGCTGCCGCCTGGGTGAGCGGCCGGCCGATCTGGACCGCGACGGCTGCGAGGAGGCCTGCGTGCCCGACCGGGCCGAGGCCCAGCCGGCGCAGCTGAGCAAGGTCTCGTTCTCGGGTCGCTGAGCCGGGTTCACCTCACCGCCCGAGTTTCGACGGGCCCCGCGCACACCGCGCGGGGCCCGTCGTGTTTTCGAAGCGGGCGGTCGAATCGGGTGGGGGTCGGGCGTCAGCCGTCTTCGCTGGCGTCGGGCGGGTCGGCGTCGTCGAGGGCCCGGAAGACATTGTCCGAGTTGGCGAAGACGGTGCGCCGGGCGGCGAGTCCGGCGCCGCGGGGTTCGGGCGGGCCGCTGACCGAGGTGGAGGGCACGCCGGCGATCTCGGGGGTGAGGGCGAGGTCTTCCCGCTCGACGAGGTCGCCGGGGTCGGTGTTGGCCCCGCAGATGATGAGCCCGATGGGGCCCGGGTCGTCGTCGAAGCGGCCCTGCATCAGCGCGGCGAGCCCGGCGACGGCCCCGTGCTCGGCGACGACCCGGACGTGGTCCCACAGCCACTGGCGGGCTTCGATGAGGGCGGCGTCGTCGATGAGCTCGACCCGGTCGAGGCGGTCGCGGCAGACGGGGAAGCCGATGTCGCCGACCCGGCCGGCGCCGAGGCTGTCGGCGGCGATGGAGTCGATGCGGTCGAGGGTGATCGGCTCTCCGGCGGCCAGCGCGCTGTGCAGCGTGGGGATGCCTTCGGGTTCGACGCCGACGACCCGCCGGCCGTCGGCGGCGAGCGAGGCCCCGGCGGCGAGGCCGCCCCCGCCGACCGAGACGACGACGGTGCCCACCCGGGGTTCCTGCTCGATCAGCTCGGCGACGACGGTGCCCTGGCCCACGATGACGTCGGCGTCGTCGTAGGCGTGCACGTAGGTCAGCCCGCTGCGCTCGGCTTTCTCCCGGGCGAGCGCGTCGGCGGCGGGGTAGCCGCCTTCGACCAGGGTCAGCTCGGCGTTGGCCCCGGCGAGCAGGTCCCGCTTGACCCGGGGGGCGCTGGCCGGCACCACCACCTGCACCGGCACCCCGAGCAGCCAGCCGGCCCAGGCGACGCCGAGGCCGTGGTTGCCGCCGCTGGCGGTGATGACGCCCCGCTTGCGCTCCTCGCGCTCGAGGCTGAGCAGCTTGTTGAGGGCGCCGCGCAGCTTGAAGGAGCCCGAGCGTTGCAGGCACTCGAGCTTGAGCACCATCGGCCGGGCGCCGGGGCCTTTGAGGGTGAGGATGGGGGTCTCGCGCACCCACTCCCGGATTCGGGCGTGGGCCTCGATGACCTCCGACGGCTGGGGGAAGATCGGGCGACTCATGGGCCCATCGTCTGCCGACCGGCGGCCGGTGACAAGGGGGTTTCCGGGGGGTCGGGGTCAGGCGACGAGCAGGCCGATGAGGCCGCCGAGGGCCATGGCGCCGAGCACGGCGAGCGCGAGGTGCTGCCAGCGCACGCGGCGGCGGGGCGCGGCGCCGCCGAAGTGGGCGTCGTAGGCCGGCCAGCCGGCGAGGTCGATCGGGGTCGGCGGCGGGGTGGGCACCTTCCAGTTGGCGGCGCCGGGGCGCTGGGTGAGCGCGGGCCAGCCGCCGGTCTGGCGGGGCAGCGCGGGCCATCCGCCGGTCTGGCGGGGCGCGGCGGGCCAGCCGCCCGACTTCTGGGGCTGGGCGGGCCACGCGCCGGATCGCAGGGGGTGGGTCGCCCAGCCGCCGGACGAGGTGGGGCCGCCGATGCCGTCGGTGTCGGGCAGCTCCACCGGCAGGCGGGCGGGGTCGAAGTCGACGGCGGCGAGGGCCTCGGTGGCGCTCTGGAAGCGCGCGGTGGGCTCGCGCTCGAGCAGGCGCTCGACGAGCGCGACGAAGTCCGGGGGGGCGTCGGGCCGGTAGCGGTTCATCGGCACCGGCTTGCCCCGGACGTGGGCCGCGAGCATGTCGGCCAGCGAGCGCCCGGGGAAGGGGCGGTGGCCGGTGACGAGCTCGTAGAGGGTGACCCCGAGCGCGTAGAGGTCGGTGCGGGGGTCGAGCACGCCCATCATGATGGTCTCGGGCGCCATGTAGGCCGGGTTGCCGACCACCTGCCCGGTCATCGTGATCGCGGTGGGGTCGTCGTCGTCGTCGCCGAGGTGCTTGGCCAGCCCGAAGCCGGTCAGCCGGCAGTGGGGGGTGCCGTCGGGCTTGTGGCCGAGCACCAGCGCGTCGGGGGTGATGTCCCGGTGCAGGACGTGGGCCCCGTGGGCCGCTTCGAGGGCCTTGAGCGTGTGGCGGGCGATGATGCGCACGAGGTCGAGGGTCAGCGGGCCCTGGCGCTGCATGAGGGCGCCGAGCGATCCGCCGGCGATGTACTCCAGCGCCATGTAGGGGGCGTTGTTCTCGGTGAAGCCCGAGTCGTAGAGCCGCACGAGGTGGTCGGCCCGCAGCTTGCCCCAGGTGGAGACCTCGCGCTGGAATCGGGCGTGGTCCGAGGGGCGCACGATGCTGTTCTCGGGCAGCACCCGCAGCTCGACCAGCCGGTCGAGGGCCACCTGCTTCGCCTTGAAGGTGCGCCCGGCGCCGGCCCGCCGCTGCACTTCTTCGAGCAGCCGGTACTTGCCGGCGACGGTGTCGCCCACTTGCAGGCTGCGCCGCACGCCGGAGTCGTCGCCGATGATGTACAGCGGGGTCTGGTCGTCGGGGCAGCGCTCGTGGGCCCCGTCGGGGTAGACCGTCTCGCAGAGAGGGCAGATCAGCACGGGGCGTTCACATCCCGGCGTCGTCGCAGCCGGCGTCGTCGTCGCAGCCGGCGTCGGGTTCGGGCTCGGCCATGTCGATCGGGTCGCGGGCGACGAATGCGTCTTCGACGGCGAGGTCGGGCAGCAGCGGGCCCCGGTCGATCGGGCGCATGTCGCGGCGGGACTCGACGAAGGGGGTCGGCTCGTCGAGCACGAGGCTGCACCCGCCGAGGGCGGCGAGCGCGAGCGCGGCGGGCAGCAGCGACCGGATGCGGATCGGAGGCATGCCGCATCATGGGGTCCGGCTCCCCGCCGCGTCAATGTATCCTCGGGCGGCATCGCCGTGGAGGAGCCGATGATCTTCGCCTGGTTGGAGCGCCGCCGTCGGGCGGCCCTGCTCGCGACGCCGGCTCCGCCGGAGTGGGCCGAGACGCTGCATCGGGAGTACGCGCTGTTCCGGCGGCTCGCGCCCGAGGCCCGCGCGCGGCTGGTGGACATCGCCCGGGTTCTGGTGGCCGAGAAGTCGTGGGAGGGCGCGGGCGGCTTCGATTGCGACGATCGGGCCCGGGTGGTGGTGGCGGCTCAGGCGGCGCTGCTGCTGGTGGGCATCGAGCACGACTACTACGACAACATCGACAGCGTGGTGATCTATCCGGCGGGCTATCGCGTCCCCGGGGGCCGGGTGGGGCCCGACGGGCTGGTGGTCGACATGGCCGACCGGCGGGTGCTGGGCACGGCCCACAGCACGGGGGCGGTGGTGCTGTCGTGGAAGAGCGCCCGGGCCGGCGGGGCCGACGCCGACGACGGGCGCAACCTCGTCTATCACGAGTTCGCCCACGCGCTGGACATGCTCGACGGGGTGGTGGACGGCACGCCGCCGCTGCCCGATCGGCAGACCTACCGGACGTGGTTCGAGGTGATGACGAAGTATTACGAGCGGCTGGTCGCGGCGGCGGCCCGGGGGCGGCGGGGCACGCTGCTCGATACGTACGGGGCGACCAACGTGGGGGAGTTCTTCGCGGTGGCGACCGAGGCGTTCTTCGAGAAGCCGCGGCAGATGCAGCGCCGGCTGCCCGATCTGTACGCCACGCTGAAGCTGTTCTATCGGCAGGATCCGGCGGGCTGGCCCCGCCGGGCGCGGGGGTGAGGCGCGGGGCGGGTCAGCCGCAGTCGACGTCTTCGCCGGGCGCGCCGCGGCAGGGGGGCTCGCACTCGCCGTCGAAGTCGATGTCGACGTCGGCGCAGTCGGCGGCGCAGGCGTTGCCGTAGGTCCGGCCGTCCTCGCCGCACACCGGGGCGTAGATCTCGGGGCACACGCACTCGGGGATCGGCGCGGGCACCGGCTCGCAGGCCAGCAGGCAGATCTCGCACTCGGGGCAGCCCGGGTCGGGGTAGCAGCCGCCGCACGCGGTGCCGTCGGGGCAGCCTTCGTCGGCGTCGCACAGGGTCAGGCACTCATTGCCGTGCATGATCTCGCCTTCGCCGCACGCCGCGGGGTCGTTGGCGATGCAGCCGCAGCCGCAGTCGTCGGCGAAGGCCCGGGCGTCGCCGCCGCAGGCGAAGTCGATGAGCGCGCACTCGCCGGGGTCATCGGACAGGTAGCTCACGTTGGGATCGGCCGGGTCGGGGCACGCGCCGTCGCAGGTGCCTTCGGCCTCGACCTCGACCTCGGCGCACCCGGCCTCGCAGGCGTTGCCGTAGGTCTGGCCGTCGGCCCCGCACACCGGGGCGTAGACCGCGGGGCACAGGCAGTCGGGCGGGGGCTCGCAGGCCATCTCGGTGCAGGCCCAGCCGCCGGCCTCGCAGACGCAGGTGTTGCAGTCGTCGGGTGCCATGCGGCGCTCGCCGGGCTCGCACGCGCCGAAGGGCAGCTCGATGAGATCGCAGCCGGTGGCGAAGAGCGCGGTGAAGGCCAGGGCCAGGGTCGAGAGGGCGGGCAGCAGGGCGATTCGAGATGTCATCGGATGTCTCCGGCTCGGGGCGGCGGGGCCGCGTGTGCCGAGGCCGGATTGCAGCGGCCGTGCCACCCTGGAGGCGGCGTGGCGCCGTCGGAACCCCCTGGAATCCGGAGTATTTCCGCGACGGGCGGGCGCTGGGCCGACGAAGTTCCGAAGGGCTGTCAGATCGGGGTGGGGCGTGCGTCGGGCGGCGGTTTCTGCGGGCGGGCGTCGCTCAGCGGCTCCAGATCACATAGGCCGACAGCGCGATGTCCCCCCCGAGGGGCGCGCCGCCCCGGAACTGCCCCTCGTAGCTCAAGGTGTTCTCGACGCCGGGCATGACATCCCCGGTGATGTCGATCCGGATGAGATCGACCGGCAGCCCGGGGCACCAGTAGGCCCGCCCCGGGGCCCAGTTGCCCCACTGCCCCGGCGGCACGCCGTCCCGGGCCCGGCGGGCGCAGGTGTCGAGCTGGCCGATGCCCGGGCCGCTGCGCACGGTCTCGAGCGGGGCGTCGTTGAGGGTGAAGGCGTGGCGGTGGTCGCACCACTCGGCGCAGCTGTAGTCGTCGGTCTGCCCGTGGCCGCTCAGGATGAGGATCAGCTCGACCGCCTCGGCCTCGGGCGGCGGGGTGAAGACGAACGGCTCGCGCATGTTGTACTCGGCGTTGAACGGGCCCCCGGTGAACGCCCGCTCGGCGCCCAGCGGCATCGGGCCGCCGGTGGTGCGCAGGCGCAGGCTGATGCGGGCTTCGCGCTCGGTGGCCCGCTCCCAGCCGGGGCCCATCTCGATCCGGAAGGTCTGTTCGCCGCCGGCGGTCATCCACGGCAGGAAGGGCGAGGCGTCGATGAGCCACCGCCGCTCGCCCCGGCGCCAGTAGGGGGTGATCCAGCGCACGATCTCGGCCCGCTCGGCGCACTCGGGGTCGGCGCACCACTCGATGCGGGCGATGCGGTCCCACTCGGAGCAGGCGAACGGGTTGCGGTGGGGGCAGCGCACGGCGATGTCGAGGTCGAGGCGGTCGAAGGCGGCCATCTCGTCGGCCGGGGGCAGGGTGACGGTGCGCACGAAGATGCGGTCGGTGACGGTGTCGTCGAGCAGCGGCACGACGGTGGTGTCGGCGGCCTCGGCGGCGATCCGGTCGGCGAGCGCGGCCTTGTGATCGTAGAAGTGGCCCAGCCAGGCCGCCATCGACAGCTCGGACGCGGCCCCGATGTACGGGTCGAGGGTGCCGGCGGGGTCCCACCGCTGCTCGCGGTCGATGCCGAAGGCGTTGGGCAGCGGCACGCCGAACACGCCCCGGTCGCCGAGGTCCACCCGCTGGTCGGCGTCGTAGACCGCCGCCATCTGGGCCGCGAAGAAGTCGCCGACGCCGCCGCTCATGTCGGCCGAGCGCTCGGTGACGAAGTGGAACCGCGCGCGCCAGTACGCGGCCTCGGCGTCGTCGAGGTCGGCGAGCACCCCGGCGAGGGCGTCGCGCAGCGCGGTCATGCGGGCGACGCGGTCGTCGGGCTCGGGCGCGTAGCTGGTGAAGAGGTAGTGCACGTTGCGCGGGCCGTCGGTGACGAGGCCGCTCAGCGATGTCTCGAAGAGCGCGTCGTCGGGCCACGGCGAGCCGCCGGGGATGGCCCGCAGGTCGTTGAAGTAGTTGAGGAAGACGTAGGACTCGCAGCCGGTCCACCGCGCGCTGAGGGTGAAGGTGCCGCCGTCGAGCAGCTCGAGGGTGAAGTCGCCGGCGCGGTCGCCGAAGGCCACCCCGACGCCATCGGTCTCGAACGGGCGCCGGGGCAGGTCGAGGGCGTCGCAGACGTCGGTCGCCGGGGGCGCCATGTCGGGCGGGGGGGCCAGATCCGGGGCCGGGGCCATGTCCGGCGGGGGCGCCATGTCCGGCGGGGGCGCCATGTCCGGCGCGGCGTCGGGCAGCGTGATCACCACCGCGTCGGCGTCGTCGGAGGACGCCCCCTCACAGCCCGGCAGGGCCAGCAGCCCCAGCACGATCCAGATGCGTCGCATGTCTCCCCCTCGTCGGCGCACGTCGTCGGACGACGCTATCCGGAGGCGGGGGTCGGGTCCACCCAGGCCCGCAAGCAGGCGGCGAGGCGGGCAGCGGCGGGCTTGCCCCGGGGGGTGAAGCCGGCGTCGCGGGGGCCGCCGACGCCGAACCAGTTCCAGGCGTAGAGGCCGCGGGCGAGACCGCGAGTCGCCCAGGCGGCGCAGAAGCCGTCGTACAGCCGGGCCTGGAGCGCAGGATCGGGCGGGGCGTCGCCGCCGTCGTCCCACGGGCGGGCGGCGGCGCTCGGGCGGCTGGGGTAGCCCACCTCGGCCAGCACGACCGGCTTGCGATGGCGGGCGGCGAGGGCGGCGACCCGCCGCCGGGGCGCCGCCCAGGCGTCGGCGAGGGCCCGGGGGTCGCCGTCGGGCATGGGGAAGTAGGCGGTCAGCCCGATCTCGTCGAGCGCGTCCCAGAAGCCGACGCCGTCGAGGCGGTCCCAGTTGGCCGAGTAGCTCAGCGCGCCGGGGAAGCGGTCGCGGGTCCGGGCGATCAGCGCCCGCCAGCGGTCGGCGTGGGGCTCCATCGTCGCCAGCTCGCTGCCCACGTAGAGCCGCGTCGCGCCGCCCGCGCGGGCCAGATCGGCCATGCGGAGGACGAAGGCGCCGTAGGCCGCGAACCACCGGTCGAGGTCGGCCGGGCGGATGACGCCCCGCCAATGCCCCGGGCCGCGGCGGGCGAGGCGCACGATGGGCATCAGCGCCGGCCGCAAGCCCCGGCGGCGGGCCTCGACCAGCGCCCGGCGCACGGTCTCGTCGGCCGGCGAGGCGCCGGGGCGGGGGGCGATGTCGGCGGCGGCGAGGCCCGACTGGTACCACGGCACCGCGATGAGCACGTCGGTGGCGCCCCGGTCGGCGATCTCGTCGAGCATCGGGCGGTAGTCGTAGCGCGGGTCGGACGCGAAGAGGCCCAGCGCCACGCCCCGCACCGCGCTGTCGGGGGTCGGGCGCTCGGGCGCGGGCCGGCCGGCGACCAGCAGCCCCAGCGCGGCGGCGGCGAGCAGCAGCCGGATCACGTCTCGCCGGTGGCGACGGGCAGGTGCGCCAGCCGGCTGTACTCGGCCCACGAGCCGTCGTAATTGGCCAGCCGCTCGGGGGTCCAGCCCCGCTGGTGCAGCGCGTAGTACAGGGCCGACGAGCGGGTGCCCGACTGGCAGGCGGTGATCACCGGGGCGCCGGGCGTGATGCCCAGCGGGGCGACCAGCGCGTCGAGCGCGGCGGGGGCCAGCAGCCGGTCGTGCTCGCCGAGGACCGCCCGCCAGTCGAGGTGCTTCGCCCCGGGGATGCGCCCGGCGCGGGCCGCCTTGGGGTGCTGCACGGCGCCGGTGTATTCGTCGCGGCTGCGGGTGTCGACGAGCACGGCGCCCGGCGCCCGCAGGCGGGCCTCGATGTCGGCCCACAGGTGCGGGGCCGGCGCCGCGGCGGGGGTCAGCGCCACGTCCCCCGGGGTCACCGGCTTCGGGTCGCCGCCGGCGAGGCCGTGCCCGGCGGCCTTCCACGCGACGAGGCCCCCGTCGAGCACCCGGGCCTCGAAGCCGGTCCGGGCCCGCAAGGTCCACCACAGGCGGTAGGGTTCGGGGCCCCCGTCGCCGTAGAGCACGACCGTGTCGCCCTGCCGCACGCCGAGGTCGCGCAGCAGCGCCTGGAGCCCGGCGGCGTCCTTCGAGACCCCGGGGGCCGGATCGCCGACCGAGTAGTCCTTGCGCTCGACCTGCCGGGCGGTGGGGATGTGGCCCGCCGCGACCCGATCGCGGGGGCGCACGTCGAGCAGCACCAACTTCGGGCTGCCCAGCCCCCGGGCCAGCTCGGCGACCGAGACCGCGGCCTCGGGGTGGGCCCAGCCGGCGGCGCGGGCTTCGGATCCGAACGCCTTCAGCGCCGCGGTGGCCTCTTCGGGCGTGTCGGCGTAGGCCCCGTCGAGGCGGACGCGCGGGTCGAACGGCTGGGAGGCGGCCTGCTCTTCGCCGAACATCGGCGTGGGCGAGCGCACGAGCCCGCCGATGGCCACGAAGTAGGCGAAGGCGGCCAGGGCGGCGCCGAGCCCCATCGACAGCACCCGGTGCCCGGCGAGGGCCGGCAGCCAGCGCTGCATGGGCCAGATGGCTTGCGAGAAGAAGTCGCGGGGGTGCTCTTCGACGCCGGGGTAGCCCAGCTTGCGCGGCGAGTGATCGGGCATGTAGGCGGTGCCGAAGAGCCAGTCCCAGACGCTGAAGATGATCCCGAAGTTGACGGTGTCGCTGCCGCCGCGGTCGTAGTCGTGATGCCAGATGTGCATCCGGGGGCTGTTGAGGATGTAGCGCCACCAGCCGTGGCCCAGGTCGAGGTTGCTGTGGTTGAGGTGGCCGATGAGCGTGCCGAAGGTGGCGTGCACCAGGATGGCGACCTCGCCGAAGCCGAACCACGCCAGCGGCAGGTACTGCACCGCCCGGTAGACGACGACCTCGGTCCACTGGAAGCGGAACGAGACGATCCAGTCCATCTCGCCGTCCTTGACCGAGTGGTGGGTCTCGTGGAACCGCCAGAAGAAGGGCACCCGGTGCAGCAGGTTGTGCACGCACCACTGCACGAAGTCGATGGCGAAGAGCGCGATCGGGATCTGGATCCACAGCGGCCAGTCGGCGGCCGCGTTGCGGTAGACGACGTCGGTCCAGCCGTGGCCGGCGAGCCAGTGGTCGATGTGGGGCAGCAGGTGGTAGCTGGCGACGCCGAAGAAGATGAGGCCGAGGAAGTGCCCGTTGAAGACGAGGTGCACCGCGTCGGACCACAGCGCCGGGCGCATCTGCTTCTGCTCGCGGCGCCAGGGCCACAGCCGCTCGGCCAGCATGACCAGCGCCGAGACGGCGAGGAGGAAGGCGGGGTAGATCCAGCTCATCGGGTCACCTGGGGGCTCCGGGGGTGCCGCGGAGCAGAGCAATTCCCGCGCCGGGTGTCACGGGCGGCGATCTGCCCGGTGTCAGGGGCCCTCGGGCCGGGCGATGGCGCGTCTCGGGCCACTGGTGTCGCGACAGGC
The DNA here is from genome assembly GCA_030426085.1 of bacterium. Taxonomy (GTDB): domain Bacteria; phylum Myxococcota_A; class Bradymonadia; order UBA7976; family UBA1532; genus JACKDM01. The sequence continues at coordinate 3,472 of JAUHYW010000125.1, read as the reverse complement.
TGCGACACGATGACGGCATACGGGTGACGGCCGGACGACGGGCCGGGGTTCGTCGGCGGGGCATGGGGTCTGCATAGCGCCAGACCCACGCGGCCGGACGGTGGGAGCCCCATGAAGCGCGAACGCGGGATCAGCGAGCTGTATCAGAACCCGGAGCGGGGCGACGCCCTCGTCTTCGGCCGGCGGGTCGGCGCCACCCGGCGGGGCTTCCTCGGCCGGGCGGGGCTGGCGGCGATGGGCGCGGCGGTGGGGGCGGGCATCCCCTTCGCCGGGCACATGCCGGCGGGCCTGATCCCGGCGGCCTTCGCCGAGGGCGGGCAGCCGGGTGATCTCATCGCCGAGAAGGACGGCCTGCGGGTGCTCAACGACCGCCCGCTCAACGCCGAGACCCCGCCGTGGCTGCTCGACGACGCGGTGACCCCCAACGCCCGCCACTTCGTGCGCAACAACGGCAAGGTCTCGCCCCGGGCGGTCAAAGGCGACGCGGCCGGCTGGACCCTGACCGTCGACGGCGCGGTGAAGAAGGCGCTGACGCTCGATCTGGCGCAGTTGAAGCGCTACCCGCAGACGACGGCGGCGGTCGTGCTCGAGTGCGGGGGCAACGGGCGGGCGAGCTTCAACCCGCCGGCCAAGGGCAACCAGTGGACCATCGGCGCGGTGGGCTGCGCGGCGTACACCGGCGTTCGGCTGAAGGACGTGCTCGCCGACGCGGGGGTCGAGCCGGCGGCGGTGTACGTGGGCTACTACGGCGAGGACGTGCACCTCAGCGGTGATCCGACGAAGCCGGTCATCTCGCGGGGGGTGCCCATCGCCAAGGCGCTCGACCCCGACACGCTGATCGCGTTCGAGATGAACGGGGCCCCGCTGCCGGCGCTGCACGGCTTCCCCGCCCGGCTGGTGGTGCCCGGCTGGCCGGCGTCGGTCTCGGGCAAGTGGCTGCGGCGGCTGTGGGTCCGCGATCGGGTGCACGACGGGCCCAAGATGGAGGCCCCGAGCTATCGGGTGCCGAAGCGGCCGGTGAAGCCGGGCAGCAAGGTGGCGGCCGAAGACATGGCGATCATCGAGCGCATGCCGGTGAAGTCGGTGATCACGGCGCCCCGCTCGGGGATCGAGGCGCCGGCCGGGCGGCCGATCGAGGTCCGGGGGCACGCGTGGTCCGGCGAGCGGGCGATCCGGGCGGTGCACGTCAGCCTCGACTTCGGCGCCACCTGGCGGCCGTGCGCGCTCGAGCCGGCCCGCAACCGGCACGCGTGGCAGCGGTGGACCATCGGGCTGACGCCCCCCGGGCCGGGCTACTACGAGGTCTGGGCCCGGGCCACCGACGACGCGGGTGAGATGCAGCCGATGGTGGTGCCGGGGTGGAACCCCAAGGGCTACCTCAACAACGCGATGCATCGCATCTCGCTGACGGTGAAGGCATGAGGCGGGCCCGCATGGCACGCGTGGCATGCATGGCATCGGCGCTGGCGCTGGCGGCCTGTAGCAGCGACCCGCCGACCGAGCCGACCGAGTCGCCCACGGCGCCGGACGCCGCACCGACGCAGCCCGCGGCCCCGGCCGAGCCGGCGGTGAACCCCGCCGATCTGGAGCCGGCCGAGGTCATGGGGCTCGCCGCCGGGGCCGGCCGCACGATGGTGATCACCCACTGCACCGCGTGCCACTCGACGGCGCTGGTCACCCAGAACCGCATGTCGCGCGCCCGGTGGGACGCCACCATCACCTGGATGCAGGAGACCCAGAACCTGTGGCCCATCCCGGCCGACCAGCGGGCGGCGGTGCTCGACTACCTCGCGGCGGTGCAGGGTCCGCTGGCGCTGAATCCGGGGGTCAACGGCCCGCCGGTCTACCCGCCGAACCCCATCTGGTAGGGGCTCTCCCCCCTCGCCTGCGGTCGCAGAAGACCCGCAACCGGGCTATCGTGCCCGGGTGGAGATCAACCAGGACGACCCCGGCGCCCCCCTCGGCGGCCACTTCGAAGCGACCGGCGCGTCCACGATCGATCCCCGGGCCGAAGGCGCCGACGGCGGCTCGAGCATCGACGGGCTCGAAGAGCGGCTCGAGGGCGGCGCGGCCCGCAAGCTGGGGCGCTACACCCTGCTCGACGAGCTGGGCGCGGGCGGCATGGGCGCGGTGTTCAAGGCGTGGGATCCGGCGCTCGATCGGCCGGTGGCGCTCAAGATGATGCACGCCGGGCGGGCGGCGAGCAGCCAGGCGGTGCGGCGGTTTCTCAACGAGGCCCGGGCCGTGGCCCGCATCGCCCACCGGCACATCGTCGAGATCCACGACATGGGCGTCGTCGACCGGATGCCCTTCTTCACGATGTCGCTGGTCGACGGGCCCTCGTTCGAGGCGTGGCTGGCCGCGGCGCCGACCCTCGATCACCGCCAGCTCTGCGGCATGCTGGCCCCGGTGGCCCGGGCGCTGGGGCACGCCCACCGGGCGGGCATCGTGCATCGGGACATCAAGCCGGCCAACCTGCTCGTCGACGGCAGCGGCGAGGTGCGGCTGGTCGACTTCGGCGTGGCCCGGCTGGCGGACGCCGACATGACCCGCACCGGGCAGGTCATCGGGACCCCGGCCTACATGGCGCCCGAGCAGGCCCACGGCGCGGCCGACGTCGACGCCCGGGCCGACGTCTACGGGCTGGGCGCGGTGCTCTACCGGGCGGTCGCCGGCCACCCCCCGCCCCGCCGACGGGATACGCTGCTGACGGTGCCCGGGGCCAGCCGGGACTTCGAAGCGATCTGCCTGATGGCGCTGGCCCCCGATCGTCAGCAGCGCTACGCCGACGCCGACGCGCTGGCCGCCGATCTGGAGCGCTTCGCCCGGGGCGAGCCGGTGCAGGCGGCCCTGCCCGGCCCCGCCCGCCGGTTGGGCTGGTGGCTGCGCCGGCGGCGGGTGGCGCTGCTGACGATCGGGGGGCTGGTGCTGGGCGGGCTGCTGGGGCTCCAGGTCACCCGTTGGTGGAGCGAGCGACGGGCGCTGGCCGAGTCCCGGGCGGCCGAGGCGACCGCCGCCCGGGTGCTGGACCTCGCCGAGCGGGAGATCGACGCGCTGCGGGACGACGGCCGGCTCGACGTCGCCCGGACCCGGTTCGAGCAGGCCGCCCAGCGCCTCGACGTGCAGGGCACCGCCGCGCTGTCCCGCTTCTTGCTCGACGCTGGCGAGCGGGCGCTGGCCGCGGGCCACGACGACGCCCCGGCCCTGCTGGCGACGGCCTACGGGCAGGCGAGCGACCCCGCGCTGCGGGCCGACGCCCTGATCGGGCTGGGGCGATACCACGAGCGGCGGGGCGAGTTCGACCGGATGGCCACCGTGCTCGAGACCCTCGAGCGCACCGATCCGGCCCGCTTCGCGACGCCCGGGGCCCGCGCGCTGCGGGTGCGGGCGGCGCTGCTCGGGCGGCGGCCGGACGCGGCGGCGGCGCTGCTCGAAGGCGACCGGCGGCGCCTCGCCCCCGACCTGGCGGCCC
>JAUHYW010000031.1 GCA_030426085.1 bacterium | reverse complement strand
CTCACGCCGACCCGAGCGGGGCTCGGCCGTTGTGTAGGAACTCCATCCGATCACCCCGCGAGGGTCATCTCAACCCAGATAATCATCCACCAATACTGAACTTACGAGCTTCCCCGGGTGCTGCTAGATGGCAGGAGGACCATGCAACGCCCCCGCTCGCCGCTACTCGCGCTGCTGTTGCTCCTGCCATGGGCAGGGGCCCGCGGCGCGCCGGTCGAAGGCTGCGCGCCCTTCGAGCAGGCCGACCCGGCGCCGGTCTACGTCGTGCTGTACGGCTACGCCCACGCGACCGGGCGCGCGGTCGAGCCGCTGTCGATGGTCGCCTTCGACCTGCGCCAGATGGATCGCTTCTTCGCCGCGCTCGGGCCCGAGAGGCGGTGGCTGCACGCCGAGGACCACCCCGATCTGTATCGCGCGTACGCCGACGAGCGACGCGAGCCGACGTGGCGGGCGCTGTCGGGCACGATCGCCGAGCTGGTCACCGCCCTCGACGCCGCCGAGCACGCCGCCCGGCCCCAGGTCTACCTGTACTTCGTCGGCCACGGCGACTGGCAGGGCGGCGCGGTGATGGCCCGCGGCGAGCTGTACGCCCGGCCCGACCCCGAGCGCAGCGGCCCCGGACACGACGGCATCATCGACGCCCGCCTGCTCGCCGATCGGGTCCTGCGCCCGCTGGCCGATCGGGCCGACGTTCACCTGATCGTCGACGCCTGCCGGAGCTTCCACCTGCTCTCCACCGGAGGCGGTGTCAGCGGGCGCTCGAAAGAGCCGGTGCCGGCCGAGGCGCTCATCGCGCCGTTCACCGAGAGCCTGCCCACCGTCGGCGCGCTGCTGGCCACCGACGGCACCGCCGAGCTGACCTGGGAGGATAGCCGCAACGGTGGCCTCTTCAGCCACGCGGTGCGCTCGGCGGCCATCGGCCCGGCCGACATCGACCGGGACGGAGTCGTGACCTACGGCGAGATGCACGGGGTCGTCGACTGGATCCTGGCCGACTCGAGCGTCGGCCTGCGCCCGGCGACGGCCCCGCCGGGCATGCGGCGCGACGCGCCGTTCATCGACTGGCGCCGGTCGTCGGCGGCGGCCCCCATCTGCATCACCCCCCAGGTGGCCATCCGGCAGGTGCTCGGGACCCCGGCCGGCCGCTTCGCGACGGTCAACGCGCCGCCCGGCCCCCACCGGCTCTACCTCGCCCGGGGCATGGCCTACCGCTTCGAGCGCAAGGGCTCGCCGTTCGAGTTCATGGCCCGCCCCGGCACCCTCGACGTGGGCGGGCGCACCGCTCCGGCCGACTACGAGAAGTCGTACATCGAGCCCTTCGTGCGCCCGCTCATCCCGGCGATGCTCGACGACCCGCCGCTGGCCCCGACCTTCGAGCCCGGCTGGTATTACGGCGTCGGCGTCGTGTGGCACTTCGCCGGCATGGTCCTGGCGCTGCCCGACATCGACTTCGGGCTGGACGCCCGCCTGCGCCTGGGCCGCGGGCTGCATCGTGGCCTGATCGACGTCGGCATCAGCCGCCGGGATCACACCTGGCGCATCGAGTCCGGCGGCGGAGACGTGATCGATCCGATCTTCGGGGTGGTGGGCACCCGGCTGGGCTACGCGCTCCTGTGGCACCGCGAGGGCTGGGAGGTCGACACCGGGCTGGTCGTCGGCGCCGGGTGGACCCTCAGCCGACGGTGGGAGAGCGGCTGGCTGCCCGACGCGGCGCTGGCCGTCAGCGCGATGCGCCCGTTCGACGGCGGCCGGTGGTCGCTTCGCACCGACCTGCGCGCCGGGGCGTTGCTGCTGGCCGACGACGTGGTCGAGCCGTTCGTGCAGCTCGGAGTGGGGGTCGACTACGAGAGCCTGTTCGAGTAGCACCTCTTCAGAATCAGGGCCTGCGGCGTGGCGCGCCGGTCGGCCTGGATGGGCCGTCGAGGGCATGCGGACGGCGGCCACTCACGAGCCATCGACCTCGACGATCGCCCGCAGCGCCTCCCGAATGCGATAGATGGCCTGCCGACTGACACCGGTCAGCCGCGCCGCCTCGGCGATGGTGCAGCCCATCGCCACCAGCCGCAGCGCGCGGCGGCGCGGGTCGGCGCCGCCGAGCAGCGCCAGGACCTCATCCAGCTCGACCGCCAGATCAGGGCGGCTCGACGCGGGGCGATCGTCGACCCGGTACGGCACCCGGCGATGATCGTGACGCCACCGCCGGGAGCGGTACAGCTCCTTGGCCCGCCAGCCGATCCAGGCCACGAGCATCGAGCGCAGGTTGGGGCGGCGGCTCGGGTCGAGGCCGGCGCGGAAGCGGAGAAGCCGGCCCGAGATGCAGGTGACCGTGTCGTGGAAAGCGTCGTGCAGGCACTCCCGCCGGGCGGCGTCGCGGTGGCTCAGCGCGCCGCCCGCCGCGCGGACGAACCAGCGGTAGATCTCACCCTTGGCCGGGGCCCGCTCGCAGCGGATGGCGAGGGCGAGCAGCGCGGCGCCGTAGGCCCGCATCGCGCCGGGCCAGGGCGCGGATTCGAGGCGCAGGACGACCATCAGCATCCGCTCGGCGACGGGATCAGTCGGGCGCATCGGTCGGCTCCGGATCGAGCCCGAGGGCGAGGGCGAAGAGCCGCACGGCGTCGGCCCGGTCGATGGGTGGCTCGGTGCGACCGTCGGGCTCGAGCAGGTCGAGCGCCGCGGCGCGCCATCCCGGATCGCGGGTGGCGCCCATCAGCTCTGCGGTGGCGTGGCCGATGAGCCCATGCAGGATCAGCCCGGTCTGTGGGTCGTCGGTCGCCGCCAGCGCCTCGGCCAGCCGCCGATAGAGGTCGAGCACCGCCAGGAAGTCACGGGCCATCGCGTGATGGGCGGGGTCGTCCGGCTCGCGCGCGAGGGCGGTGATGAACCACGTCGCCCGGTGTGTCCCCGGCGGCGGGTCGTCGGTGAGGTACGCGTCGGCGATCAGCCGGCGCAGCGCGCGCGCAGCCTGCCTCTCGGGGGTCATCGGGTCACTCTCGCCGGCACATCGCTCCCGGCGCAGGGATCCGGCTGTCGGACCTCGGACCGGTGTCGGAGGTCCACCGCTCGACGGTGTGTGGCTCGCTGTGCGAGGCCCCCTGCACGCCGCGCACGTTGGGCCACGCCGCGGCTACGCCCGGTGTCCGGCGGGTGGTCCATGCATACGCCAGTGGCCGGTCGGTTCGAGCCGGAGTCGTCGGGCAGGAGAGCCGGCGTCAATGGCGCGCTCTTCAACGTTCGTGCACTTTCTCCGACACATGGCCGGCATCGACCTGTAGATGTCTAATGATCTACCAGTAATGCACTTTATGATCTACCTGTAGTCGGGTTTCGCGTCGACAGGAGCCGCCATATGCTGCCCGGGATGACGCACCCGCCCCGCCCGACGGAGCAGATCCTCGCCCGCGTTCGCCTTCGACTGGCAGAGCGCATCGATGAGACCGGCATCCCGATCGCCCGCCTCGCACGTCGCTCGGGCGTGTCGGCCGGCACGATCCGACGGCTCAAGGACCCCAAGGACACCCGCGACATCTACCTGGGCACGCTCGTGTCCCTCGCCGAAGTCCTGCTCATGGACGTCTGGGAGCTGCTTGAGCCCCTTCCCGGAGAGCGGTGGGTCTCGCGCAAGGGGGCTCAAGGCCCCACTGTGTCCGACGCCGAGCCGGACGCGGGCTGAACCGGCCGCGAGGGCAGTCGCGAATCCGCTCGTCGAGCCGACGGACTGTGGGCCGCTCGATCGGGCCAGCATCTGATCAACAGCGTCTACGGCGGTGCGCCATCGGCGGCTGAATATCCGGAGGCGGTGAGCGGGCCGGTCCCGTCGGCGGTGAGCGGGCCGGTCCCGTCGGCGGCGGCGACTCATCCCCTGGCCCATCGCGGCCCCCGCTCGCGTCGTCGGACGGACGACTTCGATCCTCCGCCGGTCCCAAGTGCTTCTGGAGCAGGCGATAGCCGCCTGCCACGGCGGCTATACACTCCGTGAGCCGCTGGACATCCTGCTGGGTGATGCGGGTCCGCCCGTGCTCGACCCGACGCCGCTTCTCGGTGGCGAGCGCCCGCTCGGCCTCCAGGCGGCGCTTGTGCTCGGTCGCCGCCTTATCGCGGCTGCGGGTGTAGAGCTGCCGCTCGGCCTCGAGGTCGAGCTTGTACCGATCGCGCTCCGACCTCAGCGCGCACACCTGAGCCTCGGCCTGGAGCGCCCTCGCCTCTGCCTCGCGGGCCTTGCGCTCCGCTTGACGCTGCGCCTCGCGCGCCTCCACCAGTTCGGCCTTCATCCGCTCGATCACCGTGGGTTTGCGCCACGGACCGGGGTGCCCGTCCTCCTCGGCGTAGATGTCGTTGCGGGCGAGGTGGCGCCCCGAGCGGTCGCGCGCGACGACAGCGTAGCGCCCGGGGCCGGGCAGCTTCTGCCCGATATAGGCCGGCTCCATGTCGACGGGCACCCGCAGCGGCTTCTCCTCTTCGTCGAGGACCAGCTCGCGCATCCTTCCGCCGGCGTCGACGTGCCGGACTTCGAGCGCGCCGCAGGCGACCACGTCGTCGAGCGCGGGCGCATAGACCGGCTCGCAGGGGGGCCGGGCTTCGACGATGGCCTTGCCGTACCAGGTGATGCGGAGCATGGGGCGCCTCCTCTCGGTGTTCTGGCTCGACGACCACGGTAGGTCTGCGTCTCTAGGCGCAGACCAGGGCTTTCTCGCCGGTTTCGAGGAATTTCCGCGCCGGCCGCATGGTGGCCGGCGCGGAGCTGGGCTGCGGCGGCGCGGAGCGGGAGTGCAGCGGGAGGAGTACGAGGCAGCGGCGGGACCTGGCCCGGATATCCCCGAGAGGGCGACGGGGCATGACCGGCGGCCGAGCCGGGGCGCTTCGAGACACCCACCCGCGCTCAACCCCCGCAGCCGGTGCGTCGAGGGCTCCAGTTTGCTGGCCGCTTGCTGGTGGATTGCTGGCTGCTTGATGGACCGGTTGCTGGTCCCCTTGACGGACACATGACGGACCGCTTGCTGGACCCATGATGGCGACACGACGGCTCGACGACGGCCCCACGACGGCTCGGGCGGTGGGTCCAGGCCGGACGCCCACGTCCTGTCGCATGGCGAGAGCGCGGCGAGGTCACGGATGTCGATGGGATGCACCACGGGGGCACCACGCTGGACGACGTCGATCCAGGCCTGGCGGGGCGGCGGCAGCCGGCGGCCCGGAAAATCGCAGATCGAGCAAAAAAGCCTGGACTGCGCGTCGACGCGCAGTTCGACAACCAAGGGCACGTTCATGATGGAGGTGCCCAATGCACATCCGAAGTCTTCCCCGGAGCCGGCGCAGCCGGAACCGCCGCCGCAACGGACGCTGGGTCCGCTGCACCATCCTCGATCGCCAGTGGGTCGCGCCCAACGCGGTCATCGGCCTGTACCTGCTCGACGAGAAGCGCCGCGAGGTCCAGCGGGCGCGCGACGTACGCGACGAGCCGATCGCGTTCGACGCGCGCAGCACACCCTACGAGCTGGAGCGGGCCGTCAGCGGCATCGGCGAGGGGCTGTATCGCCTCGTCGCCCGTGACCGCGCCGGGCACATCCTCGCCCGGCGGGACTTCGCCGCCGCGCTGTGGTCGGCGCCGGACATCTGCGAGCGGAAGTACTCGCCGCGCACCGAGATCGAGCGGTTGAAGGCCGAGGTCGCCGAGGCGCGCCAGGCCGCTGAAGACGCCGCCGCCGAGCGGGATGAGGCGCGCGCCGAGGTCGAGGCGCTGAAGGCCGCCGCCGCCGAGCGCGACGAGGCGATCGGCGCGCTCGAAGTCGAGATCGAGCAGCGCGGCCAGCAGCTCGAGCGGGCCCGGCGGCTCTACGCGCGGATGGGGACCCGCCCCGCGGCCGAGGTGTCGCCGGTGCCGGAGCCCGAGAAGCCGAGCGAACGGCGGGCTCGCAAGCCGATCTACCGGCGCCCGCGTCGTGAGCGGACGGCGGATCGGTCGCCGAAGCAGGCGGGCCGGAGTGCGGGACTCGATCTCGAGACATTCGACCGGGCATGCCAGATCTTCACGCACCACTTCACCGGGCAGGAGCCGAAGGCAAGGGCCTCCGGCCAGGCCCGCGACGAGCCCGATCACGACGAGCCCGAGTCGTGAGCCGGCCCCCTCACCGGCGGCTTTCTACTCGCCCGATGTCGATTTCCCTGGTCTGCGCCTCGAGACGCAGTCGCAGGCTGGAGGGCGACGTCCACGACCGCCTCGCAGGGGGCTGACATGACGACGCGCGACGCTGCACCCGCCGGCGACTGGCTCACCACAGCCGAAGCCGCGGCCCACCTCGGCTACCGGAGCCCGCAGGCCATCCGGGCGCTGATCGCCCGCGGCAAGCTGACCCCGGACGGCCGCCGCGGGGCCCGCGGAGCCTACCTCTTCCGCCGAGCGACCCTCGACGCCTGGGCCGCCGCCCACGCGCCCCGCTTGGATCGGGCCGAGGCGGTGATCTACGCTCCTGCCCGGCATGCAGCGCCGTGCGTCACCGAACGAGGAGATGCACATGTCGAAGAAGACGCACGGCAAGACGAAGAAGACCCGGCAGCGCGGCGTGCGCCGGCTGGCGGACGGACGATGGCGCATCCGGGTGTACGCGACCGACACCCGGACCGGAAAGCAGAAGGAGACCCAGAAGACGTTGCCCGCGACCCTGTCTCACGCAGAGGTGCTCGCCGAGGTTGCCCGGCTCAAGGAAGAGCAGGCGCTGGGCGGCGGCGCGCCGCCGGCCGAGCGGACCTCGCTGAGCGACTGCGCGGTGCGGTGGCTCGAGGACGCCGCCGCAAGGACCAAGCGCAGCACGAGTGAGCTGTATCTCGACGTGCTCGAACGGCGGGTGCTGCCGGTGATCGGCGACCTGTACGTCGACAGCCTGGAGCGCCGCGACATCGAGCGCTGGGTGCGCTGGGCCGAGCGGCAGAAGCGGCGGGACGGCAAGCGGTACGGCCGCGAGACGCTCAAGGGCTGGTGGCGCATCCTGGTGCAGTTCATCCGCGACGTGTGCGCCGACCACGGGGTGGCCGATCCGATCGTGCGGATCAAGCCGCCGCGCGGGCGGGCGGGGCGGACGCGGGACATGCGCACGCTCAACGCCGACGAGCTGGGTCGGGTGCTGGCCGAGGTCGAGCGCGCGGCGCCGCAGCGGTACGCCGAGGTCTACGTGCTGGCCCACACCGGCATGCGGCCCGGCGAGCTGTTCGCCCTGGAGTGGCGGGACGTCGACGAGGAGCGGGGCAAGATCGTGATCGAGCGCGCGGTGCGGCGCGGCACGGTCGATACGCCCAAGACGGAGGATCCGCGGGAGGTGGCGCTGACCCAAGGGATGCGCGACGTGCTGCGGGCCCACCGGCGTAAGCTCATCGCCGATCAGCACCCCGGGTTGAGCCGGGGGCTGGTGTTCCCGTCGACGCGGGGCGGGCACCGCGGGCCAGAGAGCCTGCACAAGCCGCTGAAGCGCGCGGGCGTGGCAGCGGATGTCGAGGTGCGGGTGGGGCCCCAGGTCCTGCGGCGCACGTTCAACACCCTGATGATGGAGGCGGGCGTCGACCGCATCGTGCTCCGGTCGCAGATGGGGCACTGCTCGGAAGAGATGACCGAGCGGTACAGCGGGGTCCCGGTGGAGTCGAAGCGAGCGGCGGTCGCCGGCCTGGAGGCCCGGACAACGGGCGGCCGGGACGACGACCCAAACCGGGACTGAAACCGGGACCGGGTGGTGAGGATGTCAGACTCTTCGGCGGTTCGAAAAGCAAAAGCCCCTGTCGCCAGGGGCTTTGCGGTGGAGCGGGAAACGGGACTCGAACCCGCGACTTTCAGCTTGGGAAGCTGACACTCTACCAACTGAGTTATTCCCGCTCGGGAAAACCGTTTGCCTATATAGAGCGGCTGGGGGCGGCTGTCAACTGCGCAGTGACGCCAAACGCGCTTTGACGTCGAGGAAGTCGTCCATACCGGCGGCGATGATGCTCTCGAACTGGGCCCGGGCCTGATCGGGCTGGCCGAGTTGCTCGTAGGCGTTGGCCAGATCGTATTGCAGGCCGGCGCGGGCGCTGAGGGGCAGATCGGGGGTGGTCAGGGCGTCCTGGAGGGTCGCGACGGCCTGAGCCGGATCGCCTTGCTCGACCCGGCACAGGGCGATGATGCGCAGGGCCTCGGCGCGCTTGTCGGGGCGGCGGGCGGCGAGTTCGAGCTCGCCGACGGCCTTGGCGTACTGGCCCATCTCCTTGAAGGCGAGGCCGAGGTCGAAGTGGGTGTCGGCCTCGTCGTCGCCGAGGTCGCTCAACTCGGCGCCGCGGACTTCGCCGAAGTCGAGGTCGAAGCCCTCGGTGAGGCCGCTGAGAAAGTCGTCGCCGACGTCGTCGAACGGGCTGGTGCTCTCGATCCGCTCGGCGCGCTCGGCGAGGGCCCGGTGAGCGGGGTGAGCGGCGCGCAGCTCGCGGAGGAGTTCGCGGGCGTCGTCGATGAGGCCGCTCTCGATCAGGAAGTCGATCTCGGCGAGTTCCTCCTCGAGGGGGGGATCGGCAGAGGCCGGCTCGTCGGCCATCGGGAGGGGCGCGGGGCTGTCGACCGACAGGCCGCCGGCCTCGGTCTGGTCGCCCACCGAGGGTTCGATCACGCCGTCCTCGAACATCCCGGCGATGACGCTGGGCGTGATGGCGACGGTGTCGTCGGCTTCGGGCAGCTCTTCGGTCTCCGGCGGAGGCAGCAGGGCCTGCTCGTCGGCGTCGGCGGGCGGGGTCGGTGCGCTGGGCGGGGTCGGGGCCCCGGCGGGCGCCGCCGGGGTGGCGGTGGCCGAGAGCGGCGACAGCTTCGGCCCGGCGGGCTTGGGCGGCGTCGGGCGCGATCGGGCGTCGAGGGTGAGCGAGTTGGCCGACAACGGGCGCGGGGCGCTGGGCAGGCCGGTGCCCAGCTTGAGGCTGCCGGCCCGGTCGAAGGCCGGCGGGCGCGGGATCGGGCGCGGCCGGGGCGCGCTGGGCAGCTCGGGCTGGGGATCGTCGGTCGATGCGTCGGGTCCGCTGGCGGCTGGCGCCGGGTCCAGCGGTGCGTCGGGGCCCACGGGCGTATCGTCGGCAGCCGGCGGGGCGTCTTCCGGTGGTTCGTCGAGCGCGACGGCATCTGCCATCGCCTCGTCGTCCGCCACTGCGGCGTCTTCGGCCGCGTCGACGTCGTCTGCCACCGCGGCGTCGTCGGCAACCGCGGCGTCGTCGATGGGCGCGGGCTCTTCGGACGCGGCTTCGTCGCCCGCGAACAGGTCGTCGGCCGACGGCGCGGCTGCGAGTTCGGCCGGGTCGCTCGCGAGCGCGGGCGCGATGTCCGCGGGCGCGGGTTCGGCGTCGGCCAGGGCCTCGGCTTCGGCGGCATCGCCGGGAGCGCCGTCCAGCGCGGGCAGCTCGGCGTGGGTGATGGGGCCTTCGGCGTCGTCGGCGAAGGGGCTTGGTGCGTCGGGCGCGGGGGCTTCGTCCGGGGTGTCATCCGCTGTCGGATCGGGGCTCTCCAGCGAGCCGTCGGCGCTGTCGTCCACGGAGTCGTCGAGGCCGCCCGCCGAGTCGTCGAGGCTGTCCGCCGAGTCGTCGAGGCTGTCCGCCGAGTCGTCGAGGCTGTCCGCCGAGTCGTCGAGGCTGTCCGCTGAGTCGTCGAGGCCGCCCGCCGAGTCGTCGATGCTGTCCGCAGAGCCGTCGGCGCTGTCGTCCGCCGAGTCGTCGAGACCGCCACCCGAGCCGTCGAGACCGTCGCCCGAGCCGTCGAGGCTGTCGTCTTCGAGGAAGAGGTCGTCGTCGTCGAGCTCGATGATCTCGTCGAGGTCGAGCTCTTCGATCTCGTCGAGGTCGTCCTCGTCGCTGCCCACCAGCGCGCCGGGAGGCGGCGGGGGCGGCGGAGGCGGCGCGGCGCGGCGCGGGGGGGGTGGCGGAGGCGGCGACGCGTCGATCACCGGGGCCGGGGTCGGCTCGGCGGGGGGGTCACCGAAGTCGAGGTCGGGCATGTCCATCGAGACGTCGATGTCGATGTCGATCTCGGAGGGCGCGCCAGAGACGGGCGGCAGCCGGTCGGAGGCCGGCGGGGGGTCGAGGGGGGCTTCGTTGGTCGACTGGTAGATCCCGAAGTCGGGATCCGCCTCGGCGCCGGTGTGGTCGAGCAACAGGTCGGCGAACTCGTCGTCATCGGGCAGCTCCTCGCCGACGGGCAGGTCGGCGACGAAGCCCGGGCTCTCGGCGGGCGCCAGGCCCGCCCCGGCGTCGTCGTCGGCCGAGGCGTCGGCCGAGAGGTCGCCGAACCCGTCGGCCGAGGCGTCGAACGAGAGATCCCCGAAGCCGTCGTCCGCGCCGCCGTCCAGCGAGAGGTCGCCCAGTCCGTCGTCGTCCGCGCCGCCGTCCAGCGAGAGGTCGCCCAGACCGTCGTCGTCCGCGCCGCCGTCCAGCGAGAGGTCGCCCAGTCCGTCGTCGTCCGCGCCGCCGTCCAGCGAGAGGTCGCCCAGCCCGTCGTCGGACGCGAGGTCGTCGGGCCCATCGAGCAGAAGGTCGCCGAGCGGCTCGTCGCCCGGCGGGGGGGTGTCGAGCAGCAGGTCGCCGAGCGGCGCGTCGTCGGCGTCTTCGGGGGGCGGGTCGAGCACGAGCACGCCCGGGCTGCCGGCGCCCGCCGAGGCGTCGTCTTCGTCGTCGGGCGCGGCCGCTGGGGGGTCGACGAGCAGGCCGCCGAAGTCGGCTTCGTCGGGCGGCGGCGTGGGCTCGGCCGATGAGCCGCCGGCCAGCAGGTCGCCGAACGCGTCGTCCGCCGGCGCGGGCGCATCGGCCAGCAGGTCACCGAACGCGTCGTCCGCCGGGGCCGGTTCGGCGAGCAGATCACCAAACGCGTCGTCCGCAGGCGCGGGCGCGTCGGCGAGCAGGTCACCGAACGCGTCGTCCGCAGGCGCGGGCGCGTCGACGAGCAGGTCGCCGAACGCGTCGTCAGCAGGCGCGGGCGCGTCGGCGAGCAGATCACCGAACGCGTCGTCAGCAGGCGCGGGCACGTCGGCCAGCAGGTCGCCGAACGCGTCGTCGGTCGAGGCCGGGGCATCGTCGGGTGGCGGCGGGGTGATGATGGGCCCGGTCGCGAGGGGCTGGACCGGCTCGTCGCTCATCAGGTCGGCGAACTCGTCGTCCACCGAGGCGTCGAGCTCGCCGAGGTCGAGGTCGAAGCCGGCGCCGGCCGGGGGCGGGTCGTCGACGATCGAGGCGTCGAAGTCCAGCTCGCCGAGGTCGACGTCGTAGTCGGCCGGGGCGTCGAACTCGGGCGCGTTGGGGGCCGGCTCGGCGCTCGACGCGAGCTGGCGGGCCATGCCGCTGGAGATGCGCCGCATGCGCTCGGCGGCCTCGGGGTCGCCGGGCCGGAGCTGGATGACCTCGCCGAGCCAGCTCATCGCCTTCTGGGCGTCGCCGGCCTGCTCGGCCCCCTCGGCGAGCCGCATCAACGCGTCGGCGGCGTCGTCGGTCCGCTCGTCGGCGAGAGCGAGCGCCTTGAGCTTGAGCAGGGCCCCTTCGTGGTGGGGCTCGATCTCGAAGATCTTGTCGAGGCGCTCCCGGGCGTGGGCCTTGAGGCTGTACTTGAGCAGCAGATCGACGTCGTCGAGCAGCCCCGCGGCCCGGTCGTCGGCCGAGGTGGCCAGCGAGCCGGTGGGGAAGGCCCCCGAGGTGCTCGGCATCGGCTCGGAGGATGCGCCGGCCGAGCGGCCGGTGGCTTCGAGCGCTTCGGGGTCTTCGGGGTCGAGCGCGAGCAGCTGGCTCCAAGCGTCGGCCTGGGCGGTGGTATTGCCCGCCTCGCCCTGGATGCGGGCGAGCTCGCGGTAGACCGAGATGGCCTTGGCGGTCTGCCCGATTGCGGTGAAGGCCCGGGCGAGCAGCTCGAGGGTGCCGGGGTCGCTGGGGTCGGCCCGAAACAGCACCTGGAGCCGGGCGAGGGCCCGCTTGGCGTCCCCCCGCTCGAGGTGCACCTCGCTGAGCGCCCGCACCACGTCGAGCTCGTCGGGGTAGAGGTAGAGCAGCCGCTCGGCGACCTGCCCGTACTCGTCGAGGCGGCGCTGGCCGCGGAGCTGCTCGAGGGTGAGCTTGAACTGCTCGATGGCGGCGTCGTTCTCGCTCTGGCGGGCGTAGGCCTCGGCGAGCCGGATGCGGTTGGACTCGTCTTCGGGGCCGAGCTCGACGATCTTCTGCAGCAGCTCGAGGCTCTCCCGATGGCGGCCTTCGCGCTCGCAGGTGCCGACGACGATCTGGAACTGGGAGACGGCTTCGGGCCCGAGGCCGAGCTTGACGTACAGCTCGCCGAGCTTGCGGTGGGCTTCGACGAGCGTCGGATCGGCGGCGAGGATCTGCTTGTAGACCGCCACGCCCTTCAGGAAGAACCCCCGCTCGCTGTAGTAGTTGGCGATGCGGGTGTAGGTCGCGACCGCCTGGGAGACCGAGCCTTTGCGGATCTGGAGGTCGGCGATGCGATGCCAGACCCGCACGTCGTCGGGCTCTTCTTCGACGATCGTCCGCAGCTCGCTGATCGCGCGGTCGAACTGCCCTCGCTGGGCGAACCGCTGAGCGGCGGCGATGACCTTGTTCTTGTTCAGGGCCACCTGCGCGATCCCCTCTCTGGTGGGTCTGCGGGGGCCGTTCGGGGGCCCCGCAGAGTTGGACGATGGTACGGGGGGCCCCGGTCACCGTCAAGAATGCCCATCCCCGGGCGAGGGGCCGCCGAGCGGGTCCCAGAGCCGGCGTTCGGGCGCCGGGGAGGCCCGTCAGCGGTTGGCCCGGGAGTCGTAGGAGCCGGTGCGGGTGTCGACCTTGATCCAGTCGCCTTCGTTGACGAAGAGCGGCACCTGGACCTCGGCCCCGGTGCTGACGGTGGCCGGCTTGGTGGTGTTGGTGGCGGTGTCGCCCTTGACCCCCGGCGCGCACTCGGTGATCTCGAGCTCGACGAAGTTGGGCAGGGTCATGTCGATCGGGCGGCCCTCGTGCACGACGACCTCGACCTCCATGCCGTCGACGAGCCAGTTGACGTCGTCGCCGATGATGTCCCGCCGCACCGGAAACTGCTCGTAGGACTTCATGTCCATGAACCAGACATTGTCGTCGTCGGCGTACTGGTAGAGCATCGTCCGGTCTTCGATCTCGGGCGCCCCCACCTTCTCCCCGGACCGGAAGTTGCGTTCGAGCACGCTGCCGTTGAGCAGGCCCTTCATCTTGGTGCGGTAGAAGGCCGATCCCTTGCCCGGCTTGACGAAGTTGACCTCGACGATCTTGTAGAGGCTGCCTTCGTACTCGATGCGAAGGCCCTTCTTGAACTCGTTGGTGACGTAGGTGCTCATGGGGTTCTCCTCGCGCGCACGTATCGGGTGAGCGCGGTCAGGGCGAGGTGGTAGCCGTCGGCGCCGAAGCCGCAGATCTGCCCGATGGCGATGTCCGCGGTCAAGGTGTGTCGGCGAAAGTCCTCCCGACGGGCGAGGTTGGTGAGGTGGATCTCGACGGCGGGCAGGTCGGTGGCGATGAGGGCGTCCCGCAGCGCGACGCTGGTGTGGCCGTAGCCGGCGGGGTTGAGGATGACCCCGTCGCAGTCGGTCCGGGCCCGGTGCAGGTGCTCGATCAGCTCGCCCTCGTGGTTGCTCTGGGCGCAGCGCAGCTCGACGCCGTCGGCCGCGGCGGCGGCGGTGAGCGCCTGCTCGATGTCGGCGAGGGTGGCCGCGCCGTACAGCTCGGGTTCACGGGCGCCGAGCAGGTCGAGGTTGGGTCCGTTGAGCAGCAGGAATCGCACGGCAGGCGGGCCCGGGTGGGCCGGGGTCTTCAGAGTTCGCGGGCGAGGTCGGGCGCGGCGACCCGCAGGTAGAAGTGGGCCTTGCCCAGGATGGCCCCGGTGTCGACGACGAGCGCGGCGACGTAGTTGTCGTCGAGCTTGCGCACCAGCATGGTGCGGTCGTCGCCTTCGATGGTGAGCTGGTCGACCCCGCCGATGCCGGCGGCGTCCCCGATCTCGGAGAGCTGGCGCACGATGAGGCCGTACTCGGGCAGCGCGTCGTCGGGTTCGACGCCCTTGCCGTCGGGGTCGACGGCCTCGACGACGAGCCCGTCGAGGTTGAGCACGGCGGCGCCGTGGGCGCCTTTCACCTTGCCGACGAGGTCTTTGAGCGTCGCTTCGAACACGGGCCGACTCCAGGACGTGTGGCGGTTCTATCCCGCGTCGTTTCGGGTTGTCAACTCGGGCGCGCGCCGTTCAGTCGGCGGTGTCGGGCTGGCAGAGCTGGCGGGCGAAGGTGTTGACCGCGAGGCCCTGGCAGGTCTGGCAGTCGACGGTGGAGCCGTCCACCCCGAGCGAGCGGAAGCAGCTCGAGTTGGCCGAGGGGCCGACGATGGGGTTGCCCTCGGCGTCTTCCTTGACCTGGGGGCAGGTGAGCTGGCCGTTGCGGGTCTCGAGCAGGTTGCTGGGGTAGGTGATCAGGCAGCCGTTGCAGACGTCGATCGGGTAGAGGAACTCGTTGCTCTCGACGGTCTTGCCGTCGAGCGTCTCCCCCCCGACCCGGACCCGGGCGATGAGCTTGATCGAGGCCGGCACCGGCCGCACCGCCCCGGTGTCGTCGACCACCAGGAACTCGTCGGCGTCGCGGAGCTGGGCGAGCACCGCCGAGTTGAGCACCTCGACCCCCACCGTCACCGCCGCCCCGAGCTTCACGGTGCCCGACAGCGGCACCACGATCGGGCTCTGGATCGCGGTGCTGATGGTGTCGAGCGTGGTGTACTCGATGGTCGCCGAGCGCAGCACGACGTCGGAGGTGTTCACCCGGCTGTCGGTCTCGTCGAAGCCCTTGACCTCGGCGATGCCGAGCAGGTTGTTCTCGATGCGCACGTTGATGAAGTAGTTGGTGCGCAGGGCCATGTCGACGCTGCCCGCGCTCTGGAAGATCGACTCGTCGAGCTGCACCTCGCACGACTCGAGGTCGACCGGCTGCACCTGACGGATGGTCAGCCCGAAGTCGCGGTCCTGACAGCTCGTGGACGCGAGGCCGAGCAGGGCGCAGAGGCCGCCGAGGGCGAGCCGGGTCACGCGGGGGGTGTTCATCGCCTGTCCTCCTCGGTCCAGCTCTGCGCGAGGCTGCGCGCGTCGTGGACGAACGTCGAAATCGGCAGCGGCACGATCCGCGGCTCGCCGAGGGCGGCCAGCAGGATGGTGCGGATGGATTGTCCGTGAATCTTCTTGTCCGATGCCACCTTGCTCAGCACGGCGTCGTCGATCCGCCGGGCCCAGTCATCGGGCAGGTGGCACGCGTCGAGCGCGGCGTCGAGGCGCAGGACGGCGTCGGGGTCGAGCCCGATCTTCGCCACGCTGAGCCGGGCGGCGAAGCGCATGCCGAGCGCGACCGCCTCGCCGTGGCGCAGCTCGGTGTAGCCGGTGGCCGCCTCGAGGGCGTGCCCCAGGGTGTGCCCGAAGTTGAGGATGGCCCGCTTGCCGGCCTCGAGCTCGTCGTCGGCGACGACGTCGGCCTTGATGGCGATGGCCTGCCCGATGACCTCGCCGAGCGCGTCGAGATCACCCACCGACAGCGCGTAGCCCCGGTCGGTGATGCGGTCGAGCATCGTCGGATCGGCCAACGCGGCGTGCTTGATCGCCTCGGCGAGCCCGGCCCGGATCTCGCGGGCGGGCAGCGTCTCGAGGTGCTCGACGTCGACGAAGACCCACTCGGGCTGGTGGAACGCGCCGACGAGGTTCTTGCCCCGGGGCAGGTCGACCCCGGTCTTTCCGCCGACGCTGCTGTCGACCTGGGCCAGCACGGTGGTCGGCACCTGGGCGTAGGGCAGGCCCCGCAGCAGGGTGGCGGCGACGAAGCCGGCGACGTCGCCGACGACGCCCCCCCCGAAGGCGATGATCGGGGTGTGGCGGTCGACCCCGGCGTCGAGCGCGGCCGCGTAGAGCCGCTCGACGGTGGCCAGGGTCTTGTTCTCTTCGCCGGGGGTGAAGGTCAAGAGCGCGGCGTCGAGGCCCCGGGCCTCGAGCGCGTCGACCACCGGGGCGGCGTGCAGCCGGGCGACGGTGTCGTCGCTGATGACGATCGCCCGGCCGCCGGCGGCGAACGCGGCGATGCGCTCGACCAGCTCGGGGCGGGCGCCCCGCCGGATGTGGACCGGGTAGCGCCGGGGTCCGAGGTCGACGACGAGGTCCCGCCCGATCACGCCGCCGCCTCCTCGCCGAGCCGGGCGACGATGCGCTCGACGATCTGCGCCGGCTCGAGGCCGTCGGTGGGGACGTGCACGTCGACGTCGGCGTAGGCCGCGGCCCGCCGGGTGTACAGCGCGGTCAGCCGAGCCTCGAGCTCGGCGTCGTCGTCGGCGAGCAGCGGGCGGTCGGTGGCGCCGGCCAGGCGCTCGGCCAGGGTCGCGATCGCGGCGCCGAGCCCCACCACGAGGCCGGCCCGGCGAGCGCGGCCGCGAGCGGCGGCGTCGACCAGCGCGCCCCCGCCGAGCACGATCACCCCGGCGTGGGCCGCAGCGTACACCTCGGTCAGCGCGGCCTTCTCCCGACGGCGGAAGCCGGCCTCGCCCTCGTCGGCGAAGATGGCCCCGATGGACCGCCCGGCCGCGGCTTCGACCCGGGCGTCGAGGTCGACGCACCCCACCCCGAGCCGCTCGGCGAGCAGCGGACCGACGGTGCTCTTGCCGACGCCGGTCATGCCCCACAGCAGGATGGGGCGTATCGTGCCGGGGTCGCTCAAGGCGCGGTCTGCACCGTCGAGGCGGCCCGGTTGATGATGCGGGGGGTCACGAAGATCAGCAGCTCGGTGCGCCGGTCGCTCTCGCGGTAGTTGCGGAAGAGCGCGCCCAGGATCGGGATCCGGGCGAGGTAGGGCACCTCGGCGTGGTTGTAGCCGGCCTGGCTGGTGTAGATGCCGCCGATGACGGTGGTGTCCCCGTCGCGGATGAGCAGCTCGGTCTTGGCGGTCTTCTTGAGGATCGTGGGGTCGCCCCGGGCGCCCACGTTCTGGAAGTCGGGGGTGTTGTTCTCGGTCTCGAGCTCCAGGTAGATGTTGCCGTCCTGGGTGACGTGGGGGGTCACCAGCAGCCGCAGCGAGGCGTCGAAGAACACCGTCTGCACCCCGGCCGCCGAGACCTGGCTGATGGGGATGCTGGTGCCCTGGCTGATCTCGGCCTGCTTGTTGTCGAGGGTGGCGATCTTGGGGCTCGAGATGACCTTGACCGTGCCCCGGTTCTCGAGGGCCGAGAGCCGCAGGTTGAGGTTGAAGGTGCTGTCGACGCTGCCGAGGGTGATGCCGAGCGCGCCACCGGACCCGAGGCCGGCGGCGGCGGGCAGGTTGACGACGTAGTTCGGGTTCGACGAGTTGCCCTCGGTGTTGGTCTGGGGGTCGTCGCTGCCGCCGGCCACGCCGACCGAGCTGGGGAAGCGCAGGCCGGTGGGGTTGCCGGTGGCCGCGCTGAAGATCGCGTCGAGGCCCCACTGGATGCCGAGCTCGAGCTCGTTGACGTCGTTGACCTCGACGATGCGGGCCTCGATGAGCACCTGCGGGGTCTGGGTGTCGAGCCGGCGGATGAGATCCTCGGCCGCGGCGAGGTGGTCGTCGACGTCCTTGATGATGACGGTGTTGGTGCGCTCGTCGTGCTCGACGGTGCCCCGGTCGGAGAGCACGCTCTTGACCCGGGGCAGCAGATCGGCGGCGGTCGCGTGGTTGACCGTGATCAGCTTGACCTCGAGCGGCTTGAGCTTCTCCTTGACCTCGAGCTTCTTCAGCTCGTTCTCCCGCTCCTGGGCGATGACCTCGGCCGGGGCGACCCGGATGATGTCGCCCTCGCGCACCATGTCGAGGCCCTTGGTACGCAGGATGATGTCCAGCGCCTGATCCCAGGGCACGAGCTTGAGGTGCATCGTGATGGTGCCGTCGACATCGTCCGAGGTGACGATGTTGACGTTGCCCTCCTTGGCGAGCAGCCGCAGGATGTTGTGCAGGTCGCCGTCCTTGATGTCGACGTTGATCTTGCGGCCGGTGTAGCGCTTGCGCCGGGCGGGCTTGGGCCGGGCGGAGCTGTCGAGGCTGATGGTCTGACCGGGGCCGGTGAAGACGGCCGCCCGGGGCTGCTCGTAGCGCACCTCGCGGGCGGGGGGCGCGGCGGGCGCGGGGGCCTGCCACGCGGGGGCCGGCGGAGCGGCGGCCAGCGGGCGGGCGGTGGGCCGGGCGAACGACCACACCAGGGCGTCGCCGTCGAGCGCGATCTGGTCCTCGACCGCCGCCGACAGCGTCACCACGACCCGGACCCGGTCGCCGGGCGGCGGAGCCTGGAAGCTCGAGACGAGCTGCACCGCGCTGCCGAACTCGCTGGTGTCGAGGCTGCGCTCGAGGGCCGGCGCGATGAGGGCGTCGGCGAACTCGAGGATGCGGGTGCGCTCCCCCTCCCGCTTGAGGGTGTAGTCCGGGGTGCCTTCGAAGCGGACCCGGACCCGGGTGCGGTCCTCGCCGTCGTCGAAGCGGACCTCGGTGATGCGGGTCTTCGCGTCGGGCGCGGGGGCTGCGGCGACCGCGGGGGCGGCCGGCGCGGCGGGCGCCGGGCGGGCCTGCTGCTCGGCGTTGGCCCGGGCGAGCTCGCCCTCGAGGCGGTCGGCCTCCTTGCGGCTCTCGCGGGCGGCGATCCGGGCCCGGGCCAGCGCGGCCTCCCGCGCGGCGAGGGTCTCCTGCAGCGCGGACGACTCGTCGCGGGCGGTGGCCAGCTCGGCCTCGAGCCGGTCGGCGTCGGCGGTGCGGGCGTCGGCGTTGGCCCCGGCGACCTCCCGCTCGAGCCGCTTGACCCGCCCCTCGAGCTTGCCGGCCTCGGTGGCCGACTCGATGCGGGCCACCTCGGCCCGCTCGGCGGCGATGCGGGCCTCGCGGGCGGCCTGCTCGGCCTCCAGGGCCCGGGTGCGCTCGGCGTCGTTGGCCGCGCGGGCGGCCTCCAGCTCGCGGGCGAGCGTCTGGCGCCGGCCCTCGAGCTGCTCGATCTCGCGGGCGGCGGCGGCCTTCTCGGCTTCGAGCGCCGAGAGGCGGCCGGCGAGGCGCTGCTTGTCGGCCTCGGCGGCCGCGGCGCGGGCCTCGGCGGCCTGGGCCCGAGCCTCGGCCTCGGCGGCGCGGGCCTGGGCGGTGTCGGCCTGCTCGGCCTCCCGACGGGCCTGGGCGGCGGCGGTCTCGGCCTCGCTCGCCCGCTGCTCGGCCTCGGCGGCCCGCTTCTCGGCCTCGGCGGCCTGGCTGCGGGCCTGGGCCGCGGCGGCGACGGCCCGGGCCTCGGCCTCGTCGGCCCGGCGCTCGGCGGCCTCGGCGGCGGCCCGGGCCTGGCCCCGGGCGGCGACGGCGGCGGTCTCGGCCTCGGCGGCGCGGGCCTCGGCCTCCCGGGCCCGGTCTTCGGCCTCGGCGGCCCGCTGCTCGGCCTCGATCGCCCGGCTCTCGGCGGCCTGCTTCGCCTCGGCGGTCGCGCTCTGCGCCGAGGCGCGGGCCCGGGCGGCGCTCTGCTCGGCCTCGCGGGCGCGGGCCTCGGCCTGAAGCGCGCGGGCCTCGGCGGCGCGGGCGCCCTCGGTGGCCCGGGCCGCGCTGCTCTCGGCCTCGCGGGCGGCGGCGAGCGCGGCCTCGGCGGCCTTCGCCCGGGCCTCGGCCTTCGCCGCCCGGCTCTCGGCGGCCTCGACCCGGGCCTGCGCGGCGGCGTCGGGCGCGCCGACGGCGGCCACCGGGCGCTTCTCGGCCCGCCGGCTGGCGTCGATCCGGATCATGATGCCGTCGCCCCGGGCGACGACGTCGTACGGCGCGTCGTGGGCCAGCTCGACCTCGATCCGGGCGATGTTGACCAGATCGTCGTCGAACTGCGCGGTGCGCACCCGCTCGACCACCCCGTTGCCCACCACCACCGGCTTCACGAGCGCGCTGGCGTCGGCGTTGGAGATGTCGACGAAGAGCCGGATCGGATCGGTGAGCTTGAAGACGGTGAAGGTGGGCGGCACCGACCCCTGGACCACGATCTCGGTCGCGGCGTCCGCCTCGCGCACTTCGAGGGCTTCGAGTCGGTTGAGCACCGGCTCGTCGGCGGCGGCCGCCCCACACAGGAGCAGCAGACAGCCGATGAGGCCCATGCGGCGGCGCAGCGTTCGTCGAGGCATGGAAATCCCCCTCGTCTCCATCACGGCAAGAGCTCCCGGAGCTCTTCCTGGCTGAGGAGGACCTTGCGGACCTCCCTGGGCTTCTCTTCTTCGGGGCCCACCTCGAGCGCCCGGAACAGCACCTCGTTGCGGGTGATCCGCACCAGGCGCATCTGGGGCTCGCTGCCCACGATGTCTCCGGGCCGCACGATGTGGCCCAGCCCCCGGCTGTCGGTGACCATCGCCTTGTGCACCGCGCCCCCGGTGATGATCGCGATGAGCTGAAGCGCCTCGACCGGGGTGTCGGCGATCACGCCCTCGATGCTCGTCGTCGGGGTCGTCGGGCAGTCGTCACCCTCGCAGGGCCGGGCCTCGAGCAGATCCTCGATGTACGGCTTGAAGGGGTCGCGGGTCTCGCGCATCTTCTGGGCGAGGTCGTCCTGGGCCTTCCAGTCGACGTCCCGCAGCTTGGGCGGCAGCTTCGACAGGTCGACCTCTTCGGTCGCGGCCTGGGTCTTCTTCTTCTTCTTGGTCGTCTTGCGCCCGGTCCCCCGGGTGGCGCTCACCGGGGCGTCGTCCCCGCAGCCGGCGAGCGGCGCGCCGGAGAGGGCGACACCGAAGACGAGCACGAGCGATCGAAGGCGGCTCATCACTTGCCCCCCTTCTTCTTCTTGCCCTTCTTCGAGCGGCCGCCGTCGGCCGACTCCGCGGGGGGCACGTACATGAACGTCGTCGCGTTGCACACCGCCTGGATGCGCTCCTCGCCCGCCGCGCGGTCGAGCGCGGTCAGCTCGATGTTCTCCACGTTCACGATCCGGGTGAGCTTGCCCAGGTAGTAGAAGAAGGTCGCCACCTGGTGGAACGTGCCCCGCAGCACCATCTTGACCGGGATGCGGGCGTACATCGTCTCGACCTCGTCCTCGCCCCGCTCGAAGCGGGCGATCTCGAGGCCGACGATCTTGGCCTGGCTGTGGATCTGCTGGAGCAGATCGGCGATCTCGGCGTTCTCGGGCAGCCGGTCGCGCATCTCGTCGCGGGACTTGCGAAGCTTCTCGATCTCGTCCTTGTACTTCTGGAGATTCTTCTCGATCTCCTTCTCTTCGCTCAGCGTCTTGGCGAGCTGCGGCGTCTTCTGCCGCTCGGTCGCCAGGGCCGCCTCGACCTCCCCGTAGTACAGGAAGTACCACCCGGCCCCGATGAGCCCCATCGCCAGGACGATGGCCGCCACCTTCGTCGAAGGCGGGGTGGCGAGGAACTTGTCGAACTGCGATTCGGCCACGTCCCCCTCCTCAGCGCTTGCGCCGGCGGCGCTTCTTGCCATCGCCGCCCAGCTCGCCGGCCGCCAGCCGCTTCACGTCGGCCGGGCCGTAGATCACCAGGGCGTTGAGGTCGAACTCGACCATCTTGGCGTTCTCGAGGTGGCTCATCTCGACCGACTCGGACACGTTGAGCTTGATCTTGACGAAGTGTCGGGAGCTGCTCAGCCGCTGCAGGAACTCGGCGAGGTCCTCGTTGCTGCGGGCGTGGCCGGCGATCTTGACCGCCCGCTCGCCCTCGACGAAGCCGTCGATCCACAGCCGGGTCGGATCCCAGTCGGGGTTCCAGCCGCGCTGCTGCACCTCGAGCTTGAGCTTGGGGTCCTCGATGGGGGTGAGCATGCGCGACAGCTCGTCGAGCATCTTCACCGGCCCGGTCTGGCCCTCGATGAGCCCGTCGAGCACCGCCTTCTGCTGCTCGAGCTCGGCCTGCTGCCGCTGCAGATCGGCCACCGCGCTGGTCTTCTTCTTGAGGTCGTCGATCTGCTTCTTGATGTCGGCGTTGTTCCGGCGGACGTCGGCCAGGGTGTCGTTGGCCTCGCTCTGGATGAAGAACAGCACCGCCATCTGGGCCACGATGAGCACCGCGCCGAGCACGAGGAGCTGGCGGCCGCTCTTCTTCTTCTCGGCCTCGCGGACGGGGAGGAGGTTGATCCGGATCATTTGTTGTCGTTCTGCCTCCGGAGCCCGAGCCCCACCGCCACCGAGGCCAGCGGCCGCACCTCGTTGATGTAGTCGAGGTTGAACAGCCGGGGGTCGACCTGCACGTTGCGGAACGGGTCGACGACCTCGACCGGCACCCCGACCCGCTGCTCGATGGTCCGGGTCAGCGAGGGCACCTTGGCGGTGCCGCCCGACAGGTAGACCCGGGCGACCCCGCCCTCGGAGCTGGTGGCGAGGTAGAAGTCCAGCGAGCGGTGGATCTCGGAGGCCATCGACTCGCTGACCGCCTTCATGACCCGCTCGACCTCCTGGGGCACCACGCTGTCGGCGTCGACCCCCTGCTCACCGCCGAGCTTGTAGGCTTCGGCCTCGTCGTAGCTGACGTTGAGCTGCTTCTGGATCTCCTCGGTGTACTGGTTGCCGCCCATGGAGATGTCGCGGGTGAAGGTCGTCACCCCGTTGGAGATGATGTTGATGTTGATGGTGCTCGCGCCGATGTCGATGAGCACCACCGACTCCCCGGGGGGGTAGCCGTAGTTGACCTCGAAGGTGTTCTGGATGGTCAGCGCGTCGATGTCGACCACCACCGGGCTGAGGCCGGCGTCCCGCACCAGGCCGGCGTATTCGTCGACGATGTCCCGCTTGGCGGCGACGAGCAGCACGTCCATCTGCCCCTGCTCGGGGCGCGACTGCAGGATCTGGTAGTCGAGGTAGACGTCGTTGACGTCGAACGGGATGTACTGCTCGGCCTCCCACTTGATGCTCTCTTCGAGCTCGTCGGGGGTCATGGCCGGCAGGCTGATCTTCTTGATGATGACCGGGTGGCCGCTGACGCTGATCGCGACCTCGGTCTGGCGCAGCTTCTGGGCCTCGACGAGGCTGCGGATCGTCTCGATGACCGCGTTGGCGTTCATCAAGGCGCCGTCGACGATCGCCTCGGTGGGCAGCGGGGCCATCGCGAAGCTCTCGAGGTGGATGCCCTTCTTGTTCTCTTTGAGATGCACCAGCTTGATCGAGCTGGAGCCGATATCGAGTCCGAGGGCATTCCGCCGTCTGGCCATACGAGTCACTCCCCCCGTGCGCGATCTCCGGATGCCGCGTCAAGTCTCGGCCCCCGTACCGGGATCGGTCAAGAATAAAGAGTGGTCTCGGGCACTTATCGGGCGGGTCCTGCCGCGCAACTGCCGAGGATCCATACGGTTTTCGGATGTGCGCCCATGTGCCGAAATGTGGTGCGGAAAGCCGAATCGGGTCGATTTCGACGCAAACTTGTCATCATTACCCCGCTTCTGCCGGCAGATCCAGAAATCGGATCGGGGCCCGCCGGCGGATCGGATGGCATGCGTCGCAGATCACTTTCCGACCCGCGGGGTTGGCTTTGTGACGAATTCTTGACGGTCGGCGGGCGCCGCTCAGAGGTCGACGGCGTAATCCTTGATCTTGTAGAGCAGCGCCCGGTGCGAGATCTCGAGCAGCTCGGCGGCCCGGGTGCGATTGCCGCCGGTCTTGGTCAGCGCCCGGCGGATGAGCTCTTCTTCGATGATCCGGGTGGTCTTCTTGATGCTCAGCTCGCCGCTCTGCAGGGTCATGCGGATGCGATCCTGGTTCTGGCGGATGCGGTCGGGCAGGTCCTGCTCCCCGATCTGGCGGCCGTCGCACAGCACCATCGCCCGCTCGATCGTATTCTCGAGCTCGCGCACGTTGCCCGGCCAGGCGTGCTGCATCAGCATCTTCATCGCGTGGGGCTCGATGCCCTCGAGGTCGGTGCCGAGGCGGGCGTTGAACCGCTCGACGAAGTACTCGACGAGCAGCGGGATGTCGGTGCGCCGCTCGCGCAGCGGCGGCAGGTGGATCGGCAGCACGTTGAGCCGATAGAAGAGGTCCTCCCGGAAGGTGCCCGCCTTCACCTCGGCCGGCAGGTCGCGCACGGTGGCGGCGACGACCCGCACGTCCACCGACAGCGGCTTCGTATCGCCCACCCGCCGGATCTCGCTCTCCTGGAGCACCCGCAGCAGCTTGACCTGAAGCGCCGAGGGCAGCTCGCCGATCTCGTCGAGGAAGAGCGTGCCCCCGTCGGCCTCTTCGAAGAGCCCCCGCCGGGTGCGGGTGGCGTCGGTGAACGCGCCCCGGACGTGGCCGAACAGCTCGCTCTCGAGCAGGTTCTGGGGGATGGCCCCGCAGTTGACCGCGATGTAGGGGGCGTCCTTGCGCACGCTGTTGAAGTGCAGCGCCTTGGCGACGAGCTCCTTGCCGGTGCCGCTCTCGCCGGTCAGCAGCACGGTGGTGCGGTAGTCGGCGACCTTGCGGATGGTGCGGAAGACCCGCTGCATCGGCTCGCTGCGGGCGATGATGCCGCTGTCACCGAACGCCTCGCCGACGGCCTCTTCGAGCCGGGCGACCTGGGCGGTGAGCGCCTGCTGCTCGAGCGCCTTGCGCAGCCGGAACCGCACCTCGTCGATGCGGAACGGCTTGGCGAGGTAGTCGGTGGCCCCCCGGGCGAGGGCTTCGAGGGCGGTGTCGACGTCGGCGTGCGCGCTCATCAGCACGACGGGCAGGTCGAGCCCCCGGCCGCGCACCGCTTCGATGAGGCCGAGGCCGTCGAGCCCGGGCATCACGAGGTCGCACAGGATCGCGTCGAACTGCTGCTCGTCGAGCCGGGCGAGCGCCGCTTTGCCGTCGGCCGCGCCGACGACCCGGAAGCCGTCCCGGCCGAGGTTGAGCTCGAGGCCGTAGCGGATCTGCTCTTCGTCGTCGACGACGAGGATGCGCGGCTGGGTGGGGGGCGCGGTCACCGGGGCACGCTACCGGTCGGGCCGATGGGCCGCAAGGCCCGGGAACGGGTGTCAGGTCCGGGTGAGCCACCACCACGCGCCGCCGCCGAGGCCGGCGAGCAGCAGGGCCAGCGCGATCCAGGGCCAGACCGCCCGGCCTTCGGCGGGGGGCGCGTCGGGGGCCGGGGCCGGAGACGCGGGGCGCGGGGCGTCGCCGGTGGCGGCCTTCAACGCGGCGGCGAGCGCGTCGACGTCGGGGTAGCGGTCGTCCGGGGCCTTGGCGAGCGCCTTGAGGATCACCTTCTCGACGGCCTTGGGGATGTCGGGCGCGATGGTGCGCGGCGGGGGCACCGGGTCCTGGATGTGCTTGACGAGGAGCTGGCCCACGTTGGGGTGGCGGAAGGGCGGCTGGCCGACGAGCATCTGGTAGAGCAGGCAGCCGAGGCTGTACTGGTCGCTGCGGGGGTCGTCGCGCACGGTGCCGTTGGCCAGCTCGGGCGCGATGTACTCGGCGGTGCCGATGACCAGCCCGGTGGCGGTCAGGCCCTGGCTGCCGGCCTCGCGGGCGATGCCGAAGTCGGTCAGCCGCGGCTGGCCGTCGCTCTGCACGATGATGTTGCCCGGCTTGAGATCGCGGTGCAGCAGGCTCTGGGCGTGGATGTGGGCCACCCCGGCGCACAGCCCGGCGAACAGCGGCCCGACGACGTCGAGCGCCAGCCGGCCCTGGCGGCGCAGCATCTGCTCGAGGGTGATGCCCCGCACGAAGGGCATGATGATGAACAGGCCCCGGGGCAGATCCACGAAGCCGAGCAGCGGCACGAGGTTGGGGTGGTCGACGCGGGCGAGCACCCGGGCCTCGTTGACGAAGCGCTCCCGCACCCGGCCGGTGGCGACCTGGGGCTTGAGCATCTTCAGCGCGACCTCCTGCCCGGTCACCCCGTGGGTCGCCCGGTAGACCCGGCCCATGCCGCCCCGGCCGATCTCCTCTTCGATGACGTAGCCGTCGATCGTCTCGCCGGGGGCCGGCGGGTCGCCCGGGCGGGGGGCCGAGGTGCGGGGTTTCACCGGCGCGGCGGCCGGGGGCACGTCGACGGCCGGGATCGGGTCGGCGGTGTCGGCGAGGCCGGTGGGCTCGGCGGGCATCGGCGGCGGCCGGGAGGGCGCGGGGGCCGGCGGCGGCCTCGGGGCGCGGGCGGGCGCGGGCGCGGGCGGCGGCTTCGGCGGGCTCGGCGCGGGCGGGGGTCCGCCGGCGCTGGCCCGGGCCGCCTGCAACAGCCCGGTGGGCCCGCCGACGGGGCCGGGGTCGAGCATGGTCTCTTCGCCGAGCGCCATGCCGGCGAAGCGCTCGAGCCCGCTGGCCGGCATCGTACGGGCCAGATCGACCGCGCCGCCGGCCGCGTCGTCGACCGCGCCACCGCACGCGGGGCAAAAGCGGGCCCCGTCCGCGAGGGACGCGTGGCAATGGGGGCATCGAACCATCGGGGCGTCCCGTTGTCGTCGTCGAGCAGCCGTCGACGACCATGGCGCCGACGGGTCGGATGAACTATGACACAGGCCTTCGGCAAATGGATCCGCCCGGGCGGATCACTCGCCCCTCGCAGCGGAGCGCGGACCTTGTCTTCGATGTCATCGCGGTTGTCGGCGCTCGCGCTGCTCGGCGCGCTGCTCGGCGTGGGGGTGGGCCCGGCTCCGGCCGCGGAGCGTGATCCGGCGCGGGTCGAGGCGGCCCGGCTGATGGCGCAGGCCGAGGTCCGGGGCGCGGTGGCCGGGGGCGCGGTCGATCTCATCCGGCTGTGGGCGATGGCCGACTGGCTGCCCGAGGGCGAGGCCGAGGGCGCGCTGCGCCGGGCGGTCGCCGACGACGAGCGGGCGCCGCTGGTCCGGGCGGTGGCGTGGTGGCTCCTGCGGGACGCGGCCCGGGCGCGGCTCGATCGGGCCGCGATCGACGGGGCGGCGGCGGCCCTGGGCCTGCTGGACGGCTTCGTGATGCGCATGGGCCCGGGGCCCCACCCGGTGGCCGAGCTGACGCCCGACGGCTGGCGGCCCTACCCCCGGGGCGCGGGCGGCGGCGCGCTGTGGCTCGACGCCTTCCTCCGGCCGAGCCGGCAGGTCGCGGCGACGGTGGCCACCCGGCTGGTCGCCGAGCAGGGCGGCCCGGCGGTGCTGCGGCTGGGCTACGACGACGCGGTGACGGTGTGGCTCAACGGGGACGAGGTCTACGCCTCGTCGGCGACCCACCCGGCGTGGCTCGATCAGGCGGCGATCCCCATCCGGCTGCGGGCGGGCGACAACCGGCTGGTGGTCGAGGTGCGCCAGCGGGGCGGAGCGTGGCGCCTGATCGCCCGGGTGACCGACGCCGAGGGCCGGGTCCTGCCGGTCACGAGCCACCCCGACCCGTGGGGCGCGGCGCCCGAGCCGGCGCCGATCCCGCCGGTCGCCGACGACGGCGAGGCCCCCGAGAGCGAGCCGGCGTGGCTGTGGCGCGACCTGTACGCCGCCGCCGAGGCCGAGCCGCCGGTGGCCGAGGACCTGCGCGATCTGGCGGACTACGCCCGGATCACCGGCCTGCCCGACCCCGATCAGGCGATGCCCCGGGTGGCGGTCGAAGGCGTCTGGCCCACCGACCCCGGGGCCCGCTCGCTGCGGGCGTGGCTGCGGCTGCTGCCCGAGGCCGAGCGCGATCGGGTCCGCACCCGCCACGCCCCGCGGCGCCCGCTGCCGCTGGCCGATCACTGGTCCGATCTCCAGCTCGCCCTGGCCGACGGCTGGCGGCATTACTACGCCCGCCGCCACCGGGCCGCCCGGCAGGCCGTCGACGCGCTGCTGGCCCACGCCCCGGACTTCCTGCCCGCGATCCGGCTGCGGGCGGTGATCCACCAGGATCTGGGGCTGCCCCACACCGGCGCGGCGATCTTGGAGGCGGCCCGCGCCCGCTGGCCCGAGCGGCCGGCGCTGCGCCGGGGCCACCTGACCGCGCTCCAGGCCGGGGGGCGGGTGGCCGAGGCGCTCGACATGCTCGAGCGGCGGCTCACCGACGGCGGCGGGCCCGACGATCACTACCAGCTCGCGACGCTGCTGGCCGGCCGGGGCGAGGCCGAGCGGGCGGTGGCGCTGCTCGACGCGGTGGTCGCCGCCCGCCCCGAGCTGTGGACCTACGGGCTCGAGGCGGCCGAGATGCGGGCCCAGGTGGGCGACACCGACGGGGCGCTGGCCCGGCTGGCGGCGCTCACCGCCGAGCGCCCGGGGGACGTGACCGTCGCCGAGCGGCTGGCCCGGCTGCACCTCGCCCGGGGCGCGCCGGCGGCGGCGAAGGCGGCGGTGACCGCGGCGCTGGGCCACAACCCGGGGGCCGATACGCTCGCGGCGATGCAGCACCGGCTGGAGGCGGCCCCGGCCCGCCCCCGGCTGGGGCCGCCGCTGTCGACGCTGACCGCTGTACCGACGGCCGACGCCGCCGCCCAGATCCTGCTGCATCACGCCCGGGTCGAGGTGGCCGAGGACGGCCGGGCCGATCGCCGGGTGCGGCGGGTCATCCGCGTCCTCAGCGACGAGGGCGCCCGGCGCTACGGCACCGTCGAGCTGGCCTACGTGCCCTCCACCCAGCGGGTCGAGCTCGAGGAGGCCCGGCTGCTGCGGGCCGATACCCCGCCCATCTCGCCCCGGCGCAGCGACCGCGACCTGTCGGACCCCGCGTGGCGGCTGTATTACGACCTGCGGGCCGAGGTGCTGCGCTTCCCCAAGGTGCAGCCGGGCGACGTGATCGAGGTCGCGTGGCGGCTGGTGGACACCGACCACGACCCGGCCTTCCCCGGCTATTACGGCGAGCTGGCTTGGCTCCAGGAGGCCGCCCCCCGGGCCCGCTCGGTGGTCGAGGTCGCCGGCCCCCGGGCGTCGGCGCTGAGCGTGGCCCTGATCGACCGCGGCCTGTCGGTCGAGCAGAGCCCGCTGCCCGGCGGCGGCCACCGCTTCGTCGCCGCCGACGTGCCCGGCCTGCCGCTGGAGCCGGGCATGCCCGGCCCGTCGAGCCTGCGGGCCCATGTGCACGCGTCGAGCGCCGCCGACTGGGCCGACGTCGAGGCCCGCTTCCGGGCGCTGCTCGACGCCCGCGACGCCCCGGCGCTGGCCGAGCAGGCCCGGGCCTGGGCCGGTGATACGCGCGATCCGGAAGAGATCATGGCCCGGCTCTACGCCGCCGTCGCCGACCGCATCCGCTACGTGGGGCTGGAGTTCGGGGTGCACAGCTTCAAGCCCGAGGAGCCGACGGTGACCCTGGCCCGGGGCTTCGGCGACTGCAAAGACAAGGCGACGCTGCTCATCGCGCTGGCCCGCTCGCTGGGCATCGACGCCCGGCTGACCCTGGTGCGCACCCGCCGCTCGGGCGCGGTCGAGCCCCAGCCGGCGAGCCTGGCGGTGTTCGACCACGCGGTGGCCTATGTGCCGGCCCTCGACCGCTTCATGGATCCGACGGTGGACCGCAACGCCCCGTGGACCCTGCCCCCGTCGGACCAGGGGGCCCTGGCCTTCGTGATCGGGGGCGCCGGCGCGCCGGTGACCATCCCCCCCCAGGCGGCGGGCCACAACCAGCGCGCGTGGCGGCTCGATCTGGCGCTTCAGCCGGACGGCTCGGCCCGCGGCGAGGCGGCCTGGACGACCCGGGGGCATCCGGCGACCGAGGCCCGCCGGGCGCTGGACGGCGCGGTGGACCGGGCCGAGGTGATGCAGCAGCGGCTGGGTGAGCGGTTCCCCGGGGCCCGGCTGGCGGCGCCGACGGTGGGCGGCATCGAGCCGGCGTTCGATCCGGTCGAGGCCACGGCAGAGGTCACCCTGCCCCCGCTGCACGCGATCGACGGCGGCTTCGACCTGCCCCTCGGCGGCGCGCCGTGGCAGCTCGTCTCGCGGGTGGCCCAGGCGGCGACCCGCGAGACGGCGCTGTGGCTCGAGTTCCGCGAGACCCGCGCCCTGAAGGTGACGCTGGCCCTGCCCCCGGGCTGGACCGCCACCGCGCCCCCGCCGGCGACGATCGAGAGCCCGTTCGGGCGGTTCACCGGGCGGGCGACGGTGACCGACGGCGCGGTGCGCATCGAGGCCGAGCTGATCCTGGAGGCGTTCACCGTCGAGCCGGCCGACTACCCGGCGCTCCGGGCGTGGCTGGCCGAGGTGGATCACGCGCTGGCGGCGACGGTGGAGGTGCGCCGATGAGCCGGTCGACGCTCTGTACACCCCTGTGGGTGACCTGCGCGCTGGCCGTCGGGCTGGCCGCCTGCGGGGGCAAGCCGCCTACGCTGAGCGCGCAGCGGGCGCAGCTCCAGTTCCCGCCGACCCCCGCCGGACAGGCCCGGGCCGGCTGGTGGGCCTGGCTGGACGGCGACCGCGCGGCGGCCTCGGCGGCCTTCGAGCGGGCCGGCGCCGAGCCGCTGGGCGCCCTGGGGCGGGCCCGCATCGCGGCCGACGATCTGGACTACGCGCGGGCGCTGCGCGAGGGCGCGGTGGCCGCCGGCGGCGCCGGGCGGGTGGCGCTGCTGGGCGACGCGCTGGCCCGAGCCGCCGCCCGCGAGCTGCGCGACGGCCCGGAGCGGCTGGCCGAGGCGCTGGGCCCGATCACGGCGCGCCGCGCTCGGCTGGGCGACGCCCGGTGGACCGTGCGGGTGTCCTTCCTGCCCCACCTCGACCGCCCGCGCCTGCTCGCCGCGCCGCCCGAGGCCGATGGCAGTGACGATCTGGCCCGGGTGCGGGTGCTCGAGAGCTGGTGGGCGCTGTCCGAGACGCCGCCCGAGCCCGACCCGGACGGGGTGGTGATCACCCGCTGGCCGCTCGACCCGGGGCCGGCCCACGTCGAGCTGCGGGTCGGCGGCCCGGCGCTGGTCTGGCGGGGCGGGGCCCTGGTCGCCGCGACGCCCGCCGAGCGCCACCCGCCCGATCGGCTGCGCTTCACCGCGCCCGGCGAGGGCCCCCTGTGGGTGGCGTGGTCCGCCCGCCGGCTGCCCCGGGCCTGGATCCTGAGCGCGCCGCCGCCGGGGCCGCCGCCCGCGGTCGAGGTCGCCGGCGGGCCCGACTGGCCGGCCCGCTATCTCGCCGCGTGGCAGGCGCTGCACGACGGTGATCCGGCGACCGCCGCCCGCTGGCTCGACGGCGCCCCCGACACCCCGGCCTTCGCCCTGCTGCGGGCCCGGCTGGCCCGGCTGACCCCCGGGGTGCCCGGCACGCTGAGCCGCGATCGGGCCCGCGCCGCCTGGACCACCGCCCTGCCCCTCGCCCCGGCCGCCGCCCGACTGGCCCTGGGCGAGCTGGCCCGCCGGGTGGGCGACGTCGACGGCGCCCGCGCGCACCTCGACGCGGCGCGCGTCCTGGCCCCCGACGCGTGGCCGGTGCACCGGGCCCGGATCCGGCTGCTGCTCAACCAGGGGCACGTCGAAGAGGCCCGGGCCGCGCTGGATGCCGCCGAGCCGGTGGCGCCCGACCCCTGTGAGCTGCTCGACGACCGGGCCGCTCTGCGCGGCGATCGCCCGGCGGGGGCCGACGATCCGCTGGTGGCGGCCTACACCCGCTGCGACCGCCCGCTGGACGCGGCGCAGCGGCTGCTGGCTCTGCACCGCCCGGCCGAGGCGCTGGCCCGGCTCGACGCCCCGGGGGAGGCGCCGCTCGACGGCCCCGAGGCGCAGCGGCTGCGGGCCGAGGCGCTGGTGGCCCTCGGCCGGCTGGACGCCGCCGCCGAGGCTCAGCCGACCGAGACCGTCGACGACGCGCTGGCCGCCGCCGACCTGCACCTGGCGGCCGACCCCGAGGCCGAGGCCGAGGGCGCGCTGGAGCAGGCGATGCGCCGCCTGATCGCCGATCATCCCACCGCCCGGGAGGCTCTGACGGTCATCGCCGCGTGGCCCGAGTGGTCGCTCTTCGCCGACATCCGCCGGGACACCGAGGCGGTCATCGCCGCGTGGGAGGCCCGCCCCCCGCTGCCCGGCCCGGCGGTGCGGGTGCTCGACCACAGCGCCATCGTCTACTTCGACGACGGCACCAGCCTGCGCTGGGTGCACGAGGTGCTGGCCATCCGCTCCCGGGAGGCGGCCGAGGAGTTCGGCGAGCTGTCGCTGCCGGGGGACGACGTGGTGCCCATCGCGCTCTACACCCGCAAGGACGACGGGCGTCGGCTCTACGCCGAGGAGGTCCCCGAGAAGGAGAGCCTGTCGCTGCCCGATCTGGCCGACGGGGACTACGTCGTGGCGGTCTACCTGGAGCCGGGGGACAACGGCTACCTCTACGACGGCGGCTACCTGACGCCCCGGGTGTACTTCCGAGGCGTCGACATGCCCATCTTCGACCAGCGGTTCGAGGTCTACGGCTTCGACGGCGAACCGCCCGACCACCAGCGGCTGCACGGGGCCCCGGCGCCCCAGCCGGCCCGGCTCGGCGATCGGATCGGCCTGCGCTTCGACGCCCGCGGCACGCTGGCCCGGACCCCGGAGAGCGACCCGGTGCCCGCCGGCCTGTGGCTGCCGTCCATCCGGGCCGGGCGGGGCGTCGCGCTGGCCGAGGATCTGTCGTACTACCGCGACCGGGTGCTGGCCCGGCGGCGGCGCACCGCGGCGTTCGACGCCTGGGCCCGGTCCATCGCCGGCGACGGCGACCGCGCGGCGCAGGTCCGGCGGCTGTCCCGGGCGGTGCGGGCCGACGTCAGCGGCGACGTGGGCCTGATCGGCCGCGCGGTGGCCCCCGCGATGCACGACGGCCAGGGCAACCGGGCGCTGGTGCTCTCGGCGGCGCTCGAGGCGGTCGGGGTCGCCCACCGGCTGGTGCTCGCCCGCCCCCAGGTGCGGGTGCCGTCGGGCCCGTTCATGCAGGTCGCCGACTACCCGTATGCGCTCGTGGCCCTGGACGACGGCCCGTGGATCGACCCCGGCCCCGACCGGGCCCCGGTGGGCTGGCTGCCCCACCTGATGCTGGGCGGCGACGGGCTGATCGTGTGGCCTCCCGATCATCCGGTCGACCCGATCCCGCTGCCCGAGAGCCGGTCGGTGACCGACGAGCGGCGGGTCGAGGTCGAGGCCCACTGGGGGGCCGACGGGGTCGTGCGGGGGGCGGTGGTCGACCGCCTGTGGGGCCAGGAGGCCAGCGTCATCGGCCGCTACCTCGACCGCCTCGACCCCGAGATGCGCCCCCGGCTCGTCGAGCGGCTGCTGCTGCACGCCTTCCCCGCCGGGCGGGTGATCGACTTCGAGGACCCCATCGCGGCCCCCGATCCGGACGACCCGACCGGCGCGCTGGTCCTGCGCTACACCTTCGAGGCCGAGGTCGGCGACGCCCTGCGCCTGGGCGCGTTCCCGGTCCAGCCCGGCCGGCGCTACGGCCACGAGGAGTCGCGCACCATCCCCCTGTCGATCGACCTGCCCACCAACCAGCGGGTGTCCATCGCGCTGAGCAGCGATCGGGACTTCACCGTCAAGGCCCGCCCCGGCGCCCGGGCGCACGCCGGCTATCGCTACGCGCTGGGCGTGGACGCCGACGACGACGCGGTCGAGATCGAGGCCGAGCTGCGCATCCCCGGCGGCCCGGTCGCGCCCGAGGCCTACCCCGCCTTCGCCGAGTGGGCCCGCGCGGTGGACGGCATGGAGCGGCTGACGCTCACCGTCGAGACCGCCGACGGGCCCACCGCGTCCCGCTGAGCAGCCCGCCGGCGGTCAGTCGTCATCCCGCTTGCGCCACTTGGCCAGCTTCGCCTGCAACGCCTGCCGGCTGATGCCCAGCGCCTCGGCGGCCCGGGTGCGGTTGCCGCCGTGCTCGTCGAGGCAGCGGCGGATGAAGCGCTCTTCGAGCAGCGCCATGACCTCTTTGAGCTGGCCCTCGGGCAGCGCCGCGCCGGGGTCGCTGGACTCTTCGGCCTCCCCCGCCCCGCTGCGCTCGCCGGCCACCCGCTCCGACAGCTCGTCGATGCCGATCAGGCCGCCTTCGAACGCCAGGATCACCGCCCGCTCGATCTCGTGCTCGAGCTGGCGCACGTTGCCCGGCCAGGCGTAGCGCTTCATCGCCCGCATCGCCTCGTCGGTGAAGCCGTTGACGTAGCAGTCGTGGCGGGCGCAGGCCCCCTCGCGGAACTTCTCGGCGAGCAGCTCGACGTCGCCCTCCCGGTCGCGCAGGGGCGGCAGCTCGACGGGGAACACCGCCAGCCGATAGTAGAGGTCTTCGCGGAAGTCGCCCTTGGCCACCTCGGCCTGCAAGTCGCGGTTGGTGGCGGCGATGATGCGCACGTCGACCTTGATCGGGGATCGGGCGCCGACCGGCTGCACCTCGCGCTCCTGCAAGACCCGCAAGAGCCGCACCTGCACCGCGGGGGTGACCTCGCCGATCTCGTCGAGGAAGACGGTGCCCCCGTCCGCCGCCTCGAACAGCCCCTTGCGGTCGCGATCAGCGCCGGTGAACGCGCCCTTCTTGTGGCCGAACAGCTCGCTGTTGAGCAGCTCCTCGGGCAGCGCGCCGCAGTTGATCGGGGCGAAGACCTTCTCCGCCCGGGGGCTGTGGGCGTGCACGTAGCGGGCGGCGAGCTCCTTGCCGGTGCCGGTCTCGCCGAGCACGAGCACGGTGGTGTTGGTGCGCCCCACCCGCTCGAGCTGACGCAGGGCCTTCTGCAGCGCCGGGCTGCGGCCGACGATCGGTCGGGGCATCGCCGCGGCGTGCTTGAGCGCGCTGTTCTCCTCGCGGAGCTGCTGCGCCGAGCGGCTGAGCGTGCGGAACCGGCGGGCGGCGACGAGGCCGGCGGCGACGTGGGTCGCGGCGATGGACAGCCAGGCGAGGTCGTCCCCGGTGAACGGGCGGCTGCGGCTGTCGACGTGCAGCACGCCGATGGCCTCGTCGCCGGCGAGCAGCGGCACCACCACCGTGCCCGCGAGCCCGGCCACGCTGGCCGGCCCGGCCTCGGCCCCGGGGATGTAGGAGACGACCTCCCGGCTCTGCACCGCCTGCTGCAACAGCGTCGAGCTGGGCAGCGCCTCGCCGGTGCGGTTGCCCCGGGTGCGGGTGCACTCGGGCACCCACTGCTCCTGGGGGTCGCGCATCATCACGGTGACCGCGCAGGCGTGGCCGAAGCGCTCGAGCACCGCGTCGGCCACCCGCTCCATCACCCGGTCGGGGTCGGTCTGCCCGCTCAGCTCGTGCAGCAGCCGGAAGAGCGCCCGCAGCGTCTCGGGGTCGGCCTCCCGCTCGATGGCCCCGGCGTCGGCCACCTGCCGCCGGGCGACGACCGTGCCGCCCTTGTACGCCTCGCCGCCGCTGGAGGGCGCGTCGAGCACCCGCACGATCACCGGCGAGACCAGGTCGCCGAGCAGCAGCCGGTCGCCGGCCCGGATCGGGCGCGGGGCGTGGGGCGCGGCCACCTTCTGCTCGCCGGCCCGCTCGACGAGCGACCCGTTGCGCGAGCCCAGGTCTTCGTAGGCGTAGCCCTCGCCCCGGCGCACCAGCCGGCCGTGGCGCGACGAGACCCGGGCGTCGGACACCACGACGTCGTTGCCGGCCACCCGGCCGATGGTGATGACCGCGCCGGAGAGGGTCTGCGGGGCGTGGTCGCCGCCGTCTTCGATGAGCAGGGTCAGGGGCACGGCAGTCTCCTCTCAGGATCCCGCCGGGGCTACGGCGCGGGCGCCACGTAGCGCAGGCCGACGGTCAGCGGGAGTATATACGACGCGGCCGCCGTGTCGCCGGTGGTGGTGGTCAGCAGCAGCGGGGCGAAGCGCACGCCGACCCCCAGGCCCCGCCAGAAAGGCCACGAGATCTCCAGCGGCAGCGCGGCGGCCACCGCCCAGTAGCCGTCGTCGACCAGCACCCCGTCCACCTCGACCCGGGCCGCGCCCCCGGCGACGCCCCCTTGCAGCGCCAGCGGGCCCAGGGTGCCCCGCACGCTCACCCCCAGGGTGCCGTAGAGCATCGTCAGCCCCTCGAGGGTGAACAGCCGGGGCGCGAAGTCGGCGTAGCCCACTGTCGCCTCCAGGGCCCACCGCCGATCGAGCAGGACCCCGCCGGCCAGCTCGACCCCCAGGCCCTCGGTCCACTGGGTCGCGTCCTGGCCGAAGACCGGGAGCAGGGTGCCGTCGAGCCGCAGCATCAGGGCCGGCGGCGGCGGCGGATCGGGCCGCTCCTCTTCGAAGAGCTTCGCCAGCGGCGGGGGCACCGGGCCCGGGTCGAATGCGGGGTCGATCGCCAGCAGCGCTCGCACCGCCCGCCGGGCCCGGATGCGATCGCGCCAGGCCAGGGCCAGCAGCGCCTCGTAGAGGTGGGCCCGCGCCCGCCGGGGCCCGCTCAGGTCGCTGGCCAGCGCTTCGGCCAGCCGGGCGTCGGCGCAGACGTAGTCGAGCTGCTCGTAGCACGCGATCGAGGCGTCGAGGGCGTCGGCCGGGGGGGCGTCGGCCGGTGTATCATCGGCGGGCGGGGCCGGCGGCGCGAGCAGCCCGATCCAGAGGGTGAGCAGGCCGACCACCGATCAGTCGAAGATGTAGAATTCGCCGGTCGCGACGAAGGTGCCGTAGTGGTTCCGGATCTGGAACGACAGCGTGCGCGGACCCTCGACGGCGTCGGCGAAGCGGATCAGCTCGACCTCGAAGCGGAAGTTGGTGGTGAACTCGGAGCGGTCCAGCGCCAGCCCCGGGCCCAGGTCGAAGTCCAGGATCTGGCGCTCGGTGACCTCGCCGGTGGCGTCGTCGGGGTCCTCGACGCCGAGCAGCACCACCTGCACGGTGACCGACTCGGCGCCGCCGGTGACGTACTGCGGGGTGAACTCGGCGGTGACCTGCGACGGGTCGATCAGGCTGAGCGCCGTGCTCTCGCAGCCGACGAGCAGCGCCAGCAGGGCCCCCATACGAATCCGAGCGCGCGCCATCGCCCCTCCGGTCGGACGAGCGTGCCCCCGAGCGGGCGTGCGGGTCAATCCCGGCGCCGCACGACGATGACCGTGCCCGATCCGTCCGGCCCCCCCGGGCCGCCGAAGCGGTCGACGATGGCCCGGGCGACGCGCTGACGCACCGGCGGGATCAGGAGCAGCCCGCCCAGTCCGTCGGTCACGAAGCCGGGGATCAGGAGCAGCAGCGCCGCCATCAGCAACAGCGGCCCGTCGAGCCCGGCCACGTCGGCCGGCAGGGTGCCTTCGCGCAGGCGGCTGATGGTGGAGAGGCTCTGGTTGCGGGCGAAGACCATGCCCAGACCGGCGGTGACGAAGACGAGCATCACCGCGGTCAGCGCGCCGATGCGGCTGCCGACCTCGATGATGACCCACAGCTCGACGGCCGGGATCAGGATCGCGGCCAGCAGGATCGGTCCACACATCAGGCGGCCCCGCCGCTCACGGGAACAGCGCGGTGTGTTCGAGCCCGGTGGTCTCGGGCAGGCCGGCCATAAGGTTGAAGCACTGCACCGCCTGCCCGGCGGCGCCTTTGCCCAGGTTGTCGATGGCCGCCTGCACCACGAGCAGGTCGCCGTCGACGAAGAGCCCGATGTGGCACCGGTTGGTGCCCCGGACGTGCCGCGGGTCGGGGTGGGCCCCCGCCGGCAGGACGTGCACGAAGGGCTCGTCGTCGTACGCCTCGGCGTACAGCGCCCGCGCGGCGTCGAGCGTCCGCGGTGTATCGAGCCGGAGGTAGACCGTCGACAGGATGCCCCGCACGATGGGCACCAGGTGGGGCACGAAGTGCACCCGGGCCCCGCCCAGGTTGCGGCTCATCTCGGGGGCGTGGCGGTGGGCCAGCGTCTTGTAGGCGTGCAGCCCGTCGGCGGTCTCGGGGTAGTGGGTGCCGGCCCCCGGGTTGCGGCCGGCGCCGCTGACCCCCGACTTGCAGTCGGCGATGACGTCGCCGACGGCCCAGCCGGCCCGCACCGCGGGGCTCGCGGCCAGGATGACGCTGGTCGGGTAGCACCCGGGGCAGCCCACCAGCCGGCTCTTCGCGATGCGGCCCCGGTTGTGCTCGGGCAGGCCGTAGACCGTCTCGGCCAGCGAGC
Source organism: bacterium (assembly GCA_030426085.1). Lineage (GTDB taxonomy): Bacteria > Myxococcota_A > Bradymonadia > UBA7976 > UBA1532 > JACKDM01. The sequence goes on along the minus strand of JAUHYW010000031.1, from coordinate 57,939 downwards.
CCGGCCGGCGGTGCTCGCCGTAGATCGCGGCGTAGGCCGCCGGGTCGTCGAAGCGGTGGTCGGCGCTGAGGTCGATGACCCGGACCCCTTCGGCCAGCAGGTCGGCCGCGGCGTCCTGGGCGGTGCCGTGGGGCAGGGCGAGGAAGGCGAAGTCGGCCGCCGCGGCGACCGCCTTCGGGTCGAAGGGCTCGAGCGGCGGCGCGGCCACCCCGGTGAAGGCCGGGGCGACCTCGGCGAGCGGGCGGCCGGCCATGCGGCCGGCGCACAAAGCGGTGAGATCGATGTCGGGGTGCCGCGACAAGAGCCGCAGCGCCTCGACGCCGGTGTATCCGCTGGCCCCGACCAGGGCCGCTCGCCGCGCCATCGGCCGGCTCAGCGCTTGCTGAACTGGAACTGCTTGCGGGCGCCGGGCTGACCGTACTTCTTGCGCTCGACGACCCGGGCGTCGCGGGTGACGTAGCCGGCCCGCTTGAGCGGCTTGCGCAGCTCGGGGTCGTACTCCATCAGGGCCCGGGTGATGCCGTGGCGCATCGCGCCGGCCTGACCGCTCATGCCGCCGCCGCGCACGTTGATGTAGGTGTCGAACTGCTCGAGGGTCTCGCTGACCTCGAACGGCGCCATCATCAGCATGCGCAGGTTGGCCCGCGGCACGTAGTCCTCGAATTCACGGCCGTTGATGGTGACCTTGCCGGTCCCCGGCCGAAGATAGACCCGGGCGACGGCGCTCTTGCGTCGGCCCACGGCCTGCCACTGTTCGGGCTGCTCGATCATGTCTCAAAACCTCGATGGCGTCGCACGCGCCCGACCTCGCCGGCCGATTTGTATCCCCCGGCAGGGCGGGGGCGGTTGTCGCAAATCGCTGCGCGCGTGCGGGAAACCTCGGAAAAACCTCGAAAAGAACCAGACTTCGCGGCGACGCGGCTCAGGCCGACTTCGCCAGCACCGTGTTCAGATCCAGCACCTGGGGCTGCTGCGCCCCGTGGGGGTGATCCCCGCCGGCGTAGATCTTGAGCTTCTTGAGCATCGCCCGGCCGAGCGGTCCGCGGGGCAGCATGCCCTTGACCGCCTTTTGGATGATGACCTCGGGCTTGCGTTCGAGCACCTCGGCGGCGGTGGCGTCCTTGATCCCACCGACGTAGCCGGTGTGATGGTAGTAACGCTTCTGCTGCCACTTGTTGCCCTTGAACTGCACCTTGTCGGCGTTGAGCACGATGACGTAGTCGCCATCGTCGACGTGGGGGGTATACGACGGCTTGTGCTTACCGCGCAGGATGTGCGCGATACGCGAAGCCGCCCGACCCACCGTCTCACCGTCCAGGTCGACCACCCACCACTGGCGCTGGGCGATCGCCTCCGCGGTGGGCGTGGAGCGCGTGTACATTGCGTTGACCTCTGTCGAGCGGGGCCCCGGCAAAGCCGCCGGGGCGCGAGAAAAACGGGCGCGCAGAGATACCCGGTTCGCGGCGCGTGGTCAAGCGTGCGGCGCGCGATCGTCGATCAATCCCGGGCGAGGGTGTCGAGCATCAGGTCGAAGACGCCGGTCATCGGCAGCCGATCGGCGGCCCCGATGACCTCGGTGGAGAGCACCACCGGGCCGTCCTCGTCCTTCGCCGGCAGCCGCCCGTGGCTGCCCCGCACCAGCGTCGCGTCGAGCGGGATGACGTCCATGTAGTAGCGCAGGCCGAGCATCTTCTTGAGCAGCGTCAGCCCCACTTTGACCTTGGGCAGCGCGATCCGGGGGTCGAGGAAGAGCTCGACCGGGTCGTAGCCCGGCTTGCGGTGGATGTCGACGGTGCGGGCGAAGTCGGGCATCACCGCGTCATCGAGCCAGTAGTAGTAGGTGAACCAGCGGTCGGGCGCGGCGAGCGCGACCAGCTCGCCGCTGCGGGGGTGGTCGAGCCCCGCCTCGCGCTTGCCCTCGGCGTCCAGCACCCGCTCGACGCCGTCGAGCGCCTCGAGCAGCCCCTTGACCTTCGGCACGTCCTCCGCCCGGCGCACGTAGACGTGGGCCACCTGGTGGTCGGCGACGGCGAACGCGTCGCTCGCCCCGGCGTCGAGCAGCTCCCAGCCGGTGTCGACGACGTTGGCCTTCAGCAGCCCCGCCTCGCGCAGCGCCCGGTTGATGTGCACCCCGTCGGTGACCGGGGTGATGCCGTACTCGCTGACCACGATCACCGCGTAGCCCTGCCCCCGGGCGTGGTCGATCAGGTCGCCGGCCACCCGGTCGATCTCGGCGGCGGCGGCCTTCGCCTCGGGCCCGTGAGGGCCGTGGCGCTGGAGGTCGTAGTCCAGGTGGGGCAGGTAGCACAGGGTCAGGCTCGGCCGGTGGGCGTCGATGACCTGCCGGGTGGCCCGGGCGATCCAGTCGCTGGACTTCAGGTCGGCGGTGGGGCCCCAGAAGTTGAACAGGGGGAAGGTGCCCAGCGGGCCCTGGAGCGCGGCCTTCAGCTCGGGGGGGTCGGTGTGGATGCTGGGCAGCTTGCGGCCGTCGGCCGGGTAGACCGGGCGGGGCGTGGCGGCCCACTGCACGTCGGCGTACATGTTGTACCACCAGAACATCTTGGCGGTGGTGAAGCCCTCGCCGAAGCGCGCGCGGGCGGCGTGCCACACCTTCGGCCGCTGCACGAGGTGGTTCGACTGGCGCCACAGCCAGACCTCGGCCAGATCGCGGAAGTACCAGCCGTTGGCCACGATCCCGTGCTCCCGGGGCAGGGTCCCGGTGAGCATGCTCGACTGCGCGGTGCAGGTGACCGCCGGCAGCACCCCGTCGAGCGGCGCGGTGAAGCCGTCGGCGCCGACCGCCCGCACCCGGGGCATGTGTTCGAGCAGGGCCGGGGTCAGGCCGACGATGTCGAGGACGAGCAGCGGGCGCATGGTGGCCTCCGGCGCAGGGTCGGGCAAGGCGGGTCGGGGGCAGGGTGGCCCAGAATCGGCCCCGTGGCCAGCGGTGGATTTCCGAAGGCGGGTGCGGCATACAGCAGGGCGACCGCGACCCGCACAGGAGGATGTCATGGGCCCGATCCGACGCGCGGCGCTGCTCGCCGCGCTGGCGCTGTCCCCGGGCTGCCGCTCGGAGGCCCCCCCGCCGGCCGAGCCTGCGCCCACTGCCGCCGCGCCGGCCGCCCCCGAGCAGGCCCCCATCGGGCAGCCGCCGACCCACGTCCCGGGCACCGCCGCGCCGCTGCGGGCGAAGGCGCCCGATCCGGCCGAGAAGGCCCAGCTCGACAGCGTGCGCAGCCTGATGCGCGATCGGTTCTTCGAGGCCCAGTCCCCGGTGCCGCATCCGGCCGGCGGCCCGGCGCACGCCCGGGCGCTGGTGCCGGCCGACGCCAAGCTGGTCGAGGTCGAGCTGTACCGCCGCATGCGGCTGCTGAAGCCGCAGCCGGGGGCCCGCCGGCTCGTGCTGCGCTGGATCACGCCGCTGCGGGGGGCGCGCCTCGAGGCGCAGGTGAAGGCCGCGATCACCGCCTGGGCCGGCGACGCGGCCCGGCCGACGCCTCCGGTGACGCACCCCGAGCGGGGCACGCTGACCTGGACGATCAGCAGCCCGCCCGAGCGGCCGTCCCGGGTCGAGATGGTGCTCGACGACGCCGACCCCGAGGGGCCGCTGCCGCCGCCGTCCACGCTGCTGACGACCGGGGCGCCGTGGATCGCGGCGCTCGGCGAGACGCCGCTCGTCGGATTCGAAGCCGGCCGGTACCACGCCCGCCGGGGCGGCGCGCGCTCCACCGATGTCGAGCGGTACGCGGCGACGGTGCAGACCGCCGACGCGCCGGCGCTGCAGAAGCGATTCGAAGAGGCGCTGCTCGCCGCCGGCTACAAGGCCGACGACGACGACCCCCGCGTGCTGCGGGGGCCCGGGCGCACCACGTTCACCACCCGGCAGAGCGAGGGTCGCCTGACCCTGCACCACCAGCGCCGCTGGTCCCGCCCGAAGGCGGCCGAGCGCTGATGCGGGCGTCCGCCGCGGTCAGCCGACCTTGGCCGCCACGCAGTGGAACGGGCCTTCGAGCGGGTCGTGGTCGAAGGTCGGCAGCTTGTAGCTGAGCCACAGCCGCCCGGCCTCCTCCTCGTTGAAGTCGTCGATGTGACGCCCCCGCTCGGCCTTGACCGGCAGCCCCTCTTCCAGGATCTGCTCGTCTTCGAGCACCAGCCGTCGCTTGAGCGCGCCGTCCTCGAAGTACGCGAAGAACGCGTACTCCTGGTAGGGGTCGATCGCCGCGGCGACCACCCCGCCCACGCGCTTCGACAGCCGGGCGAGCGCGTCTGCGCTCTGGGGCAGGTCCATGCTCAGGTCGCCCATCACGGCGTAGTCGCCGCTCTTCCAGATGTACCAGGCCTCCTGGCCCACCTCGCCCCCGAGCATCTCGCTGTGGGATCGGCACCATGTCTTGACGTCGTAGAAGTCGTCGAACGTCTCGGTGCCCACCTCCTCGGCCTCGAACGCCTCGAGCACCGCCTCGCGCAACTTCTCCGGGCTGATCTTTGCCGCTACAGCCGAGCGGCCTCCACCCATCACGGGAATTCTCCTTTCGCGGGCCGGGAAGCCCCCCCGGCCGAATGACACCCGGTCAGGTCCGGGCCCCCCATATGCAAGCTCATTGTTTCGTCGTTGACCGCGTTGCGCAAGTCGAGCGGCGATCTCTCGGGGCGATCTGCCGTTTCGGCCGCGCCCGCGGGGGCCGACGAAGTGTCGGGTTCAGGTCAGGATCCGGCCGTTCGCCGCCCCGTCATCGGCCCCGTCACCGGGTCGGGCCCCGCCCGTCGAGCAGCGCGATGAGGATGTCCGCCTGGAACTCGGCGTCCACCAGCGCGTGGTGCTCGGTGTCGGGATCGGGGCGCACCAGCTCGGGCTGGCGCTTCAGGATGCCGGTCTTGGTGGCCTCGCGCCACGGCACCCCATAGCGCCCCATGGTCAGCGCCTTGGTGTCGAGCGGGTCGTAGCGGAACGGGTTGGCGATGCCGGCCCACTTGAAGTACCAGGCGACGAAGCTCCAGTCGAAGGCGGCGTTGTGCCCCACGAACAGCGCCCGCTGGCCGGGGCCGAGCAGGGCCCGGGTCCAGCGGTCGATCTCGGCCATCACCTCTTTCGCCGGCGCGCCGTGGGCCCGCAGGTGGGCCTCGCTGATGCCGTGGATGGCCATCGCCTCGGGGTCGAAGCCGTCACAGACCGGCTGCAGCTCGTGATAGAAGTGCGCCCCCCGCTGGTGGCGGTCGCCGTCCAGCCGGACCTCGACCCCGGCGATCGAGACCATGTTGAACAGCGCGGGCACATGCCCGCTGGCCTCGATGTCGACGCAGACGTAGACCGTGTCCCGGTCGCGGATGGGCTCGAAGGGGGTCATGGGCCTCCTCAGGCGCCGGTGGCGGTCTTCATGCTCTTGACGAGCGCCGCCTTCTGCCGGGCCGAGTAGAAGAAGGGGTAGCGGGGGTGCCCGCTGGTGATGTCGGTGCGCAGGTTGCCGTCGGCGCCGAAGAAGAAGATGCGGGGCACGTAGCTGCCCTGCTCGGCGTACTGCTGCAGCCAGTCGGGGCGGGCGTCGTTGTCCTGGCGGACCATGATCAACCCCTCGCTGGCCGCGATCAGATCGGGCTCGGCGAACAGCGGCGTCAGCTCTTTGCAGCGGGGGCACCAGTCGGCGTAGACCACCAGACAGATGGGCTTGCCGCTCTCGGCGCTGCGGGCCCGGGCGGCGGCCCAGTCCTCGACCCACTCGACGCCCTGAGCGGGCCACTCGATGGCCCGCTTCGCCTTGCGCTCGCCGGGGGTCGGCTTCTTCAGCGCCACCGTCTTTCGGGCGGCCTTCTCGGCCTTCTCGGCCTTCGGGGCGGCCTCGGTCTTCGCCGGCGGGGCGGCCTGCTCGGCGGCCTTCGATGCGGCGACCGGGGCGTCGGCCGGCGCCTTCGGGGCGCAGCCGAGGGCCAGCGCGGCGGTCAGGGCCAGCAGCGACGGGGCGGCGATGCGGTTCATGGGGTCTCCTCGGAGTCGGGGTGCCCGGGGGGGCGCTCGGCGACCAGCACGTCGGCCAGATGCACCAGGTCGGCCAGATCGCCGGCGCCGCCGCCGAGCATCGGCAGCACCCAGGCGAAGCCGTCGCCGGCCCGGGTCTCCAGATCGGCGGCGAGCGCGAGGTGCTCGGCGACCTTCTGCTGCTCGACCCGGGCCAGCCCGGCCAGGGTCGACAGCCCCGAGCGCAGCGCCGGATCGGCGTCGTCGGGCAGCGCGGCGGGGTCGGGCATCGCGTAGCCCGCCTGGGCGGCGAGGCTGCGGTTGAGCACATAGCCGCACAGGTGCATCTTCAGCTCGTCGCGGGTCTTGCGGGCGAAGAAGCCGGCCTCGGCCAGCGCCTCCCGGGCGGGCGAGGTCACCAGCAGGAAGCCGATGTCGGGCTGCTTGAAGAACGCCCGCATCTCGTGCTGGTTGTGGTTGAGGTGGTCGAGCACCCCGCCGAACAGGTCGAAGAACTGCTGGAGATCGCGCCGGGTCTGCTCGCCGAAGGCGACGTCCATCACCTTCTCGATGAGCCGGGTCGCCATGCGCCGGATGGCGCTGCCCTCGCCGGGCACGAACAGGTTGAAGATGCGCCGGTCGAGGAACATGGCCACCCGGTCGGGCGCGTCGAGGAAGCGCAGCGCGTCCCGGCTGGGCGGGGTGTCGAGGATGACGAGGTCGTAGACGTCCTCCATCACGAAGCCGTGCAGCGCCTCGACGGCGGTGTACTCCTGCAAGCCGGCGATCATCGCGGTGATGTTGCGATACATCCGGTTGTCGAGCAGCCGGCGGGCGTCCTCCGGGCTGCGGGCGAAGTTCTCCACCACCCGGTCGGAGACCAGCTTGGGGTCGAGCATCCACGCGGCGAGGGTGCCCTCGACGATGCCCGCCGCCGCCAGCCGCTCGGCGGGCAGCGGCACCGGCTCGGGCGGGTTGCGCTCGACGCCGAGGGTCTCGGCCAGCCGCTTGCTGGGGTCGATGGTGACCACCAGCACCCGCCGGCCGGCGCGGGCCGCGGCGATGGCCAGCGAGGCCGAGACGGTGGTCTTGCCCACCCCGCCGGCCCCGCAGCAGACCACGACCCGTTTCTCTTCGAGCATGCGCGCGACGGGGCCGGTCATCGCCCGCCCCCGTCGACCGCCATGTAGTTGGCCAGCGCGCCGACCAGCCCCGGCACCGGCTCGTCGCCCAGCTCGGGCAGGGTCAGCACCGGCACCTCGACGCGATCCTCGAGCCGGGCCCGGGCCTCGGCGGCGGCCTCGATGCGGCGGAACGCCACCTCGCCGAAGACCTGCCGCCCCTCGATCCAGCCGTCGAGCGCCGCCCGCTCGGCGGGGGTGAACGGGTCGGGCGGCATGCGGTTGAGCAGCACCCCGCCGGCCGGCATCTCGGTCTCGGACAACCCGGCGAGCAGCTCGATGGCCTCGGTCACCGGGAGCTGCTCGGGCAGGGTCACCACCCACGCCGCGCCCTGATCGGGGTCGTTGAGGACGGCCTGCCCCTCGCGCAGCGCGGCGGCGATGGGGCCGGTGGGCATCAGCCGCAGCAGGATCTCGGGCAGCCCGGTCAGCGCCAGGGTGTGCCCGGTCGCCGGCATGTCGAGCACGATCAGCTCGTGGCGCCGGCGGCCGTCCCGCTCGGCCCGCAGCAGCGTCAGCAGGTGGTAGAAGAGGCCCATCTCGTGGAACGAGGGCGCCGCGGTGAGGAACTTGTCCACCGCCCGCGAGCGCAGCGCGGCCCGGACCAGCGCCTTGCCCGGCAGCACCGACTGCAGGAAGCGCGCGTGCCCGGTGCGGGCCCACAGGTGGCACGCGTCGAGCCGGGGCCCGACGGCGACCGGCTCGGGGCCCACCCCGTCGAGGCCCAGCAGCCGCCCGATAGCCGACGGGCCGCCCTCGGGGTTGGCGATCTCGCAGACCAGCGTGCGCTTGCCGGCCCGGGCCGCCGCCCGGGCGAGGGCCACGGTGACGGTGGTGCGGCCCACGCCGCCCTTGCCGCTGATGAGGAGGACTCGCCGGTCGAGGAAGTGCACGGAGGGGGCCACTCTCGGGTCGGGGGAGGGTCGAGGGAGCGGGGAGTATAGCGCCGGGCGCCGGCCGCCGCCACCGACCGGCCCCGGCCCGCGCCGCCCGGCCTCGAAATCGACCCCGAGGTCGACGGCGTTGGCCGGCAAATGCCCGGGTGCTATGCTTTTTGTGGCCCGGAGGCCACCGGGCGTGGGAGGCGCCGATGCAGATCCCGGCTTTTGTGGACAAGAACCCCATCGTCCGGCGCCTGCCGACCCCGGTCCGCACCCGGGTCGAGGCCTACGTCGACCACCTCAACGCCGTGCTCGCCGTCGAGAACCTGCGGGTGATGACCCGGCTGGCCCCGTCCGCCGCCCGGGGGCTCTTCCTGCGCCAGGGCCGCTCGGGCCGGGCCCGGATGCAGGCCCGTCACCGGGCGTGGTTCGACTTCGACTACCCCCACGACAACCCCGAGATGCGGGCGCTGTACGAGAAGGCCAAGCGCTTGCAGTGGAACGGGGCCACCGATCTGGACTGGCAGACCTCGGTCGACCCCTACGACCCGGCGACGCCGCTCGTCGACCGGGGCTTCGTCGACTGGTCGGTCTTCGAGCGGGCCGGGTTCCGCCCCGACGCCCGCGCGCGAAAGACGTTCGTGCTCAAGCTCACCGCGTGGATGCTCAGCCAGTTCCTGCACGGGGAGCAGGGGGCCCTGCTCGCCGCGGCCCAGGTCACCGAGGCCACCGAGCAGTTCGACGGCAAGTTCTACGGGGCGACCCAGGTGATGGACGAGGCCCGCCACGTCGAGGTCTTCCACCGCTACCTCACCGAGAAGCTCGAGCTGCGCTACGAGATCAACGACAACCTCTTCACGATCATCGACGGGCTGATGACCGACGGCCGGTGGGACATGAAGTTCCTCGGCATGCAGATCCTGGTCGAAGGGCTGGCGCTCGGCGCGTTCGCCACCCTGCGCCGCACGACCCACGAGCCGCTGCTGCGCGAGCTCTTGCGGCGGGTCATCCACGACGAGGCGCGGCACGTGCGCTACGGCATCCTGGCGCTCGCCCCCCATTACCGCCGGCTCTCCGAGCGCGAGCGGCGGGAGCGGGAGGACTGGGCGTTCGAGGTGGTGGTGCTGATGCGCAACCGGTTCCTGGCCCACGAGCTGTACGAGGAGGACTTCGCCCACCTCATGAGCCGCCGGGAGTGGAACCGGCTCGTCGAGCAGATGCCGGGGCTCGAGACCTTCCGCCGCACGATGTTCCGGCGGCTGGTGCCCAACCTGCGGGCCATCGGGCTGCTGACCCCCCGGGTGGCCCGGCACTACGAGCGGGTGGGGCTCGGGCGCTATATCCACCTGCCCTCCACCGACCGGCTGTCCGACGCTCAGATGATGGCCGGCTGACGGGGGTACTCGAAACTGGAGATCCCCGGCGGTCCGTGCCATTGATAGGGGGGATTGACTGCGAGACGTGAGCGTGGACGGCGCACAGGGATACGGCGTACGCATTCGGCAGCCGCAGGCGGCCGGCGAGGACTGGGCGGCCGATCTGGCGCTCATGATCAGCCCGATCATCGGCGGCGACGCCGAGAGCCTCGAGGCCGCGCTCGACGACGGCGAGGTGGTCGTCGCCGTCGGCCTGCCCTTCGACGAGGCCAAGCAGCTCGTCGCGGTGTTCCAGAGCCTGGGCGCCGAGGCCGAGGTGGTCGACCGCCCCCTCGAAGGCGAGCGGCCCCCGGGCCCGGCGGCCGGCGACCGGGCCAGCCCGGTGGGGCCCGGCACCCAGCCGTTCAACATGGCCGGGCTGCGCAAGGCGCTCGAGGCCGCCGCCCGCTCGGCCCCGCCGCTCGGGGTGCCCCCCGACGGCGACCTGCCGCCCCTGCCCGACATCGACCGCCCCGACGGCCCGCCGGCCGAGAGCGACGAGGTCCGCTACAACGCCACCCGCCCGTTCGACCCCTCGATGGTGCGGGCCGCGCTCGCCCGGGTGGGCGAGGCGCCCGATCCGGTCGACGCGCTGCCGCCGGTCGTCGGCGGGGACGACGAAGAGGCCGACATCCCCACCGCGGTCAAGGGCCCCAGCGGCGCCCCGAGCTACGCCAGCGGGCTGATGGGCATCATCGACGACGAGCTGCCGCTCGGGCCGGGGCCGACCCAGTCCTTCGGGGCGGCGATGTACGAGCCGCCCCCGCCCCCGCCCTCCTCGGGCTCGATCGACGGCCCGCCGCCGCCCGCCGACCGGGGCACGCTCGCCGGCTTCGCCGCGCCCAACGAGCAGTTCGACCCCGCCGCGGTGCGCCGGCTGCGGGAGGGCGGCCGCCGACGCAGCTTCCCCAGCGGGCCGGTCGACCTGCTCGAGCCGCCGCCCATCGCCGAGGCCCCGCCCCGGCGGGGCGCCGCGATCGGGGACAAGCCCACCGACCGGCTGCTGATGCCGCCCGGGGTCGACGCCGGCCTCGGCCCGCCGCCGCCCCGACCGGGTGAGCTCGACGATCTGCCGCTGCCCCGCCTGTCGACCCCCGACCGGCTGCCCTCGCTCGACCCGCCGATGTCCCGCAACCCGCCCGGCGGGCCGATGGTGGTGCAGCTCGACGCGCCGACGGTCGATCCGTCCGAGACGGGCACCTTCACCCGGGAGGCCTCGCTCGACCCGCTCGCCGACGACGACGTCGAGACCCGGCAGGTCAGCGCGGTCACCGACGAGGAGCTCGAGGCCGAGATGCGCAGCGACGCGCGCCGGGCGTCGAGCAAGTCGAGCCGCGGGGTGCGCCCGGGGGTCTACCAGCTCGACCGCGAGCGGCGCACGGCGGGGGACACCGGGCGCCGGGGCACGCCCTCGGGCGGGGTCGCGATCCTGTCGACCGGCCAGATGGTCGCCCGGCCCATCGCCCGCCCCGACGAAGAGGTCACCGACAGCGGCTCGTTCCGCATCGTGCAGCGGGAGGGCGAGGGGCAGGGCCCGCCCCGCATCGCCCACAGCGCGCCGCTCGCCGCCGCGCTCAGCCTGGTGCTGCCGGGCATGGGGCAGGTCTACAACGGCCAGCGCGACCGGGGCATCGCCTGCGCGCTGTCGGCGGTGCTGGTGCTGCCGTGGCTCTTCGCCATCGTCGACGCGTTCCGCACCGGCCGCATGATCCAGCAGGGCAAGCTGCCGCTGCCCGACCCCAAGATCTGGGAGAAGGGCCGCTGGGGGCAGCTCCTGCTCAACGTGGCGGTGATCTTCAGCGTGTTGGTGGCCTACACCATCTGGATCGGCATGCTGGGCCCCCAGCCGGCCCCCACCCCGGCGCCCCCAGCCGCGCCCGCCGCCCCCGCCGGGGGCTGACCCCGGCGGCCTGCCCGTCGCCGTTCAGGGGCAGGGCGGGTTCGGCGCCCCCGGGCTGCCCAGGTCGCCCGCGCCGAAGGGCTGGGCCGCCTCACACCACAGCGACCCGTCGTTGTTCTCCACCCCCACCGGGCCGCTGCCGAGCTGCATCGACGCCCCGGTCGGGTCGGGCCAGTCGACCCCGTCGTCGTAGGCCACCACGTCGATGACCTGCCCCTCGACGTTGACGAGCTGCACGTCGTCGAAGGTGTTGCGCAGGGCCATCGCGCTGCCGTAGGCGTAGGCCACCGGCACCCCGCCGTTGGCCGCCATGTCGGCGTTTCGCCCCAGCACCATGTAGGCCCCGGCCCCGATGACCAGCGACCCCTGGATGACGAAGGGGTTGCCCCCGTCGATCTCGCTCACCCGCACCCCCTCGAGCTCGAGCGGCTCGTCGGTGGCGTTGTAGATCTCGAACCACTCGCCGTCGGCGTCGCTCACCGCGTCCGGGTCGGGCATCAGCTCGGTGATCACCAGCTCCACCGGGCCCGGCCCCCGGGGGGCCACGACGACGCAGCGCCCCCCGGCGCACAGCTCGCCCTCGGCGCAGTCGGCGTCCTCCCGGCACTGCGCGCAGGCGGACGCCACGCAGAAGCCGTCGGGGCAGTCCCCGTCGCCCACGCACTCGACGCAGATCGAGTCCGCGCAGCGCCCGTCGGGGCAGTCCCCGTCGCCCACGCACTGCACGCAGCGCTCGCCGGCGCACACCCCGTCGGGGCAGTCGTTATCGCCCGCGCACTGCACGCAGCGCTCACCGGCGCACACCCCGCCGGGGCAGTCGGCGTCGCCCCGGCACTCGGCGCAGGCCCCGTCGATGCAGACCCCGTCGGGGCAGCCGGCGTCGTCCCGGCACGCGGCGCAGGCGGCGTCGACGCACACCCCGCCGGGGCAGTCGTCGTCAGCCCCGCAGCCCACGCACACCGCGTCCACGCACACCCCGGCCCGGCAGTCCCCGTCGCCCCGGCACTGGGCGCAGAGCTGCCCCTCGCACACCCCGTCGGGGCAGTCGTCGTCGTCGAGGCAGCCGACGCAGACGCCCTCGGCGCAGACCCCGTCGGCGCAGTCGGCGTCGGCCCGGCACTGCGCGCACGCGTTGTCCGCGCAGACCCCGCCCGGACAGTCCCGGTCGCCCCGGCACGCGACGCAGCGGTCGGCCACGCACACCCCGTCGGGGCAGTCCCCGTCGGCGGCGCACTCGACGCAGCGATCGGCGGCGCAGACCCCGCCGGGGCAGTCGTCGGCGTCGCGGCACTCGACGCAGCCCTCGGCCACGCACACCCCGTCGGGGCAGTCCCCGTCGTCGGCGCAGCCCACGCAGCGGGCGTCGGCGCACACCCCGCCCGGGCAGTCGCCGTCGCCCCGGCACTGCGCGCAGACCGCGTCGACGCACACCCCGTCGGGGCAGTCGTCGTCGGCCCGGCACTGCGCGCAGACCTCCTCGACGCACACCCCGTCGGGGCAGTCCCCGTCGTCGCGGCACTGCACGCAGACCTCGTCGGCGCACACCCCGCCCGGGCAGTCCCCGTCGTCCCCGCAGCCCACGCACACCGCGCCCACGCACACCCCGGCCCGGCAGTCGCCGTCGCCCCGGCACTGCACGCACCGCGCGCCCTCGCAGACCCCGGCCGGGCAGTCGTCGTCGCCCCGGCAGCCGACGCAGACGCGATCGGCGCACACCCCGTCGGGGCAGTCGTCGTCGGCGGCGCACTGCACGCAGGCCCGATCGGCGCAGACCCGCCCCGGGCAGTCGGCGTCGACCCGGCACTCGCCCGGCGCGCAGACGAGGTCGTCGCACAGCGACCCCCGCCCGCAGTCGGCGTCGGCCACGCACTCGGGGCAGGTGCGGATGAGCGTCAGCCCGTAGTCCACCGCGACCCCCAGCGGGCCGCTCACCCGCACGAAGACCGGGGCGCTGTCGTCCAGATCGACCGCCGCCAGCTCGTCGTCGGTGGCGCTCTCGCCAGTGGCCAGCGGCGCGCCGAAGAGGTCGACGACGGTCAGGGTCAGGTCGCCGTCGGCATGGGCGAAGCGCAGCTCGGCCTCCAGCCGCCCGTTGGCGCAGCCGTCGACGGCGTAGACGTCGTCGTCCCCCCCGCACAGCCGGCGCTCGACGCTCTCGCCGCGGCCCACCGGGCGCTGATCGAGCCCGTCGAGGGCCACCGCGTCGATCGGGCGGTCGTCGTCCTCGAAGTCGTCGTCCTCGCAGGCCGGCGGGGCCATGTCGGGCATCATGTCGGGGTCGGGCGGCGCCATGTCCGGATCGGGCGGGGCCATGTCGGGCGCCATGTCCGGGTCGGGCGCCATGTCCGGGCCGGGCGGGGCCATGTCGGGCGCCATGTCCGGGTCGGGCGCCATGTCCGGGTCGGGCGCCATGTCGGGGTCGGGCGCCATGTCGGGCCGGGTCTGATCCGGCTGCGCGTCCACCGGCGCGCCGCCCGCGCCCCCGGCGCCGTCGTCGTCATCGGCCGGCGTGCAGCCCAGGCTCAGCAGCACGCCGAGCCCCGCGATCATCCAGGCCCGCAGCATCATGCGGAAACTCCTCCCTCGGGTGTCCGGCCCGAAGCGGGCCGAATAGAGCGCCATCCGCCGGGTGATTTCAACCGCCTCGCGGCCGCTTGTCGGGCTGGTGTATCACACGGACGGACCCACCCCCGGAGCCGCGTGATGACCGACCTCTTCAACCCCACCGACGAGCACCTCGCCCTGCGGCGCATGGTGCGCGACTTCGCCGAGAAGGAGGTCGACCCCCAGGCGGCCGCCTCCGACCGCGCCGAGACGTTCAACGCCGGGCTGTTCCGCACGCTGGGCGACCTCGGCCTGCTCGGCATCACCGTGCCCGAGCGCTTCGGAGGGTCGGGCATGGACGCCACCGCCGCGGTCATCGCCCACGAGGAGCTGTCGGCCGCCGACCCCGGCTTCTGCCTGGCCTACCTGGCCCACTCGATGCTGTTCGTGAACAACCTCGCCATCAACGGCAGCGACGAGCAGCGGGCGCGGTTTCTGCCCGGGGCGTGCAGCGGCGCGCTCATCGGCGGCATGTGCATGAGCGAGCCGGGGGCCGGCACCGACGTGCTCGGCATGAGCACCAGCGCCCGGCGGGACGGCGACGGCTACATCCTCGACGGCTCGAAGATGTGGATCACCAACGGGGCCCTCGACCACGAGACCCTGGGCGACGTGTTCCTGGTCTACGCCCGCGTCGCCGGCGACAACCGCAAGCAGATCAGCCTCTTCCTGGTCGAGAAGGGCATGCCCGGCTTCCGGCTGGGGCAGAAGCTCGACGACAAGCTGGGCATGCGGGCCTCGCCCACCGCCGAGCTGGTCTTCGAAGGGGTCCGGGTGCCGGCGGCCAACCGCGTCGGCGGCGAGGGCACCGCCATCACCAGCATGATGCGCAACCTCGAGATCGAGCGGGTGACCCTGGCCGCGATGAGCCTGGGCATCGCCCGCCGCTGCGTCGAGGTCATGAACCGCTACGCCGGGGAGCGCATGTCGTTCGGCAAGCCGCTGTCGGCCTTCGGCCAGATCCAGCGTCACATCGCCGAGAGCTACGCCGAGTACCTGGCCGGGCGGTGCTACACCTACAACACCAGCAACAGCCTCGCGCTCGACTCGGCCGGCAACCGGCTCGACAGCGACGGGGTGAAGCTCTTCTGCTCGACGATGGCCAAGAACGTCGCCGACCGGGCGATCCAGGTGCTCGGGGGCTACGGCTACGTCGGCGAGTATCAGGTCGAGCGGCTGTGGCGGGACGCCAAGCTGCTCGAGATCGGCGGGGGCACGCTCGAGGCCCACCAGAAGAACATGACCCGCGAGCTGGCCGGGCGCAGCATCATCCGCTGAGCGGGGCGCCGCCGGTCGGGCTCAGCGGGCGCGCAAGGCGAAGCCGAACTGGTCGTCGTCGTTGACGTCGCCCCCCAGCCGCATGCGGTGGAAGCGGCCGTCGCCCCGGGTGCTCACGCAGCGCTGGTTGTTGCGGTCGCCGCTCGCCGCGCCGGGGCACGGGCCCCAGGTCGCCGAACCGTCCGGCGGGCCCCGCTCGCTGTCCGCCCAGCCCACGTACACCGCGACCGCCGACTGGAGCGCCGCCGCCCGCGCCGGGTCATCCGGGTCGCGGCAGATCCAGGCGAAGCCGAAGTCGTCGTCGTCGTTGACGTCGCCCACCGTCACGAAGGCCCGGAAGTCGCCGTCGTAGCCGCTCGAGGTGCAGCGCAGCCGCCCGTTGTCGCCGTTGAGCACCCCCGGGCACGGCCCCCAGGCCGGGCTGCCGTCGGGCCCCTGCTCGCGGTCGGCGTGGCCCCAGAACAGCGCGCAGTGGCTCTGGATGTAGGCCGCCAGCGCCGGATCGCCGCCGTCGTCGCACAAGAGCGCCGGGGCGAACTGGTCATCGCCGTTGACGTCGCCGTCCACCTGGATCCGGGCGAAGCGCCCGTCCCGCCGGGTGCCGGTGCAGCGCACGTTGCCCGCCAGATCGCGGTCGACCGCCGGGCAGCGATCCCACACCGGGCTGGCGCCGTTGGGCCCCGCCCGGCTGTCGCCCCAGCCCACGAACAGCCGGCAGCGCTGCTGCACGTAGGGCCCGCAGACCCGGCCCCCGTCGATCACCCCGTCGCAGTCGTCGTCGACCCCGTTGCACACCTCGGCCGGCACCGCCCCGCACGCCCCGCAGGCGTTGAGCGTGCCCTCGTCCACCCGCCCGTCGCAGTCCTGATCGACGCCGTCGCACACCTCGGCCGGCACCGCCCCGCACGCCCCGCAGGCGTTGAGCGTGCCCTCGTCCACCCGCCCGTCGCAGTCGTCGTCGTCCCCGTCGCACACCTCGACCCCGCTCGGCGCGCAGGCGTACTCGCAGCCGTCCGTCGGGTCGCCGTTGGCGTCGACGAAGCCGGCGACGCACCCACCCACGAAGCACTGCCCCGCGGCGCAGCCGGCGTCCCGGTTGGGCGGCAGGTCGCAGCGGTTGCCGCAGCGCCCGCAGTGCTGCACGTCGGCGGCGAGGTCGACCCCGTCGTCGACGACCCCGTTGCAGTCGTTGTCGACCCCGTCGCAGACCTCGACCCCCTCCCGGGTGGGCTGGCAGGCGTACTCGCAGCCGTTCTCCGGCCGCCCGTCGAGGTCGACGAAGCCGCCCAGGCACCCGCTGATGAGGCACGCCGCCGCCTCGCAGCGGGCCCGGGCGTCGGGCAGGTCGCACACCCGGCCGCAGGCCCCGCAGTTCTCCGGATCGGCGAGCAGGTCGAAGCCCTCGTCGACCGCCCCATCGCAGTCGTCGTCGGCCCCGTTGCACAGCTCGGGCGCGTCCAGCCCCTCGTCCACCGCGCCGTCGCAGTCGTTGTCGATGGTGTCGCACGCCTCGACCCCCTCCCGGGTGGGCGCGCAGAGGTACTCGCAGCCGGTGCCCGGGTCGCGGTCGGCGTCGTGCCAGCCCGCCTCGCAGGCCCCCATCACGCACCGCCCGGCCTCGCAGGCCGCCGCCGCGTGGGCGTAGTCGCAGGCGTTGCCGCACTGCCCGCAGTGGGCCACGTCGCCCTGGCGGTCGAAGTCCTCGTCGACCGCGCCATCGCAGTCCTCGTCCACCCCGTCGCACAGCGGCTCGCCGTCATCCGACCAGCCCTCGGGGTAGGGGCAGACCCAGCCCCCGTCGACGCAGGCGGGCGCGGTGCCCCGGCACAGCCCCAGCGCCGCGCAGGCGCCGTCTTCGGGTCGATCGGACGGCGCCTCGTCGGCCGCCGCGTCGCAGTCGTTGTCCCGCCCGTCGCACCGCTCGTCGGCCCCGGGGTAGGTGCCCGGGTCCTCGTCGTCGCAGTCGGCCCCCAGGCAGTCGGCGCCCTCGCCGTAGCCGTCCCCGTCGGCGTCGCGGCACGGCGCGCAGCCCTCGCCGTCGGCCGGGGCGCACTGCATCACCGGCCCGTCGTCCCGCTCGAACTCGAAGCAGGCGTAGCCCTCGGGGCAGACCCCGTCGACCGCGCAGTCCTCGCCGCAGTAGGTGCGCAGGCCGATGGTCAGGCACAGGTCGGCCGGGTCGTCGCACTCGCGGTCGGTCTCGCACGGCTTGCACAGGTCGGGCTGGTCGGCGAGGCAGACGAAGGTCCGGTCGGGGCCGGCGTTGCCGATGGGCGCGCACTCGAAGCCGGCGGGGCACTCGCCGCAGGTGCGGGTGCAGATCCGGCCGAAGTCGCGGGCCTCGACGCAGTAGCCCGAGACGCACTCGGCGTCCTCTTCGCAGGGCTCGCCGAACTCGCCGAGGCGCCCCAGGTCGGGGCGGGCGTCGACGATCGGCGGCAGGTCGAGGTCGACCGCCGCGTCGGCGAGCGCGAGGTCGCCGTCGCCGATGACGGCCGGGTCGTCGACGCAGCCGACGACGACGCACAGTGTGAGCAGGATCGCCGCGCGCATGGAGCCTCCCCCGGCGCCGTCCCCCGGCGCCGGGGGCAGTATAGCGCCGGGCGCTTGCTTTCGGGCGCGGCGCGCGGCAGGCATGGGCCTCGCGAGCGCCGCCGCCCGAGCGCTCGGGGCGCCGCCCGGCTCCAGATCTTCGCGGGGCCGGCGGGTCGCCGTCGATCGGCCCTGTCCGTGGGTCTGAGGCGAGGCGGGCGGGCTCGGCCACCGGATCCAGGCCGCAGACGGCGACCGCTGGCGGCAGCACCTCGCGCTGCCGGTCTCCGAGTGGCTCTGAGCCCTCGGGGGCTACAGCTTGCGCAGCAGCTTCGCGGCGGCGTCGGCGTTGCTGTCGGTGAGCTTCTGGGCGATGTCGCGCAGGGCCTCCTTCTCGGAGTCCTCGACCCGGCCCCACAGCCCGAACACGCCGCCGCTGGCGTCGGCCACCCGCCACGCCAGATCGACGAGGTTCTCCTTGGCCTTCTCGCCCTCGCCCTCGGGCAGCGCGGCGACCATGTGGCGGATGAAGGACAGCGCCGCGTCGAAGTATTCGTCCGACGGCCGCTTCTCGAGCATGGCCTCGAGCGCCGCCCGCGACTCGCCGGTGACCCCGGTGCTGTCGGCGGCCTCCATCAGCAGCTCGCGCTCGCCGGCCTGGATCTCGCCGTCGGCCCAGGCCACCTGCACCAGCGGCATGAGGTGCAGGACCGGGATGGTCTCCTTCTTGACCCCCAGCGCGGCCAGCCGGCCCAGCAGCGCCTCGTCGGCCAGGCCGGTCTCGGCCTTGATGTCGGCGGCGGCCTGCTCCCGAGCGAGCTTGTCCCGCATCTGCTCGATGAGCTTCTGGTCCTGGCGGTGGAAGTATTCCTCTTCGTGGGCCCGCTCCAGCGGCTCGAGCGGGTTCTTGGGCTTGCTCACAGGCTCCTCCGAATCACGATCCCGGCGGGCGCCATCGCCCGGAGACAACGGTGTACCCGGCTGCCCCCCGCACTGCAAGAGCCGCACTGCACGAGCGGGCGCGCGCCGGCTGCGCTATCGTATTCGGCATGGCACCCGAGATGAATCGCCGCGCGGCCCTCGGCCTGGGGGCCGGCATGCTCGCCCTCGGCGCCGGCCGGGCCCGGGGCATGGGGATCGTCGACCGGCCGGGCGAGCTGATGCGCCTCGACCGGCCGGGGCTCGCCACCCGGGACCGGCTCGACACCGCCGCCGCCCGCCGGCTGCTCGACGAGGCGCTGGTGGCGTTCACCGGGGCCGCCGATCCGGTCGCCGCGCTCGCCCGCTACGTGCACCCGGCGGATCGGGTGGCGCTCAAGGTCAACGCGCTCGCCGCCCCGGGGCACCCGTTCCACCCGGCGCTGGCCGACCGCCTCGCCGAGCTGGCGCAGTGGGTCGGGGTGCCGCCCGATCGCGTCGTGATCTACGACCAGTACCCGACCCGGATGCGGCGCAGCGGCTACCGCCTGGTCGACGAGCCGGGGCGGGTGGCCTGCGTGAACCACGCCATGCGGGGCTACGTGGAGCGGGCGGTGCCCTACGCCGACGGGCGCCAGACGCTGCGCTGGTGCCGGGTGCTCGACGAGGCCACGGCGGTGATCAACCTGATGGTGCCCAAGGATCACGACCTGACCGGGGTCACCGGGGCGCTGAAGAACATGGCCTTCGGCAGCCTGGACCGGGTGCGGCCGTTCCACCGCGACATCCACCACGCGATCCCCTGGCTGTACGCCCAGCCCGAGATCCGGGACAAGACCCGCCTCGTGATCTGCGACGCCAGCCGGGTCACCTGGGACAAGGGCCCCCAGGACCAGCCGAAGCACCGGGCGGTGGCCGACGCGCTCTTGATCACCGAGGATCCGGTGGCCATGGACTGGGCGGTGCTCGAGCTGGTCAACGAGGCCCGGGCGGCCCGGGGGCTGACCCCGATCGAGCGCACCCGGCGGCCGCCGACGTTCTTGAAGGTCGCGACCGGGATGGGCCTCGGCGCCCCGTTCGAGCGCATGCGCTGGCGGCGGGTGGACGCCGGGGGCCGGGTCGCCGGGTGGACCCCGAGCCACGTCGAGCCGGGGCGGGTGCTCGGCGGCTGAGCGCCGTCAGGGCGGGCCGGCGTCGGCGGGGCGGGCGAGCACTTCGAGCAGGTTCCAGGTGTTCGCGCCGTGGTTGTGCAGGTGGAAGACGAGCGGCGCGCCCGCGGGCAGAGTCCTCGGCGCCGCGACCGTGTCGAGCAGCAGCCCGCCCTCGGCCGGGATCACGACCCGCCGCTCCCAGATGACGTCGCCAGCGAGGGCCAGCGCGGCGTGGGCCTCGGCCCGCTCGCCGGGCCGCTCGGGGGTCAGCGCGAAGTGCCACAGCCGGATCCGGATCGGGTCGCCGGCGGCCACCGGTGACAGGGTGGGCTGGCGGGCCGAGAGCCAGCGGCAAGCGCCGGGGCCGGTCTGCACCTCGAGGGTGTACTGCTCGGCGAACGGCTCGCCGCCCCAGCTCCCGGGCGGGCAGGCGGCGTCGGCCGGGCGGTGGTCGGCGAAGGGGTCGTCGGCCGGGGCGAGGGCGGTCCAGTCGAAGGGGTTGACCAGCGCCGCCGGGGTCCGGGGCACGTCGATGGCGTCGTCCCCCGCGCAGGCGGCGAGCGTCAGGGCGACGGGCAGACACCACCGCTGCGACACGGGCACCTCCTCGGGGCTGACAGTAGCACGGGGCGGGTTCGCCCTTGATTCCGGCGGGCCGGCTCGCGGATCGTGCCGACGGGGGCGAGTCCGATGACGGGAGGCGGCAGCGTGAGACGATTCCAGATGGCTCTACTGGCGGCGGCCCTCGGGGTGTCGATGGCGGCGTGCGCGGCCGACGAGGCCGAGGCGCCCACCGCGACGGCGCCCGGCTACCGCCAGATCCACGCGCAGATCATCACCCCGAGCTGCGCGGTCGCCGGGTGTCACGACGGCGACCGGGGCGTGGGCGGGCTGGGGCTGGGCGACGTCGAGGCGTCCTACGCCCGGCTGCTCGACGTGCCCCCGGTCAACAACGCCGCCGCCCGGGACGGCTACCTGCGGGTGGCCCCGGGGGACGTGGGCCGCAGCTTCCTCTACTGGAAGCTCGCCGCCTCGCCCCAGGAGGTCGGCGCGCAGAGCTACGGCGCCTCGATGCCGCTGGCCGCCTTCCCCGCGCTCGGGCCGGGGTCGCTCGCCGCGCTGCGGGCCTGGATCGAGGCCGGGGCGCCGCTGGAGGGGGCCGACTTCGTGGCCGACTTCGCCCCGCTCTCGGCCCAGGGCGGGCAGTACGTCGAGTGCGACGCCGACGACGAGGCCGGGCTGCGGGGCTGCCTGCCGCCCCCGGCCGATCCGGGGAACACGGTGCGGTTCTACACCCCGCCCATCCTCTTGCAGCCGGGCACCGAGCACGTCGTGTGCAGCCGGCTCGAGGTCCCGGTCGACGACGACATCGTCTTCGTGAAGGCCGACAGCACCCAGATGGCCGGCGGGCACCACGCGGCGGTCTACGTCTCGATGGCCCCCGAGGACGCCCACGCCCCGGTGGAGTGCGACCAGATCGACATGGGCGCGATGCGCTTCGTCGCCGCGGCCGGCGGCGCGGGCGGGGCGGCGATCGAGATGCCCGAGGGCATCGGCCTGCGCATCCGGCGGGGCGAGCAGATCATCATCCAGTCCCACTACATCAACGTCGACCTCGAGCCGCGGTGGGTGATGGACACGGTCGACCTCCGGGTGGCCGAGACGCCGCCCGAGACCATCGCCGACGCGTTCAGCGTCCTGGACTCGGACTTCGAGGTCCCGGCCGGCGCGGTGGGCTTCGAACGGGTCAAGACCTGCACCATCGACCGCCCGCTGGCGCTGCACACCCTGCTGGGGCACACCCACGACTGGGGCGTGCTCTTCGAACTGGAGCTGATCCGGGCGGGCAGCGAGGCGCCCGAGCTGCTGTACCACGCCACCGACGGCCCGACCCTGCGCGACACGCCCGAGGTCAACGTCTACGCCCCGGCCCTGGCCCTCGAGCCGGGCGACGCGATCCGGGTGACCTGCCGCTGGGACAACACCACCGGGCGCCCCCTCGGCTGGCCCGAGGAGATGTGCGTGGCGTTCATGTACTACTCGCCGGGGGAGGGCTTCCTCATCTGCGACAGCGACGACGAGAGCCCCCGCCTGCTCGACGGCGGCGGCGAGGGCGGCTGCGCGCAGCCGGGGGACGAGGGCAACGACCTCGGCGTCGGCCGCTACTGCACCTCGGCGAGCGACTGCGCCGGGCAGACGGCCAACTTCTGCATCGCCGACTTCAGCGCCGAGAACTACTGCACGGTGATCCTGTGCCAGTCCGACGACGAGTGCGGCGAGGGCGCGAGCTGCGTGGCGTCGGGGCCGGGCAGCGCCTGCGTGCCGCTGGCCTGTCAGGGGGAGTGAGATGAGGCGCGCTCGGGCGACGCCGGCCGTGCTGGCGCTGCTGCTGGTCGGCTGCGGGGCCGCGGTGCCCATCGGCGACTGGCGGGCGACCGCGGTGGACGAGCACCCGCTCGCCGGTCGGATCTGGTCCACCGACGAGGCCCGGTTCATCACCCCCGAGGCGCTGCGGGCCCGGCTGGCGGCCGCCCGGGTGGTCCTGCTCGGCGAGAAGCACGACAACCCCGACCACCATCGGCTGCACGGCTGGCTGCTCGACGGCCTCGCCGGCCCGCCGGTGCCGGTGCTGTTCGAGCAGCTCGACCTCGACGACGCCGAGGCCATCGCCGGCGCGGCCGACCCCGAGGCGCTGCGGGCGGCGGCGGGGTGGGATCGCAGCGGCTGGCCCGACTTCGCGCTCTACGCCCCCAAGTTCGCCCCGCTGTACCGCCTCGGGGCCCCGGTGCGCCCGGCTCACCCCCCGCGGGCCGCGGTCCGGGCGTCGATGACGAAGCCGCTGGACGCCTACCCGTTCGAAATGGGCCTCGACCGCCCGCTGCCCGAGGCCGCCGAGGCCGGGCTGCGGGGCGAGATCGAGCGGTCGCACTGCGGCCGCGCCGACCCGGCGCTGGTCGAGGGCATGCTGCGGGCCCAGCGCTTCAAGGACGCCACGATGGCCCGGGCGCTGTCCGCCGCCGCCGGGCGCGAGGGCCGGGCGGTGCTGGTGGCGGGCAACGGGCACGTCCGGCGGGACGTCGGGGTGCCGTTCTACCTGCCGGCCATCCCCACGGTGTCGGTGGGCGTGCTCGAGGTGCGCCGGGGCGCCCACGACCCGCCGCGGGCCGCCGCCCGGTTCGACTACGTGTGGTTCACCCCCCGGGTGGACGAGATCGACCCCTGCGTGAAGTTCGCGGAGCAGCTCCGGCGCATCGAGGCGGCGCGGCCCCCGCCCCCGCCCGCCAGTCAGCCCGCCAGTCAGCCCGCCGGGCCCTGATCCGGCCCGAGGGTGGATGAGCCGCCCGCGGGGCTCACCGGCCCGGCGGAGCACGCGCCCTCCGGTCGGGCGCCCCGAACCCCCGCGGCCCGCCCCGTCCCCGTTGGCCCGAGCCATGCTATAACCCGGCGCCACGTCCGACACCCGACCTTCCCCCGACCCCGTACAGACGGTGCGTATGGCCGAGCGAGAACAGCGTCCCCGGCACCCGGCGCTGGACACCGAGCGCTTCCGGCAGGACCTCGGCCGGCGCGCCGTGCGGGGGACCAGGATCGTCGTCATCGCCCAGGTGCTGCGCTCGGTGGTGCAGGCCGGGGCCCTGCTGCTGCTCGCCCGCCTCCTGGTGCCCGGCGACTTCGGCCTCATCGCGATGGTCACCGTGGTCACCGGGCTGGTGGCCAAGCTGCGCGACGCCGGCCTGTCGGCGGCGACCATCCAGCGGGAGGACATCACCCACGCGCAGGTCAACACCCTCTTCTGGTTCAACGCGGCGCTGGGGCTGGGGCTGGGGCTGCTCGTCGCGGCGCTGGCCCCGGCCATGGTCGCCTTCTTCCGCCAGCCCGACCTGCTGTGGGTGACCGTCGCCATCGCGCTCGTCTTCCCGCTCGGCGGCTTGCAGGTGCAGCACGAGGCCCTGCTGCGGCGCCAGATGCGGTTCAAGGCGGTCGCGGTCGTCGAGCTGGCCTCGGTGGCGGCGGGCGTGATCACCGCGCTCGCGCTCGCCTGGAGCGGGGCCGGCTACTGGGCGCTGGTGGCCCAGATGCTCGTCGCCGCGGCGGTCTCGTGCGCGCTGGCGACCGCCCTCTCCGGGTGGCGGCCGGGGCGGCCCGCGTGGGGGGCGGGGGTGGGCAGCCTGATCTCGTTCGGCGGCAGCCTCACGCTGGCGTCCATCATCAACTACTTCGGCTCGACCGTCGACGACCTGCTGCTCGGCCGCACCCAGGGCGATCGGGTGCTGGGGCTGTACGCCAAGGCCTACGAGGTCCTGATGCTGCCGCTCAC
Source organism: bacterium (assembly GCA_030426085.1). Classification (GTDB taxonomy): domain Bacteria; phylum Myxococcota_A; class Bradymonadia; order UBA7976; family UBA1532; genus JACKDM01. The sequence continues at coordinate 33,811 of JAUHYW010000031.1, read as the reverse complement.
CCAGGTCAACCGCCCGGTGCGCACGGTGACCTTCCCCGCGCTGAGCCGGGCGGTGGCCAGCCCCGAGACCTACCGGGCCGCCTTCGTCGGGGTCACCGAGTTCCTCAGCATCGTGGTCGGGGCGATGGTCGCGTTCATGATCGTCTTCGGGGACGGCATGATCACGTTCGTGCTCGGCGCGCAGTGGGTCGAGGCGGGGCGCATCTTCATGCTGCTGGGCATCGGCGGCTTCCTGCTGCCGCTGTGGAATCTCTCGGGGCTGGTGTTCATCACCCAGGGGCGGGCCCGGGAGCACCTGATCTTCCACGCCTGCGACCTGGTCCTGAAGGTGTCGTCGGTCGTCATCGGCTTGCAGTGGGGGGTGGAGGGCGTGGCCATCGCGGTGGGCGTGCGCTACTACGTCGCCGTGCCGCTCTTGTTCCACATGCTCGGGCGGTCGGGCCCGATCGGGGCCGGGGACCTCTACCGGCTGCTCGTGCTGCCCTTCGCGTTCGACCTGGCGCTGCTCGGGGCGCTCTACGGGCTGCGGATGGCGGCCTTCGGCGGCGAGGCCCCCCCGGTGGCCCTGGCGGTGGGGCTGCTGACGACCGTCGCGATCACGTACGGGGTCCTCATGCGGACCGCGGTCGGTCGCCGCCGGGTGCAGGCGCTGCGCCGGCTCTCCGACCTGAAGGTGGAGTGATGATGAACGACTTCGTGGCCGTGCTCGGGCCGGCGGCGCTCACCGCGGCGGCCCCCGGGGAGCAGGTGCACCGCTTCCCGTGGGGCGCGCTGGCGATCACGCCGTCCCCGGCCGACGGGCAGGCGGTGGCCGCCGACGCCGACGCGGTGCAGGCGGTCCTCGGCCGCCCCGGGTTCTGCGGCGGGCGGCCCCGAGGCGACGACCCGGCCCGGATCTCGCGGCGGGTGGGCGCCTGCATCGAGGCCGACGACCCCCGCCGGCCCTACGGCGACCTCTCGGGGCTCTTCGTCGGCCTGCGGGCCGACCCCCGTGGCCTGCGGGTGCTCACCGACCCGCTCGGCCTCTACCCGGTCTACCTCGCCCGTACCCCGAACGGCGCGGTGCTCGGCACCCACCCCGAGCGGGTGGCCGGGCTCGCCGGGCAGGGCGCCGACTTCGACCCGATCTCGCTGGCCGAGATCCTGATCCGGCGGTCGCCGACCTTCCCCCACACCACCCGCCGGGGCATGCGGGAGCTGGGCCCGGGCAGCCTGCACGCCTGCGCCCTCGCCGACGGCGCGCTCGCGCTCGAGACCACCCGGCTGTGGACCCCCGACGAGCTGGACCCCCGCCCCCCGGCCGACGCGGCCGCCGAGATCGAGGGCGCGGTGCGGGCCGCCGCCGACATCGTCTGCGACGACACCCCGCGGGTCGCGGTGCTGCTCAGCGGGGGGGCCGACTCCCGGACGGTCCTGGGGGCGGTGCCGCCCGCGCAGCGGGCCCTGGCGCTGACCCTCGGCGATCACGCCGACAACCGCGAGGTGCGCCTCGCCGAGCGCATCGCCGCGTCGCTGGACACCCCGTGGCGGCTCGCGCTGCGCCCGCCGAGCTTCTACGCCGAGCTCGGCCCGCGGGAGACCGCCCTGGTCGGCGCCGAGCGGGCGATCGGCAACGCCCACGCGCTGGCCCTGCGCGACGCGCTCGCGGCGGCCCCGATCGACGTCCTGGTGGGCGGCTTCCTGTGCGATACGCTGCTCAAGGGCTACATGCAGCGGGCCGGGGGCACCCCGTGGCGCCCCGACGCCCGGGCGCTCGCCGGCCTGCGCCCGGCGGTGGCCGAGGCGGTCGTGGCCCGCTCGGCGCAGCGCCACGCCGAGCTGAAAGCGATCCGCCCCACCACCGCCGGAGAGTGGATCTGGTTCTACCCCGGCAGCCGCCAGAGCGACATGGGCCACAGCCACGCGCTGCAGCGGCTGGCCGTCGCCGACGAGCTGTTCGTGCACCGCCCGATCGTCGACATCGCGCTGCGGCGGACGGCCCCCCCCATCGCCGACGTGCTGCGCGCCTTCCGCCGCATCTCGGGGCCCGCCGGCCGCATCCCCAACGCCAACACCGGCGCGCCGCTCGACGCCGGGCCGCTGCGCAGCGCGATCAGCAAGCGCCTGCTCAAGCTGAAGGTGCGGGCCCGGCGCCTGCTCGACGGGCAGCCCCCGTGGAAGGGGCACGGCGCGTGGCCCATCGGCTCGGCCTATCGCAGCTCGGAGCCGTTCGCCGCGCTGCGTCGGCGGGCCGCCGCGTGCGACGCCGCCGCCGACGCGCTCGCCCCGGTGCTCGGGGGCGACCCCCGGCGGCTGGTGGCGGGCGAGTCGCCCTTCGGCCCTCGGTTCGACGCGGCGCTGCCCCACCTGATGCTCTTTCTGCAATCCCGACTGGAGTGAGCGCAGGATGCCGTCGTTCTTGATGATCTCGCCCCACTTCCCGCCCAGCCGGCTGGTGGGCGCCAAGCGGGGGCTGACCCTGGCCCGCCACCTGCCCCGCCACGGCTGGGATCCGGCGGTGGTGAGCCTGCCGTTCGAGGCCAACCGCGACCCGGCGCTCGACGGGCTGGTGCCGGCGGTGCCCATCTGGCGCGGCTTCCGCAGCGGGCCGGTGGCCTGGCTCCAGGATCGCACCACCGGCGCGCGGGCGGTGCGCCCGGCGGCCGACTCCCGGGCGGCCAAGGCGGCCGAGGCCGATCGACCCGCCGGCCTGCTCGCCCGCACCCGGCGGGAGCTGGGCGGGCTGCCGATCGACCGCTACCTGAAGTTCCAGCCGTGGGCGCTCGCCGGCGCGCTGCGGTTGCTGCGGCGCCACCGCTGCCGCCTGATCCACGTCAGCGCGGGCCCGTTCTCGGGCATGGCCCTGGCCTACGCCCTGGCGCAGATGACCGGCCTGCCGCTGGTCTGCGACCTGCGCGACCCCTGGGCCCACGACCCGATCTACAGCGAGGCGTGGACCGCGACCGGGCAGGCCCTCGCCCGCCGGTTCGAGGCGGCGGCCTTCGCCCGGGCGGCGAAGGTGGTGATGAACTCCGAGGCGGCCCTGGCCCACTACCGCGCGGTCTACGGCGCCACGCTGCCCGCCGCGCGCTTCGCCTGCATCCGCAACCACTTCGACCCCGACCTCTACGCCCCGCCGCCGCCCCCTCCGGGCCCCGGGGGCCCGTTCGAGGTCGTATTCTTCGGCCACCTGACGCCGGTGCGCGACGGGGCGCTGTTCTTCGAGGCGTGGCGCCGCTTCATCGACGCCGAGGCGCTGGCGCAGGGCGAGGCGATGCTGACCACCCTCGGCGACCGCACGCCGGCCGACGAGGCGTCCATCGACCGGCTGGCGCTGCGCCCGTTCGTGCAGACCCGGCCCTGGATGCCGTTCACCGAGAGCACCGCCCTGCTCGGCCGGGCCGACCTGCTGCTCGACATCACCCACCCCCGCCACCGGCTGCGCATCGCGGGCAAGCTCTACGACTACATGGCCGCCCGCCGGCCGGTGCTGAGCATCACCGCCAACCCCGAGGTCGAGCGGATCCACGCCGAGACCGGCCTCGGCCGGGCGGTGCCCCACGACGTCGCCGCCATCTGCGCCGCCCTGCGCGCGGCCCTGGCCGACAAGCGGGGCGGCGCGGTGAAGACCGCCGACCCGGAGGCCCTCGCCCGCTTCGAGGCGGCCCCCGCCGCGGCCCACATGGCCCGCATCTTCGACGAGGCATGCCGATGAGCCCGACCTCTGCCCCCGCCGACACCGCCGCGCTGTTCGAGCGCACCGCGACCCACGACCACGCGCCCGACGCGCCGATGTCCGAGAGCGAGACGCGGCGCATCGCCGACACCATCGCGATGATCCCGCCGGGGGTCGAGCGGGCCCTGGACGTCGGCTGCGGGCCGGGCAAGCTGCTGCATCGCCTGCCGGTGGAGCGGGCCTACGGCACCGACCTGGGCCGGGTGGGCCTGCGCCACGTACGCCGGCCGGTGGCGCGCTCGTCCATCCTCGAGCTGCCCTTCGCCGACGGCTCGATGGACCTCGTCACCTGCTGCGAGGTGCTCGAGCACCTCGACCCGGCCGACCTGCCCCGGGCCGCCGCCGAGCTGTACCGGGTGGCCGGAAAGCACGTCCTGATCACGGTGCCCAACCGGGAGCAGCTCTTGATGCAGTCGCATCGCTGCCCGCAGTGCGACGTCGTCTTCCACCTCTACGGGCACCGCCAGTCGATGACCGAGGACACCTTCCGGGGGCTCTTCCCCGCCGAGGCCCGGCTGACGTTCGGCTACTCGTGGCGGGTGCGGCCCTATGTGCCGGCGCTGCTCGCGCTGCGCACGAAGGGGCTCGGGGCCTGGAAGTACAGCCCGCACACCTTCTGCCCGTCGTGCGGCAACGAGGCGTTCACCGACCCGCTGACGACGGCCCGCGGCTGGCTGGCGTGGAAGGCGTGCGGCGCGCTGAATCACATCGTCCACCCGCTGCGCCGCAAGTGGAACTGGCTGCTGCTGCGGGTGGACAAGCCGGGGGCCTGACGCCGGCGGGATGTGGCACCATCCGGTCATGCGCGCCCCGCTCCCGACGCTGCTCGCCCTGGCCCTCGCCGGCTGCCAGCCGCCCGCCGACCCCGCCGACCCCGCCGAGCCGCCCGATCCCGACGCCGGCCCGATCGCCGACGCCCTCGAGCCCGACCTCGGCCCGATCGACGCCGCCCTGCCCGACCTCTACCCCGCGCCGGACCCCGACCGGGCCGACCCGGCGTGGGTCCAGGTGGGCAGCTTCAACATCGACTGGCTGGGGGCGACGTACCGCTCCGAGTTCACCCCCCGCCTCGAGGCCGACTACGGGATGATCGCCCGGCTGATCGTCGAGACCGACGTCGAGGTCTTCGGCCTCCAGGAGATCGAAGGCGACGCGGCGCTGGCGCTGCTCGGGCTGCCGGCGCGCTACGCGTGGCACGTCGGCGAGAGCGGCTGGTCCCAGAACCCGGCCATCCTGTGGCGCACCGACCGGGTGCGGGTCGAAGACCCCCGCGAGATCCGGCTGCCGGGCACCGACTTCCCGTCCAAGGACCCGCTCGCCGCCCGGGTCGAGAGCCTGGACGGCGACCTGCGCTTCACCCTGGTGGTGGTGCACTTCCACCCGTTCGCCAACACCGAGGACAGCGCCTACCGGGCCCAGCAGATCGAGCAGCTCCACCGGTGGCTGACCGACGGGCTGCCCCAGGCCCCGGCGCCCGACCCGCCGGTGGTGATCGTCGGCGATTTCAACGACGCCCACGGGGGCATCCACCGCGAGATCGAGGGGCTGGCCCCGCTCGAGGGCGACCCCCGCTTCGTCTTCGTCGAGGACGACTGCCCGGGCAGCTCCCAGACCCGCTACGACAGCCGGATCGACCACCTCGTCATCGACGCCGCCCTCGCGCCACGGCTGCGCCCCGACCCGGCGTGCGCGGTCGACGCCTTCGACGATCGGGACCCCTACCGCAGCTACGGCGGCGGGTATCGGGGCCTGTCGAACATCTCCAGCCACCGCCCGCTGTGGCTCTCGCTGGCCGCCGAGGGCGCCGGCTCACCGCGGTGAGATACGAGATTGCGCCGCCGAGACGGGCGGCTGTATGTTGGCCGCATGCGAGGCGCGCAGACGCGCATCATGCGGGGCTCCGCGTTCGACGCCGACACCGGCGGAGCCCACGAGATCCTGGTGACCATCTACGGGAGCCGGATCGGCTACAAGGTCGACCTCGACCCCACCCGTCCGTCCACCGTCGTCGGGCGTGATCTCGACGCCGACATCTCGGTGGACGACGAGTCGGTCAGCCGCCGCCACTGCCGGCTGATGTTCCTCGACGGGGTGTGGTTCATCGAGGACCTGCGCAGCACCAACGGCACCTACGTCGCCGGCAGCCCCATCACCCGGGCCCCCCTGCGCGACGGCGACCTCATCAAGGTCGGCAGCACCATCTTCAAGTTCCTGTCCACCAGCAACGTCGAGGCGGCCTACTACGAAGAGATCTACCGCATGGCGATCTTCGACGGGCTGACCCAGATCCACAACCGGCGCTACTTCGAGGAGTACACCGAGCGCGAGATCAGCCGCTGCCGACGCCACGAGCGGGCGCTGTCGCTGCTGCTGTTCGACGTGGACAAGTTCAAGCGCATCAACGACCGCTACGGGCACCTCTCGGGGGACTACGTGCTGCGCACCATGGCCGCCGAGATCGCCGGCCGCATGCGCAAGGAGGAGCTCTTCGCCCGCTACGCCGGGGACGAGTTCGTCATCGTGCTGCCCGAGACGAGCACCGAGGACGCGAGCCGCTTCGCCGAGATCGTGCGCAAGATGGTCGACGAGTACGACTTCGAGTTCGACGGCCGGGCCCTGCCGGTGACCATCAGCGTGGGGGTCGGCGCGTTCACCCCCGACATGGTCTCGCCGGCCCAGCTCGTCGCCGCCGCCGACGCGGCGCTCTACCGGGCCAAGGAGCACGGGCGCAACCGGGTGTCGACGTGATCCGGCGCGGCCGTCGGGCGCCGCTGCAGCTCTGGATCTGCGCGCTGCTGCTCGGCTGCGGCCCCGGCGGGCCCGACCTGGGGCTGGCCGGCTGCGAGGGCAGCCCGGCGGCGCCCTTCCCCCGCAGCGAGCTGAACACCATCGAGTCCGGGGTCCAGGTGGCGCTGACCGCCGCCGGCACCGACCTGCTGCTCGCCGAGCGGGAGCGCATCGCGGGCCTGCTGCTCGACGTCGACCCCGACGGCTGGGTCCGCCTCGACATCCCGCCCCAGGAGACCGGCGACGCCCGGCTGGGCATCGGCCTGCGCGACCTGCGGGTGGCCTTCGACCTGCGGGCGGCGATCATCGACCTCGAGTTCCTCGGCGAGCCGGCCCGCGTCCGGCTGACGGTGGCCGACGCCCGGCTGCGCTTCGAGAGCGGCGAGGTGTGGGTCGGCGTCGGCGGCAACGGGGCCTGCACCCTGGAGAACGGCGTCTTCCGCGGCGACCCGGGCGAGCACTTCGTCACCGCGTCGCTGGCGGTGGACGTCTTCCCCGAGGTGGACGCCGAGGGCCGGTTCCAGGTGCGGGTCGCCGTCGAGGCCCCCGAGGTGGACCGCCTCGACATCGAGCTGGGCGTCGACCCCACCCTGCCCGAGTGCTCCGACTTCGGCAGCCCCCTCGAGTGCGACATCGCCTGCGGGGCCAGCGACCTGGGGGCCGACATCCTCGAGCTGCTCTACGGGCTCTTCTCGGACCAGCTCAACGCGCTGCTGACCCCGTTCGTCGAGGCGGCGGTCAACGACCTGGTGATCGAGTACACCGACAAGCCCCTGGCCCTCGAAGGCGCGGCCCCGGCGGCGATGCTGGGCGCGCTGCTGCCGCTGCCGCTCGACGCCCACGACCTGCTGTACCGCGTCGCGCCGACCCCCGAGGGCTTCACCCTGCGCACCGCCGGCGACCGGGGCGACGGCCTGGGGCTGAGCCTCGACCCGAGCCTGGACGCGGTGAGCCACCCCTGCGTGGCGCCCACCAACCGGGCCCCGCTGCTCGCCGCCGGGCCCCCGCCGACGCTGACCGGCTACGACGCCGAGGGCGAGCCGTACCACCTGGGGCTGGCGGTGGCCGGGGCCACCCTGGAGCGGCTGCTGTGGAGCCTGTGGCGCTCGGGCCTGCTCTGCCTGCGGCTGGACACCGCCGACATCGAGGCCCTCGCCGGCCAGCGGGTCGACACCGACACCCTGGGGCTGCTGCTGCCCGGGCTCGACCGGCTGGCCGACGGCCCCCGGCCGATGATGGTGGTGCTCGACCCCCAGATCCCGGTCGACGCGTTCCCCCTGCTGGGGCTGCGGCCCATCGAGGACGACGGCGGCGTGCCCCAGGTGGGGGTCTCGGTGACGGTGCCCGGCCTGGGCGTCGAGCTGTACGCCTACCTCGAGGGCCGCTGGAGCCGCATCTTCGCCGCCCGGACCGAGGTCGCGGTGGACGTGGCGATCCAGCCCACCGCCGACCACCGGCTGGCGCTGGCCCTCGACCCGCCGCGCATCGGCGAGCTGGCGGTGGAGTACGACGGGCTGGTGGCCACCGACGACCTGCCGACGCTGCTGGGGCTGGTGCTCGACCTCGCGACCCGGGCGCTGTCCACCGAGGCCCTGGCGCTGGACGTCGACCTCAGCGGGCTGATCGAGGATCTGACCGGCCTGCCCTACGACCTGCGCGTCGCCGGGCTGCGGGTCGACGGGGCGATGGCCGACCACCTCTCGGTGCTGCTGGCGCTCAACCCGGTGAACCGGGCGGCCCAGACCGGCGCGGTGGAGACCGGGGCGACGCTCGAGGCGGTGACCCCGGGCGAGGCGACGGTGGCCGTCTCGGCCTTCGGCGTCGGCGCCGCAGAGGCCCGCTACCAGTACCGCCTGGACCGGGGCCCGTGGCGCCCGCTGCGGGCGGCGGTCGACGGGCGGCTGGTGGTGCGCGAGCCGCTGCTGCGGCTCCCGGGCGCCCACCGGCTGGCGGTGCGGGCGGTGGCCGAGGGGGCCTACGCGACGCTCGACCCGACGCCGGCCGAGCTGGAGGTCACGATCCCCCGGCCGACCCCCACACCGGCTCCCACACCGGCCCCTGCGCCGGCCGACCCCGCGCCGAGCCCTGCACCGACCGTCGGATCCCCGGCCCCGCTCGGCGGCGGCTGCCGATCCACGCCGGGTCACCCGCCGGGCCTGCCGGGCCTGCTGCTGGCCGGGGCCCTGCTCCGGGTCATCCGGCGTCGCCCATGATCCCGGCCGCGCGTCGCGCCCTCGTCGCCCTCGCCACGCTCACCGCGCTCGCCGCGCTCGCCGCCTGCGACGACCGGCTGCCCGCCGCCGAGTCCACCTGCCAGCGGGACGCCGACTGCCCCGGCGGCCAGCGCTGCATCGGCGGGCTGTGCGTCGACCAGCAGCAGTGCGACGCCGGCTTCGGCTGCTGCGCGCTCGAGACCTGCCAGGGCGGCTTCTGCGCCGCCGCGCCCACCGACGGCTGCGCCGAGGGCTGCCCCGATCCCGACTTCGACTGCCGGGGCGACTACTGCGTGCGCCGCCGCTGCGCCGACGACGGGGCCTGCGGCGGCGGGCGCTGCCTGGGCGGCTACTGCGTGCGCGGGCTGCCGTGCGACGGGCTGTGCGCCGCCGACGAGGCGTGCTACCCCCACCGCGACCTGTGCCGGGCCGCGCCGCCCGCCTGCCGGATGACCTGCGCGGCGGGCGAGGTGGCGGTGGTGCTCGACGCGGCGGCGTTCGACGGGCCGCAGTGCGCGCTCGACGAGGCCGACTGCGCCTGCGTCGGGCCCCCGGCGGTCGACACCGGCGGCGACCTGCGCCACGCGAGCATGGCGCTGCTGCGGGGGGCGCCGGTCTTCGCGGCCTACGACCCCGACTTCGGCGATCTGGTGATCGTCGAGGACCTCGAGGGCGACGACCCCCGGGTGACCTTCGTCGACGGGCTGCCCGAGACGCCGGCCGAAGACCCCGACGCGGCGCGCGGGGGGCGGGTCGAGCCGGGGCCCGACCGGGGCCGCTATCCCCGGATCGCGGTCGACGCCCGCAACCGGCTGCACGTCGCGTATTACGACCTCGACGCGGGGGCGGTGCGCTACACCCGCCGGGGGGGCGACGGGCGGTGGCTCGCGCCGGTGGTGGTCGACGACGAGGGCGACGCCGGGCGGGACGTGCGGCTGGCGCTCGACCCCCAGGGCCGGCCGCACTTGGTCTACAGCGTCGTCGAGACGGTCGACGGCCGCTCCGGACTGCGCTACGCGGTGGCCGACGACGGCGACCCGGCCGGGCCCGACGACTTCCGGGTGGTGGCCCTCTCGATGCGCTTCGGCGTCTTCGGCGAGACCCCTCCGCCGGGCGTGCTGCCCGCCCGCTACGGGGTGCGCCCCTGCTTCCGGCTGGCCCCCGACGGATCGGCGGTGGTGGCGTTCCACGACGGCGCCGAGCGGCGGCTGCACCTCGCCCGGGGCGGGCTCGACGGCTTCACGGTGCACCCGCTCGACGGGCGGATGAGCCTCGGGCGGGACGCCGACCCCGGCGGGCGCTACGCCGACGTGCTCGAGCACCCGGTGGGCGAGTGGTGTGATCTGGTGGCCGGCGAGGCGGGGGTGCAGGTGCTCTTCACCGACGAGCGGACCTGGGCCCTGCTGGCCTATCGGGGACCGATCGAGGGCGGGGGCAGCATCGAGGTCGTCGATCCGGGCGGCGAGGGCCGCCGGCGGCGGGTGGGGCCCGATCCGGCGGTGGCGCTCGACCCGATGGCCCGGGCGGTCGCGATCTACCAGGACGCCAGCGACAATACGCTGCGCATGGGGCTGCGCGTCGGCGCCGGGTGGTCCAGCCCGCCGTTGCTCGTCGACGAGGACGGGCCGACCGGGTTCGCCAACAGCCTGTTCGTGCGGGATGGGGTGGCGATCATCGGCACCCTGGGCCTCTCCAGCCGGCGAGGGGGTCGGGTCGAGGCCCGGCTGCGGGTGCTGCGGGTGCCGCTGCCCTGAGGGGAGCGAGCGCCGTGAGCGCGGTGGATCGGCGCGACCGACGCCCCGGCGGGCGCCCCGATCCGGGCGATCTCAGCAGGTGCTCTCGTCGGCCGGCCCGATGACCAGGGCCGAGGCGAGCGGCGGCGTGGGCAGTGCGACGGCCGGGGCCCAGGGGGTCGACGGGCGGCGCACCCGGGCGACCGGCAGCGGGGCCTCGTCGATCGGGCGCAGCAGCTCGAGCGGCTCGAGCTCGATCGAGTCGTCGGGGGACGCGTGGCGCACCGGCACCTCGGGGCCGGCCGAGGCGAAGAGGATGTCCAGCCCCCAGCGGCGGCCGACGCCCATCTCGCGGGCGAGCTGCCCGGCGGTGCGCATCAGCTCGGTCGCCCGGGACTCGATCCGGGAGATGTGCGGCTCGAGGACCAGATCGTCCTCGTCGACGAGCCGGGCGAGGGCCGCGAGGGCGGTCGAAGCCAGCCGAAGGCGCTCGGCCGCATCCTGCAGCCGGACCGGCGGCGACATCTCGATTTCGGTGTCGTACGACATGACCTTCCCCTCGTCTGTCGGGCGTTTGTGGGGCGAACGGCGCGCTCACACCGTCCACTCTCTGATTCTGCCGGGGAGGTCGAGGTCACGCAATAAGTCAATTACGTATAGGGAGGCATTTTTTCCCCTTGCGGAATGCGCACTTAGACGTGCGTGACAATCCGGCGCGCGGGGTGATGAGGGACTATAGGAGATATAGGCGAGGTCACTGACCTGACAAACACATCTCAATAGCCCATAAGCCACTCATCCTGGCGAGGGCATCGGCGCCGAACTACAAGACTGTGACCAGGACCCTGATCACCCCTGCGGTTGTTCCACTTTTCGCAACACACGCCGGTACACCGACCTCCGGCGGTCCGATCGGGGGCCCCCGCGCAACCCGAAGGCCCGCGGCGCGCTCCCACACCTCGCCCCCGACCGCGCGGCGGCACTTGCGCCGACGCCCCGATGGTGGGAGGACAATCCGATGCTCCGCACCCGCGCCCGCCGCCGCCTCGCCCGCCTCTGGGGCTACGTGCCCCTGTCGGGCGCGGGCGTGCTGGCCGGGCTCACCGCGTGGGTCGCCCTGGAGTATTGGGGCCGGGGTCAGTCGGACTTCGTGGTGCGGGCGGCGGCGATCGCGGTGCTCGCGGTGCTGGCGGTCTCGGTGATCGGGGTCGCCCTGGCGGCGCTGCTGCTCTTCGTGCACCTCGAGCGGCGCGGCGAGGGGCGGCTCGAGGGGCGGCTCGAGGTCGGCCGGGGCCTGGACACCGCCCTGCGGGTGCCCCGCTTCCGCTTCTGGCCCCTGGTCCGGGTCGGGCTGCGCTGGGTGACGCCGGCCGCGGTCTCGGTGACGCTGCGCCCCGCGGGCCGCTACGCCGCCGAGCGGGTGGTCTTCGGCGAGCGGGGCCGCCCGGAGCGGGTCGAGCGGCTCTTCACCGTCGGCGACGTCTTCGGGCTGGCCGCGATGGCCTTCCCCCGCCGGTGGTCGGCCAGCCTCGTGATCGAGCCGGCCCGGGCCACCGTCGACCTGACCACCGCCATCCGCAACGCCGCCGGCGACGGGCACGCCCACCCGGCGGGCGAGGTCGAGGGCGATCTGGTCGAGATGCGGCGCTACGGGCCCGGTGATCCGGTGCGGCTGATCGTGTGGACCGCCTACGCCCGCACCCGGCGGCTGCTGGTGCGCATGCCCGAGCGGGCGGTCGCCCCCCAGCCGAGCACGGTGGCCTACTTCGTCGCCGGCCCGGGGGACGAGCCCTCGGCGTCGGTGGCCCGCACCTTCCTCGAGGCCGGCCTGCTCGGCCCCGACTTCACCTTCGGGGCCGACGGCTGCCCGACCCCGGCCACCACCCCCGACGACGCCCTGGCGGCGATCATCGGCGCGGCCCACCACCGCGATCGGGGCGGCGAGGGGCTGGGGCCGTTCCTGGCGGCGGTGCCCCGGGAACGTCTCGGGCGGTGCATCCTGTTCGTGCCCGGCGAGCCCGGCCCGTGGCAGGCCCACCTGGCGGCCTTCGTCGAGGCGCTGCCCGCCCCGCCGACGGTGATCGCCAGCGCCGACGGGGTGCTCGAGCGCCCCGGGGGCCGCTGGCGCTGGCTGCGGGAGCCGCCGGCCGACGTCGGGGCCGACCTGCGGGCCCTGCCGGGGCTGTACGATGCGCTGCGCCGGCTGAACGCGCCGGTGAAGGTGGTGCACCGCAGCGCGGGCCGGGTGCTGGCCGAGGCCGAGTTGGAGGCGTTGAGGCACGTATGACCGAGCGCGTCGCCCCCCCCATCGAGGGCGCCGAGGGCCCGATCCTGACCGGGGTCCGGGCGCTGGTGCTGGCCGCCGCGGCGGTGCTCGGGCTGTGGCCCCTGGCCGGCGGCCCGGCCCTGATCGCGGCGGCGTCGGCGGCGGCGCTGGCGGTGATCGGCGCCCGGCTGGCCGTGGGCCGCGGGCTGCGGGTGATCGTCGGGGCCGGGCTCGGGGTGACGCTGGCCGCCCTGGCCGCGCCGCTCTCGGGCTGGATCGGCGACTCCACCGGGGTGTGGGGCTCCCTGTCGAGCCGGATGACCCTGGTGGTGGCCGACGGGGCGCTCTTCGCCGGCCTCGTCGGCGGCGGCGTCTTCGCCGTGCGCTGCCTGGCCCTGCGCACCCGGACGTGGTCCCTGGTCGAGGCGACCGCGGTCATCGGCGCGGTCGCCCACCTCTTCGCCCGCCACCGGGAGCTGATGATCAACCGCCCCCGCTGGCTGACCGACTGGGCGCTGACCCAGGGGCTCGACCCCCAGGTGCTGCTCCAGGCGCTGGGGGTGATGGCCGCCGCCGCCGCGGTGGTGCTCGCCCTGCGCCGGGAGACCCCGCTCAAGCTGACGCTGACGCTGCTGCTGCTGCTGCTGGTCGGGGCCGGGGTCTACTGGCTGCTCGAAGACCAGCGCATCGACGTCGACTTCGAACCCACCGCGGGGCTGACCGGCGACGGCAAGGGCGACGGTGACAGCGACAGCGACAGCGACGGAGGCGGCGGCGGGGCCGGCGACTCGCTGGGCGACGGTTCGGGCGGCGGCAGCCCGCCCCCGCCCCGGCCGGTGGCGCTGGCGCTGTTCCACGAGGACTTCGAGCCGCCGGCCGGGCTGTACTACTTCCGCCAGCAGGTGCTGTCCCACTTCGACGGCACCCGGCTCTCGATCGACCCCACCGGGCAGTTCGACCGGGACGTGATCACCGACTTCCCGGTGGACGGCCCGTTGACCGCCGAGGGCAGCCAGACCGCGGCGTTCTTCAAGCGGGTGCCGACCACGATGTTCCTGATGGTCGACCACCCCCAGCCGCTGGCGCTGACCGCCTCGATCGAGGTCGCCCCCCACCACAACCCGGCGCCCCGGCGCTTCGTGGCGGCCTACGAGGCGATCTCGCTGGCGCTGTCGGCCCCCACCAGCCGGCTCGTCGGCCGGGGGTCGGTGCCCGAAGGCTGGCCCGCCGAGAAGGCCGAGCACTACCTGGCCCACCCCGACGACCCGCGCTACGCGGCGCTGGCCGACGAGCTGGCCCGCGACGTCGACCCCCGCTTCGCCGGCGACCCGCTGATGGTGGCCTACGCCATCAAGCGCTACCTCGAGAAGGAAGGCTTCTACACCCGCAAAGAGCGCCACGTCGGCGACGACCCCACCGGCTCGTTCCTCTTCGGCAGCCTGCGGGGCTACTGCGTGCACTTCGCCCACGCCGCGGCCAACCTGTTCCGCAGCCAGGGCATCGCGGCCCGGGTCGCGGTGGGCTACGCGGTCGACGCCTGGACCCGGGGGGCCGGCTCGGCGGTGCTCATCCTCGGCGACCGGGCCCACGCCTGGCCCGAGATCCACATCGCCGGGGTCGGCTGGGTGCCGTTCGACATCTACCCCGAGCGGAGCGACGAGCCGCCGCCGCGCTTCGTCGACCAGTCGCTCGAGAGCCTGCTCGGCGAGCTGGCCCGGGACGACCCCACCGGCGGCCGGGGCGAGCCGGGCGGCGAGCTGGCCATCCCCTGGGCCCGCATCGGCTGGACGCTGCTGACCCTGCTCGGGCTGTGCGTGCTGGGCGGGTTCATCGTGAAGCTGGGCCGCATGGGCGCCGCCGCCGCCCGCCCGCTGGCCCACCGGATGCAGTTCGCCGCGACGCTCGACCGCTTCAGCGACCTGGGCCTCGGCCGCCGCCCGGACGAGACCCGCGAGCGTCACGCCGAGCGGCTGGCCGACATCGCCCCCTCGCTGGTCGAGCTGACCCGGGTGCATCTGCGGCTGGCGCTCGGCCGCCCCCGATCCGACGACCCCCAGGCGGTGCACACCCTCGCCCGGCGGGTGCGCAGCGAATACCGTGAGCGGGTGCCGGGCTGGAAACGCGCGCTCGGATCGCTCAATCCATTCGGGTGGTGGTTCACCCGCTGACTCTGGACCCAAGCTCTCGCGAGGCATCGTGTTCGACGATCAGGCTCCCCCCGCCCCGCCGCTGGCCAAGGCCCCGGCCCTCGACCTCGACGGCGCCCGGCGCACCATCGAGCGGGTCCGGGCCCGCATCCGCCACGACGTGATGGGGCGGGACGACGTGATCGAGCTGGTGCTCGTGGCCCTCTTCGGCGACGGGCACGTGCTGCTCGAGGACTACCCCGGCTCGGGCAAGACGACGCTGGCCAAGGCGCTCGGCGAGTCGATCACCGACGCGGTGCACGCCGACATCGCGCCGTTCCGCCGGGTGCAGTTCACCCCCGACCTGCTGCCCAGCGACATCACCGGGGTGATGGTCTTCGACACGACGACCAACGACTTCCACTTCCGGCGGGGCCCGGTCTTCAGCCACGTCCTGCTCGTCGACGAGATCAACCGCACCAGCCCCAAGGTGCAGGCGGCGCTGCTCGAGGCGATGGCCGAGAAGCAGGTCACCGTGGACAACGTCAGCCACCGGCTCGACGACCTGTTCTTCGTCGTCGCGACCCAGAACCCGCTGGACTCGGTGGGCACCTACCCCCTGCCGGTGGCCCAGCTCGACCGGTTCCTGTTCAAGATCCGGATGGAGCACGTCGACCGGGCCAGCGAGCTGGAGGTCCTGGCGAGCTGGGGCGCGCCGCGCAGCCGGCCCGACGATCTGCCGAAGGTGACCCGGGGCGCCGTCATCGGGGCCCGCGATCTCATCCGGCGGGCGGTGCACGTCTCGCCCAAGGTGCACGAGTGCCTCGTCGACATCGCCGGGGTGCTGCGCAGCGACAAGCGGGTGGCCCAGGGGGTCTCGACCCGCTCGCTGGTGCAGGCGATCCCGGCGTTGCAGGTGCGGGCGCTGCTCGACGGGCGGGACTTCGTGACGCCGGCCGACATCGAGCACCTGACCGTGCCGCTCTTCCGCCACCGGCTGGCGATGGTGCCCGGGGCCGACGCCCCCGAGCGGGTGGTGCGCGACGCGGCGAAGGGCCCGCTGGACACCCTCAGCCGCTCCACGCTGTCGAGGTAGGCGATGCGGCGCGCGCTCCCGCTGCTGTTCCAGGTCTCGCTGGGGCTCTGGCTCGGGCTCCTGCTCGCGGCCCCCGCCGGGGCCCAGATGCAGGACCCGCTGGCGCTCACCGACGGCTTCCAGGGCGACGTGGAGGAGCGCGCGGCCCTGGTCAGCGCCGACAACGGGCGCTGGGCCCAGGCCCGGGCGCAGGCCGAGGCCATCCTGCGGGCGCGCCCCGACTCGTTCATCGCGGCCTACGTGCTGGGGCTGGTGCACGCCGAGGCCGAGGGCAACCTGGCCCGCTCGCTGTACTTGCTGCGTCAGGCCCGGGGGCACATCGAGCGGCAGCACGGGGTGCCGCCCGAGTCGAGCGACGCCCGCTCGTGGCATCGGCGCATCCTGCTGCGGGAGTCGATCGTGCTCGGCCACATGGACCGCCGGGCCGACCAGCTCGCCGCGTTCGACATGCTCGACGCGCACTACGCGCCCAAGCAGACGGTGCGCCGCATCTGGCCGCTGCTCAAGCTGGGCCGCTTCGAAGAGGCCCGGGTGATCGGGCGCTCCCTGATCCACGACCCCAACCCCGACATCCGCGAGCGGGCCTACAACGGGCTGATGGCCGTCGAGGAGGAGGCCGGCAACCGCAAGCCGAGCTACGAGTGGGGTCAGCGGTCGCTGGAGTCGCTGGGCCAGGACACCTGCATCCTGGCGACCAACACCGCGCTGGGGGCCCGGCGGGCGTTCGACTTCCCCCGCACGATCACCTACGACCAGCGGGCGCTCAAGGCCGACGACCGGAGCTGCCCCACCTCGCCCCACGCCCAGCTCAGCGCGATGTACCTCGTATTCGGGCAGTTCCAGCAGAGCCTGTCGGCGCTCAAGGCGCTGCGGGCGGTGCCCCGGCCGCCCGACCTGCGGGTGCAGAACGAGATGGTCATCCGGGCCCGCTTCGTGGAGCTTCTGCTGGCCCTGGGCCAGCTCGACGAGGCCGAGATGCGGGTCCGCGAGATCCTGGCCGCGCCCGACCGGGCGGGCATGATCAGCGCCGCCTCCGAGATCGTGGAGCTGAGCAACGCGCTCCTGGGCTACAGCGTGCTCACGGCGCGCTATCACCAGCTCCTCGAGCGGTCGGCGGCCCGCACCTTCTGGGACGCCATCCGGCTGCGGCTCGACGCCGAGCAGATCGCCGCCGCCCGCTGGCGCGCGGCCCGGGAGGCGACCCGGCTGGCGGCCCTGCCCGAGACGCTGCACAAGCACGTCCGGCCGTATTACACCGACGTGATGCCGTGGTACGGGGCCGACATGCTGGCCGTCTTCGGGGCCGGGGTGATGCGCAAGGCGATCGCCGAGGTGCGCGCGGTCGAGACCGACTACCCCGACGAGGCCGGGGCCTTCCTCGACGCCTACCTCGCCGAGCTGCGCTGGCGGGAGGGGGCCCGGGCCGAGGCGATCGAGGCCGGCGAGGCGGCCCTGCGGGCGCTGCCCGAGGAGCCCCGGCTGCTGCGCAACCGCATCCGGGCCTGGATCGCCGACAGCCGCTGGCGCACCGGCGACGGGGCCGGGGCCCGGCAGGACTTCGCCGCCGTGATGGAGTTCGAGCCGGCGGCCCTGCGCCACCTGGGGCTGGCGCTGCCGGTCGCCATGGGCCCGGTGAGCGGCGCCCGGGGGGCCGAGATCGCCGACCGCCTGCGGGCCTCGCCCCGGCTGGACGTCGACCCCCGGGCCCCGTTCGAGGTGAGCGTGAGCGACGCCGAGGGCGGGATCACGATCTGCGTGCAGGTGGCCAAGCGCATGTGCGGGTCGCTGGCCGGGCCCGAGCTGGAGGCGGCGGAGAAGGCGGCGGCCGATCCGATCGAGGGCGAGCCGCCGGGGGACGTGATCGCGGCGGCGATCGACCGGTTCCACGACGAGGTCTTCGCCCCCCGCATCGAGCTGACCCAGAGCGACATCAACAGCCTCGACGGCCGGGCGGTCCGCCAGAGCGCGCGGGACGCGCTCGACGGGCTGCTCGGGCCGAAGAAGACCCCGGGAGAAGAGCGGTGAGAGCGGCCCTGTTCGCAGCCTCGATGCTGATGCTCGCGCTGCCCGCCGCGGCGCAGGACGCGGGCGCGCCCGACGGCGGCCCGTCCGACGCCGGCCCGGGCGCCGATCCGTCCGACGGCGACCCGTCCGACGGCGGCCCGCCCGACGCCGAGGCGCCCGATCCGGCGGCCCTGCCCGACTTCACCCCGCCGACCATCGTCGACGCCGCCACCTGCCGGGCGGCCCGGGGGCGGTGGCTGAAGACCGCCGAGCTGGCCGGCTGCCGGGTCCGGGGCGAGCCGCAGGGCGAGTGGACGTTCTACGACGACCGGGGCCCGAAGCCGTGGATCAAGGCCCGGGCGACGATGGTCGACGGCAAGCTGCACGGGCGGCACGAAGAGCTCTACCCCGACGGCCGCACCCGCCTGCTGGGGCACAACGTCGACGGCGAGGAGCACGGCGTCTGGAAGGGCTACCACCCCGGGGGCCAGCTCGCGTTCGAGGTGACCTGGGTGGCCGGCGAGCGCAACGGCCCGGCGACGGAGTACTACACCAACTGCCAGAAGGCGGCCGAGGGGCCCTACGCCGACGACGTGTACGACGGCGTCTGGACCCGCTACTTCCCCGACGGCCGGGTGCAGGAGACCGGGCCCTACGTGAAGGGCCAGCGCCACGGGGTGTGGGCCTTCCACCACCGGCGGGGCCCCAAGGTGCAGGAGGGCCCGTTCGTCGAGGGCCGGGAGCATGGCACCTGGACCGAGTACACCCTGGGCAACCTGAAGTGGCGCGAGGTCGACTTCGTGGAGGGCCAGCGCCAGAATCCACACGCCATCGCCTGCGACGAGAAGGCCGGCGACTGGGAGGTCGACTACGGCGATCTGACGGAGGGCTGCGTGGTCGCCGAGCAGCGGGTCGGGCGGTGGACCGGCTACGACGATCAGGCCAACAAGGCGTGGGCCGCCGACTTCGAGAAGGGCCAGCCCCACGGGCTGTGGGTCGACTATCACCCCACCGGCGAGGTCCTGCGCGAGGGGCAGTACGTGATGGGCGTGCCCGACGGGACCCACGTCTACCGGGCGGTCGACGGGGCGGTCATCGGGCAGGCGACGATCCTCGGCGGCACCGGCGACTGGGTGCGCTACGCGGCCGACGGCACCCTGCTCGAGCGGGGGCGCTACGCCGAGGGGGCCAAGGACGGGGTGTGGGCCACCTTCACCGACGACGGGGTGCGCGACCGGGAGGAGACCTGGGCCGAGGGCGCGCGCAGCGGCCCGGCCCGCTCGTGGTTCTACACCGGCGAGCTCAAGAGCGAGGGGGGCTACCTCGCCGACCGGCGCCACGGGCAGTGGACGGCGTACTACACCAACGGCCGCGTCGCGTGGCAGGGGCACTACGAGCTGGGCCAGCGGGTCGGCGAGTGGCAGATCAACCACTGGGAGTCCTTCCCCGAGGCCCGGGGCCGCTTCGAGGGCGACGAGCGGTCGGGGGTGTGGACCGAGTGGTTCAACAACGGCGAGAAGAAGGGCGAGGGGCCCTATGTCGACGGGCGCAAGCACGGCGAGTGGGCCGAGTACTGGTACAGCGGCGAGCGGTGGCGCACGGTCACCTACGAGGCCGGCGTGCCCGACGACCCGGCCCGCCAGCAGTGCGACGAGCGGGACGGCGAGTGGTCGGTCGACCCCGAGGCCCGGGTCGCCGGCTGCATGATCTGCGAGCCGAGCGGCGACGGCGAGCCGCGCCAGATCCGGGTCGGCGACTGGGGCTGGTGGCACCCCAACGGGCACCTCGAGAAGCGGGGCGCCTTCGCCCGGGGCAGCCAGAACGGCGAGTGGGTGACCTTCTACGACAACGGCCAGCCGATGGTGAAGGGGCCCTACCGCGACGACCGGCCCCACGGCCGCTGGGAGGGCTGGTACCGCGACGGCGCCCGGCGCTTCGTGGGCACCTACGCCGAGGGGGCCGAGGTCGGGGTCTGGAGCCGGCACCACCCCAACGGCAGCCTCGCCGCCGAGGGGGCCTACGCCGCGGGGCAGAAGGACGGCGAGTGGCGCTGGTACCACCCGGCGCCGGCCGACGCGGCGCCGGGGGCCGAGGGCCCGGTGCGCGAGATCGGGGCCTACGCCGCGGGCGAGGAGACCGGCCTGTGGACCGCCTTCCACCCCGACGGGCAGAAGGCCCGCGAGGGGCGCTACGAGGCGGGTCTGAAGCAGGGCGAGTGGCGCTTCTGGCGCCCGGACGGCGCCCCCCGCCCGACGGTGACCTACGAGAAGGGCCGCCCCCGACCGCAGGAGGCTCCATGAAGCGCGAGACCCACGTCATCCTGGTCGGCGACGGGCCGGTGGCCGGCCTCACCCCGGCGCTCGACCCGACCTTCGCCCCCCGGGAGGCGGTCCTGGTCACGCCCCGGGGCGAGGACGAGCGGGCCGGCTGGCTGGAGGCGGTGCTCGGCCCCCGCGGCGTGCGCTGCGTGCGCTGGCCCATCGGCGACCCCCACGACGTCGAGGGCGTCCGGGCGCGCGTCTTCGACCTGCTCGCCGAGCGGGAGGGCGGCGACCTCGCGCTCAACGTGAGCGGCGGCACCCGCCCGATGGCCCTGGCGGCCTACGAGGTCTTCCGCCAGCTCGACCAGCCCGTCTTCTACGTCGACCCCCGCACCGACCACCTGGTGTGGCTGTTCCACCCCGACTTCCCCGACGGCGCCCCGGCGACCGATCTGGCCGACCGCATGAAGCTGGCGGCCTACATGACGGCCCACGGCGCCCGGATCGAGTCCGCCGGCCCGGCGCAGGGGGTGCCCCAGACGCTGCGCGCGCTGTGCGACGATCTGGTGACCCACGTCGAGGACCTCGCCCGGCCGCTGGCGACGCTCAACTATCTGGCCGGCACCGCCAAGGGCTCGCTCTACAGCGAGGCGCTGGGCCACAGCCTGCGCGACGCCGAGGACCTCCAGGCCCTGATCCGGCGCTTCGAGGCCGCCGGCTGCCTCGGCCGGGCCGGGTCCCGGCTGGTCTTCCCCGACGAGGCGCGCCGCTTCTTCGTGCAGGGCGGCTGGCTCGAGGCCCACGTCTTCGGGGCCGTCTTCGGCTTGCAGAAGCAGCGCCCGACGCTCCAGGACATCGGCCGGGGGGTGCAGGTCGCCCGGTCGGTGGGCGGGGGCGAGGTGCGCAACGAGATCGACGTGGCCTTCCTCGCCGACAACCGCCTCTTCGTCATCGAGTGCAAGACCGCCTGCCTCGAGCGCCAGGACGCCGGCTCGGCGGCGCTGTACAAGCTCGACTCGCTCGCCGAGCTGCTCGGCGGGGCCAACGGCCGGGCGATGCTGGTCAGCTTCCGCCCGCTGAAGGGCTATCAGGCGCGCCGGGCGGCCGAGCTGGAGATCGAGGTCGTCGCCGGGGCCGACCTGCGATCGCTCGAGTCGCGGCTGCTGAGCTGGATCCCCACCTGACGGCCGACGGTCGACATCCCGCCGTTGTCCCGAAAAAGTGAGCCCGGCTCACCGTGCAATGCCCGATCGGCCCCATTGACCTGATGCGGGCGGTGTGCGACCTCAGACATCGAGCCGACCATGAGCACCTCCGATCCCCCCCACGACGACGACCCCGACGGCGACGACCGCCTCGACGCGCTCCTGCGCGCGGCGATGGGCGGGCCACCGGGCCCGACCGACGATGCGGCCGAGGCCGAGCCGGACGACGACGACATCGACGACGGCCTCATCCGGGCCTGGCGGGCCGGCGCGCTGAGCGACGACGCCGGCGCGGCCCTCGAGGGGCAGCTCGCCGCCTCGCCCGAGGCCCGGGCGCTGGCCGCCGCCTCGATCGAGCCGGTCCCCGAGCCCCTGTTGACCTGGGCCGAGCAGCAGGCCCCCCGCGCGGCGGCGCCCCGACGCGGGTGGCGCCCGCTGCTGGCGCTGGCCGCCGTGGCGCTGCTGGCGGTGGGCGGCGGGCTGCTGCTCCTGCGCTCGGGCGTCGAGCACGCCTACGTCACCTCGCCGCTGACCGGGGGCGCGGCCACCGTACGCAGCGAGGCGGCGGTCGGCGGGGTGCCGGTCTTCCGCCCGGGCGGCGTGCTCGAGGTGACCCTGCGCCCCCCCCAGGCGGGCGAGGCCCCCCCGGTCGCGGCGTTCGTGGCCCCCGAGGGCGGGCCCCTGCGGGCGGTGGCCGCCGCCGTCGAGCGCGTCGAGGGGGGGGCGGTGATCGTGCGGGCCCCCGCCGGGCGGCTCTTCGGCTCCGAGTACGGCCCGTGGCGGTTCTACGTGGCCCTCGGCGACCCCGGCCGGGCCGCGGGGCGCATCTTCGACGAGGCCCGCGAGGCGGGCGACGCGCAGTGGTTCGAGTATCCGCTGGCCTTCGAGCCGACCCCCGACGCGGGAGGTGACCCCTGAGCGCGGCGCTCGCCCTCTCGCTGCTGGGGCTGCTCGCCGCGGCGGTCGGCTTCGGCCAGAAGTCCGACGAGGTGCTCGTGCGCCGGGCGCTCGACGGGCATCGGGGCGCCATGCGCATGCTCGTGCGGCGGCTGGTGCCGGTCATCCGGGCCCGGGTCTCGGCCTACCTCAACCGCCGCGGCGGCCGGCTGGGGCACCACGACATCGACGATCTGACCCAGGAGATCTGGCTGACGCTGATGGAGCGCGACGGGCACCTGCTGCGCAGCTACGACGCCGAGCGGGGCAAGAGCCTCGAGGGCTACGTCGGCCTGTGCTGCCGCCGGGAGCTGTGGCGCCGCAACCGGGCCCACAACGCCGAGCGCCGGGGCGGCGGGCAGGACGACGCCCCGCTCGAAGCGGCGGCCCGGACCGCGGGCGACGGCCCCGACCCCGAGTCGCTGGCGATGGGGCGCGACCTGCTCGACAGCCTCCAGGATCACTTGAAGCGCAACCTCGCCGAGCGGGGCCGGCTGGTGCTGGCGGCGGTCTACGAAGACCACCGCAGCCCGGCCGAGACCGCCGAGCTGATGGGCGTGCGCCAGCAGGTGGTCTACAACTGGATGCACAAGATCCGGACGCTCACCCGGGAGTACCTGGGGCAGGCGGGGGTCGCGACGCCCTGATCACGGCGGCCGGCCCGATCACAGCGGCCGGTCGCTGCTCACCGCGTCGAGCCCCTGCCGGATCGCGGGGTGCCCCGGCAGTTGGAACTGCCCCCGCAGCAGCGTATCGATCGCCGCCTGCTTCTGGCCCAGGTTCTGGTGGGCCCGGGCCAGATCGATCCAGGCGTTGGGGTTCTTGGGGTCCAGCGCGGCGAAGCGCTCGAGGTCGCTGCGGGCCGCGGCGAAGTCCCCCGCCGCGAGGTGCATGCGACCCCGGATCCACCACGGCAGGGGGAACTTCTCGTTCAGCGCGATCGCCTCGCCGAGCAGCCGCAGCGCCTCGGGCTTGTCGTCCCGGCGCAGGGCGAGCGTGGCCAGGCTGAACGGGCCCATAGGGTCGTGCCCGTCCCGTCGGCGGACCTCGGTGAACCACTTCTCGGCGGCCTCGAGGTCGCCCATCGAGACCGCGTTGTGCCCCCGGTTGGCGGCGGTGATCGCCTCGTCGGGGGCCAGGGCCTCGGCCTTGGCGTACAGCCGCTCGGCCTCCTCGAAGCGCCCCCCGCGCTGGGCGAGGTTGGCCAGGTTGCCCCACGCCTTGCGGTAGTCGGGCCGCTCTTCGACCGCCGCCCGCAGCACCCGCTCGGCGGCGGCGAGGTCGCCCAGGCGCTCGTAGGCCTCGGACTGCTCGAGGCGATACAGCACCGCGTCCGGGTCGCGCTTCTCGACCTCGGCGAAGGCCGCCACCGCGCCCGCCGCGTCGCCCAGCTTCAGCTTCAGGTGCCCGAGCTGCTCCCAGGCGTCGGCCCGGGAGGGGTCGACCGCCAGCGCGTCGGTCAGCGCGCGCAGGGCCACCGGGGCGTGCTCCGGCGCGGCGTTGAACCGCCAGACGTGGGCGTGGGCCAGGGCCAGCCGCACCGCGGCCTTCTTCGGGTCGTCGCCCCGCCGGGTGGCGGCCAGCGCGTCGACCAGCGCGGTGGTCTTCGGCCGGGGCGGGGTCCCCTCGTCGCTGGGGTCCTTGCGGATGAAGTGGTCGGTGAACTGCACATGGGGGATGTCGCTGGTGTCCCCCTGGCGCATGTGGCAGTCGGCGCAGGCGGCGTCGGGCTTGCTGCCATGGCCCGGCCCGCAGTCGGTGGGCTGGTGGCAGCCGAGGCAGGCCGCCCGGTGGCTGCGGGGGTCGGACTTGGCGTGCGGGTCGTGGCACTTCGTGCAGCTCAGGGTGCCGCCGCTCTCGGTGAAGCACTTGCTCAGCGACAGCCGGTGCCCGTGGCTGGCGATGCCGAAGTCGGCCCCGCCGTCCTTCTCGTAGACGTAGATCGAGGTGTGCTGGTCGAGCGGCGTGCGGGGGTCGTAGGTGTCCCACCGGCGGCCGTCGAGCAGCACCCGGGCCTCGCCGGTCAGGTGGCATTGCTGACAGACGCGGAGCTGGGCGAGGTTGTCGAGCCGCCCCGGGTTGAGGATCGTCGGATCGGGCTGCCCCGGCGGGGGGCCCTCGCCCGCGTTGCGGGCGGCGACATGCGCCGCGCCGTCCCCGTGGCACCGGGTGCAGCTCATGCCTTCCAGCAGCGGCCGGGTGTAGCCGGCGAGCATGTCGTCCCGGGCGGGGGTCAGGTCGTTGTGGCAGAAGAGGCACTGCGGCTTGACCGGCCGCTCGAAGCGGAAGTGATCCTCCCGGTCGTAGCCCGGGCTCATGTCCCAGATGGCGCGCCGGCTGTACCAGGTCAGCGGCATCTGCACGACCTCGCCCTCCAGCTCGCCGAGATAGGAGCGGGTGTGGTTGCCCGATCCGACGATCCACTTCACCTCGACCGCCCGGCGGTAGTCGGTGCCGGGCATCGACTCCTCCTGCCACCAGCGGCCGGCGTCGTCGACGTAGGCCCGGTACACCAGCCCCGAGAGGGGGTGCTTCACGGTGGCCTTGCCCGGGGTGAAGTCCTCGATCGGGGGGTGGGCCCCGGGGCGGTAGAGGGTGCGGCCCATGCCGGTCGACAGGAAGCCGTCGGTCTTGTCCGGGTGGCAGTCGAAGCAGGCGTCGGGGCGGGGCGCGTCGGCCATGCCCCGGGTCGTCGGCGCGGGGGCCGGGGCGGCGGGCGCGGCGTCGACCCGGGCGTCGGGCGCGGCCTTCTCGGCTGCCTTCGGCTGCGCATCGGTCTGGGCCGTGGCCTTCGCCGCGGGCGGCGGGTCGGCGGGCGCCTTCGACCGGCACCCGACGCTCAGGCACAGGCCGGCCGCCAGGCAGATGGCAAGCGGGGCGCGGCGGGGGTTCGTTCGGCGGGCCATGGGGTCTCCAACGGACGGCTCGACAGTCTACCGGGGCCGGCGCTCCCGATCATCTCCGGCCCGCCGGGCGCTGATCTGCGGTGGCTCCGATGCCCGCAAACCGCTATCGTGCGCCATGGCCGACCGCCCGCCGACCGCCCGCCCCCACCCGTTCGATCAGCACCCATTCGAACACCTGCGCCGCCGGGTGGCCGACTTCGTCGCCGCCCGCGACTGGCAGCAGTTCCACAGCCCCAAGAACCTCGCGATGTGCCTGAGCGTCGAGGCCGGCGAGCTGCTCGAGCTGTACCTGTGGAGCCGGGAGGGCCCCGGGCCGCACCCGCCGGGGGCCGGCCAGCCCGATCGGGCGCGCATCGCCGAGGAGGCGGCCGACGTGCTCATCAGCCTGATCAACTTCGCCGCGGCGACCGATCTGGATCTGCCGGCGGTGGCCCTGGCCAAGCTCGACGCGCTCGAGCGCAAGTATCCGGTCGAGCAGGCCCGGGGTAACGCGCTCAAGGGCACCGCCCACGCCGCGGCCCACCCCGAGGCCCGGCCGACCCGGCTGCCCGCGACGACCGCCGCCCGCGACGACGACGGGGCATAGAACATCGACCGGTCGCCGCCGTCGGCGCCCGGCAACCCCACTCGGAGGATCCGATGAACGCTCGCACCCCCCGCGCCCTCGCCGCCCTGCTGATGCTCTCCACCGCCGGCTGCCCGCTCGTCTCGGGCGACGGCGGCGACGGATCGGGCGCCACGCTGCCGGTCATGCCCGGCGCCGAGCTGCGGGCCGTCGACCTGACCGAGCGCCCGAGCTACGAGATGCTGGGGGCCTTCTACTGCCACGACTTCGCCTCGGGCAACGTGCTGGCCGAGATCGGCTGCGAGACGGCCTTCGGCGCCGCCCCCGCCCGCCAGAGCCTCACCTTCGGCTTCACGACGACCTTCGAGCTGTCCAACGACAACGACTTCCCCATCCCGCTGCTCGAGATGCTGCTGGCGCTCGATGTCTTCGAGGGCACCGGGCAGGCGGCCCTGGGCGCGGTGTGCGTCTCGTTCTGCGAGGACCCCGAGAGCGGCGACTGCGAGATGCCCGACGAGCCGTGCAAGGCCCCCGACAACGAGGTCGACGGCATCGAGGACTTCGTGCCGACCATCGACGACCTGATCGACGTCGCGGTGGGCGCGATCAACGGCGAGGATCCGCTCGGCGACTTCGATTCGAACCTGGGGCTGCGCTTCATCCCGGCCAAGGGCAACACCGAGACGGCGGTGCGCTTCGAACTGGACCTCGACGCCATGCTCGGCCTCGTCAGCGAGCTGCTCGACCAGTCGTCGAGCGAGCTGCTGCGGGGGCAGACCCCGACCTTCGACATCCCGTTCTCGGCGCAGGGCTCGCTCTTCTTCGACCTGCCCATCCTGGGGCGCAACGCCCTGGGCTACGGGCCGCTGGACGGGGCCTGGTCGCTCGACTAAAAGGGTCGACACTCCGGCCCCGCCGCCCCCGACCCCGGACATGGCTTGCCCCCACCCTCCGAATCGCTGACCGAAGGCAGCCCGGTCCGGGCGCTGCTGCGCCTCGCCCTGCCGTTCATGGTGGGCAACGTGCTCAACCTGGTCGTGCTGCTCGCCGACCGGCTGTGGGTCGGCGAGGTGGGCACCGCCGCCCTCGCCGCGCTGGGGGTGGCCCACGTCTCGCTGATGATCATCGGCACGGTGATGATGGGCATGGGCGTCGGCACCCTGGCCGGGGTCGCCCGCAACATCGGGATCGGCGACACCACCGAGGCGTCGCGCTACTACGGGCGGGGGCTGCTGCTGGCGGTGGGGCTCGGGGTGGCGCTCATCGGGCTGGCGTTCGTGGTGCCCGAGCCGCTGCTCGAGTTCATGGAGGTCGGCGGCGAGGTGGGCGCCCCGGCGGCGGCCTACCTGCGCATCAGCATGTGGGGCGCGATCTTCCAGGTGCCGATGTTCGTGCAGAACTTCGCCCTGCAAGGGGCCGGCGAGGCCCGGGCGGCGCTGGTCGTCTCCACCGTCAGCCCGCTGCTCAACGCCGCCCTCGACCCGCTGTTCATCTTCGGGCTCGACATGGGCCTGCCCGGCGCCGCCTGGGCCAGCCTCGCCAGCTACGCCGCCGGCTTCGCCACCGGGGCCTGGCTCATCGGCCGGGGCCGGCTGCGGCTCGGGGTGAGCCGGGCCAGCTTCGCCGGAGGCGGCGGCATCACCCGCCGGATCGTGAAGGTGGGGGTGCCCGGCACGCTGGAGCACCTGGTGCGCACCCTGGCCTCGTTCTCGCTGGTCACCATCATCGCCCCGTTCGGCAAGACGGTGCTGTCGGCCTACTCGACGACGCTGGTGCTGGCGATGGCGCTGGTCATCCCCGGCCTCGCGATCGGGCAGGCGGCCGCGGCGCTGATGGGCCAGAACCTGGGCGCCGGGCGGCCCCGGCGGGCGTGGCACACCGCCTGGATCGCCGTGGGGCTCTACGCCGGCATGATGTGCGTCGCCGGGGTCCTGGTCCACACCTTCGCCGAGCCGCTCATCGCCGCCTTCGACGACAACCCGGCGGTGGTGCGGGAGGGCGCGCTGCTGCTGCGGATCCAGGTCTTCGCCTACCCCGCCATCGCCGTCGCGCTGGGGCTGAGCAAGGCCTTCGGCGGGGCGGGCACCACCCTGCCGGCGATGCTCAGCGCGGCGGTGGGGCACCTCTTCGTGCAGATCCCGGCCGCGTGGTATTTCAGCCAGATCCACGGGCCGGTGGGCGCCTACTGGGCCATGGCCAGCGCGTTCATCGTGCACGCGGTGGTGCAGGCGGCGCTGTTCATCCACCGGTTCCGCCCCGGGGGGCCGGTGGCCCGGGCCGCCGCGGCCGGGGCCCTGCCCGACACTCCGCTCGCGCGGGCTAAGCCGGAGGCGGCAGACACACCGCGAAGCGCTGATTGACCGGGGTGCAGGCGGTGCCGGGCAGCGCCCCGCAGTCGGCCTCGGCCCGACAGCCGATGGTGCAGATGTTGAGCCGCTCCCCGCCGTCGAACGCCCAGCACAGGTCGGCCTCCTCGACGCAGTCGTCGTCGCTGTCGCACCGCCCGCCGAGCGCCACCCGGCCCTCGCCCTCGAGCGCCGCGCAGCCCCCGCTGCCCTCGTCGCAGACGCTGCGCAGCGGCGCGGTCCGGGCGCACTGCCCGCCGTCGACGGTGCACGCCTCGCCCGGCTCGAGGGCGACCTCGACGGTGTAGGCGGTGTCGGCGAGCCGGTCGCTGTCGAACTGGTCGACCCGCACCCGGTAGAGGCCCGGCGCGACGTGGGGCACCCGCACCGCCTCGGTGGTCATGTCGGGGCTGGTCGCGCTGCCGACGGGGTTGCCCCGGGCGTCGAAGACGTAGACGTCGATGTCGACCCCCGCCCGGAAGGCGGCGCTCACCGCCAGCGTCGACCCCCCGCCGTCTTCGGGCACCTCGATGGCGTACCAGTCGTCGTCGCCGTTGCAGATGGCGGCCTCCACCCGGCCGCCGGGCGCGAGCGGCGTGGCCTCGACCGGGCGGTCGTTGGGGTCGTGATCCGGGTCGAGGCCGCAGGTCGAGGGCGGCAGGGGCAGCGCGCAGTAGCGGTCGCCGGTGCGGGCCGCGGTGCAGCGCTCGCCCGCGGCGCAGTCGGCGTCCGCCCGGCACGGGCCGCGCACCTCGCACGACCCCCCGAGGCAGGCGTAGAACACCCCGCAGTCGTCGTCGCTCGCGCAGCCGCCGAAGCAGATCGCGGTGGTCTGGCTGATCGCGGCGCAGAAGGCGCCCCCGCCGAGGGCCCCGCAGTCGAAGTCGCCCTGGCAGGTGCGGGTGCAGATGTTGTCGTGGCCCCCCGCGCCGCCGGTGTAGCACAGCGCCGCGTCGTCCCCGCAGTCGGCGTCCGACCCGCAGCGCCCGCCGAGCGCCGCGCCCGGCTCGGCCGGCCGGCACAGCCCGTCCGCGCAGCGGGGCAGGCCGTCGCCCAGGCAGTCGCGGTCGATGGCGCAGCCGGCGCCCGAGCGCCCGACCACCTCGAGCCGATAGGTGGCCTCCACCCCGGCCACGTCGTCGGGCACGAAGAGCACCACCCCCAGCCGATAGTCGCCCGCCGGCAGCCCGGACACGATGAGGCGCTCGGGGTTGGTGTCGCTGTCGTTGGTCGCCGAGGCCACCACCTCGCCCGCCGCGTCGATGACGAAGAGATCCAGGTCGGTGCCCGGAGGCGCCGCGGCGAGCGCCTCGAAGGCGGCGCCTTCCTCGGCCGGCAGGGCGAACCAGTCCCGATCCTGCTCGCAGATGACGCCGTCGACCGAGAGCGGCAGCGGCAGCGCGCTGGGGGCGTCGTCCCGGTCGTTGGGCTCGTAGTCATCGGCCCCGCAGTCGCCGCCGAGGGGCGCGCAGCGGCCGGCGTAGCGATCGCAGATCTGCGCCGGCCCGCACTGGGCGTCGAGGCGGCAGGTGCCGGAGACGGTCAGCCCGTAGAACGCCGCCTGATCGAGGTAGCCGCTCACCCGCACGAGCACCTCGCCGTCGGCCTCGGCGACGTGGTCCACCTGCTCCTCGCCCGCCTCGCCGGTGCTCTCGGCGATCAGCGCGCCGTCGAGGTCGAGCAGGGCCAGGTCGAGGTCGGTCCGCGGCGGATCGGCCACCAGGGTCACCGTCACGGCCCGCCCCGCCACCAGCGGCAGCCGGAAGAAGTCGTCGGTCTCGGGGCAGATGAAGAGGTCGGCCCGGGTGAAGCCGACCTCGATCGGGCTCGCCGCGGCCGCCTCCTGGTTGGGCCAGAGGTCGTCCTCGTTGCCGCACGATGGCGCCGGCGCGGCGTCCGGCGGCGGCGCGGCGTCGGGCGTCGGCTGCACATCGGGCCGGGCCGAGTCGACCGTGGGCGCCATGTCGACCGGCTGGACCGGCGTCTCCTGATCGTCGACGCAGCCGAAGGCCGCCAGCGCAGTCATCATCGCCCACCCGGCCCGCCGACCGTGCCTCTGCCCCGCTCGCCGCATACGCGCCCTCCCCGGCATCGTAGAGGACCGTGCGTCATCGCACGGGCCGTCGGGCGGCCCCCGGCGAGCAAGATCCGGACCCGACAGCGCGCCGACGGTGCTACCCTGGCCCCATGGGAGACGACTTCGACCCCACCGTCGACGCCGTGCGCCGCCCCCCGGCCGAGCGCATCCCCGCCGTGCGCCCCGCCGCCCCGGTGCGCCCCGCCGCCCGGGACGAGGCCGCCCGGGCCTACCGCGAGATGGAGAAGCCGCCCGGCCCGGCCCGACCCACCGACGCCGGCACCCTGCAAGTGCGCCGGATCATGACCGCCCCCGTCGTCACCCTGCCCCTCGGCGCCACCGCCGGCGAGGCGGCCGATCTGATGCGCGACCGCCGCATCCGCCACATCCCAGTGGTCGGCCCCGACGGTCGGCTGGCGGGGCTGGTGGCCGAGTCGGACCTGTTCCGCAGCGCCCGGCAAGACCCCGGCTGGGCCGCCCGGCCGCTGGACGGGATCATGATCGCCGACGTGCTCACCCTCGCCCCCGACGATACGCTGCACGAGGCCGCCCGCCGGCTCTCCCGGCGGGGGCTGGCCGGGGGCCCGGTGACCGATCCGCGGGGGCGGCCGGTGGGCTTCCTCTCGGCCCGGGATCTGCTCGCGGTGCTGGTGCAGCGGGCCCCGCTGACGCTGTGGGTCTGATCGGGCTCAGGGCCCGCCGTCGGGCGACGGCTTCAGCGCCTTGAAGACGACCTCGTGGCGCAACACCTCGATGCGGTCGAGGGCCCCGGCGCGCAGCAGGTTGCGGAAGCGGGGCTCGAGCGTCTCGACCAGCCGATCGCGGGCGCCGGGCGACTCGGCGCTGTCGGCGGTGCGCTTCGTCACCAGGAAGTAGAGCATGCGCACCAGCGCGCGCCGCTTGAGCCGGGTGACGCGGGCCGCCGCCTCGTCGGGGGTCACCAGGGCGAGGTGCAGCCGCAGGAAGCGCCCGTCGCGCTCGGCGAGCAGGATGTCGTGCTGCCCCAGGTCGACGGTGACCGGGCCCTGGGGGGCCTCGGCGTCGACGCCGGCGTCGGCCTCGGGCGCAGCGGACGGCGGGGGCGCGGGGTCGGGTGTGGGGGCCGGTTCGGCCGTCGGCGGGGGCGTCGGCGGCGCGGTGGGCACAGTCGGCGCCTGCACCGGCGGGGGCGGCTCGACGGTGGGGCCGGCGAAGAACACCAACCAGGCGATGACGATGGCGATGACGGCCACGGCGAGCAGGGCGAAGCGGTTCATGTCCGCATGATGCGCCATCGCCGCCGCCCGGTCGAGGGTCGGCGATCGCTTGCGATGCCGGCGAAGTCTCTCGTAGCGTGCGCGCGATGAACCCGGCCCCCCGCCTCTTCCACCGCCCGCCGAGCCCGGCGCTGGCCCCCTACGTCGAGACCCTGTGGGCCTGTGTGGCCCCCGGGCTGCCGCACCGCCGCGAGCGCCACCTGCCGAGCCCCGAGGTCCAGATCATCGTCAACCTCGACGCCGATCGGCTGAGCTGGGACGACGGCCCCCGCTTCGAGCGGC
Source organism: bacterium (assembly GCA_030426085.1). Taxonomy (GTDB): domain Bacteria; phylum Myxococcota_A; class Bradymonadia; order UBA7976; family UBA1532; genus JACKDM01. Next base: position 2,038 of record JAUHYW010000031.1, on the reverse strand, counting down.
GTCATCGCCTGCCCGGGGCCGCGGTCAGCGGTCCGTTCGATCGACCCATCGGGCTCGACACCCGCGACCAGCGGCGGGTCGTGGGGGCCGTGCTGCGCCCGGGGGTCGGCCCGGCGGTGCTCGGGGTGCCGCTCGAGGCGGTCGCCGGGACCCACGTCCCGCTCGATGAGCTGCCCCGCTTCGCCGATCTGCGCCTGCGGCTGCTCGAGGCTCCGCCGGGCCGGGTCCTGGCCACGTTCGACGCGCGGCTGACCGCCCGGCTGGCCCCGGGACCCCACGATCGGGCGATGCGGGCCGCCTGCCGGGCGCTCGATCGAGGCGCGGCGGTGGCCGCGGTGGCCGAGGCGCAGGGCATCAGCCCCCGGACGCTGCGCCGCCGCTTCGCCGCCGCTGTGGGCTTGACGCCCCGGCGCTACGGCCGCCTGATCCGGTTTCAGCGGGCGGTGGCCCGGATCGCGGCGGGTCCGATCAGCGACTGGGCGGGGCTGGCGGTCGAGCTGGGCTACTTCGATCAGGCGCACTTCGTGCGGGACTTCCGGGCCTTCGCGGGCGTGACTCCAAGTGCCTGGCACCCCCGGTCGATGTCCGACGCCAACCACGCCCCGATGTAGGTGCGACCTCAAGTGCCCGACCCAAGTGCCTGGCACCCCTGCCCGACCCCAAGTGCCCGGTACCCCTGATCCCAAGTGCCTGGCACCCTGGTGATGCTCGACCAATCCCAACCAAGCGTCGACCACTTGGTGATGCTCGACCAATCAGGCGTCGACCACTTGGTGATGCTCGACCGCTTGGTGACTACCAGTGACCAGATCCAGTCGCCCGATGTTGGCTGGCATTGTCCGCGTTGCCCGAATCCGAACCACCATCCAGCCCATTCACCCGTCCCCGACCGGCGCGAACCTCACATCGGCGCCCCGACGTCTCGAGTCCCCCATTTCGGGGGTCCCTACCAGAGTCACCACGCGCACGGGACCACCTGCGCCTGGGGCGCGGCCAACACCTGCTTCGTGATCGGCTCGAGCGACCTCGGCGGCGACTACCCGCCGGGCGCCGGGACCATGCACATCGGCCGACACCCCTCGGGCGGGAACCCGCACCCATCGATACCGGCGCGAAGCGCCTTCATCGCGGCTCGATACGTCTCGACGAACGCCCGGTAAGCCTCGCGCCATACGAACCGTTGCGCGCGGCTGCTGGCATGAACCGCTGGTGCCGGGCTGCGCTTGCTCTTCATCGGCCGATCGTGCGGCCTGATCCGCAGCACACCCGCCGGCCCGAGCACCCGCGCCGGCGCCGGATAGCGCGCCTCGGCCGTCGCGATCACCTCGCGCCAGCGGTCCCGCAGCTCGTCCTCGCCCAGCGCAGCCCACATCGGTGGGGGCGTCAACTCGACCGTGCGCGGTTCGGCCACATCGGCGAGCACCGGCCGCGCACCCCGCTGGCCCTTGGGTCGGGCCGCCCACGCCCGGCGCAACCGGTACAGCCGCGTCCGGTCGTACCACACCCCGACCAACGGCTTGCCCCTCGTCACCGCCTGGATCCAGGGCACACCCGGCCAATCCGCTGCCCGGCGAACCAACCCGGCCTTCGTCGCCTGCCCCGCGAGATACACCAGCCGCGACCACAACGCCTCATCATCGAGGATGGGGATGTCGGTCGACCGCCGCTCCCAATGAGAGCCCTGCCAGTCGTAGAGCTCGCCCAGCTCCTTCGAGATATTCGTGCGCACATGGCACAGCCACGCCGCCTTGACCTCGACGTTGCGGAACGCGGCGAGGATGTGGATGTGGTTGCAGGTCCCGCCGGCGAAGTAGAGCCGCACGTCGCCCGCATACAGCCGCATCGCCTGCCCGATGACCCCCACGATGCGCCCGTTCGCCTCAGACCCCGGCCGCATCAGAAAGCGGCCTTGTATACAGCGCCACGTCAACTCGAACGGGGTCCAGGGCTGGGGAACGAACCTCAACGGGCGGGGCATCGGCGCCTCCGAGCTGCAATGTCTCGAAGGGCTCATCGATCAGCCGGAGCGATTGTTGCG
>JAUHYW010000124.1 GCA_030426085.1 bacterium | reverse complement strand
GGGCAGGTGGTCGTCGTCTTCGAGCGTGATCGTCCACGCCGGGCCGTCGCCGGGCAGCGGGTCGCCGCCGCGGTCGACGGGCGCGGCGCGGGCGGGCAGCGCGGACAAGAGCAGGAGCGCGACGATGGAGAGCTGGCGCATGGCGAGGCCCTTTTCCGGGATGGGTCACCCACCCCGAGTCGATGTATTCGAGAACCCGGTGGCAGGATGCCACCGTTCACCGGACCGCTCAAGCGCCTCGGGCGCACGCATGGCAGGGCTCGGGGCCGCGCCCCGCCGGAGCCGGGTGGCCCCGTGGCATGTCTCTCACGCGGCTTCGTAGGCTGCCCGCCGGGCGCTCAGCGCCCCTTCACGAGCGCGGCGAAGGGATCGGGGCCCGGCTCCAGCTCGGCGAGGGTCGTCGCGGCGCGCACGTCGGTCAGCTCGAGCGGCAGCAGACCGAAGAGGGTGTGGCGGGTGCTGATCAGGGCGCCGGTCGCGGTGGGGGTCCAGCCGTCCCACGTCGCCGAGAGGCCGCCGATGGGGATGATCGAGACCCACATCTCCCATTGCGTCGGCCGGCCGTCGGCGCCCCGGGTCCACAGGTAGGCGTCGCCCGGGGTCACCCCCACGTCGCCGTAGCTGATCAGCAGCGCCGGGCCGGCGTCGGTCTGCACGACGCTGCGCCGGGTGCCGGGGTCGAAGAACTTGGCGAAGGGGTTGAGCCAGAAGCTGTCGTTGGCCCAGTGGGCGTAGGCCTGCTCGACGAGGGCCTGCCCCGCCTCGCCCTCGACCGGCGCGCCATGCGTGTGAGCGATGCCGGCCTTCGTGTCCAGGTCGACCCAGGCGATGTGATCCTCCCAGGTCACCCGAGCCAGCATGCGATCGCGATCCCACAGGTGCTCCTGCCGCCCGCCGAAGCCCCAGGCCACCGCGCCGGTCGCCTCCCAGGCGTCGGTCTTCACGCTGGCCATGATGTCCCGGGCGAGGGCGTCGGCCTCGGGGCCGCTCTCGCCGGTCGGGCGGGGGTCGTGGGCCACCACGCCGGCGATGACGAGGCCCAGCACCAGCGCGCCGACGACGGCGGCGAGGGCGATGAGGATCTTGCGGGTCCGGCTCATGGGGGCTCCTCGGGGGATTCGAGCGGTTCGGGGGGCGCATCGTGTGGGATCTCGACGCCCCACACCACCTGGACGAGGCCGCCGGTCGAGGCGGCGGCCATGATGACGGCCCAGAAGCTCAGCGACAGGGCCAGCGCCTCGCCCTGCTCGATGCCCAGCGGGGCCAGCATGACCACCAGCGCCGCCTCGCGGGGGCCGAGCCCGGCGACGGCGATGGGCAGCATGCTGGCGATGATGGCCAGGGGCACGATCACCATCAGCGTGGGCACGTCCAGCGGCAGGTCGAGCGCCAGGGCCAGCACCCGGAAGACCGCGATGGCGCAGCCGTGCATCGCCGCGGCCAGGGCGATCGCGACGCCCAGCGGGGCGGCCCGCTGCATCTCGGCCAGCCGCAGCTTCGCGCCCAGCCGGGCCTCGATCTGCGCGACGAGGTCGACGCCGAGCCGGACGAGCGCCCCGATGATCGGCGTCTGCGCCAGCCGGGCCGTCAGCCGCCGGGCGCTGGCCAGGGTGACGACGGCCGCCAGCCCGACCGCGCCCGCGGCGAAGACGTAGGGCCCGTAGGCCCCCACCGCGGGCAGCGGCGGGGCGATCAGCAGGCCCAGGGCGAAGACGGCGATGAGGCTGGCCAGCCCCACGAACCGCTCGAGGAAGACCACCATCACGCTGGTGCTGACCGCCCCGAAGCTGCGCCGGGTGATGACCCCCCGCACCAGATCGCCGCCGATGGCCCCCGGCACGAACGCGTTGTAGAAGTGGCCGACGAAGTAGGCCCGCACGAGGTGCACCGTCGACGGCAGGGGGTCGGCGCCGAACGCGGCCATGATCAGCCGCCAGCGCAGGCCGGCGAGCACCGTCACCAGCATGCCGACGCCCATCGCACCCACCAGCGGGGCCGGGGGCAGGCCGCGCAGGGCGCCGACGAGCTGGTCGAGGGTGTCGCCCCGGCTCACCCACCAGGCGAGGGCCCCGAGCACCGCCAGCCGCAGGATCCACCGCACGATGCGCCGCGCCCCCGGCTTCGAGGCGCTCACCGGCGGAGCCGCTCCCGCTCCAGCTCGATGCGCAGCGCCACCAGCTCGCGGAAGGTCGCCGCGATGCGCCCCGGGGTCGCGGCCTTGCTCTGCCCGGCGACCCGGGGGTGCACGTCGATGGCCACCGTCTCGACCCGGTAGCCGAAGCGCTTCGCCCGGATGGGGATCTCGAGGGTCAGCATGAAGCTGTCCGACTTCGCGCCCAGGTCGCGCAGCACGGCGCGCCGCACGATGTAGGTGCCCTCGGTGCGGGCCCGGGTGCCGACCACCGCCGCGGTCAGCAGCCGCAGGCCGACGCTCAGCGCCTTGCGGTAGGGGGTGTAGCGCCGGTTGCGGTAGACCGAGGTCACCAGATCGGCGCCGGTGCGCCGGGCGCGGTCGAAGAACTGCACCAGCGAGGCCGGGTCGATCTGCCCGTCGCTGGGCAGCATCGTCACCCACGCCTTCTGCGCGGCGGCGTAGCCCGCCTGGAGCGCCGCGCCCATGCCCCGGTTGCGGTCGAGGTGCAGCCCGACGACCTCGGGGTGGGCCGCGGCGAGCCGGTCGACGAGCGCCGGGGTGCCGTCGCGGCTGCCGTCGTCGACGATGATCAGCTCGGGGTCGGCGACGTGCGCGGCGAGGAAGGCCCGCACCCGCTCCACCGTCAGCGGGAGGGCGTCCTCCTCGTCGAACGCGGGCAGCACGATGGTCAGCGCGGGCCACATGGCGCGGAGCGTACCAGCGACGGGCATCGGCGGCGACCTCCTCGGCCGGCCCCGCCCGGCGTTGCGCCGCGGGGGTGCCCGTGCCACCATCCCCGCCATGCGACGCTTCCGCAGCCACGGCGACGGGCGCTTCACCGCGGCTCAGCTCCGCGCGATCGGGGATCACGTCGTCTTCGAGGACGGGGTCCGCGTCTGGCACCCGGAGAACGTCGCGCTCGGCTCGAACGTGTACGTGGGCCACGACGCGATGCTGAAGGGCTACTACGAGAACCAGCTCGTCATCGGCGACGACTGCTGGCTGGGGCAGGGCGTCTTCCTGCACGCGGCGGGCGGCATCACCATCGGCGACGGGGTCGGGATCGGCCCGTTCGTCAAGATGCTCACCTCGACCCACGAGGATCCCGGCCGGGGGCGCCCGCTGATGGACGCCCCGCTCACCTTCGCCCCGATCCGGGTCGGCGACGGCTGCGACATCGGGGTCGGCGCCATCGTGCTGCCGGGGGTCACCATCGGCCGGGGGGTCCAGGTGGGCGCGGGGGCGGTGGTCACCCGCGACGCGCCCGACTTCACGGTGGTCGCCGGCAACCCGGCCCGCGTCATCCGCGCCCGCCCCGCGTGACCGCGCCCCCCGACGATGTGCCCGCCGAGGCCCGCTGGCCGGGTCGGGTCGCCGCGGCGCTGCTCGGGGTGTGGTCGCTGTGGACGATGGCCCGGGGCCTGATGTGGTTCGACACCGGCGAGCTGGCCCTCGTCGCGGTGCAGTTCGGGCTGGGGCACCCCCCGGGGCAGCCGCTGTACACCGCCGTCGCCGGGCTCGCCGCCCGCGTCCCGGGCCTCGATCCGCTGCTCGCGCTCAACGCGCTCTCGGCGATCTGCGCCGCCCTGTGCGCCCTGCCCGCCGACGCCCTCGCCCGCCGGGCCGCCCCGTCCCTGGCCCCGATGACCCGCTGCCTGTGCCTGCTCGCGGTGGGGGTGCTGGTGCCGCTGTGGGATCAAGCCAGCCGCATCGAGGTCTACGCCCCGGCGACGCTGCTCGCGCTGACCCTGCTCGCCGCCGGCGCCCGGGCCATCGACGAGGGACGCCACGGGGCCGGCGCCTGGATCGGGCTGGGCCTGCTCGCCGGGCTCACCGCGTGCGTCAACGCGATCTTCGCCCTCGCCGCGGCCCTCGGCGTCGGGCTCGCCGCCCTGCCCGGTCTGGCCCGGGACGGCGTGGGCACCGCCCTGCGGGCGACCGGCGCGGCGGCGCTGGGCGGGGTGATCGGCCTCGCCCCCTACGCCTACGTGGCCGCGGTCGCCGGGCGCACCGACCGCCTGATCTGGGGCGAGTGGCAGACCGCCGACGACGTGATCGGCTACCTCGCCGGCCGGGACTACGCCCACACCAGCCACCGGGCGTGGCACCTCGTGCCCGAGAACCTGGGCGATTGGATGGTCTGGCTCTTCGAGCACGCCGCGCTGCCGGCGGTGGTCATCGGCCTCGTCGGCTGGGTCCTGACCCCCTGGCTGCGTCGGCGGGCCCCGCTGTGGCTGGTGCCCCTGCTCGCCGGGGGCGCGTTCGCGTTCGGGCAGGTCTTCCACCCCGACGTGCCCGACTACCAGAGCTACCTGGCCCCCGCGCTGTGGCTGCTGCCCGCCGGGCTCGCCGGCCTGCTCGCCCGCGTCGGCCCCGCCCGGGCCTTCCCCGCCGCGGCGGCGCTGCTGATGCTCGGCGCGCTGGCCGGGGCCCGCCCCATCACCGACCGCGATCGCTCGGCCGTCGACCTGCCCCGCACGCTGGCCGAGGCGTGGCTGGCCGAGATCCCGCCCGACGGCCTGCTGCTCGTCGAGAGCGATCACCTCGTCTTCCCGCTGCTGTACTTGCAGATGGTCGAGCAGCGGCGGACCGACGTCGTCCTGATCAACGTCGGCTGGGCCGCGAGCCGCTGGTATTGGGAGCTGCTGTACCGCCAGCACCCCGATCTGACCCGCATCCCGCTCGCCGCCCCGAGCACCGGCGCCCGCCTGCGGCGGCTGGTCATCGCCGAGCGGGGCCGCTTCCCCCGGGTCGAGTCGGCGGGGGTCGCCTCGCTGATCGGCGTCCGCCCCTGCCCCGCCACCTGGGGCTTCGGCGTGGGGCCCGGCTGCGCCACCACCGTCGACGAGCCGGCCCGGTTCCAGGCGGCTATCGACGGGGCGTGGCGGGGGCCGGCGGGGCGCGATCCGATCAGCCGGCGGGTGCTGGCGTGGTCCGGGCAGACCCGAGCCGCCGGGCTGTGGGCCCTGGGCGACGGATCGGCCGCCCTGCGCGCGCTGCGGGCCGGAGCCCCCGGGGCGGCCGAGCTGCCGGTGCCGCCGGGCATCACCGCGCCCCGCGACGGCGCGCTCGAGCCGGGGGCGGCGGTCCTCATCGGCGACCCGACGATCAACCTGCTGCTCGGGGCCGAGATCCTCGACCGCTTCGGGCACCCCGAGGCCGCCGCGGCGTGGCGTTCCGCCGCCGAGGCCGGCTGACGCCACCCGGTTGCGCCCCGGGCGACGCTCTGCGATACACAGAACCACCCGTCGCGTCCGGAGCCCGCTTGACTGCACCCGCCATCGCCCTCGAAGGGCTGGTCAAGACCTTCGACCTGGGCTTCCTCGGGGCCCTGCCCGGCTTCGGCCGGCTGGCCGGCGCGCTGCAGCTCAAGGGCATCGCCCACCGGGTCGAGGCGGTGCGGGGCATCGACCTGCGGGTCGAGCAGGGCGAGATCTTCGGCTTCCTCGGGCCCAACGGCGCCGGCAAGACGACCACCATCAAGATGCTGATGGGGCTCATCCACCCCACCGCGGGCACCGGCGCGCTGCTCGGCCACCCGCTCGGCCACCGCGACACCCGGGCCCGGCTGGGCTTCCTGCCCGAGCACCCCTACTTCTACGAGCACCTGCGCCCGGCCGAATTCCTCGACTTCTACGGGCGGCTGTTCCGCCTGACCGCCGGGGAGCGCAAGCGGCGGGTGGACGAGCTGATCGACCGGGTCAGCCTGAACCACGCCCGCGATCGGGCCCTGCGCAAGTTCAGCAAGGGCATGATCCAGCGCATCGGCATCGCCCAGGCGCTGGTCAACGACCCCGATCTGGTGGTGCTCGACGAGCCGATGAGCGGCCTCGATCCCATGGGCCGAAAAGACGTGCGGGACATCATCTTCGGGCTCAAGGAGCAGGGGAAGACGGTCTTCTTCAGCAGCCACATCCTCCAGGACGTGGAGCTGATCTGCGATCGGGTGGCCATCGTCGTGCGGGGCCGGGTGCGCAACCAGGGCGCGCTGCACACGCTGCTCGAGACGCCGACCCACCGGGTCGCGATCGCCGCCGCCGGGCTCGATCCCGAGGCGGTCGCGGCCCTCGCCGGGCGGGCCACCGGCCATCGCACGGTCGCCGGGCAGGAGCGCTTCACCGTCGCCGAAGAGGCCGAGGTCAACGGCTTCGTGCAGGCGGTCATCGCGGCCGGCGGGCGCATCGTCGCGGTCACCCCCGAGCGCAAGTCGCTCGAGGAGCTGTTCGTCGCCGAGGCCGAGGCGGTCGAGCGCCGCCGGGCCGCCCGGACCGGGAGCCCGGCCGACGAGGAGGGCCCGGCATGATCGGTCAGCTCCTCGCCATCGCCCACAACACGCTGCGCGAGGCGGTGCGCAACCGGCTCTTCGCGACCCTGGTCTTCTTCGCCCTGGGCATGCTCGGCCTGACCCTCGCGGTCAGCTCGGCCTCGCTGCACGAAGAGGTCCGGCTGATGAAGGACGTCGGGCTGTTCCTGATCAGCACCTTCTCGGTGCTCATCGCGATCTTCACCGGGGTCAACCTCGTCTACAAAGAGCTCGAGCGGAAGACCATCTACACCGTCGTGCCCAAGCCCATCTGGCGCTGGCAGTTCCTCGTGGGCAAGTACCTCGGCCTGGCCACCGCGATGGCGGTGCAGGTGGCGGTGATGATCGCGGTGCTCGGCGGCCTGATCCCGGTCGTGGGCGGCGAGATCGGCGTCGAGCTGTGGCAGGCCGGCTGGCTGGTCTACGCCGAGGTGTGCGTGGTGCTCGCCGTGGCGATGATCTTCTCGAGCTTCTCGACCCCGTTCCTCTCGGGCCTGCTGACCCTGGGCGTCTTCATCGTCGGCCGCTTCGCCGACGTGCTCTCGACCCTGCGGCTGGCCCCGGTCGACGAGCGGACGGCGCTCACCGAGACCATCAGCGCGGCCGTACGGGGGGTCGCCGCCGTCGTGCCCGATCTGTCGATCTACGACGTGACCCCCCAGCTCGTGTATGGCACTCCGCTGACCGCGGCGTATGTCATCGAAGGCACCCTGCTGGCCGCGACCTACATCGGGCTGGGGCTGCTGATCGCCTCGATCCTGTTCCACCGCCGCGACTTCACCTGATGGCCGACGCGCCCGCCGACGCCCCCCCCCGCCGCCTGAACGGGCTGCGCTGGGCCGCCATCGCGCTGCTGGGCATCGTGCTCGTCGCCGGGATCCGGGCGTACGTGAGCGCGGGGGAGCAGCTCGACCTCGCCGCCGCCGCCCGGGCCGCCGGCGACGAGGCGGCGGCCGTCGAACACTATGGCTATGCCATGCGGTGGTACACCCCGCTCGCCGGGGCACCCCACGAGGCGGCCGACGCGCTGTGGGAGATCGCCGACGAGGCCACCGCCCGCGGCGACCGGGCCGGCGCGCTGCGGGCGCTGCGCCGGCTGCGGGGGGGCATCCTCTCGACCCGGGGCCTCACCTGCCCCTTCTGCGATCTGCTCGACCCGGTCAACCAGAAGCTCGCGGTGCACATCGCCGCCGAGCAGCTCGCGCTGAACCAGCCCACCCTGCGCGGCCGCAGCCGGGCCGAGCTGGTGGCCGACCACCTCGCGCTGCTGCGCCTCGATCCCATCCCCCACCCCGGCTGGTCGCTGCTGGCGGTGTTCGGCTTCTTCGCCTGGGTCGGCGGCGGCTTCGCGACGATCTTCCGGGGCCTCGATCCCGCGCTGAAGCGCACCGCGGCCTTCCCCTGGCTCGCCGGCCTCACCGCGCTCGGGTTCGCCGGGTGGCTGATCGGCCTGTGGCTCGCCTGATGGCGGCGTGAGCGGGCGCCTCAGCCCCCGCCCTGCCCGGCCAGATCGCTCTCGATGTCGGCCACCTCGCGGTCGACCTGCCGCCGCAGCAGCCCCAGCAGCGTGCGCCGCATCAGGTCGGGCATCTTGCGCAGCGCCAGCGTCAGGCGGGCCTCGCCGTAGACCAGGGTGCAGAAGCGCCCCCGGTCGATCGCCCGGACGACCGCCGCCGCGATGTCCCCCGGGCCCCGGCCCCGGCGGGCGGCCAGCGACATGATGCGGTCGAGCATCTGCGCCTGCACCGGCCCCCGCACGCCGTCGGCGCCGATGTGGGTCGGCACGAAGCCGGGGCAGATGACGTGGGTCATCAGGCGGTCGGGGGCGTACTCGTGGCGCATGGCCTCCGACAGCCCGAGCACCGCGCACTTGGTCATCGAGTAGGCCGGCATCTGGAAGAGGCCCGTCAGCCCCGCCGCCGAGGCGATGTTGACGATGTGGGCCCGCCCCGCGCTCGCCTCCATCGCCGGGCCGAAGAGCGAGATCCCGTAGCAGACGCCGTTGATGTTGACCCCGACGATCCAGTCCCAGTCGTCGAGCGTCATGTCGACGCTGCGCGACGCCACCGCCACCCCGGCGTTGTTGACCAGCACCCGGGGCGCGCCGAAGCGGTCGAGGATGCCCTCGGCGAACCGCTGCATGGCGGCCCGATCGGCGACGTCGACCACCTCGGCCGCCACCACCGCCGGCCCCAGCACCGCCTCCTGCGCAGCGAGCCGCTCGGCCGAGACGTCGCACAGCGCGAGGCGCGCGCCCCGATCGGCGAAGGCCGCCGCCATCGCCGCCCCCAGGCCGCTGCCCCCACCGGTGACCACCGCGAGCTGATCACGAAACGCGTCCCGGGCCATCGCCCACCTCCTCGGCCGCTCTGCCCGGAGTGTCGCACCGCCCGGCCCCGGGCGAAACCCGCCGACGGCCCCCCCGCTTGAAACAGACCGACACCTTTCCTACCGTCGACGGGCCCGCTCCCGAGCACCGTCCACGACCTCCGGTGAAGCCGATGCAGCCCGATCCGACCCTCTGGCCGCTCATCCTGCCGCTGTCCATCGTCATGCTGCACACCGGCATGATGCCCGCCGAGCACCCGCTGCGCCGGGCCCTGGCCCGCATCGACGCCATGGACGCCCACCACGTCGGCCTGCGCAGCGACCGGGCCGACGCCTTGTGGGGCCGGGCCTACTGGGCCCTCACCGGGGCCCTCGCGCTGTCGGGGCTGGCCAGCTTCGCGACCTGGATCGGCTGGCTCGCCTGAGTCACTCGGGGATGCGGCGGATCATGCCGATCGAGCGGGGCGCCGACGGGCGGAAGCCGAAGCGGGCGTAGAGTCGATCCGCGGGCACGTCGGCGAGCAGCATCAGCACCGCGGTCGGCGGGGCGACCCGCTCGGCGAAGGCGACCATGCGGGCGAAGATCGCCGTGCCGATGCCTTGCCCCTGCATCGTCGGATCGACCGCCAGATCGAGCATCAGAAAACATGTGCCGCCGTCGCCCGCCACCCGGCCCATGCCCACCGCCCGGCCGTCGAGCCGCGCGGCGACGGTGTACAAGCCGCCGCCCAGCCCCGCCCGGGCGGCGGCGCGCGATCGCGGGCTCATCCCGGCCGCCGCTCGCAGCGCGATGTACTCTTCGATCGTCGGGCCGCCCTCGTCCCAGACGATGCCGGGCGGCGTCGGCGGATCACCCCGTGCCGTCTCGTCATCGCTCACGGGGCGCCTCCGGATCAGCCCAGCGCCTCGTTGACCAGCGACCGGACCATGACCGGGTCGACGTCGGCCTTGTGGGCCTTCATCACCACGCCCATCACCTGGCCGAACTTCGCCCGCTCCTTGCCGCCGAGGCCGGCGACGGCCTCGTCGACCCAGCCCCGGACCGTCGCCTCGTCGGCCTTCTTGGGCAGCCACTCGTCGAGCACCGACAGCTCGTAGTCGATCTGGGCGACGTGCTCCGCGCCGCTCTCGCCGGCCGCGGCATACTGCACCCGGGCCTTGCCCAGGCTCTTGGCGTAGCTCTCGATGACCGACAGCCACAGCCCGTCGCCGTCATCGCCGTCGAAGCCGGCGGCGGTCTTCGCCTCCTGCACCCGGCTCTTGACCATGCGGATGACACCCAGCAGGCGCTTGTCCCGGGCGCGCATCGCGCTCTTCATGCGATCGGTCATCTGGGCTTCGATGCTCATGGGATCCCTCTCTCGAATGACTCTGTGACGGGGCTCAGTCGGCGGTGGTGAAGTCGAGCACGAGGCTCTCCCCGAGCTGCTCGGTCAGGTAGGCCTTCAGGCGCGTCTTCATGCGGGCTTCGATCTGGCGCACCCGCTCCCGGGAGACGCCGAAGCGCTCGCCGAGGGCGGCGAGGGCGAGGGGCTCGATCGCCATCAGCCGCTCGCTCCAGATGGCCTGCTCCCGCTCGTCGGTCAGCTCGGCGGCGAAGCGCTGCATGTGCTGATCGACGGTGTTCATCAGCTCGCTGTGCACGACCTCGCTCTCGACGTCGACGTCGTGGTCGGCGAGCGTCTCGCCGAGCGTGCGGCCCTCCTCGGGGTCGGACGAGCGGGGCGCGGTCAGCGACAGCGTCGGCAGCTTGAGCTGCTGGGCGGCGACGACGTCGTCCTCACTGACCTCGAGCGCCTCGGCGAGCTGCAGCGGGGTCGCCTCGCCGGTCTCCTGCATGAGCCGGTTGCGCTCCTTCTCGAGCCGGAAGAACAGCTTGCGCCCGGCGCGGGTGTTGGCGAACGAGATCATGCGGAAGTTCTTGAGGATGTATTGGAGGATGAGGGCCCGGATCCAATAGCGGGCGAAGCTCGAGAAGCGCACCCCGCGGTAGGGGTCGTAGCGCTTGACCGCCTCGGCCAGCCCGATGTTGCCTTCCTGCACCAGATCCATGACGTTGGCCCACGCCCGGCGATACTCGAGCGCGATCTTGACCACCAGCCGCAGGTTGCCGGTGACCAGCCGCCGGGCGGCGCTGACGTCACCCTCCTCGTGGAAGCGGCGGGCGTACTCGGTCTCCTCTTCGCGGCTGAGCAGCGGGTAGCGGCGGATCTCGGCCAGGTAGCGGGTGAAGCCGTCGGCGGCGAGCAGCTCCTTGCTCGACACCTTCGCCGGCGTGATCGGCCGATCGGGGATGGGCCCCTCGGGGATCGCGTCGGCGCCGTCGTCCAGATCACCGTCGCCCGAGTCGTCGGCGACGATCTCGACCTCGGGCTCCGAATCCGGCGGGGCATCCTGGGCTGACACGCTCGACTCCTCCCGTTCGGCGGGCGGCTGCATCCTACTCTCCTCGGCTCTCAGATCAACCCGGGGCGACCAAAGGCCGGGCCCGGGCATCTCGTGATTTCGGATGGGGCGCCGCATGCGCCCGTCACCGAGAAAACGAGGAGAAGGGGATGGATCTCGAAGCGGAGATGATTCGGCGAATCGAAGATGCCCTGCCGGGGGCGACGGTGCACCTGACCGATCTGACGGGCACCCGCGACCACTGGCAGGCGGTCATCGTCGCCCCCGGCTTCGAGGGCATGAACCGCCTGAAGCGCCAGCGCGCGGTGTTCGGCGCGCTGGGTGAGCTGATGCACGGCGCCCAGGCCCCGATCCACGCGTTCACCATGCAGACGAAGACGCCCGCCGAAGCGGCGCAGGAGTAGACCATGGCCACGGCCCACGATCGCATCGACGCGATGGTCAAGAAGTACCCGGTGATGCTGTTCATGAAGGGCAACCCCGACCAGCCGCAGTGCGGGTTCTCCCAGCGGGTGGCGATGGTGCTCAAGGATCACGGCAAGCCGTTCGCGTCGTTCGACGTGCTCAGCGATCCCGAGATCCGCCAGGGCATCAAGGAGTACGGGCAGTTCCCCACCATCCCCCAGCTCTACGTGCAGGGCGAGCTGGTCGGGGGCAGCGACATCGTCAGCGAGATGTACATCTCGGGCGAGCTGCAGGACATGCTCGACAAGGCGACCGACAGCGAGTGAGAGCGCCGGGGGGCGCCCGACACCCCACCGTCACCCGAAGTCTGCTACAACCTCGCCCGCCCGCGACCGAGGAGCAGACCCGTGCCCGAACTCAGCCCCGCCCCCGCCCGCTTCGTCGTGCTCAAGTACGGCGGCACCAGCGTTGCCTCCCGCGCTCGCTGGGACCGCGTCGCCGAGCGGGTGCGGGCCTGCATCGACGAGGGCCTGCGCCCGGTGGTCGTCTGCTCGGCGGTGGCCGGCGCCTCGGACGCGCTCGATGCGCTGCCCGCCCTCGCGCTGCGGGGTGAGGCCGCCGCCCCGCTCGCCGCCCTCGTCGAGCGCCACCGCACCCACGCCGCCGACCTCGGCCTCGACCCGGCCCTGATCGCCGCCGACCTCGAGGCGCTGACCCGCCTCGTCCGGGGCATCGAGCTGCTCGGCGAGACCTCGCCCCAGGTGCACGCCCGGGTGATGGCCTTCGGCGAGCTGCTCTCGACCCGGCTGGGGGCGGCGTTCCTGCGCACCCGGGGGCTCGACGCCCATTGGGTCGACGCCCGGGAGTGCCTCGACGCGCTGCCCGACCCCGACCGCCGGCGGGCCTTCTTGCAGGCCCACTGCGATCACCGCCGCGACCCGGCGCTCGCCGCCCGGCTGCGGGTCCACCCGGTGACGGTGACCCAGGGCTTCATCGCCCGCGACGCCGACGGCCGCACGGTGCTGCTCGGCCGGGGCGGATCGGACACCGCCGCAGCCCTCTTCGCCGCCCGCCTCGACGCGAAGCGCTGCGAGATCTGGACCGACGTGCCGGGCATGTTCACCGCCGACCCCCGGCGCCTGCCCGACGCCCGCCTGCTGCGCCGGCTGGACTACGCCGAAGCCCAGGAGATCGCCTCCACCGGGGCCAAGGTGCTGCACCCCCGCTGCATCCCGCCGGTGCGCGCCCGCCGCATCCCGCTCTGGATCCGGTGGACCGAGCGGCCCGAGGTCGAGGGCACCGTCATCGGCGCCCGCAAGGACGACGGCCCCCGGGTCCGGGCCATCTCGACCCGCACCGGCCAGCGCCTCGTGTCGATGGACACCCCCGGCATGTGGCAGCAGGTGGGCTTCCTGGCCGACGCCTTCGCGGTCTTCAAGCGCCACGGCCTGTCGATCGATCTCGTCTCGACCAGCGAGATGAACGTCACCGTCTCCATCGACCCCGCGGCCAACGCCTTCGACGACGCCCGCTTCGAGGCGCTGCGCCGGGATCTGGCCCCCCACTGCGAGGCGTCGCTCATCGGCCCCTGCGCCGTGATCAGCCTCGTCGGGCGCCACATCCGGGCCATCCTGCACCGCCTGGGCCCGGCGCTGTCGGTCTTCGAGGAGCACCGGGTGCACCTGCTCAGCCAGGCGGCCAGCGACCTCAACCTCAGCGTCGTCGTCGACGAGGATCAGGCGCCCCGCCTCGTGCGCAGCCTGCACTGGCTGCTCTTCCAGGAGGCCGCCCGCGACCCGGCCTTCGGCCCGAGCTGGCTGTCGCTGACCGAGGCCGGCGACGACGCCCCGGCGAGCGGTCCGATGCCTTGGTGGCATACCGAGCGCGACCGCTTGATCGCACTGGCCGCCGAGCGCAGCCCGCGCTACGTCTACCACGGCCCCTCGGTGGACGCCGCCGCCAACCGACTGATGGGGCTGAAGAGCATCGACCGGGTCTTCTATGCCATGAAGGCCAACAGCCACCCGGCCCTGCTCGAGCGCCTGGAGGCCGCCGGCCTCGGCTTCGAGTGCGTATCGCCCGCCGAGCTGGATCACATCCGCTCGGTCTGCCCTGATCTGGCGCCCGATCGCTTGCTGTTCACCCCCAACTTCGCCCCCCGCGCGGAGTACGTCGCCGGCTTCGAAGCCGGCGCCTGGGTCACCCTCGACAACCTGCACCCGCTCGAGCACTGGCCGGATGTCTTCCGCGGGCGGGATGTCATGGTGCGTATCGACCCCGGCCAGGGGCGAGGCCACCACGACCACGTCAAGACGGCCGGCGCCCGCAGCAAGTTCGGGGTGTCGTTCGACCAGCTCGAGCGCCTCGCGACGCTGGCTGTGAAGCACGACGTCTCCATCGTCGGCCTGCACGCCCACAGCGGCAGCGGCATCCGCACCGCCGCGCAGTGGGCCGAGGTCGCCGACCGCCTCGCCCTCGCCGCCGAGCGCCTGCCCGGCGTGCGCCACCTCGACGTCGGTGGCGGCCTCGCCGTGGCCGAGAAGCCCGGCCGGGCGGGGGTCGATCTCGCGGCGGTCGACGCCGCCCTCGCCGCCTTCAAGGCCCGCCACCCACGCTTCGATCTGTGGGTCGAGCCCGGCCGCTACCTCGTCGCCGAGGCCGGCGTGCTCGTCGCCCGGGTCACCCAGCTCAAGCGCAAGGGCCCGGTGCGCTACGTGGGCATCGACGCCGGCATGAACAGTCTCATCCGCCCGGCGCTGTACGGCGCGTATCACGCCATCGCCAACCTGACCCGGCTCGATGTACCGCCGACGGTCATCGCCAACGTGGTGGGCCCCATCTGCGAGAGCGGCGACACCCTGGGCTACAACCGCCAGCTCCCCGAGACCGCCGAGGGCGATACGCTGTTGATCGCGACGGCCGGGGCCTACGGGCGCTCGATGGCCTCGCACTACAACCTGCGGGCGCCGGCCGAAGAGATCGTGCTGGACTGACGCATCGCGGTCGATTCTGCGCAACAATCGGCGCGGCTGATCGATGAAGCCTTCGAGAGCAGAATTCTCGGAGGCGCTGATGGCCCGCCCGCTGATGTTCGTCGCCCGGCCCTGGATGCCGTTCGAAATCACGATCCGTTGCATGCAGAGTCGGCTCTTGATGCGCCCAGGGGACGAGTGCAGTCGGCGGGTGGTCGGCGTGCTCGCCCGCGCGCTCGAGCTGTACGGCGACCGGGTGCACCTCTACTTCGCCGGGGGCACGAGCAACCATCTGCACATCGTGGCGGCGTTCGAGAGCGCCGAGGTCAAGGCGCAGTTCAAGTGCCACATCAAGACCAACATCTCGAAGGAGCTCGGCGCGCTGTTCGACTGGCCGGGCGCGCACTGGGATCGGCGGACGCGGGACATCCCGATCCTGGATGACGAGGCCCTGGTGGATCGGCTGGCATACCTGGCCGCGCACGGTGTGAAAGAGGGCCTGGTCGAGAGCCCGGGGTGCTGGCCCGGGATCCAGTGGGTGCGGGCGGTGGCCGAGGGCAAGCCGCTGGTGGGGGTGTGGTACGCCCGCAGTCGGCTGTGTGTGCTGCGGCGGCGGTGGGGGCTGCAGGGGGATAAGGGGCCGAAGCCGACGCTGGGTGATGTGGCGGTGCGCAAGGTGCTGCGGTTGACGCCGCCGCCGATGTGGGCGGGGTTGAGCGAGTCGGCGTTGCAGGCGAAGTGGGTCGAGTTGGTGGCGTTGGCGGTGGAGCGGCATCCGGCGCCGTGGCCGACGCGGGTGGTGGGGGCGGCGGCGCTGGTCGAGATGGACCCGCATACCCGACCACCGCGCACGAAGAAGACGCCCGCGCCGAAGGTGCATACGCGGTGCAAGGCGCTGCGGCAGGCGTGGTGCGAGGCGTACGCGATGTTCGTGGAGCGGTATCGGGCGGCGTTACAGGCGCTGCGGGAGGGGTGGGAGGCGGTGCGGTTTCCGGTCGAGGGGTGCCGGCCGGCGGTGCTGCTGCCGGAGGCCGGGGGGTAGCTGGGGGGCGGGCTCACGGTCGTGAGCAGGATGCGGGATAGCGAAGCGCCGGGGTCGGGCGTGGGGGTGAGGTGTATGCGGGTCGAGGCGGAGGGCGCCGAGCGGGCAGGAGAAGGTTGCGGAGTTCCGCCAGCGGTGGACTCCATACGGCCATACCGGACCGGATCCGGTACACGAGCCCACATCGCACACACGCGATGCTCGTTCCTCTACAAGGTGCTTGGCACCCAGGTAGCGCCGATGCTCGTTCCTCTACAAGGTGCTTGGCACCCAGGTACAGCGCGGCGCGCAGCCCCCCACGTCGCAGGCCTACAGCGATGGTGGGTGCTCAGCGCGGCGCGCAGCCCCCCACGTCGCAGGCCTGATCCGGCAGGCACGCCAACAACGTCGGCGGATAATCGCACTGCGCCAGCCCATCCACCTCGGCGCAGACCCCGCGCTGGGCGAAGCGCGTACGATCATCGCCGTCGCACCCGGCCGGGGGCGGGAAGTCGCACGGGTTGGGCACACACGGCCCCTCCGACGCGCAGACGCCCTCGCCGTCGCGGTCGTCGTCGACGCAGGCGGTGTCGGTCCGACAGCGATCGAGCCAGCCCGTCGCGTCGCACACCTCGCCCTCGAGCCGCACCGGATGGGCCCGCAAGGCATAGTCGAAGGCCATGCCCTGCGGCGAGTCGACGAGCACGTAGAACGCCTGGGGGAACGCGTTGGGCACGACGAGCCGGCTGCATCGGCCCACGCCGCCGTCGTCGTCCTGCCGGATGGGGTTCTCGACCGCGGTGTCGGCCCCG
Source organism: bacterium (assembly GCA_030426085.1). Taxonomy (GTDB): domain Bacteria; phylum Myxococcota_A; class Bradymonadia; order UBA7976; family UBA1532; genus JACKDM01. Next base: position 990 of record JAUHYW010000124.1, on the reverse strand, counting down.
AAGAAGGGCCAGAACGCCGGGTCGACCAACGACAGGCGGGTGTCGGCGCTGCACCCGCCGAAGGGATCGGTCAGCTCGAGCGCGAAGGGCACCCCGTCGCGCAGGTCGAGTTCGAAGATATCGTAGTCATCGCCGGTGAAGGGATCGATGCGTCCGATGCGTTCGCCGAGCGGGCCGAGCCAGAGGGTCGACGCCTCGCCCGGGCTGTGGTTGGGCTCGACCTCGGCCCGAGGCTGCCACACCCGGTCGCAGATGCCGACGCCGGGGTTGGCGGTGGGCACGCAGTTCAGGGGCGGGGCGCACCGATCGGCGAAGCCGCCGCGGTCACAGGCTTCCCCCCCACTGCGCTCGGGCCCGTCGCCGACCACGTCGATGACGACCGTCGCCTGGAGCGGGCAGTGTTCGCCGGGTGACGCGGTCCCCTGCGCGTCGGTGACGACGAGGTCGACGACGTAGCGCCCCGGCTCGACGAGGTGGGTCCGGGCGGTGGCGCTCGCCGGGTCGTCGGGGAAGCCGCCCCGGGCCGGGTCGAGCGGGTCGATGTAAGCCTCGACGAACGCGAGCGCGGCGGCCGGGGGCTGACGCAGAACCCGCCAGCGGTACTCCACGGCGCCCAGCGATGGGGTGCCGTTGAGCAGGACGACGCTGTCGACGAGGACGGTGCGCGTGGGCAGCGTGACCCGGGGCACGGGGCAGTCGGGGAAGAGGCCTAGGTTGGGGTCTTCGCCCTCACCTTCGCCTTCGCCCTCACCTTCGCCTTCGCCCTCACCTTCGCCCTCGCCCTCACCTTCGCCTTCGCCCTCACCCTCGCCTTCGCCCTCACCCTCTCCTTCGCCTTCGCCCTCACCTTCGCCTTCGCCCTCGCCCTCACCTTCGCCCTCGCCCTCACCTTCGCCTTCGCCCTCACCCTCGCCTTCGCCCTCACCCTCTCCTTCGCCTTCGCCCTCACCTTCGCCTTCGCCCTCTCCTTCGCCTTCGCCTTCGCCCTCA